>CAZXIN010000050.1:0-30097 GCA_964640795.1 uncultured Pseudoalteromonadaceae bacterium | reverse complement strand
TTGAGTCAGAGCCTGCTGAAGCACTAGAGACCGAGTTAAGCGAAGACGATTTTGAAGAGTCTGTTGATGGTGAAGAAGAGTCAGTAGCTGATGACGAAGTTATCAACCTTGATATCGAAGATGATGAGATTGAATCAGAATCAGCTGAAACACTAGAGGCTGAGTTAAGCGAAGACGATCTCGAAGAGTCGGTGATAGTTGATGAAGATATCGATGATGAGCTGATCGATGTTGAAGATAGTGTTGTTGATGAAGAAGATTCGCTGCCGGAAATTGAAGAAGGGCAGTCTGCCGAAACAGCGATAGAAGACAATAATGGTGTTTTGGATGATGAAATCAGCCTTGATGTTGATTTGAATGATATTGAAGAAACAACCGAGTCACCTCTTGATATCGTAGAAGATGATCTTGATGAAGAGGATATAGAAGAACTTAGTGAGATTGTTGGAGTTGATGATGATGGCTTCGATCTGGAAGAATCTCTTAATGAAGAATTCGATACTGATATTGACGAAGGTGAGCTTGATGAGCTACTACCTGACGTACCTGAATCTAGTGAGTTAGACGAACTTGATCAAGCTTTAGAGGATTTTGCTGAAGATGAGTTAGAAGATGTTCTTGAAGACTTATCAGGAGAACATGAATCCCCCGACCAGCTGCTGGCTGAATTAGATGAGAATGACCTCAGGTTAGATGACCTTGAAGATGAACATGAAACTTCTGAATCAGAGCTACATACCAGTAAAGCATTATTAGAAGATGACGTGTCTGATAGGTTAGATCTTGATGATCTCGCACTTTCCGCTCATATGGACGATATCGCTACAGAAGCTCCTGTGGAGGAGTCCGTCAGTGATTTAGAAGAGCGCATTGAGAAATTGCAACCAGAAGAAGTTGAATTGCATGAACAAGAACTGGATGTAGAAAATGTCGACGACGAGCTTTCAGACTTGCCTGGTCTGGATGATTGGTTGGATGACGAGCCTTCTGAAGAATTGGAGACTAATACTGTCACAGAAAGTGCAGTTAGCAATGCACCTGATGATGATGTATTGCAAGAGCTTGAAAATGTTAGCTTTGATGAACTACTTGAGAATATTGATAGTGAAGATAGTACTCAAGAAGCCCAGCCAGAAATTGCTGAGGCACCTAACCCATTTGACGCCGTCCCCGAACTTAACCTCGAAGCGTTGCTAGCTGAAGAAACCGGTGATACTGAAGAAGCTATAGAAGCCCACGATATTGCTGAAAGTCAAATTGAAGAGCCTGATCTGGATGAAGGTTTTCTTGATATAGACAATTTGATTGATGAAAGTGTTGATGCGGAGGGTGAAGTACTGATTGAGCAACCTATTGATCTTGATTTAGCTATTGAAGAGTTTGGCGAATTAGTCGATGACAATGATTTGATTGATGTTGATAATGACCAAACAGAAAGTAGTCATTTGGATTTAGCACGTGCTTATATTGAAATTGACGACAATGAGTCAGCTAAAGAAATGTTGCAAAAAATTATGGATACCGGGACGTTAGAGCAACAGCAAGAAGCCGCTCAAATTTTAGCTAAGCTCACATAGTTTAGCTGAAAGATCATCCGGTATTGCTGATATAAGAGGCCATGAGCCTAGATTTTTAAGTGGTGTATTATGAGCTTTGTAGTATGATGCGCGTCTCATAATGGGTACTCAAAAATAGCACTAGGTAAGGCATTCAACACATCTGAAAAAGATATCATTGTTCAATACTACAACCTAAGATTTGTCACCATTCCAATACTTAAATAATAGTGAGTATAAAGCAGGAACTTATGCGTTACGCGTTAGGAATTGAATATAATGGTAGCCGCTATTGTGGTTGGCAGCGCCAACAAGAAGTTAATAGTGTCCAACAAGAAGTTGAGAAAGCATTAAGCCATATTGTTAATGAGAAAGTAATCATTAGTTGTGCAGGACGAACAGATGCTGGCGTTCACGCAACAGGGCAAGTTGTTCACTTTGATACGAACAACGAACGACCTGACCGAGCATTAACGATGGGGATGAATACTAAGCTTCCTGACGATATTGCTGTCCGTTGGTCGAAGCAGGTCCCCGACGATTTCCATGCGCGTTTTTCTGCAACGGCGAGGCGCTATCGTTACATTGTTCTTAACCAAAAGCTTCGTAGTGGCATTCTCAAATCAGGTTTATCTCATATCTATAAACCGCTCGATGTTGAGGCTATGACAAGAGCTTCGCGTTGCCTTATCGGTGAACATGATTTCACTTCGTTTCGCGCTATTTTTTGCCAAGCCAATACCGCAGTAAGAACAATAAAGCATTTAACTATATCAAGGTTAGGTGAATACGTTATTGTTGATATCCAAGCCAATGCTTTTCTTCATCATATGGTGCGCAATATTGTTGGGACTCTTTTTACTATTGGTGAAGGTGAAAAGCCTGAGCATTGGGTTGAGGAGTTATTGGCACTGAAAAACAGAGCCGTGGCTTCAGCTACAGCAAAACCGAACGGTCTTTATCTTGTTGATGTCACTTATCCAGAAACATTCGATTTACCCAGAAAGAGCTTAGGACCTATTTTCTTACAACTTAAAGATTAGCGTTTCTTAAGTTTGCGTGTATAAGTATTGGTAGATGCTAGAAACTACATCATTATAGTTTATTGAAAAGCCACTAGCTCCACTTTGAAAACAGGCATTGCTTGAGTGCTCGTCAGAAGTTTATGAGCTGAGCGATTATTAAGGTAGATCGGTATAATTAACGGTATCCGACCAGTTAGTGGTACGAAATTCGGTGCATTTGTGGTTTAATGTCGCCGCTTTCATAGAGCACATCATAATTAAGGTATGATGACAGTGCCATGGTTATTACGCAGGAAAACGAAATATGAGTTGGATTCAGAAAATTCTTCCCCGTACGCAATCTTCAACAAAGAGTAACGTACCTGAAGGAATTTGGACTAAATGTGGTCAGTGTAGTGGCGTTTTGTACAAACAGGAACTCGAACGTTTGCTCGAAGTTTGTCCCAAGTGCGACAATCACATGCGAATTGGGTCACGTGCTCGTATCGACAGTTTTCTTGATAAAGGTGAGAGGGAAGAGCTAGGTAAAGATCTAGAGCCTCAAGATGTATTGAAGTTTAAAGACTCCAAAAAGTATAAAGATCGCATCGTATCAGCACAAAAAGTTACAAACGAGAAAGATGCACTTATTGCTGTTCAAGGGAAACTGAATGGTATGCCAGTTGTTGTCGTTGCCTTTGAGTTTAATTTTATGGGCGGCTCTATGGCTTCGGTTGTTGGCGCTCGCTTCATAAAAGCAGTTGAATGCTGCTTGGCTAATAACTATCCCTTGGTTTGTTTTTCTGCGAGTGGTGGTGCTCGTATGCAAGAAGCGCTTATGTCTCTAATGCAAATGGCCAAAACCAGTGCTGCATTGGCAAAAATGAGTGAAAAAGGCTTGCCTTATATTTCAGTATTAACTGACCCAACTATGGGCGGTGTATCAGCGAGTTTAGCAATGTTGGGTGATGTTAACGTTGCCGAACCTAAAGCACTTATCGGTTTTGCAGGTCCAAGAGTTATCGAGCAAACTGTTCGACAAAAGTTACCAGAAGGTTTCCAAAGAGCTGAGTTTCTTCTTGAGAAAGGTGCTATCGACATGATTGTCGATCGTAGAGAAATGCGTGATACCTTGTTCAGTATTCTTAGCAAGCTTCACCACAAACATTTATAACAGTGTCTGTATCAAAAACTCAAAAGCCAGTTACACTTTGTGACTGGCTTTCTTATATAGAACAGCTCCACCCTGCCAATATCGAGTTAGGGCTTGACCGGCTTAGGTATGTCTTTGATAAATTAAATACTGACTTCTCAAGCTCAAAAGTGATCACTGTTGCTGGTACTAATGGCAAAGGCACGACTTGTGCGTTTGTTGAGCAAGCATGCTTGAAAGCAAGTAAGTCGGTAGCCGTCTATAGCTCACCTCATATTCAAGATTACCGAGAACGTTTACGGCTGAATGGTCAGATGCTTTCTGAAAGTCAGCATTGTCAGGCATTTGCAATGATTGAGGCACTCAGGCAAGAAGTAGAGCTAACCTACTTTGAGTTTGCTACCTTAGCTGCGTTGTGGCTTATAAATCAGAATCCGGTTGATGTGATTTTACTTGAGGTTGGCCTTGGTGGGCGACTGGATGCCGTTAATATTGTTGATAGTGACTTGGCTGTGATAACAACAGTTGACTTAGATCATCAAGATTGGCTAGGTGATACGAGAGAAAAAATTGGCTTTGAAAAAGCGGGTATCATGCGAGAATTAGGTGATGCCATTATCGGTGATTTAGATCCGCCTAAAAGCGTTTATAAGCAAGTCAATGCACTGGGCGTGAATGCAAAATGGCAAAATAAGGATTTCTTTTATAGAGAAAGAGAGGGTGGGTGGACTTGGTCTCAAGGAAACCAGCAAGGAATTGATTTGCCTCCGTGTCATATACCTATACAGAATGCGTCGACAGCTTTCGCTGTTGTGAATTGGTTGGGCTTGTCCTTGGATAAACAAGTCATGACAACATTGTGCCAAGAAACTCAGTTGACAGGTCGCCTCCAACAAATTTCTAATGCGCCGGTAACCTATGTTGATGTTGCGCATAACCCTCAAGCAACTCGTTATCTAGCTATGCAGTTGCAAGCTTTGGACGTTGGAAACATTCATTTCGTTTGTGGCATGTTAAAAGACAAGGACATTCGTAAAACACTATTACCACTTCAGCGTATGAATGCTGTTTGGCATATTGCTTCCATTGACGATTTTCGTGGTGCAAAGGCAAATGATGTGGCAAGTCAGTTGGATAGTGAGCAAAAAGTGCTAGAATACGCGTCAGTTATCGAAGCTTATCGACATGCGTTGAATACAGTGGGAGAGAACAGCGTCATAGTGGTGTTTGGCTCTTTCCTAACCGTATCAGCAGTGCTTGATCATCAGATTATTAAATAGAGGGGATTTCATTGGCATCTGCATTTCAGAATCGCTTAGTTGGTACAGTGATTATTGTTGCGCTTGTAGTGATCTTCCTACCCGATATTTTAGATGGTGAAAAACAAACACACGATGGGCGATTCGCGTCGCTCCCAGATGCGCCTGAGATGCCTCTTTTACAGAGAGTATCCGAATTCCCAAAAGATGAAGTCAAACAAAACAGTCAGCGCCAAATAGAGATTGTTAATGAGCCTGCTGTGGACGACGAGCCCTCATCATCATCAAGTGAAAATAATGAGCAAGCATCAGAGAGTACTCAAGCCAATATAACTACGAGTGAGACTGACTCCGCAAAGGTTATAGAGAAAGCGCCAGTAGCAGAAATGCCAGAGATTGAAACTGATGAAGCAAGCGTCGGATGGGTTGTTCAATTAGGTAGTTTCCGTCATCAAAAAAATGTTAGAGAACTACTCAATAGTTTAGAGAAGGCTGGATATCGGGCGTTTAGCCGCAAAGTACAAACCTCGAGTGGCGAATTGACCAAAGTATTTGTTGGTCCTGATTTAGACAAGACTTCATTAGAGAAAGCGTTACCTCATTTAACAGAGGTGACTTCTTTAAAAGGTAGAGTGACAGCTTTTAAAGTTGAATAGCACAAGATCTTTGCTATCGACTCGGCTATAATACGCACCGCGAAAAAGCTCAGTAAAGCGTGAAATGAACTGGATTGATTTTGTTATTCTGGCTGTGATTTTGTTATCAGCCGTTATCAGCTTAGTAAGAGGCTTCGTTAAAGAGGCTATATCTTTAGCTATTTGGTTTGCTGCTTTTTTTGTCGCCAGTAAGTTTTACCTTGATCTTGCTCATTACCTTACTCAAATTGAAGATGCGTTGTTAAGAAACGGCGTTGCTATTACTATCCTCTTTGTCGTCACGCTTATCCTCGGCGGCTTAATTAATTATTTGATCAGTCAGCTTGTTCAGAAAACAGGCTTAAGTGGAACAGATAGGGTACTGGGTGCTGTATTTGGTTTATTACGTGGTGCACTTGTTGTCAGCGCGTTGTTGTTTTTTATGGATGCGTTTACGCCATCACCGAGTACACAATGGTGGCAAACATCGATACTGATCCCCGAATTTCGAGTTGTTATTGAATGGTTCTTTGAATATTTGAAAACAACATCTAGCTTTCTAAAGCCCATTTAACTGTAGGTACATTCCATGTGTGGTATTGTCGGAATTGTTGGTAAAAGTCCCGTTAGTCAATCTCTTTTTGATGCATTGACCGTTCTGCAACATAGAGGTCAAGACGCAGCCGGTATTGTGACTGTTGATCAAGGTATGTTTCATTTGCGTAAGGCAAATGGTTTAGTGCGAGATGTGTTTCGCAATAGGCATATGCAACGTTTAAGCGGCTCGTTTGGAATAGGACATGTTCGTTATCCTACCGCCGGAAGTTCAAGCTCAGCAGAGGCGCAACCGTTTTACGTGAACTCACCCTTTGGTATCGCATTCGCGCATAATGGTAACTTAACTAATGCCGCTGAGCTGCAACAAGAAGTCTTTAAAACGGCTCGACGACACATCAATACAACGTCTGATTCAGAATTGATGCTGAATATTTTTGCGTATGAACTACAGCAGAGCGCTAGCTTCGAAGTTAAGCCAGAAGAGGTTTTTGCTGCTGTTTCTAAGGTTCACGCTAAAATCAGAGGCGCGTATGCCATCGTGGCAGCTATTATTGGTCATGGTATGGTGGCATTTAGAGACCCGTATGGAATTCGTCCTTTATCTATAGGTAAAAGGACGACAGAAAAAGGTGAAGAGTACATGGTGGCGTCTGAAAGTGTCGCTATGGATGCTATCGGCTTTAAGTTTATTCGCGATGTAGCACCTGGTGAAGCCGTCTACGTTACTGAAGACGGTCAACTATTCACACAACAATGCGCAGAAAATCCATCACACTCACCCTGTATCTTTGAATTTGTCTATTTTGCTCGACCGGATTCCTTCATTGATGGTATGTCGGTTTATGCATCTCGTGTCAATATGGGACGTAAGTTGGGGCAAAAAGTTGCTAGAGAGTGGACTGACTTGGATATTGACGTGGTTATACCTATTCCTGAAACGTCATGTGATATCGCTTTACAGATTGCGCATGAACTACAGTTACCTTATAGACAAGGTTTTGTTAAAAATAGATATATTGGACGTACTTTTATTATGCCTGGGCAAGTTATGCGCAGAAAATCAGTGCGTCAAAAGTTGAATGCAATATCGTCTGAATTTGCAGGCAAGAATGTGTTGCTAGTCGATGATTCTATTGTGCGAGGCACAACCTCTGAGCAGATTATTGATATGGCACGAGAAGCAGGTGCAAAGAAAGTTTATTTCGCCTCTGCAGCGCCCGAGATCAGGTTCCCTAATGTGTATGGTATTGATATGCCCAGCGCTAATGAGCTTATCGCTCATGGACGTGATATAGAGGAAATTTGCGATTTAATAGGTGCTGATGGACTTATTTATCAAGATATTGCGGACTTAGTTGAAGCTGTTAGGGAAGAGAATGCCGATATAGTACGTTTTGACACAGCAGTTTTTGATGGTAATTATATAACGGGTGACGTTAATCAGGCCTATTTAGATCATCTGGATAGCCTACGTAACGAAGAAGCTAAAATGGATTCTAATCAATTGGAGCTTAGCAATTTGGAAATGCATAACATTGAGGTAGAAGCTCAATAACTTTCTAGTACTGATGTATGTGAAGGCTATGAATGCAGATTGTAGATATAAAAAAGGCAGCGAATAAGCTGCCTTTTTTATTGATGAGATATACGCACAATGTTTAATGTGTATACATTGGCCCCATACCAACACTCCATAGTAGCACTGAACCTACCATTAAAATGACGAGCAAAATAAGACCGCAAGTGACCACTGAGCTTGAGTAAATAAACCCTTTCTCTTCCGGTATATGCATGATGATAGGAACACCGGTATACAGTAAGTAAATTGAATAGGTTAATCCTGCGAGCCCGACTAATGTGACAAACCACACGACAGGATATAGAGATGCAAAGCCAACCATAAACAATGGCGTAGCCGTATAAGCTGCTAACTCAAGTGATTGAGTATACGTTGGTTTAGAATCGAATATTTTTGCTAACTCTTGAATGAGAATTGCTAGTGCTACCACGCCAGTCATCAATCCAAAGTACATACCAATACTCATTAATGTGGCACTACTTTCAGTGAGCTTGATTGGATCGCCTACGCCAATGCTCCATCCTAAATGCGCTGATGCATAATAGGTGGTTAATGCGGGTATCAAAGATATGAGAGCCATATGAGTCAAACTATAAAAATAGCTCTCATGTCGCTCATCTATTGTTGCCCATTCCTGCTTGGGATGTGTATAAATTCCCCAAAGGTGATTCAATATCATACAAAATACTCGCCAATTGATTTTTATTTGATCGATAAGTTTGTCTAAGTGTTAAATTGTTAACACTTGGTTAACATGTATTGTTGCTAACCTGTAGCACCTCGTCAACTGCTTAATCATATCTTTGCGATATTTATTTGGCTTTAGTGTAAAAAAACAACAACTCTTAAATAATTCACTCTATAAAAGAAATTGTTGTGGAAGTTCTTAGGTGAATTTAACCGTGCAGAAGTTTTCGTGTAGGAGTGGATGTTGTTATCATAAGGAAGACTTACTCTCTTTTGTTAATATCAATACCCATGAGGTTTTAATTGGAAGACTTACTTACCCCTATTAGACAGTTTTTAATCTGTGATACGCCTGAAGAGTGGGTTGATGAAGCCATTAAACCAGAGAATTTGCGAGTCTTACTAACTGATCACCTAGTTTGCGAATTAAAAGCAGCTCAGAGTGCCATGTTTTTAATCCGCCGCTACGCAGTGGATAGTGACAGTGCCAGGGCGTTACTTGAGTGGTTAAAGCCATACGAAGATTTCACCTATAGAAAAGTTGGCGATTGGCGTAATTTAGATAAGTTAAAACTTAATAAGTCCATGATTGCTAAGTCGGGTTCTCCTTACAGCCAGAACTTAATCAATAAAATGGTGTTATTAATAAAGGAAGAGTTACATCATTTTTATCAAGTGTTGGAAATCATGAGCGATTATGGTATTGATTACGACAATATTAATTCTAGCCGTTATGCTAAAGGGTTGTTGAGGCATGTTAAAACACATGAACCCGATGCATTGATTGATAAGCTAATATGTGGTGCTTACATAGAAGCGCGTTCTTGTGAGAGATTTGCTAAAATAGCCCCTTATCTCGATAAAAAGATAGGCGACTTTTATATTTCTTTACTTCGTTCCGAGGCTCGTCATTATCAAGATTATTTAACACTAGCGACAGAAATTGCGGGCAAAGATATCACTGAAAGAGTTACTTATTTTGGTGAAGTTGAAGCAGAACTTATTTCATCATCAGATGACGATTTTAAATTTCATAGTGGCATACCTTTAATTATTCATGAAAAAGTCGTGTAGTCATAAATTTCCATTTCATTATATGAATGTTTTTTAATGTGAATGATTCAACTTGAGTTTATCATTTTTTGTATCTTAATTTGTTGATAGTAAAGTACTTTTTAATTTTCTCTGCACCTTGGTAATGTGCGATCAATAGCATGTTTCCAGTCAATACCTCCTTCTGCTTGTAACAAACTATTCATCTATCTGTAGCAAATGAGTCACCAAACTGTCATTTAATCTGCCCATCATATTTCCGCCCGAAAAAGGGAAGCAAACGTCTATCAAATTATTAATAAATAACCAAAGAATGAGAAATTCCATGGCAATATTTTCTAAAAGCAATGCAAAAGTATCTTTATTAGCGTTGTCTGTAGTATTTGCACTATCCGCTTGTGATGGCGATGACGGTGCACAAGGGCCAGCCGGCCCTGCAGGTGCGCAAGGTCCAGCTGGCCCTGCGGGTGCGGATGGTTCAGGCAGCTTAGTCTCGCTAACAACGGTGACCGAGTTACAAGCGCCAGGTGTCAGACCTTGCTTTAATGGGTTTGTTATTACCCAAACCGGGCTTGATGATAACGGTGATGGTATTTTGGAAGATGCTGAAGTTGATTCCTTCGTAACGAGTTGTGGTACGACACAACAACCTGCACCTATGTCTTCTTTGGTTGCAACCTTTAGTACAGATGGTAATTCGATACCTGCATTTGTTAGAGGTATGGTTGATTCTTTTGCTACGTCAACCACTGCTCCAGTAGGTTTCCCTCTAGCTCAAGCTGTGACTGATTCAGTGCGAACTATTCCGGGGATTGGCAGTAATGTTGTTACTCAATGGTTTCAACCCTTAAGTACAGATCCTAGTGGCCCTCTTTTTGGTGCCAACCTTGACTATACGTCATACTTTGGTGATGGATGGGACAGTGATTGGGGGGCTAATGATGAAGTAGGTAGCGCACCACAATTTAACGGGGATCCTCGTTCAGGTATTATGTGGGCTAACCATGAGTTTGTATCCAACGGTATTCCTCAAGAAGGATCTGCACCAACAGGCCAACACTTATCTAATGCGTTGTTCGCTATGGGACAGGGGATATTAAACTTCGATGTGACCAGCGATGCAGCTTGGACTTTGGAGCGAGCCGAAGCTTACATCAATATCCACAAAGCGCAGGTCGGTGGAAGTGTATTTCGTGTTAGTCAGCAAGAGAATGGCGAGTGGAGAACAGAGTTAACCGCAGATGCAGAGCGTTTTGACGCTTCTTCCAACACAGTGTCTACTGTGACTGACTTTGTATTGAATGATATCGATATTAATGACGATGGATCAGCGCTTCTTGCCGGACAGATTGGTGGTATTTTGGGTAACTGTTCTGGTGGTACCTCACCTTGGGGAACCATTATCAGTGCGGAGGAAAATGTTCAATCTTCGTTTGGTGATTTGGAAGACGCGTGGGGGAGTCGACAAGAGTTTGACCCCACACCGACGAATGATGGCAGTGTTTGGGGGCCTGGTGCGAACGTTACTATCAACTACGCGCCAGCGGCAGCAGGATCTGCGAGATTTACCTTTACTGATGAATCACTAAACCATGAACGCGATGTTTATGGTTTCTTAAATGAAATTGATATCCGTGAAGACAGTAATGTTGCTTATACCAGTGTTGCTGATGGCGGTGATGGCGCGGGTCACAGAAAGATTGGTTCGTTAGGGCGTGCACGTTGGGAAAACGCTACCTTCGCAACAGATGAGCAATTCGAGTTGATTGATGGCCAGCCTGTTGTTATGTATGCCGCTAATGATCGCCGTAGTGGGCGCATTTACAAATGGGTATCTGAAGGTAATTACTCTGAAGGTATGACGCGTGCACAAGTGCGTACGTTACTCGATACAGGGAGTTTATTTGTCGCCCACTTCGCTGATATGGATAACCGTACAGGTTACACATTAGCCCCTACTGATGCGACATCAACGTGTGCGACAACGGATGTTTCTGAATCTGGACCAGCAGAGGATAAAGCCGCTATTTTTGCATTAGGCTGTGTATCGCCAACTGAAGATAACCGTGGCAATGGTGAGTGGATATTGCTTTCTACTTCCAATACAGCACAAACAGCACCTAACGCAGGCGCAACTGATGAAGAAGGGAACGTTGTTTTAGCTGCTGATACAACAGTGAGTGCAGCGTTGACAGATGTGAACTACAACTTCATCGGTGGTTTCCCTGATGACAATACTGTTTACGCTGCTCTGTTCACGGCATCAATGAAGCTGGGTGTTATGGAACTGAATCGTCCAGAGGATGTTGAGTGGAACCCTATCGACGATCGTTTATACATTGCTTTCACAAATAATGGGCGCCCTACAGCCTTAGATCAGCAAGGTCTTATGTTAAATGATGGGTTAGGTGGTGTATCTGGTGTTGATGAGCGTCTTGACTTCGAAGGAGCAATATTTGTCCTTGAGGAAGGTGATCAAACTAACCCTGGTTCTTCTGATACCTTTACCTTTTGGGCTGCTGCTCAAGGCCAGCGAGGTAACTGTACGTTCTGTTTTGAAGACCCTGACAACATCATGATTGATGCTGATGGCGGTGTATGGTTCGGTACTGACGGTAACTTCAGTACAAGTCGTGGTACAACTGATGGTTTGTACTTTCTTGACTTAGACCCTGCACACCAAGACGGTCAACCTGGTGTCGTTAATCCAACATTTGGCCTGCCTTTCCGTGTGGTTACGGGGCCAAGTGACTCAGAGGCGACAGGGCCTTCGTTCAATTCTGATATGAGTACCATTTTCTTTGGTGTGCAACATCCAGGTGAACGTAATCCCAGTACTTTCCCGAACGGAGCAGAATAAGCAACGGGAATTCAATGTTATTGGGAACCAGTAGCATTGTGTCAGTAAAAGTGGGGGCCTGATTTCAGGCTCCCATTGTCAGGAACAATAATGAAAAAACTATCTCTACTCTTTTTTTTGGTTATCGGTGGATGCGATATTGTTAAAACGAACCCTCCTCATTCGGTCGTGCGTGATGATAGCTATGAACCATTGGCTTTAGCGGGTTCAACCAAGGGGGATATTGACAATCCAGAAGCAGTTATTCCTCCCCAGTGCTATACCAAAACTGATGGACAGAACAATCCTTGCTGGGCTTGTCATACGGATAAAACAGCACGTAACTTTAAGAGTGATTGGCCTCTACAAAGAGAGTATGCATTTAGTGATATAGGTTTGACCAATAATTGGGATAACTTATTTGAGGATTATTCAGCAGTGACTGAGCAGATATCTGATGATGATATGCTCAAATATATTCGAGAGGATAATTACACTAATTTCAGAAAAGTAATGCTGCAACAAGTGAATTACGCCGGCTGGGAGCCTGACATTGATTTACATGCTGGCTTTGATGATGAAGGCTTTGCTTTAGATGGCAGTTGGTGGCGGTCGTTCATTTACAAACCTTTCTTAGGCACCTTCTTTCCGACGAACGGTGCGACAGATGACACGATGATTCGATTGCCAAAACGCTTTTATACGGATAGTTCAGGTAATTTATCTAAAGAAATATACAAGGTTAATTTGGCTATTGTTGAAGCAACAATGACAACGGGAGGTAATGCAAATACACCCACGAATAGAACAGTGGAACCGTTAGATGAAGTCATTGCCAACATCGACTTAGACGGTGACGGTGAGTTAACCAAAGGTGTGACGAGGATTGTATCGCTGCCGAAGTTCTATGCCGGTGGTGCATCAGATTACCCAGTTAAAAAGAACTTATATCCAAGGTATACCGAGTTTCTTCATACCGTTAGGTACGTTGATCCTGATTCTCCAAACCTCTTGTCAAAACGTATGAAAGAAGTGCGCTATTCGGTAAAAAATATGGAGACTGATCGTTGGTCGATGAGCAGTTACTACGATCATGAAGAAGACAATAAAGAAGAAGAGCGCTTACCGCTTTTTGCTGGGAATGGTGTGTCAGGTATGCGTTCTGATATTGGTTGGAAGTTACAAGGATTTATTGAAGATGCTCAAGGGAGGTTGCGAGCTCAAACAGACCAAGAGACTTACTATTGTATGGGGTGTCATGGCAATATTGGTGTCACTGCTGATCAGAGCTTCGGATTCCCCAGAAAGGTGCCTGGTAAGCATGGTTGGGGAGAGATGGATCTTGCTGGTATCCCTGATGTGCCTCAATTAGGTCATGATATGCCAGAGATTATGACTTATTTCCTGCGAAATGGCGGTGGTGATGAATTTCGTAACAATAGTGAGATCATGCAGCGTTTCTTTAAGGATGGTCGTTTAAATGAGTCAGAAGTTCGCAAAGCGTCGGTGACAGGAGATAAAGACATTCGACATCTTATTCTACCGAGCCGAGAGCGAGCCTATGCACTCAATAAATCTTACATGGCGCTGGTTAGTCAGCAGCGGTTTGATAAAGGCCGTGACCCTGTGGTGTCTACACCTGAAAATGTGCATAGGGAAATTATCGAAGTATCAGCGGGGCTGTCGGAAGATAAAATATTTAGAGACGGCACTATTTTCTTGGACTGGCGAGGTACGGATTTCGATATACCATCCGAATCCCAAGAGCTTGCTAATGACGTATCAGTTTCTGCTAAAAATGCCAGCGGAACAGGAGATCAGTAATGGCATTTCCATTATTAGACTTCACTCTGGCAAGCCTCATCATGGGGCTTGGTATTGGTGCGGACGTTGCTGTGGCAACTATGATTCGTGCTAAACATCTAACAACCCCAAAAGCTGTTATATTTTGGGTTGTCGGGGTGTCTTTCACACATACGGTATTCCCTATGGTTGGATATCTTTTGACCTACTTTAGTGTAGAGAAGCTTCCTGTATTAACGCCTATCATTGGGGTTATTGCATTTGCATTTATTGCGCGCTTTCTATACTTAGAATTGGGTGATTACATGGTAGAAGAAGATTCATCGCAGAGCTTCAATCAAATGGATGAGCGGCAGTTAATGATGAGTATGGGGTTGATACTGGCAGTAAGTTGGGATGCACTCTGGTCTGGCCCTGCGAAGTCGGCGCAAGTCATCGGCTGGCCTGAATTGTTTGTCTGGGTTTCATTTATGTTGGTTGGTGGTGTCGTTGCTTTATGCGCTCTTTGTGGGTTGGGAGTGTCCAAGTCTATTAGTTTGTCTAAGGTATCAAAGCGTGCACAAAACTTATGGCAATATTCAGGCGTACTCATTCAGTATTCTGTCATTGCTTATTTCGGACTTCTTGCGTTATTTAGATACACCTTACAGCTAAATATCCAATGGTGGCAGGTGCTCTTGACTTGTATAGCTCTTGTCTTGGTTATACTCGAGAGCTTACAGGTGCGTAACAAATTACAAGAGATTTAAAAGGGATGCTTTTCTAGCGTTAAGTGATCTTTTGTTACCGTCAATACGCTTCCTTGTGTGTACCAATCACCAAGCACTATGCGTTCGGCTTCTTCGTTACCCAATTGGATGGAGTGAACAGCAGGGCGGTGAGTATGGCCGTGTATTAATCGTTTAACGTTGTGAGCCTTTAAGCTGTTGACAACTTCTTCCGGTGTGACGTCCATAATGTCTTGAGAAAGTTGTTGCTGCTTTTCTTGGCTCTGCTTACGTCCTTTGGCTGCGATATTTCTCCGCGTACTTAGCGGTAGCATTAGTATGAGCTTTGGCCACCACCATCCTCGCGCTTTTTTGCGAAACTTTTGGTAAGCCACATCTCGTGTACAAAGTTGGTCACCATGCATGATGAGCGTTGGCTCACCATATAAATCAATAACTTGTTCTTCAGGCAGTAGCGTCATGCCGGCTTTTTCAGCAAAGCGTTTTCGTATTAAAAAGTCTCTATTACCGTGAATAAAATAAATGGGTACACCGGTATCTGCCAGACGTTTAAACGCTTCCGTCACACCTAAGGTGAAAGCATTGATATCATCATCACCTATCCATGCTTCGAATAGGTCGCCAAGAACATATAACGCATCAGCATGAATAGCTTGTTTTGTTAAGAACTGTTCCAGACACTGTGTAATATCTGGCCTTTCTGCACTTAAATGCAAATCGGCAATAAAGTAAGTTATCGACATTCTGTAGGTTGTATCTCAATAGTGTATGCGAGCACAGGGCTCGCATATAGTGGAGACTTATTCGTCGTCAATAGTGGTACTTAATACGATAATATCGTCAACGGGTACATCTTGATGGAATCCGTTGTTGCCAGTTTCAACTGTTTTCATTTTTTCAACAATGTCCATGCCTTCGACAACTTCTGCAAAGACACAATATCCCCATCCTTGTGGAGATTCATCTCGGAAGTTCAAAAAGTCATTGTCAGCGACATTGATAAAAAATTGGCTAGTTGCTGAGTGTGGTTCATTCGTTCTAGCCATTGCCACAGTGCCTGTATTGTTTTTGACACCATTGTCAGCTTCGTTAACGATAGCTTCTTTAGTTGGCTTTTGCTCCATGTCCGCTTCAAATCCACCACCTTGGATCATAAAACCGTTAATAACACGGTGAAAGATTGTGTTGTCATAAAAACCTTCTTTAGCATATGAAAGGAAGTTTTCGACAGTTTTAGGTGCTTTGTCTGCCATTAAGTTTAATTTAATAACGCCGTAATTGGTTTTGAAAGTGACCATGAGTCAATGTCCTGTTGCGGAAAAGGCGGATTCTAGCCCAAACGAGCGGATTATCAAATGCCTCAGCATTAATAATTAATCTCAGGATGCAGAGATAAGTGAATCTCAATGAATAGTATTTTGAACCACTTGATTTGATGTTGCCTCTTACACTCAATTAATCATGTGGATGGTGTTTTTTCTATAGATTGCTTCTAGCTTGAATCGTTTAGGTATTGATAAGTATTGGCGGTCGTTTTGAATATGTTGGTAACAATCACTTTGCAATTGGCGTAATTTTTAATTGATATATAGATGCAGCTAGCCTCTCTATAGTGCTAAAATCGTTTGCTTTACAAACAATAGGAATAGAACGTAAATGCTTCAGATATATAATACTTTGACTCGCCAAAAAGAGGTTTTTAAACCGATAGAATCAGGCAAGGTGGGCTTATATGTTTGTGGTATCACGGTTTATGACTTATGCCATATGGGGCATGCGCGAACTTATCTCAGCTTTGACGTTATGGTGCGGTATTTACGTCATGCCGGTTTCGATGTCAGCTATGTTCGAAATATTACTGATATTGATGACAAAATCATCAAGCGAGCACAGGAGAATGAGGAGACTCACTCTCAGTTGACAGAGCGGACGATAAGTATGATGCATGAGGACTTTGCGGCGATTGGCTTGCTTGAGCCTGATGTTGAGCCCAGAGTTACCACACACATGAGTGAGATTATTGATGTTATCCAGCGCTTAATCGATAAGGGGCATGCTTATGTGACGGATTCTGGTGATGTTTTGTTTGAGGTGAATAGTTATGCTGATTACGGCAAGCTGAGCAAACAAGATCTTGAGCAATTGAATGTAGGGTCTCGTGTAGAAGTCGATGAAAGTAAAAAAGATCCAATGGATTTTGTGTTGTGGAAAGCCGCAAAACCTGATGAGCCTTTCTGGTCCTCGCCATGGGGAAATGGGCGTCCTGGTTGGCATATTGAATGCTCTGCTATGAACTATAAGCATTTAGGAGCTCAGTTCGACATTCATGGTGGTGGCTCTGATCTTATTTTCCCTCATCATGAAAATGAAGTGGCACAATCTTGCTGCGCATTTGATACGCCTTATGTAAATTATTGGGTTCATTCGGGGATGGTGCAAGTCAATCAAGAGAAAATGTCCAAGTCTTTAGGGAATTTTTTCACTTTGCGTGATGTTTTGGAAAGCTACGATGCTGAAACACTGCGCTATTTCTTGCTATCAGCACATTACAGAAGCCAACTAAATTATTCTGAGGATAACATTGTACAATCTCGAGCTGCATTAGAGCGACTCTACACCGCATTGCGTGATGTAGCGCCTAATAAAGATGTATCGCTTGATGATTCTCCTTATGTTGAGCGTTTTAACAAGGCGATGGACGACGACTTTAATACGCCTGAGGCTTTTGCAGTACTCTTTGATTTGGCGCGAGATATTAACAAAAGTAAAAGTAATGAAACTGAGGCGAGTAACTTAGCAGGTATTTTATTTAAGCTGGGCAGTGTATTAGGCCTTCTACAACAATTACCAAACGAATACCTTCAAGGCAATGCATCCGATACCTTAGATGTGGAGCGAATAGAGCAATTAATTGTTCAACGTAATCAAGCTCGAGCGGACAAAGATTGGGCAGGTGCAGATAAAGCTCGAGATGAATTAACCGCTTTAGGGGTTACTCTAGAGGATGGTGCAAATGGAACAACATGGAGGCAATCATAGTGTTTACCTTGATCCAAATAATTCACCTCCAGGTGATAAACGAGTAATGCATGGCTAAAGATACTTTCGGACAATCGACAGCCACTTATGCGTTGTCGAATCTAGTGAGAAAAGTTCATAACTCTAGTTCTGTGAAGGATTCACTGTACGAACAGGCCGAGGCTTTTTTCGAAGAGTGGCCGGCAAAAGAAGCGAAATTTAAAAATTTATCTAAAGAAGTAAAAGCGGCAGAGCTCAAAGCTTCGAACGATACTAAGGATAAAGGTAAAGGAAGTAACCTCGATAATTTAAAACGCAAATTATCAGCTGTACAGAAGGAATTGACAGCAGAACGTGAAGCGCGTTTGTTGAGCATGTTAAAAGTGTGTGAAGAACTTTTACTGCTTATCGAAGCTTATGATCCCAATGTAACCACCAACAATAGTGCCAAAGCATTAGGCACCTTGCTTTTATTGAATGGTGAAGGGCCTAATCTTGCCTTAAGAAACCAAAAGTCAAAGCATATTTATAAAGGCATCCTTGCTTTGCGCTTGTTGGATAAGTTATTGCAGAAAAATGAAATTACTAATGCTTACGTCCTGCAGAGGTACCAGGAGAGAGTGGTTCCAGAAAATAGCGCTGACAAGCTAGACATATCTAGATGCCCGTTTCGTAGGGATGTTCAAATCCCTATATTGATGGCGACGATTTTGCAGGATATAGGAAATTATCACCCTGAAGCTCAAACTATTTTGAAAGGTGAAGATGGAACCTTAGATGAGTTTAGGATGCTTGAACTACCTCAACGTAAAGCCTTATTGAAAGTTGGTTATGAACAAAGCTTACGTTACACAAAAGAAGGGCTAGGGGTTAGTCGATATGTCGGCAATTCTCGAAGTGAACGCGATGTTTTTAATAAAAATGAGCTGGATAAGTTAGTTTTTATCAGAACGTTGCTGAAGAGTGCTCTGTCACCAGGTCAGGGGATTGGTAATTTGCTTAAAGTGCCTCAAGTGTATGCGTCTGTTGTTTTATCTACAAAAGCTAATCATACATACAGTAGCCTTCCTAAAGCGACGTTAGTTTTGGAAAAAGGGGCAGAGAACAAAGCTTTTAGTGCTGTAGTCGTAAAGCATTTTATTGAGATAACGGGTACTTTTCCGCAAGGCTTTGGTATTACTTACATCCCTAAAGATCCAGATAAGCGAGACTTGGATCGGTATGAGTACGCTGTTGTTGTTGGTTTATATCCAACTAATCCTAATATTCCGTTATGTCGTGCTGCAACGCGTAATCTGACGTTTAACTCTTTTGGTATGAATTACATGATAAGTGTTGAAAGTAATTTGTATTTTTCTAAGGCTCGTAAAAAGCTTGAGAAAGTCAGTGAAGATAGGCTGAGGGAGATACTCAGTAAGTTGTGGTCAAATTATGATGACAAGGTAGATCTAGAGCTGATACCTGCATGTTGGCAACCTAACGAGTATTTTTCTTACAAGAAACACCAGAATCTATGGAATAAAGCGACCACGTTTCGAAATTAAAGTTAGAGCGTGTTGCTCTTTGTTGCCTACTTTCAGCTTATACCTATAGGCCTGTATGTATGCGCCGAAATCGAAAAGCCTTTACTTAGAACAAAATCTATACAGCAAAGATCAGCACGCTTTAATGGATTCCATATAGGATTTACTTGCTTGCGACGCTTTCAGGTGCTGAAGCATTAGGTAGGTTGGTCTTAGAGCAATTTGTAGTGCCACCCAAGTAATACCAATACAATAGAAGAAAATAACAAGGATATAGGTAAGCCAATTTTGATGAAGTGCCCGTATTTATATTTTGTCGCACTGAAGACTAATAAGTTTGTCTGGTAGCCATAAGGTGACATAAAGCTGGCACTCGCAGCAAAGGCAACAGCTAACGCAAAGGGCATTATTGGAGTTTGTGTAGACTCCGATATAGCGTAAGCAAAAGGGAACATTAGAGCGGCAGCAGCATTGTTGGTGACTAGTTCGGTCAAGACTAAAGTCACTAGGTAGACCGCCGCCAAGGCAACAAAAGGCGTAGCACCGACTAATAAAGGGTGCAATTGGTTTGTCACGATAGTTATTACACCGCTGTGTTCAAGGGCAGACGCAAGACTCAATGCGCCTACAATGACTAATATGAGATTGAATGGCAGATTGCGTTTTAATTCAGCATTCGAAGTGACACCAGTGATAACCAGTATTGCTATGAGAAACATTAAGCTAATCGGTAGTGATACTAGAGACGATGCGCTTAAGCAGATAGCGATAACAAACCCAGCAATAGTGGTCCATTCCTGTTTGGTGTTTAATTTGGTGGCGATGCGCTTCTCGGATAAAATAAAGAAGTTCTTAGCTAAGTTATGGCGCTTTTCAAAATCAGGGCCTGTAGCTAACAATAGAAAGTCACCAGCCTGAAGCCTAATTTCTCCTAGCTTGCCCGATAAGATTGCACCGTCTCGTCTAATAGCGACTACCGCAGCATCAAATAAGGCTCTAAAACCCAATTGTTTTAAGTTCTTACCAATAATTGGTGCTCTATTGGATACAACAACTTCGGTTAGATTCTCTCTAAGTAAGCCGTCATTTTGAGCAAAGAGTTTCAACCCGTCGATGTGTTGCAAGCCATCAACTTTTTGGATATTACCTGAGAATATTAACTTATCATCCGACTCTATCATAATGTCGGGTGTTACGGGGCTGATCAATTTTCCTTTGCGAACAATTTCAACAAGGAATAACTCTGGTAGGTTTCTCAGATGATTTTGTTCAACTGTTTTTCCGATAAGCTCAGAGTTCGGCTCCACACCAGCTTCTATGAAGTATTCAGTAAATAGGCGTGGGTTCGATTGGATATCGGGCAGCAACGGCGTTAAGAAGTACATAAGCACACCGCAAGCTAAGCCAGCACTCAAACCAAATAAAGTGAAATCCCAGAAATTGAATCCAGATAAACTGTGATCAATAAGGAAGCTATTCACAATTAAGTTTGTTGAAGTACCGACCAAGGTTACTGTTCCTCCCAAAATAGCCGCATAAGACAATGGGATCAGCAGTTTAGATGGCGGGTGGTACTGGTTTTGTTTGATTGGGCCGATTAAGCTTGCTACAACCGCAGTGTTATTTAATAGTGAAGATGAAAGGAAAGTTAAGCCGAACATCCGCCAGAAAGTCTGGGTATAATTTTTAGAGACAATTCTTCTGCCTAATCGTTTGATAAAAGATGTTTTATCTATGGCAGTGCTGACCATCAGTAATAGGATTAACGTAATTAAGCCTATATTTGTAAAATGGTACGTAACTTGAGTTAATGACAGTTGCTGAGTTGCTAAAAGAGCAAGTACTGAGTAAGAAAAAATAGACGCAGGGCGCAAATTCGAGAAAATAAGCGCCCCTATGGTTGTTACAAAAATAGTAACAACCAACAGTTGGTCTAAGTTCATAAGCTTAAAGCTTACTGATGTCTAATGCATGCCAATGTGGGAAGTGTTTACGAACTAGTGTATTAAACTCTAGTTCAAACTCACTGAATTGGTGTTCCTTAACTTCATCTGTCGCTGTTGCGTCAATGATCATTCCTGCGCCAACAGTTGTATTGGTTAGCCTGTCAATAATGACATAGGCTCCGGTTCCTTGGTTTCTCTGATAAGAATCACATGCAATATCTTGAGTCAACTTGATGCCGACCTCGGCAATCTCATTCAATTGAAGATGTGTTGCTTGGTCATGCTTCATCGTATTCACATCAATTTTATGATTGATCGTAGAAACGACTCCTGGCACAAATTTAGTGGAGAACTTAAAGCCGTATTGCTTATTGGGCATCATAGGTTCTTCAGCCATCCAGACTAAGGTTGATCTATATGCATTGGTGTTCAAAGGCAGGTTATCTGCCTTCACTATCATGTCACCACGCGAAATATCAATTTCATCTTCCAATGTGATGGTAACAGCTAGAGGCGGGTGCGCAGTTTCTAGTTCGCCTTCAAACGTGACGATAGACTTAACTTTAGATGATTTACCTGAAGGTAAAGTGACAACTTGATCTCCTTTACTGATTTGCCCTGAAACAATAGTTCCAGCGAACCCTCTGAAGTTCAAGTTTGGTCTATTCACATATTGAACTGGGAATCTGAAATCATCCATATTAAAGTCTTTTGCGACTTCGATATTTTCCAACAATGACATAAGTGTTTCACCTTGATACCAAGGCGTAGATTCACTCTTGTTAACAACATTATCACCATCTAAAGCGGAGATTGGTACAAACTGAATATCCGGAATAGTTAATTCTTTTGCGAACTCTAGGTAGTCTTGTTGAATGTTCTCATAAACTCCACGGTCGTAGTCCATTAAGTCCATTTTGTTAATGGCTACAATGACGTGTTTGATGCCTAATAAAGAGACCAAGAAGGAATGACGGCGAGTTTGTGTTTTCACACCTTCTCTAGCGTCTACTAGAATAATGGCTAAATCACAGGTAGATGCACCAGTTACCATATTACGCGTATATTGCTCATGTCCAGGTGTATCAGCAATGATGAACTTACGCTTATCAGTAGAAAAGTAACGGTAGGCCACATCAATAGTAATGCCTTGCTCACGTTCAGACTGTAATCCGTCAACGAGCAAAGCGAGATCAACTTTTTCACCTGTAGTACCGACTTTCTTACTGTCCTTGGTGACGGCTGCTAGTTGATCTTCATAGATCATTTTTGAATCGTGCAACAGACGACCAATTAGAGTACTTTTGCCATCATCAACACTACCACAGGTCAAAAAGCGCAACATGTCTTTGTTTTCATGCTGATGTAGGTAGGAAACAATGTCGGTTTGTAATAATTCGTTTTCGCTATTCATGGCTTAACAGCTCACTAAAAAATAAGGGTTTAATAAAGAATCTTTTTGGTTATAGAGCAATGGCTTAGCATCGTTCGAAAACAGTGTTTGATTCTCTTCATAGATTGTTACTTGACCGCCTGCAGCTTCGACAACGGCTTGTGCCGCTCCAGTGTCCCACTCAGATGTTGGGCCTAGGCGAGGGTAGATGTGGGCTTTTCCATCAGCCACTAAGCATAACTTGAGAGAGCTACCCATAGGTACGAGTTCAGCATCTTCATCAAGTGATGCAATGAGCTCTTCAATAGCCGGACTTTGGTGTGAACGGCTACCAACAATCTTCCAGCTTTCACCTTTTTGGTGAGCTGCAGGAGATAGGGAGCTCTTTTCATCATCGACAAGCTTATATGCTGTTTTTGCTTGTTGATTTATACCAACATAAGTTGTTGATAATACAGGCGCATACACAACACCTAGTGTCGGTTTGCCGTTTTCAATCAGTGCAATATTGACAGTGAATTCACCATTCTTCTTGATGAACTCTTTGGTGCCATCCAGTGGATCAACGAGCCAATAGCGTTCCCATTGCTTGCGAGTCGCCCATTCAATAGCAGCAGACTCTTCTGAGAGGATAGGTAAATCAGAAATTGCCTTCAAGCCGCTTACTATGATGTTATGAGCAGATAAATCAGCCTCTGTTAAAGGGCTTTTATCGCTTTTATCGACCACATCAAAATCGCGCTGATAAATAACCATAATAGCTTCACCGGCTTGATGAGCTATAGCGGTGATTTTTTCTGCAAGTTCATTCATTAATCAATTAGTCCTTGCTCTTGCAATGCAGTCACTATGCGCTCTGCAGACTCTGAAGCAGATTCATCTTGATAGCTTAGGTGAATCTCGGGGCTTTTGGGGGCTTCATAAGTCGAATCAATGCCAGTAAATTGACTTATTTCGCCGTTACGCACTTTTTTATACAAGCCTTTGGGATCGCGTTGCTCACATACATCGAGAGGTGTATCGACAAACACCTCAACAAACTCGTTCTCTTCTAATAAGCCACGACAGAAATCTCTATCGGCTTGGAAAGGGGAGATAAAGGCTGTGATAACGATAGTCCCAGAGTCTACAAATAGTTTTGATACTTCGCTGATTCGTCTGATATTCTCAACTCGGTCTTTGTCTCCAAAGCCAAGGTCACCACACAAACCGTGGCGAACATTGTCTCCATCAAGGAGGTAGGTATGTTTGCCTAAATCCGCGAGCTTTTTCTCGACTAAATTAGCAATAGTTGATTTGCCAGAACCGCTAAGTCCCGTCATCCAAAGAACAAAAGGCTTTTGTTTCTTTTCTTCTGCTCTGCGCTTTTTATCAACTTCGTGTTGGTGCCAAACAATATTCGTTGCCATTAGAAATATCCCTCCATTTTTTTCTTCTCCATCGAACCAGAAGAATCATGGTCGATCATTCGCCCCTGTCGTTCGGATGTTTTAGTTAACAGCATCTCTTGAATAACATCGGTTAAGGTGTCTGCTTTTGATTCGACAGCTCCCGTTAGCGGGTAACAGCCCAATGTCCTAAATCTGACAGAGCGCATCTGCGGCTCTTCTCCTTCGTTTAATGGCATACGATCGTCGTCAACCATAATAAGCATGCCATCGCGCTCAACAACAGGCCGAGGCTTAGCTAAGTAGAGTGAAGGGATCTCAATATTTTCAAGGTAGATATATTGCCAGATGTCTAACTCAGTCCAATTAGACATAGGGAAGACCCTGATGCTCTCGCCTTTATTGATTTGCGAGTTATAGATGTTCCAAAGCTCGGGACGTTGGTTTTTCGGGTCCCAGCGATGGTTTTCATCACGAAATGAATAAACACGCTCTTTTGCACGCGACTTTTCTTCATCTCTTCGCGCACCACCAAATGCAGCGTCAAACTTATATTTGTTTAATGCTTGCTTAAGCGCCACTGTTTTCATGATATCAGTATGTTTGGAACTGCCATGTGTAAATGGGCCTACGCCCATATCAATACCTTCTTGATTTTTGTGGACAATCAAATCAAGGTCATGCTTTTGTGCCATTTTATCTCTAAATTCAATCATTTCTTTGAATTTCCATGTAGTGTCTACATGCATTAGAGGAAAGGGGATTTTACCTGGCGCAAAGGCTTTTCTAGCAACGTGCAGCAATACTGACGAGTCTTTCCCGACAGAGTAAAGCATGACAGGGTTATCAAATTCAGCTGCAACTTCACGAAAAATGTGGATAGACTCTGCTTCGAGTTGTTTTAAGTGAGTGACAGTTGGAACACTGATGGTCATAGTGGTTTCCATTATTAACAATATTTAACGAGTTATATACACAAGCTATCTAAAAATGCAGGCGTATGAGTGACTTGATGACAATGCTAATTTGTTCAAGCTGTTAAAGCTTTTTATATAGCTTGTACATCTACATCACTTAAGTTTTGCAAGTATTCTTACTAAGATAGGGTTGCTATACCAAACAATTATATGCTTAGAACAATATCATAAAGTGGCTGGTTTGGGTCGAGCAAAAGTATGCCTCTTTGCTATAGGTAACATCGAAAAGTATTAAAAAGGTTGTATGTTTTCTACTTTTTAGGGTGTCTACCGCAGTTAGTTACTTGCATTTTGAACACGATGGGGTAGTACATTAACCGAAAGAGAGACGTTCGTATGTCCAGTTAACCGCTTCTTGATATTTTAATGCGGTATCGTCTGTATCGAGATTAAGTTGGTTAGATATTTTTTCAGCTGCTGCCCAGTCACCTTGCTCGAAACAAGTGACCAGATTCAAGTAGAGTGCCAGTACACCTTCATTTTTAGTCAATGAAGTTTTGATATCTTCGGATAGAGGCAAGGTATCAAGTAGATCTTCTAACTTAGAATCTAACATTGCATCAAGCAGAGAAAGCAAGCCTACAAGAAAAGCGGATGATTGCTCTTTGTTCTGATTTGTAAGTACAGTAACAGATTCGCAGAATCTGGCCCTAACGAGGCTAAGAGCCGTTAAAACTTGCGGCTTTCCTTCAGAGTATTTTGCAGCAAAAAGGAGGGAAACGAATCGCCTGAGTTCTTGGTTTCCCAATAAAACAATGGCTTGTTTTATTGTTGAAATTTCTTCACCACGCTTAAATATCGGTGATTGAGTGTAACGCAATAGCTTGAATGATAATGACACATCCAACTCAAATGTTTTTGCCACAAGATTAATATTGGGTTCTTCTTTAGACATTTCTGACATGATATCTGCCAATGATATATGGCAAGGTGTTAGGGTGCGACTGTGGAGAACTTCTGGCTTGCTAAAGAAGTAGCCTTGAAAATAACTAAAACCTAATTCAAGTGCTTGGTTAAATTCATCGTATGTTTCGACTTTTTCAGCTAATAGTTTGATGTGTTTGAAGTCACTAATATCTTCAATAATTTGCTTTATTTCATCGAAAGACGTCAGTGTGAAATCAATCTTAATAATATCAATAAAAGGAAAAAAGTGGCGCCATACGGTTTGGTGTTCATAATCGTCCAACGCAACAATATAATTGTTTGATTTTAACTCTTGTATGGCAGCGAGTAATTTTTTCCCAGGCTTAACGGTTTCCAATACCTCAACAACAACTTGTTCTTTAGGTAACATGAGTGGAAAGCGTTTAAGTAATGTGTCGTGCGTGAAGTTAATAAATGCAGGTTTATTCTGAGCAATAGATTCTAAGCTAGAACCCAAACTTGAGAGTAAGCCATCGACCATATTGCTTGTAGCTTGGTCGTCATTCATGTCTTTAGGAAATGAATTTTCTAAACTATCTCTAAACAACAACTCATAAGCAAAAAGCGTTTTATCCGCATTTAGTATGGGCTGCCTCGCTGCATAGAATGACATACCTATCCCCTGTCCAGAATGAGAAATACATTCAGAATAATGAATACTATTAGACTTTCTGCATTTCGTCGATCACTCGTTGATGCTTGGTACGAATGGTGTCACTTACACTCTGTGTCATTAAGCTAACAACTATTGCAGTGACTCCTCCCAATATAAAGCCTGGAACAATTTCATATATGATGCTACTTAGGCTTTGTCCGTTTATCGTTAAAGGTGCATATATCCAAAACAATACTGTGGCTGCACCTGCCATCATACCACTAATTGCCCCGATGCGGGTTAAGCCCACCCAGTAGAGACTTAGCAGAGTAATGGGGCCAAAGGCTGCGCCAAAACCAGCCCATGCGTTGCTGACTAATGAAAGTATGCTGCTGTCTCTATTATAGGCTAAAGCGATAGCGACAAGCGCAACAAGAGCAACCGATAATCGACCAACGTTTATGAGCTCTGTTTGACTAGCATCCCTTCGCACGAAAATTTTATAGAAGTCTTCAGTCAGTGAACTCGACGAGACTAACAATTGTGACGAAATTGTACTCATTATAGCGGCTAGAATCGCAGCGAGCAAAAAGCCACTAATTAAAGGGGAAAAGAGTATTTGAGATAGAACAACAAATATGGTCTCAGGGTCGGTGACATTTAAGCTGTTTTTAGTAGCATAAGCTACCCCAACCAAGCCTGTTGAACAAGCACCGATCAGTGTCACTATCATCCAGCTCATCCCAATCCGTCTCGCTGTTTTGACCTCTTTAACAGAACGTATTGCCATAAACCGAACAATAATATGAGGTTGGCCAAAATAGCCTAGACCCCATGCCATACTTGAAATAATAGCTATGAATGAAACGCCATTGAGAAGGCTGAGCTTATTGCCTGGCAAATCGTGAAGTATAGACACTGTAGCATCAACACCACCAACATTTGTTAGAGCAACAAGAGGTACTAAGATAAGTGCCACGAACATTATGCATCCTTGAACAAAATCCGTAATGCTAACAGCCATAAAGCCACCGACTAACGTGTAAGCTACGACGACGCCCGCGGTAATATATAGTCCAGCTTCGTAGCTCAAACCAAACGAGCTTTCGAAAAGTTTTCCACCTGCAACAACACCGGACGATGTATACAAAGTGAAGAAAATAATAATGACAATAGAAGACAAGACTCGTAATGCATAGCCTTCATTATTGAAACGTTTCGCGAAGAAGTCGGGAATTGTAAGAGCATCATCTGCTATGGCTGTATAAACGCGTAATCTAGGAGCTACCAATAAATAATTGCAATAAGCGCCAATAACTAAACCAATAGCTATCCATATACTACTTAACCCTGATAGATACATAGCTCCAGGTAGCCCTAAAAGCATCCACCCACTCATGTCCGAAGCGCCTGCAGATAATGCAGTAACGGCTGGACTCATCTGACGCCCACCTAACATATAACCGGATACACTGTTGTCAGACTTTTTGAAAGAGTAAAGTCCTATGCCTAACATGGCTAGAAAGTAGAGGGAAAGTGAAACAAAAGTGCCTGTTTGCATGAAGCTTCCTGTTAGAATTGTTTTAATTATGCAAAGGTCAATATGCCCTAGTTGACCGCGATGACGTTAATGCTAACAAGTGCACTGATTTAATGCTACGAGGAAAATAAATGAGTCATTTTGAATGGTTTGATTATGAACAGTTAACAAAAGAAGATCTGGAAGCTGTATTGGAGTTACGGCAACGTATTTTTATTATTGAGCAACAGAGTATTTACCCCGATATTGATGGGTTGGATAAGAATGCTTTGCACTTGATTTTGCGTAATGAGAAAAGAGACATAGTGGGTTATGTCCGACTACGTCAGCTCTCTGATAAGCAATACTGGAAGATAGAGCGTGTGCTGCTGTCTATGGAATGCAGAGGCACTGGTGTAGGGCAAACACTCATTCAAGAAACCATGGACAAGGCGAGGGCATTGCAACCTGAGTACAATATGAAGCTATCATCGCAATGCAATGCTACCGAATTTTATAAACGCTTTGGTTTCAATGAAGTAGGTGATGTATATGATGACGGTGGTATTGATCATATTGATATGACGCTATTTTAAATCGACAGCTGAGACAAGCATAAAAAAACCCAGCTATTGCTGGGTTTTCATTTCAAACGATTGCTTTGTCTTTTAGCTTAAGCTGTAAAATCCAACTTACTCGACAATGATTTTTGCAATTTATCTAATGACTCGTTCTTTTCACCAATGACAACCATGTCATGGTCGCCTACTTTCAACGATCTTCCATTCATATTCTTATCACCAAAAGAATCTTGAATAAGGAAACGATCTTGGTGCGGTACAATAAACACAGATACTTTACCTTGTTCACCGTCCATAATTAAATGTAGCGTGCGAACATTATCAACATCACAAAAGTTAGCTGAATATACTTTACCAATATCGCTATTAAATTGCGTACCGAAACTAGCAAGCTTAAAGTTGACTTGTTGAGTTGACAAATTACTGTCGCCTGTTTCCATTTCTTTTGCATGGTAGAAATGTGCTAATGCACCTTCAGACAAATTAAACTCAGGTTGGCTTTGTTGAAACGTTGTGAAGCTAATACCAATAGCGAATGCTACTGATGCCGCCAACGCTAAATGAACCCTACTGCGTTTCTTCGTCTCTTGATGTTGATTCAATGACTGGTTAAGAATTATCTTGTGTGCCAAGTTCTCAGGTACAGGAACGTTCATAACTTCTTGGATAGACGCATCAAGTGCTGTGATGTCATCCCAAAGTTTTTGCTTCGATTCATCCTGACTCGCCGCTTTTCGAACGCTCTCATCGTTCGTTGATGGCTCTGAGTAAATGGAACGTCGAAACTCTAGTTCATCCATTTTTATAATCTCTGCCTTCATTACTTCTCTCTAATTGTTCTTTAAGTTGATTTCGCGCCCTAAACAAACGAGTCATAACAGTATTTTTATTAAGACTCAATTGCTCGGCAATTTCTTCACCGCTATAGCCAAACATGACTTGCAGCATTAATGGCTCTCTATACTCTTCACTTAAATTAGCAATAAGGCGCTGTAACTCTTCATGTTCGATTTGTGTTTCATTTGAAGGACCTTCGTCTTCCAACGAAACATCTTCCATATCAACCAAATCGAACTGTTTGCGTTCAAATCGACGCGCGTTCTCTCGCCTTAAAATAGTTATTAACCAAGCTTTTGCTGCTTTCTCATCTTTTAAAGAATCAAGAGAACGCCATGCGCGTAAAAATGTTTCTTGTACAATGTCTTCAGCAATAGCTTTGTCTTTCACTAGCCAATAAGCATAACGGTAGATATCAGCATGCAAAGCTTGCACTAAAACTTCATACCGTTTTTGTTTTGTAGCTATGTCACTAGGGACCGCGCTAAGTTTTGTTTTATTTCGCGAAAACATACAAATTTATTAAATTTCTCTCTTAA
>CAZXIN010000049.1:0-36349 GCA_964640795.1 uncultured Pseudoalteromonadaceae bacterium | reverse complement strand
GAACGCGACCTTTACTCGGCACATCTCTTACTGTGAGAAAAGGACTGTAATGTTTACCAAAGCCTTGCCCCCTCTTTTCTTTTTCAAGGCGACGTATGATGTCTTTACCAAATAGCTCTATGCCTTCTCTTGGCTGAGGTTTAAGGAAGTCTTTGAGTGAAGCCACATGATGCTCTTAAGCTAAACTATAGATATCTAGCTTAGCTCAAGATTGGGAAAGTATGATACTTTTTTGTTTAGTATGATACTTTATTGTTAGGATGATACTTTATTGTTTATTTACAAATGCAGTGCAGTGCTCGCTATCAGCTATTCAACAGTCACACTCTTAGCCAAATTCCTCGGCTGGTCGACATCAGTCCCTTTAATCACCGCTACGTAGTATGAGAGCAATTGTAATGGGATGGTGTAGACGATAGGTGCGATAGATTCTTCACAATGAGGGACATTGATAACACGCATGGTTTCGTCACTGGCGAATTGGGCATCTTTGTCGGCGAAGACGTACATAATACCGCCTCGTGCGCGCACTTCTTCGACGTTCGATTTAAGTTTTTCGAGTAATTCATTGTTAGGGGCGACGACAATAACGGGCATTTCGTCATCAATCAAGGCTAGAGGACCATGTTTTAGCTCACCCGATGCGTAAGCTTCTGCGTGAATATAAGAGATTTCTTTCAGCTTAAGTGCACCTTCCATTGCAATGGGGTATTGGTCGCCTCGGCCTAAGAATAAGCTGTGATTTTTGTCGGCGAATTCTTCCGCCAAGTCTTCAATGCCTTGTGTAAGGCTGAGTGTTTCTTCGAGTTTAGTTGGTAAGCTTTGTAGACCACTAATAATGCTCTTTTGGTCGTTTTCACTCAGATCGTTGTGCTTGCCTATAGCCAACGTTAACATTAAGAAAGCAGTTAATTGTGTTGTAAAAGCTTTCGTAGAAGCGACACCAATTTCTGCACCCGCTTTTGTCATGAAGGCAAGGTCAGACTCTCGCACCAAAGAAGAACCTGGCACATTACAGATTGTCAGGCTCGACATGTAACCTGACTCTTTAGCCAATCGCAAGGCAGCCAATGTATCGGCTGTTTCACCCGACTGGGAAATAGTCACGAGTAAACTATTATCTTGTACGTAGGATTTGCGATAACGGAATTCTGAGGCGATTTCGACATTACAAGACACGTTAGCGTATTGCTCTAACCAATAACGTGCTGTCATTCCAGCATGGTAACTCGTTCCGCAAGCAATAATTTGTACGTGCTTAACTTTAGCTAAGATATCTTCAGCACCTTCGCCAAATATACCATCAGCAATCCCGGTGTCGGTTAGACGACCTTGCAATGCATTGCGCACCACTGTGGGTTGTTCGTGAATCTCTTTCAACATGTAGTGGCGATAGCCACCTTTATCACCGGCGTCATGCTCGACATTAGATTCAATTATTTCGCGCTCGACAGGGGCACCAGATTGATCGAATATCTTTACGGTGCGTCGAGTAATTTCAGCGACATCACCTTCTTCTAGAAAAATAAAACGGCGGGTAACCGGTAGCAAAGCCATTTGGTCAGAGGCAATAAAATTCTCACCCAAACCTAAGCCAATAACGAGAGGACTACCGGAGCGCGCAACAATAACACGAGAAGGGTCTTCTTTATCCATAATCACCGTGCCGTAAGCACCATGAAATTGTTCAACAGATGATTGTACTGCAGCCAGCAAGTCAACACCGTCCAATAACTGCTGGTGGACTTTATGGGCGATAGTCTCTGTGTCTGTATCTGACTCAAAGGTGTATCCACTTTCTGTTAATTCAGAGCGAAGTGTCTGATAGTTCTCGATAATGCCGTTATGGACAACAGAGATGCGATCAGAGGAAAAGTGCGGATGTGCATTCGCTTCAGTAACACCACCATGTGTCGCCCAGCGTGTATGGGCAATACCAGTAGACCCTTTAACAGGGTTCTCATCTACCGCATCTGATAGTTCTTTGACTTTGCCAATGCGGCGAACACGATTCAACTCACCTTCTGGCGTGAGCAACGCAACACCAGCAGAGTCGTAACCTCTATACTCAAGTCTTCTCAAGCCTTCTAATAGGATTTCAACGACGTTTCTTTCTGCTACTGCACCAACAATGCCACACATATTTTTCTCCTGAATTTAAAATCAGTGTTTAATCTTTTATTTGAACCCTGGCGCAAATAACTTCAACACCTTGATTCTCTATTTGTTGTTTGATTTGCTCATGGATTTGATCGTCGGTTACTAAAACATCAATCGACGACCAAGGCAATTCTACGTTTGGTATCTTTCGTTCAAATTTTTCTGACTCAGCCATAATAATGACACGCTGCGAGACTTCTGCCATTACACGACTTAAATGGGTTAGCTCATTGAATGTTGTGGTGCCCAGCTCTGAATCTAATCCAGAGGCACCTAAAAATGCTTGATCGAAGTTATAGGCTCTGAGTGTTTTCTCTGCCATTTGTCCTTGGAACGAATGAGATTGTGCGTCCCAAGTACCGCCTGTCATCAAAACGGTAGGCTCATTCTCTTGTTCCAATAGATCGTTAGCAACATGCAAGGCATTGGTCATAACAACCAAACCACGTTTTGTTTGGAGGTAAGGGAGCAATGCAGCCGTGGTACTGCCACTGTCGACAATAATGCGATTGTGATCAAGAATCAGCTCAGATGCGACCTCTGCGATAGCTATCTTTCTTTTCGAAACCTTTTCATCAGACAATTCAGATGCATCTTTAGGTAACACAACTGCACCGCCAAAACGTCGTAATAAAAGACCATTACTCTCAAGTTCGGCCAAGTCTTTACGTATAGTAACAGCGGATGTTCCGAAGCTTTCTGTTAACTCATCGACAGACACTTCACCTTGCTGTGTGAGTTTTTCAAGAATGAATCGACGCCGTTGCTGTGTATTTCTTTTCTGCATACTACCACTGTCTATAAAACAACACGCTTAAGGTTGAACCATTAAGTTTCGAATCGAAACTTAATAATACCCAACTCGTAAGTTAATGCAAACTTATTTAAAGAGACGGTCCTAAGAAAAATCCGACAGGTAGCGCTTAAAGCCCTCCAATAACCCATAAAATTTTTTGACTTAAACCACTTTATCAAAAAATGAGTACCTCTTTTTCATCAACCCAATCAGATTGTAAAACGTGAATTGATAGGTTTCTCGGCCGCTCATATATCACTAATATCGTTATTCTTGATGAATTAACCGGTCACTTACGATCAACAATTATACTTAGTAATAAAACTACCAAAAATAACATAACCTATTGATATATAATAAATATTTAAAATTTTAGTATATTTTGTGTTTTTAAAATACTGGTCTAAGCTTTAATTTAAATACCAATTTAATAGCAGTCTACGTTTTTATAACTAACACTCAATTGGAGACTCCCATGCCTAAAGTTGATCGCCCGATGCATCAAGACGGTGACTTTTTAGTCGATTACGAAGAAAAGCTGTTTGAAGATGTGCAAGCTGAAGAAGGCCAAAAGGCCTTAGTAACTTTTCACACGGTGGCTATGGAAGGCTCAATTGGTTTAGTCAACATGTTGCAAGCTAAGCGGCTCCAACGCAAAGGCTTTGAAACCGTTGTTTTACTTTATGGCCCCGGCGTACAATTAGGTATTCAGCGCGGATACCCAAAGCTTGGCGAAGAAGGCTTCCCAGGGCATTTGGTTGTTAATAACCAAATACAACAATTTATGGACGAAGGTGGCACCGTTTACTGTTGTCGATTCGCACTTCAAGCGTTGTACGGACAAACCGAAAAAGCGTTAATGCCGGGCATTATCCCGATAAGTCCACTGGATGTTATGGATATTCAGTTACTCATGGCAAGAGACAACGCTTTCGTCGTTCATTCCTGGACACTTTAAATCAATGACGCAAATGCTGATGAAGGCGCCTGAAGATTTATTAGCTTTAGGCGCTCAGTGGCCAGATAAACATAAGCCTCTAAGAAGGGGTGGGGCAGGTCCAACAGACCATGCTGCGCTTAAGTTCAGTGATCATACACTCATGGTTCCTTTATTAAGCAAAGAAGCCAATGATTCTCCGTATCGCATTGAATACTATGATGACGACAGTCGCCAAGCCATTATATTTAGAGAAGGTCAAAAGCTAGGTAAGGTTTTAGTCCCTTCAAGACCTCGGTTTTACGACTTATACACGGCTGATGGGATTCCATATTGGAAAATCGCCGCGTTACATAGTCACAATGTGCTTGCAACCACAGTACTTCAGAACTGTATACGCTATGAGAACAAAGAAACATCCTGTCAATTTTGTGCCATTGGTGAGTCACTTAAACAAAAAACAACCATTGCCCGAAAGAAGCCTGAACAACTTGCCGAAGTGGCAGAGGCAGCGGTTCGCTTAGATGGTGTTGAGCATATGGTTATGACGACTGGAACACCAAAAGGTGGGGACAGAGGTGTCAAGGTACTCGCAGAATGTGCACAAGCCATTAAAACGAAGGTTAATATTCCCATACAGGCGCAATGTGAACCTCCTTCATCTAAGGAATGGATTACACAGCTGTATGAAGCAGGCGTCGACAGCATTGGTATGCATCTAGAAGCCGTTACCCAATCGGTGCGTGAAAGAATTATGCCCGGCAAAGCACAGGTGACTTTAGAACAGTACTTTGATGCTTTTCATCACGCTGTAAAGGTCTTTGGAAAAGGTCAAGTTAGCACTTATATACTGGCTGGTTTAGGTGATTCAGAAGAAGATATTGTCAGAGTGAGTCAACGCTTGATTAAAGCTGGTGTCTACCCGTTTATCGTACCTTTTGTGCCGTTACAAAATACACCTTTATCGAATCACCCAGCACCTGAAAGTGACATGATGAAACGGATATATCAACGTGTCTCTGCTGACTTAATTAAGCACCAAATGTATACAAAAGACATCAAGGCAGGCTGCGCTAAGTGCGGCGCGTGTTCAGGCCTTAAATCTCACGAATAAAATAGGGACGTAAAACTGTGTATAGTAGTTATGGTTTTGTATTAGTAGATTTACCGGTTATTCCCTTCATTTCAACCGACATTGCCTATAAAACAGTGGATAGTGGTTGGGAAAAGAAAGCCTACTTTAAGTTACGCAACCAAGTGTTCAAGTGCGAGCAAAAGCTTTCTTTGAACCATGAAAAAGATGCTAATGATTTTATCGCAACGCCCATTGTGGCGGTCGCCAATCTTTGTGGTGTGGGGCAAGAAGTAGTCGGAGGCGTGAGGGTTTTTAAGGTAGAAGATGGTGCCTGGTTTGGCGGCCGCTTGTGCGTAAAAAAATGCTATAGAGGGAAGCTGTCTATTGGAAAAGCACTGATCAATCATGCCGTCACCTTTGCCAAAGAGAATAACTGCGAACGTTTTTACGCGAACATCCAACATGAGAATGTAGCTTACTTTCAGCGATTGCACTGGAGACCATTATTCACGCTAGAAGTGGCCGGCAAAACGCATACACGCATGGAAGTTGATTTATCTAGATACCCACTCAGTAAACAAATACTGCGGTAGATTGAACAACACTCACGAACGATCGACTAGGGCTTTGCTTTGAATAAAAACCTCTCATTGAAAGCGCTCACAACTTCTATTCTGGAGAGCCCTGAGATCGCCGCTAAGCAATCTATCCAACATATCTCAACCTTATTTAACCCTGACGACGATCTCCATAGTCGTTATGCCAGTCCAGGCGACGATTGTGCAGCCTTCTTTAATGGTAATAGCTACGATTTACTCGCCAGCGAAGGTATCCAAACCGAGTTTTTACAATCCGATCCATGGCGTGCCGGTTGGTCTGCTGTGATGGCTAACGTGAGCGACATATCAGCAATGGGAGGTACGCCGTTAGGTATAGTGAGCACACTTTGGCACAATGATCCTCAAACTGCCAAATCGATTAGCGAAGGTATACAAAAGGCCTGTGAGGTTTTTGATATTCACTACGGCGGCGGCCACCTTAATATTTCATCTATCAGTCAGCCTAACCTATCGGTGGCCATCAATGGCAAAGCGAACAATCTTTTGTCTTGTTGGCATGTTGAACCCGAAATGACAGTATACGCCTTGACGAATCAGGTAGGTCATTGGCAGGGCAACAACAAATACTGGAACTGTTTGAGCAAACGCAGTCCAGAAAACATTAGATCAGATTGGCACCTCCCAAACTTTATTGCCAATAACAACATGGCAAGCGCTGCCAAAGACATCAGTAATGCAGGCTTTATCGGCACTTTGATAATGATGATGGAGCTCACCGAGAGTGGTTTAGATATCTCTTTGGATGCCATCAAACCACCTCAAGATGTTGATTTAGTCGACTGGCTAAGAGCCTTCCAAAGCTACGGTTTTATATTTTGCTGTACCAAAGAGCAAGGCGAGAAGCTGACCAGGTTTTTCGCCAATCGACCTTTAACATTACACAATATTGGTCTTGTAAGAAAGGATGCAGATATTCACCTACACTGGAAAGGTGACCGAGAAACTATCTGGCAGTTTGATAAGCAACCCTTAACTGGTTTGTCACAAAAGGAAAGTGAGCTTGGCTGAGACACACAATATTAATACCTTAGTTATCGGTGGTGGGCAAGCCGGGATGTCTGCCAGCTATTGTTTAAAACAACGCGACATAGACCACCTTGTATTGGAGCAATCAGACACCATTGCAAATGCTTGGCGAAAACGGTGGGACAGCTTTTGTTTAGTCACACCCAATTGGCAATGCCAACTACCCGGGCATGCCTACGAGGGTAACGACCCTGACGGCTTTATGTTGAAAAATGAAATCATTGATTACCTCGAAAGTTACGCCACAAAGTTTCAACTACCTATACAGCAGGCCACTAAAGTCAATCACGTGAGCTTGCAAGGCCACAGGTTCAGAGTCCAAACGTCCCAGCAAAATTTCTTAGCAGACAACATTATTATCGCTACTGGTAATTATCATTTACCTCAAATACCCGCAGTAGCAAAAAATTTACCTAACCATATACGTCAAATACACTCTTCTGAGTACAGACACCCAAAACAATTTGAGGGTGAAAATGTTCTGCTAGTCGGCACGGCTCAGTCAGGGTGTCAGATTGCAGAGGAGCTTCATGCAGCAGGTAACACATTGTATATTTCTGTCGGATCGGCTCCTCGTGTTAATCGACGTTACAAGGGACGAGATGTTATAAAATGGTTAGATGATATGGGTTACTACAAATTGACCGTTGAAGAAAACCCAAACGGCGCTTCAGCTGCATTTAAAACAAACCATTGCGTTAGTGGCAAAGGCGGTGGCCTTGATATCAATATGCGAACACTGGCTGAAGAAGGAGCCAAACTGTTTAGCCGAATAATAAAGTGCGACGGCGATACCTGTTTCTTCGCTAACGATCTGATCAAAAACTTAGATGAAGCAGATAAAGAAGCCAATTCAATTTTGTCGATGATCAATAAATTCATCAATGAAAACAATATCGACACACCAGCTGACGACAATATTTATCCAAGCTACGTACCTGAGGTTTCAACGTCACTCAATCTATCTGAACAACTCATATCGAGTATTATTTGGTGTACTGGCTTTAAACCAGACTATCATTGGCTGAACATTCCTGTGTTAACAGCAAATGGTCGTCCCATTCATAAGAATGGTATTAGCTCTGTAACAGGGTTATATTTTTTAGGGTTGAACTGGCAACGTTATTGGGGGTCAGGCCGTTTCTACCAAGTGGGGCTAGATGCGCAATATATTTGCAACCATATATTGCCTCAGGATTAACCCCGCTGTTTCAACTGATCAACAAAGTATTTAACTTGCTGGTGCAAATCCTCCGACATGTCGCCCATCATCTTCATTTGCTTACCAATAGTCTCGGCTTTACCCTGAGCTTCATCACTGATGCCTTTAATTCTAGTCGCACTACTTTCTGCTTGAACAGCTTCATTTGTCAATTCAGAAAGACCATCTGACATCTGTTTCGCTGATTCAGATTGGCTGCTCATAGCCCCTTCAACATCTTTTGAAATATCATTAATTTTCTTTAAGACTTCAGACGTCGTTTCAAGACCAGTAATCGTCTCCTCGATGGTATTAGTCACCAAATTAATCTGTTGACCAATATTTCCTGTCGCCTCCGATGTTTGCGAGGCTAAATTTTTCACCTCATTGGCAACCACTGCAAAGCCTCGGCCAGCTTCACCTGCTCTTGCAGCCTCAATCGCGGCATTCAACGCGAGCAAGTTTGTCTGGTCAGCTATTGATTTAATTAAATCGATAACTTCACCTATTTTACCTGCAGCACCGGACATCTCACTAATTAACGTATCAGAATGCGCTGCTTGACTAACGCCTTTCGATGTAATCTCAGTAGCAGATTTCATCTTAGCAGAGATGTCACTCGTACTTTCTAGCAGCTTATGTGCCTGAGCCGTCATCTCCTCGGCATTTGCAGCACTGGACTTAGTCACACTTGCCGTTTTATCAGCTTCAGCGACAACAGTCCCCATTTCTTGCAATAAGTCAGCACTTGATTGCTTTAATGCACCAACAGTTTCGTCGATATGGTCAGTACATGCGCCAACTTTGTCCTCAAAGTCACCGGTAAATTCTTCTAACAGTTCAGCATTTTCAAGAATACTAATGGTATAAGGTGTTGATTTATATTTCGATAACGTCACTATTGCTGATGTTGTAAAACTCGATCCATCTTTACATTGATAAGTTAAGCCACCACGCCAAAATTTATACTTTGCTAATAGCTGCTTGCCTTCACTCATCATATCGTCACGAGACCTTCCACCAGCTTGGCTTTCGCTTAGGATAAAATACAGAGGTTTACCTACGAGCTCAGATGAAGACTGATACCCCAGCTTTTTAACTAAAGCCTCATTGATAAATGCTAAACCCTTATTCCTTCCTTTTCCCAAACAATTGACAAAAGCTGGCGCTGTTAAATTGTTGAGAACACCAAAAACCATAGACGATTTACGAAGCGCAAATATGGACATCGACTAACTCTCGTTGTTTAAAAGCTTACTCAGCCAAAGCCAGAGCAAACAAGGTGAATAACAACCTGCTTGAAGGTTGGTATAAGTCTGTTATATGAGCTTAGTCAATAATTTGTTTTTTTTAAAAACTTTATTAAAAATAATGAGTAATGACGTGAATAGGGGGTACTCAAGTACCCCAAACAGGCCTGCGGAAGGTTAAGCAAAGTCGATTAAACAACGTAGGCGTTTTGAGCGGGCTTTACTGCTTAGTAGGTCTCTCCCAACCAGAAACCGCCCGTTGCTTACCACGAGCAATTGCTAATTCAGAGTCTTCCACTGGCTTAGTAATAACAGACCCAGCTCCTACAGTTGCATTATTTCCTATGTTAGCTGGGGCAACTAACGAACTATTTGAACCGATAAAAGCACCATCACCGATAATAGTTTTAAACTTATTCACACCGTCGTAATTACAGGTAATAGTACCTGCACCAATATTGGCATTTTCGCCAACTGTGGTGTCACCTAAATAGGTTAAGTGGCTGGCTTTCGACCCCTTGCCTAATACTGACTTTTTCATTTCAACGAAGTTACCGACCTTGGCACCATCTTGTAATACAGCACCGGGACGCAATCTGGCGTATGGTCCAACACTACAACCTGCATCAACCTCGGCTTGCTCTAAGCTAGAAAACGCTTCGATTTTTGAACCTTCTCCAACGGTACAATCTTTCAAAACGCAATTAGGCCCGATATGGACATAGTCGCCAAGTGATACCTTACCTTCGATAACGACATTGACATCGATAACAACATCTTTACCGACATGCAAGTCACCACGTAAATCAAACCTTGTTGGATCCATCAAGCTAACGCCGTCCATCAATAGCGCATTGGCTTGTTCTAACTGAAATGCACGCTCAAGTTTAGCTAATTGGGCGCGGTTATTAATACCTTCAACTTCTATAGCGTTTGACGGCTGGGCAGCCTTGATCACTTTGCCTTCATTCGCTGCCATTTCAATCACATCGGTTAGGTAATATTCACCTTGAGCGTTGTTGTTAGACAACTGACCGAGCCAGCGCTTAAGATCTGCACCGTTCATGATCATCATGCCGGTATTAATTTCTTTGATAGCACGTTGTGCTTCAGTGGCGTCTTTGTGTTCAACTATGGCTGTGACTTGATCACCATTTCTGACAATGCGTCCCATGCCGGTTGGATCGTCTAATTCAACGGTTAGTAAAGCTAAGTCACATTCAGCTTTAACGGCGATGAGTGAAGATAGGGTTTCTTGCTTAATTAATGGAGCATCACCCACCAAAATGAGGATATCTTCATCATCTTTAATACTATCTGCCGCTTGTTGCACGGCGTGGCCTGTACCCAACTGTTCTTGTTGCAAGCACCAATTTAGTACGTTATGCCCTAATGCTTCTTTGAGCTGCTCAGCCCCATGACCGCAGATAAGGTGGATATTATCAGCACCCACGGACATCACTGTGCTAATGATGTGCTGAACCATTGGCTTGTTAGCAATAGGATGTAAAACCTTGGGCAGATCAGACTTCATCCTTGTGCCTTTACCGGCGGCCAAAATAACGGCAGAAAACGACATAGAAGGTTCCTAAATTTAAAAATCTGAGGCTATTTTAATCAAGCCGCAGATTTGTTCCAGAAATAATGCCATCTATATAAAAGTTTGTTCATCTGATGGGAATTATAAAACGTGATATTCCTTCAGAATTCCCGCCGCCTTAACAGCCTTTTGTTCGCAACTATCCAATGGGTTATTCGAGAAACAGGCAATAAACGTTGCTTCGTTGACAAATGCAAGGCTATAAGTAGAAGTGTCAATATCACCTCCTGAATACCACAGCGTTGCCAGTCCGCGGTACTTACCATGCACCAATCCGAATGCGTCATTGTGTTTACCATGAGCAAACTCACGTCGACTTTTCATCAGTGACCAAAATGCCGCGCCAAACGTTTCTTCTGTCAGCAGTTCATTCTGCCATTTTGACCAGTCGGCCATGCTTGTCATCACGCCACTCCCACCGTAATGTGGTGAATTTCTTCTTATCATAATAAGATCGCCATCACCTTTTGCCATGACGTCTGCCCCCTGACTAAGTTCTGTCAAAACAGCATTCGTTCTAGGCAGATACGCATTAGCTCGATTGGGAATAACAGCGGTTATATCATCGTTAATTAACGATACTGACATCTTGAGTGGCATGAATATTTTCTCACGAACTACATCACTGAATGACTTATCATAGGCTTTCTCAACAATTTGCGCTAAAACCATGTAATTGATATTGCTGTACTCCCAAACCTCCCCAGGTGCAAAGCGCAAAGAATCAATAGATAAGCTAGCTTTAATCGCATCACTATTGTCGAAATAGTGAAATGTTGCCCATGGTCGTCCATCAGGCCTCTGCAGTTCGGTATATTCTGTCAATCCACTTGTCATATAAACCAGATGTGCAATCGTTAGCTCTTCACCATACTTGCGAACTTCAGGGATCCATTTATCAACCGAGTCTTCGAGTGAAACCAATCCGTCTTGGATTGCGTGAGCAAGAGCAGCTGCCGTTATCTGCTTAGACAAGGAAGCTATGTGAAAAACGGTATGAGAGGTAATGGGCTTCATCTGTTCGATATCTGCACCACCGACAGCAACTTCATAGAGCACACGCCCTGATCGCATGACTCTTAATACATACCCTGGCTGATCAAGCGCGGTGGTAGTAGGAAAAGCGCTATTAAGCGCTTTTCGCACAGGATGTTTATATATTGAAAGACTTTCTCCTTGATCTACTGCCAATAAAGAACCAGTTCCCGTAATCATCAATCCAATAAAAATAGGTATGTGCTTTATGAACACGGATATATTTTTCATTCTAACCATCTTCTGACATTGAGAACTGACGCTGATAAACGGACGGAGGCACGGCAAAATAGCGTTCAAATGCTCGCCTGAAAACATCATCACTTTGATACCCAACAGCCCTAGCAACATCACCAATATGTGCCTCTCCTTCGGCAAGGATGATACGCGCACGATCAAGCCTAAGGCGTTCGATAAACTTACTAGGCGATTGTCCAAACTCCTCACGAAACAAGCGACTAAAGTGTCGAGTACTAAGATGAGCTTGAGCCGCCAGCATTTCGGTATCTATGTGCTTATCCAAATTATCAAATATCCACCGGACAACATCACCTAACCTACCTGACCGAATAGCTTGCGCACGAAGCGGTTCAGAAAACTGAGCCTGATCCCCCGGTCGCTTCAAATAAATCAATAGTTGTCGTGCAACAGCAGAAGCTATAGCCGAGCCACAATCATCGAGTATCATTTTCAAGGTCATGTCTAAACCAGCTGTGACACCACCAGAAGACCATATATGACCATCTTGAGTATAAATCTCGTTTCCTGTGACATTTATAGCTGGGTAGCTTTTTTTAAGCTCGTCAGCATGACGCCAATGAGTGGCAATGCGTCGATTCTGAGCAACAGAAAGCTGGGCAAGTAAGAATGCACCTGTGCACACGGATGCAACCCTAACAGCATTCCCGGCTAAACTATCAAGTAGGCTTTTTTCACTTTTGGAGAGCCTATACGTGCGAGGACCAGAACCTCCGACAAGAATCAAAGTATGAACTTGTTCAATATCTTCCAGATTAGTGTTAATACCGATTTCTATACCTGTTTCAGTCGTAACAAAGCCTGCATTTTTACTAACAATAGAGACGTCATATAAAGCATTTAACATCTCGTTAGCTACCATAAATGCGGTATGCGGACCAAACAAGTCTAAGGGTTCAAACCCTCTACAGACATAAATCGCTATTTTGGTTGTTTTTTTCATGATGGAATCTTAGCCTGATTACGTCATGGTTCAAAAGACATCATTCCGACGTTTTAGGACACAATCATCATTGTTAGCGACAGACCCTAGGGCAACACAAGCTGAAAGCGCAGTTATTCACTCAAAATCGATACGCTAAAGAGAGAGGTTTGAAGATATCAAACCTCTGATGTTTTAGGGGCTGCCGATTTTTGTTTTATCAAACCAGTCGTTAAACCAACGCCCAAAAGTACCAAGGAACCACCAATGAGAAGGTTGAAACTCAGCTTTTCTCCGAGTAACAAAGCCCCCCAAAAGATACCAAAAACGGGGATCATGTAAGTCACGGACAATGTCTTAGTCATACCAACCTGAGCAAGCAAATTAAAAAACAATAAGTAAGCAATACCGGTACATACAACCCCTAAAATCGTCACGCTGAGCCATGCATTTGCACTGGGCATTTGTTGCGGTAAGTTCATTGCTGCGAAAGGTATTAACGCCAAGGTCGCAAAAGATAAACTGCCAGCAGCAACGGCAAGCACATCCACACCACTCAAGAAGCGTTTACTAGCGCTAGCGGCAACGCCATATAAAAAGGTTGCAAAAAGTGCTGCTAAAGAAGCAATCAGAGGTGTGCTGTACTCACCAGACATTTTATTGATCATCAGAAAAAATACGCCAGCAAAACCAATCGCCAACCCTAAGCCTGCTAATTTATTTAGCCTCTCCGACAACCACAAATAAGCAACAATAGCAGTGAACATAGGCGCAGTAGCATTAAGAATAGAAGCATATCCAGCTTCAGCATAGAGCGTTGTATAACCAAATAATGAAAATGGGATAGCGCTATTGGTTAATCCGACCAATAAGATAGGCTTCCAGTTTGCCGTCACAATATGAAGCCTTTTTTTCCAAATCAAAAATGGAATTAACACCAAGCCGCCAATACCGATACGCAAAGTCATCAATGGTACAGGCCCAAACTCCTGCACACTGACACGCATAAAGAGAAATGATGCTCCCCAAATTGCTGCAAGCAACACAAGTTGTAATGAATGTTTTAGTGACACTGACTAACGCCTATTTAGCAAAGAGTTAACGATAAAGAATGTGCTTTATTTCACACTCTTATTCAGAAAGAAAGCAGGAAGGCTGACTTTATTTATATCATCAACCAGCCTGTTCTAAATTGAGCAAAAAGGTTTTACGAGGCAACCCGCTAGCATAACCAACGAGTTTACCACTGCTGCCTATAACACGGTGGCATGGGACAACAATAGCGAGTGGGTTTCGACCATTCGCAGCACCCACAGCTCGCATCGCCTTCGGTTTACCAATTTGGCGAGCAATTGCACCATAGCTAGTCGTTTCCCCGCAAGGAATAGTAAGCAGGGCTTGCCATACCGATCTTTGAAAGTCTGTTCCTTCAGCTGCCAAGTCCAATGAAAATTCGGTCCTTTTTCCTTCAAAGTACTCTGTCAGCTGCTGGACAGCCTCTGTTGTATGACTATTAGCTTGAAAGCCTAAATCAGCGACGCCGACAAAGGCAACTTCCGTCAGCCCTTTATCGTTCGCTGTTATCTCTAACAAGCCAATAGGGGTGTTTAGCGATTGTTTAAATAGCTTATTCATCGTCTTTGTACCAAAGTTGAAATGTTAAGTAGCTGCCCCAGGGGGACGCTAATTCAGGATGAACCTGATATTTTTTGACGCGCTTTTTGATCACCAAGTCTGTTCCTAGCCAAATATCAGGGTTTGATAAACCGCGCATTTTGGCGTAGTTCACTGTCCAAGGCCCAATCCCTTTAATACTCAACCATTGCTCGATATCTTTATCTTCGTCATCAGAATGCAACTCACAATAACGGGCAAACGCCCTTAAAGTTTCCCGACGCTTCTGTGGCATTCCCAGAAACTCAAGTGATGATTCGGCAATAGCGCTCGGCGTAGGAAAATAGATTGATTTACTATCATCTTGTGTGGACGTCATCCCATCTCGCTCACCCAATTCATTCACCAGCAGAGACAAGAGTTTAATCGCTGCGACCACAGATATTTGTTGTCCCAATATGGCTCGACAACCTGCCTCAAAAGGGCTCCATACGCCAGGCAATCGGATACCTGCTGTTCTCTCGTTGAGATCAATACCTGCAAGCTGCAATGTATCTTCAATCACATTAATATCAGCGTTGATATCAAGCACACGTCGAATGTGAAACAAGACGGCTCTCAAATCAGCCTGATTGTTCAAACAAAGTGTGACTTTGAAGTGGTGCTTCTCATGACAATACTCAGCGATAAAGTAGCCAGATGTATCGCCCAGCGTTATCGTCCTTTTGTAGAAAGTTTCGCCCACTTCTTCCATGCCACTGACAGCTCTCAATGTCAAAAAATCGCGAAAGTGTGCCCAATTGTAAGGCGGTCTAAAGGGTATCGTAATAACCAAATTAGGTTGCTGTGACGCTTTCTGTAGGCGTATTTGTTTCGGTGACAAGCGCATATGCTTTTGCATTATATCTTGCAAGCGCCTTGCCGACTGAAAACCACTTGCTTGAGCTACCTGTTCTACCGACAGTTGACTCTCATGTAGCAAATACTTGGCAAACAGCATTTGCTCATAAAGTTGAAATTGCTTAGGCGATATCCCAACTTTTTGTTTGAATAACTCCCTCAAATACCGATCACTGATCCCAAGTTTGTCACATATTTCATTAAGTGGCAGAAATGATGATTCGCTAAGCAGTTTTAAAGCGCGCTCAACCGTCGTATCAACACCTTTCCATGCACAAGAAGACGGTGCACTATCTGGCCGACAACGTAAACAGGGACGGAACCCTTCGTCAAGTGCTTGAGGAGCCGTTCTAAAGTAAACAACATTGGACTCTTTAGGCGATGGTGCAGGACATATAGGGCGACAGAAAATTTTTGTCGTTTTAACCGCTACGAAAAACTGCCCATCAAAACGAGCATCTCGAGAGAGCCTCGCTTGCTGATAGTCAGACTCTGAGTTCATTGTAAAACACCCTCTTAAAATTGTTATTCACGACAGATCATAACGGTTTTTAGTAACAAAACACGACAAAAGCGGAAGCCATTGATGACATTAAGAGTCATTAACTTCTCAAGGCTATTCAGAGATATAGCTAACAAACAGGCCGTTAGCTCAGATCCACACGTTTGATAGAGACTAGATAGTAGGGATATTTGCTTTTAGCACAGTTAATCGGAGATAATCTTGTGCGCTTTATGTTTAAAGATAATAAGACTTATAAAAATTAATGCCCTTTAGAATTCTCTATCTACTCATGTTGCTGCCATTAACGTCATTTGCAAACGACGGTAATTGGCTAGTGCAATATGAAAAGTCTATTCAGCAACAGGCTAAAAAACACAAATTACCCGGTGTTGCTTTTGTTTATGTAGAAAAAGGTAAGCCAGCTCAATTCTTTACCTTAGGAAAGACAGAGAAAAAAGGTCAGAAAATCACTAAAGATACTATTTTCCGCCTAGCATCAGTGTCAAAGACCTTCACTTCTGCCTTAATGAGCAGACTTGTCACCAATAACGAGCTTGAGTGGGAGACTCCAATTCCCAGACTCGCACCCGAATTTGGCTTTGGTAATACCGGCAACGGTAACCTCACTCTCAAACATTTATTAAGTCAGTCTAGCGGTTATACGCCCAATGCATTTGATAATTTAATTGAAGCAAATTACTCGCGCAGACGCATATTGAACCAGCTAGCAGACTTAGAACCACTATGCCAACCAGGGAAATGCTACACCTACCAAAACGCTTTATTTGGTGTGTTGGAACATTACTTCGAGTCAAAAAACTCGTCTTTTAGGCAACGGTTGAAACAAGAAATCCTGCAACCGCTTAATATGAATCAAACCAGCGTCGGTCAAGTTCCGCTGCAGTCATCTCCAAATTGGGCAAAACCCCATGTGGCACTTAAAAGAGGGGTTTGGAAGAAAACCCGTGTACGCAGCAATTATTATAAGGTCTCTCCTGCAGCGGGTGTTAACAGTAGCATTCATGATATCAGTATTTGGTTAAGAGCGATGATGGGCGAATACCCGCAAGTTATCACGCAAAACAATATTAACGCCTTGACTTACCCCACAACTAAAACAAAAAGAGAATTGCGTAAACGAGCTTGGCGAACACACCTTGAAGATGCGCACTATGGATTGGGCTGGCGCGTCTATAAGTTTGATGGCCACGATCTAAATTATCATGGTGGGTGGGTAAGTGGCTATCGAGCACAAGTGTCATTTTCTCCAGAGTTTGAAATCGGATTTGCGATGTTAATAAACGCAGAGACCAATGAGATTGGGCAATTCACCACCATGTTCTGGTCAGAGTTTTTTGAACAAGAAGATCGAAAAGCAGCAAACCGTTCTCACATAGCGTCAGACTAAAGTTGAACGCTAAGGAGATTGAATTTTAACCAGTTTTTGGTTATATTTGGCTATAATTATCTTCAGGCACTGTACAAGTTAGTACCTTATAAGAGTGGTAAAGGTTTATGACATTTATAGTTCGTAGTTTGTTTTTAATTGCAATACTCAGTTTCAGTGTACAAGCAAGCCTTATTCAAAACAGTGGCTTTGATCAATGTGCAGACCCCACTGTTGACTTTTGTCTAGACGGCTTCGAAGTCTTTGCCGATGCGACAGATCCAAATAATCCTAATCGACAGAGCTTTGTTAGAAATTTCCCCGTTGACCCGACAACCACACCAGGCGTGTTCTTTAACGCAGGCAGACTGACATTTAGCATCTTCGGTATTAACGGCTTTGAAGGTGGTGGCCTTCGACAGTCATTCGATTTTAGTGGTGGTGACATTAATATTGATATTGGCTATAACGTGATTTTTGGCGACGAAGGTATCAATCAAAGAGGCCAAATCGTAGCGACGTTATTTGGTCCAGATGGCTCAGCAGAAGCTTTGTCAGATAGTTTTGATTTCTCTGCAGTATCTGACCCTCAAGACATTATTAACCCTCCATCTAGCGCCCAAGGTAATTTGAATTTACAAACAAGCGTGACCGATCTTCTACAAGGTGGGCTTTATACATTAGAAATCGTATTCGGTAGAACATTCTTGTTGACTGATACACTATTTGGTCTAACCAATATTAGTGCAACATCTCAAACTGGTGGACTAGAGAATGGATCAAATGAGTTACCAGAGCCTGGTACGTTAGGCATATTGTTTATCGCCATTGTAGGGCTAGTTGCAATGCGTCACTATAAAAAGTCGCACCCTCAATCTATCTAATGAAGTGATCGGTATTAGTACTTCATTCTTTTTGCCAATTCGATGAAAGCCCTTAATCGAGCTGGCATATGTCGCTTCGTTAGATAATTAATCGTATAACGAGGTAACACAGGCATGTATTCATCGAACAATGCCACAAGTTCACCGGATGAAATGTAAGGCTCAGCTGGCTTCTTATAGGTATAGGCAATACCAAGTCCTGACTTTGCCAAGTTCACCATAGAAACTAAATCATTGACTACCATCCTTGGCTTAGGAACGACCTGATAAGGGCTTATGTTATCTTCAACAAACGTCCATGGCGCCAAATTCTTCGAGTTTCCAAATGCGAAACAAATCCCCTCATGTTCTGTCAAATCGGCAGGCGTTGATGGCTTACCCATCTGCTTTAAATAGTCGGGGGAAGCCACCAGTGCCATGTTGAGAATTGGGCCAACTTCTATAGCATAAGTCTCTCTCTCTAATAAGTTTTGAGAACGAATGGCAGCATCAATACCTGATGTCACTAAATCGACCTTACTGTCGTCATACATGACTTCAACCTTTACTGAAGGGTAAGTTTTGCAGAACTCAGCAACTAACTCGTCCAGAAAGAAAGATGAACCACTCCGAGGAGCGGATAACTTCAACACCCCCGTTACTGCTTTGTCCTCGTCGCTTAGATCAGAAAGGGCACTTTCAAGATCGTTTAACGCAGGTAAAGATCGCTCATAAAGTTTTTCACCCGCACTTGTCAGCGCTATCTTACGTGTCGTTCGATCAAATAGCCGCACGCCTAATCTGGTCTCTATTCGCTGTACTGTTTCACTCACCGAACCCGCGGCCAGGTTTAAATTCAATGCCGCAGCACGAAAACCGTTAGCTTTAGCCACTTCAACAAAAACGGTTATGTCATTTAGGTTTGCGCCCATCATTGTTCAACCCCCCGAACAAACTGTTAGATTCTTGATCATTTAAATAAACAGTAAGCCGTTCTATAGTTAAATACAAGACGAGTGTCAGCTTTATTGGAAAAAGGCGACCCAATCATTTGGCGCACATCCATGAAATGGCATTGTCAAAAAAGTAAAGAAAGCAAAGCGATTCTCTCATCTGCTAAGATTATGGTTTAAGTCGCTTGTAACCTTTATTCATTCTTAGCGTTGTTTTAACATCATATGGAATATTTGAAGCTAGACTTATGACAGGGTAGCATTCAATATGATAACGAAAATAGACGATAAAATAATCTGGCCCGCTCACGGGAAATCGAATGTTTTCGTTCGTGGGCGGGTGTTATTTTTGGAGTTCCACGGAGCTTTTAACTTAGAAGGGACAGAGAAGACGGTTCAAACAAGCCTTAACCTGATACAAAAAGAGCTTAATGACGGCACCCCATGGGCGCAAATAATCGATTTACGCCAATTTGAATTATCAACACCAGACACACAAGACATCATTTCTTATTATTATACTAACGCATACTCTTTAGGCTTACGCTGTGAAGCCGTTTTAACAAAAACACCTATAATCGAAGAATTTAATAAGAAGCTCATGTTCCAATTTCAATCAATTGTTACGCCCCACTATTTCTTGCGCAAAGCCGATGCAGTAGTCTTTCTAAGTGAACAAGGTTATTCGACCTACCAACCCCTAGATTGACTATGGTGTTGCGAGATAGATAGATAAACACGCTCTCATTAATCATTATCACGTTTTAAGTAGGTATAACCTTGTAAACAATCTTCATAAAAGTCGATCCATTTAACACCTTCACGTGGTTTAATTTCTCCCGAGGCTATATGTTTATCGATTTTTTTCTTCATACTTTGTGCCATTAAATCAGGGTTGTATTGCATTATAGACAGCACATTATTAACCGACGACCCTTTCACAATTTCTTCAATATAAAAATCATCTGGATCATCGTCGTAGCTATAGATATGTATTTCGTTTAAACGACCAAACAGGTTATGCATGTCCCCCATCACGTCTTGATAGGCGCCCGTTAAAAATAACCCTAGATAGTATTTTTCATCTTCCTTTAGTTCATGCAAAGGGATGACATCAGACATACCCGACTCACCAATAAATTGGTCAATCTTACCGTCACTGTCACAAGTGATGTCGACTAATGAACAATTCACCGTTGGCCTTTCATTCATTCGAGACAAGGGCACTACAGGTAAAACCTGATCAATAGCCCAAGTATCAGCAGCCGATTGAAATACAGAGAAGTTGCACAGATATTGTGACGAGAGCTTATATTCTAACTCTTGCATGTCCTCAGGAATAAAATCAGTATTAACGAGTCGCTCTTGCAGCGCTTTCATGACTTGCCAATACATGGTCTCTATCTTTGCTAATTCTTCAAGTGACACAACCCGAAGCTTAAAAGCAGCTAATGCTTGCTCTTTCCAATCTGCCGCATCATTAAAAATTTCTTGTAGGTTATTTTGTGTTTTAACTGACTCTGTTAAGTCTCGCATGTTGATAACTAGAACATGCTCACCTTCTGTAACGCCTGTTTCAAACGTAGAAGCACTAGCACTTATTTCACCAACGATCTCTGTTACTACGCAACTGTGATGGGCAGTTAATGCTCGACCACTTTCGGTCACCAAAATGGGATGAGGGACTTGTTCCAAGTCACAGACTTCTTTCATCCCAAACACAACATCTGAGACGTACTCACTCATCGTGTAATTACGCGATGAGTCACTCGTTGACTTACTGCCATCGTAATCAATACCAAGACCACCACCTACATCAACATACTCAAGAGCAAATCCCATGTGATGCAAATCAGCATAGATGCGAGCGCCTTCAGTAACCGCATCTTTCACAGCTCGAATATCAGTTAACTGGCTACCAATATGAAAATGCAGCAACTTTAAGCTATCGCTCATGCCGTGCTGGGCTAAATAACGACTAGCACTGATGATCTCGGCTGTCGTCAAACCGAACTTAGCACGATCCCCGCCAGAGCCTTCCCATTTTCCACGCCCTTTCACATTCATCTTGGCGCGAAGCCCTATCAGAGGCATGACTGCCATAGATTTAGCGACACGTACCAAGGAAAGTAATTCTGAGTATTTCTCAACGACAACGATGATTTTACGACCTAGTTTACGACCTAACATCGCTAGCTTCATAAACTCTTCGTCTTTGTAGCCATTTAACACAGTGAGTGAGTCTTCATTGGTGTTGTAAGCCAATACAGTCAGTAACTCAGCCTTCGAGCCTGCTTCTAAGCCGAAATTGAAAGGTGCCCCTGCATCAACAACCTCTTCAACCACTTCACGCATTTGATTGACCTTAACAGGATATACGCCCATGTAAGTGGCTTGATATTCGGCTTCTTGCATCACTTGCACAAAAGTTTCATTTAAATTACGCACTTGAGAACGCAAAATATCGTGAAAACGCACTACAACAGGGAATTGGATACCTATTTCATTGATCTCGTTAATCACTGACTTAAAATCAATACGCATATCTGTGTTGTTGTGATCCGGTGTAATGTGCAGGTTCCCGTTTTCACCTATCTCGAAATACCCAGCACCCCAACGTTTTACGCGATATAACTGTTCAGCATCATCTACCGTCCAATTCAACTCTGACTTCGCCACTAACTTCGGCCCTTAAAATACAAATACATAATGTAGACTAGTATAATACCAATTTGTCTTAAAGACTCCCCTCTTAGCGAGAGGATAAAAGCAAGCATCATAGACACATAAACATCGCGTATCATCTACCTTAAATCACTCTTAATTTGCTTGATTTAGGGGACAAAAATGCCCTTTACATAGACCGTATTTCCTTTCGGCTAAGCAACGCCTTTTTGTATTGATTCAGCAAAGGGTTAATGGGATGATTGAACGCATTATTATCTTGCCTATTTTCGGTCTGAGCTTTATGACACCCAAATTCAAACGATTGGTATTTTTGGCTGCGCTGTGCTTGAGTGGTTGCGGACAAAAAGGGCCGCTTTTCATTCCTGAACAAGCACCTACAAACCAACAAGAGTTGGAGAATGAAGAGGCGTCGAGTGCCGAAGAAAAAACCGCGAAGAAGGACGGTTAATGGATTTTTTCAATTATAAAGATCAACAACTTTGCGCTGAAGGTGTCAGACTTTCTGATATTGCAGCGGAACACGGTACACCCTGTTACGTCTATTCACGTGCAACCATAGAAAGACACTGGCATGCCTTCGATAAAGCAGCTGGAGATCAACCACATCTGATTTGTTATGCCGTCAAAGCCAATTCAAATATTGGTGTTTTAAGCGTCTTAGCCAAATTAGGGTCAGGCTTTGATATCGTTTCAGCTGGTGAGCTTGCACGTGTTCTTAAAGCTGGGGGCGATCCTCAAAAAGTTGTATTTTCTGGTGTTGGTAAGACAGAAGAAGAAATTGCTTACGCACTCGAACATCAAATTAAATGCTTCAATGTAGAATCTGAGGCTGAATTAGAGAGAATTAATAACGTTGCTGGTGGGCTAGGTAAAACAGCACCAATTTCATTGCGTGTTAACCCTGATGTTGACGCCAAAACGCATCCCTATATATCAACAGGCTTAAAAGCTAACAAATTTGGTATTGAGCGAGAGCGTGCTATCGAAGTGTACCTAAAAGCATCTCAATTGCCTCACCTGAATATTGTCGGTATGGATTGTCATATAGGTTCTCAGTTAACAGAACTCGACCCATTCGTTGATGCTCTTGACAGGTTGCTGGTGTTGATTGACGAGTTAGCAGAGCACAACATCATTATAGAACACCTGGACGTCGGTGGCGGTTTGGGTGTGACTTATGACAAAGAAACGCCTCCGCACCCTGATCAATATGCCGCTGCATTGGCAAATCGTTTTGTAGATAGAAAACACCTGACACTGATTTTTGAACCAGGCAGAGCAATCATGGCCAATGCCGGTGTGCTTGTGACCAAAGTTGAGTTTTTAAAGCGCGGTGAAGAAAAGAATTTTGCTATTGTCGATGCGGCAATGAATGACTTACTGCGCCCATCACTTTACAGCGCTTGGCAAAACATTATCCCGTGCGATCAGTCATTGGAACGTGAAAGTGCGACTTACGATATTGTAGGACCAATTTGTGAAACCGGTGATTTCCTTGGTAAGGAGCGTGAGTTGTCAATTGCAGCCGATGATTTACTCGCCGTACGCAGTGCAGGTGCTTATGGCTTTGTTATGTCGTCTAACTATAACAGTCGATGCAGACCACCCGAGTTGCTGGTAGATAGTGATCAAGTACACGTTGTAAGGACAAGGGAAAAACTAGACGATATTTGGAAAGGTGAAAGTACTCTATAACCTCTAATGGCGTAGCAACGGAATACGCCATTTCATCAATTTAACAATAATTAAAAAGGCTTGATGACAGCAGTATGCAAGTAAATTTCTCAAAAATGCATGGTTTAGGTAACGACTTTATGGTGATCGATAACGTCACCCAGAATTTGTATTTTTCAGAGGAAAAGATTAAAAAGCTAGCTGATCGTCATTTTGGCATCGGGTTTGATCAACTGCTTATTGTCGAACCTCCTTATGATCCTGAACAAGACTTCCACTACCGTATTTTTAATGCCGATGGGGGAGAAGTGTCACAATGTGGCAATGGGGCACGTTGCTTTGCTCGTTTTGTCCGCATGAAAGGCTTAATAAACAAAAACAAAGTCGTTGTAAGTACCAAAGCCGGCAAGATGATTCTTTATATGGAAAAAGACGGTCAGGTAACGGTTAATATGGGTGCTCCCATACTAGAACCTTCTAAAATACCGCTTAAGGCGAATAAGAAAGAGGCAACTTACGTCATTAGGGCAGGGGATCACACAGCATTTTGTGGTGCGGCGTCTATGGGCAACCCCCACTGTGTCATTGAGGTTGACGATATTGATAAAGCACCTGTCGAAACCTTAGGTCCATTACTCGAAAGCCACGAACGCTTCCCAGAAGGCGCCAACGTTGGCTTTATGCAAATTCTTAGCAATCAGCATATAAAACTACGTGTTTTTGAACGAGGGGCAGGTGAAACACTCGCCTGCGGCAGTGGCGCTTGTGCAGCAGTAGTAATTGGTCACTTACAACAAAAGCTAGGCCGAGAAGTAAAAGTGGATTTACCTGGCGGAAGTTTAAAAATTCGCTGGCAAAATAAGGAAAATGTTGTAAAAATGACTGGGCCTGCAGAGCATGTTTTTGATGGAATAATAAATATATGAGTGAGTCTTCGCGACACTCGACAATGGTTGCTTCAGTTACACAACAAGATGATACCGACTACGCTAACGCGATAGCCGTTAGAGATTATTTGCTTGAGAATCCTCAGTTCTTCTTGGATTTCCCCGATGTCATCGAAAAACTCCAAATTCCTCACAATATGCGTGGCAGCGTCTCCTTGGTTGAACTCCAAGCGGAGAAGCTACGTGTAACTGTTAGCTCACTTAAACGAAAGCTTATTCATCTTATGAATGTGGCGAAGGAAAACGAGCGCCTGTCAAAAATGTTTGCAGAATTGAATATGCGCCTTATTCAATGCAAAGACTTAACAGATATTCAGTTTGCATTAGAGGATGTTATTCAGGATCAAATGTCGCTACCTTCGGTTGTTCTCAAACCTTATTTTGGTGCGAATGCTTTGCCAGAAATTCAGCAAACTTATTTCAGAGAGAAACGTTTCAAAAATGATGATTTCTTTTTTGGCCGTTTGTCAAAGCATGAAAGTCAGCTGCTATTTACCGAGCAATCAGCTAAATCCGTTGCGATGATTTTACTCAAAAACGAAAGTGATATAGGTATACTGGCGATAGGCAGCAATGATGAGAATCACTTCAGCCCAGATATGGATACACTCTTTGTTAGTCAACTACAAAGCTTCTTAAACATCTTGTTACCCAGCATGTTGGACATATAACGACGGTCTATTTCTCGGATTACAAGAAAAGTTAGATATCGTTATTTTCTTCGCATAAACAAAGGCGACAATATGATTTTTTACCGCCGTTGGCATCCTGTCAAAGCCATCAGCTTCGATCTTGATGATACTTTATATGATAACCACCCTTTTATTATTCGTGCTGAAAAAGTCATGTACCAGCATATGGTCGAAGCTCATCCTATAGCAGCTCACACGGATAAGACATTTTGGCGAGCACATAGAAATACGCTGATAAAGTCAGAGCCGCAGCTCAAAAGTGACATGATTTTATTACGTAAGAAAACACTGACAGCTGGCTTCAAAGCACTGGGGTTAACGGGTCTTACATTAAAAGAGTCCGTTGATGATGTTTATGACTGTTTTTACGCCGAACGTAGCAACTTTAAAATAGACTCAAAGATTGCTAATACATTGGAGAAGCTCGCAGAAAAGGTTCCGCTGGTTGCTATTACTAACGGTAATGTTGACCTCGATAAAGTTGGCTTACGATCGTTTTTTAGCGAATGCTTTCATGCCAGTATTAAACAACCAATGAAACCAAACCCAATCATGTTCGATAAAGCAAGACAACATCTTGGCTTATCTAGTCAGGAGATACTACATGTGGGTGACAATTTGGAAAAAGACGTCATGGGTGGGCGCAATGCTGGATTTAAAACAGCTTGGTACGCCATGAATAGAGCAATGAATTTAACGAGTGAAAACACAAGCTTGCTGCCAGATATTCAGCTTTCTTGTTTAAATGAGTTATTGGAACTCTTCTAGTTTTTATCTATAACCCTCTTTGAAGGTCAATACCTGTGGGGCCGACTTTAGTCGGGAATTTATACCGGTGTGATAATCACACCCTTAAATCCACTCTTGCTCTTCAACTGCGACTGTCAGTTCTGTTTGATCCGTTCCAGTATGGCCAGTCTGTTTAGGCTCAAACATCAGTACATGCGCTTCTTCTTGAGCACTAGGCTTATGCTCAACACCTTTTGGTACGACAAAACACTCACCTTCATTAAGCACGATGTCACGATCTCTAAGGTGTATCGTAATCTGACCTTTAACAACTTGAAAATACTCGTCTTCATTCTCATGACTGTGCCAAACCATCTCACCTTTAAATTTAGCGAGTTTTACGTATTGACCATTCAGCTCAGCAATGATTTTTGGTGTCCACGTTTCATCAAATAAATCAAACTTTTCAGCGAGTGCAGCTTTATCTTGCATTATTAGTAGGCCTCTTATCTTCTAGTACATTTTGGTCCATCGTTTCGCAGGGGCGATTGCACGTTGGTTTACCCACAATTTTCGCAGGCACACCTACCACAGTCACATGTTCAGGAACATCATCTAGTACAACACTTCCAGCACCTACTTTAGTACCTCGGCCTATCTCAATATTACCCAATATCTTTGCACCAGATCCTATTAAGCTGCCTTCTCTAATTTTTGGATGCCGATCTCCAGACTCATTACCCGTACCACCTAAGGTCACTGACTGTAATATAGAAACATTGTCTTCAATAACAGCTGTTTCACCCACAACAATACCCGTTGCATGATCAAACATCACGCCCTTACCAATCGTTGCAGCGGGATGAATATCGACACCAAAAACCTCCGAATTTCTGCTTTGAATAAAGAGCGCCATATCGTACCGTTTCGATTGCCACAACCAATTGGCTAAACGATGAACCTGAATAGACTGAAACCCTTTAAAGTACATCAATACAGTCAATAAGGAACGCACTGCGGGGTCTCTTAAATAAACTGCTTTAATGTCTGCGATAGCTGACTCTACAATGCCTGATACTTCTTGATGAGCTTCATCAAATATTTCTCGAATAGCCATAGCTGACATCACGTCATCACTTAGCTTATTCGCTAAAATAAAACTTAAAGAAGAGGCGAAGTTAGTGTGATTTAAGATGCACGTGTGTACGTAACTCGCTAATAAAGCTTCTGTTTGCACAACATTTTGTGCGTCTTGTCTCAATTGCTGCCAGAAGGTATTAATCATGATGAAACCAAATATCAGGACGTTCAATGGAATTCATCATTATAGCAAAGCCATTTAAAAGTCGTGGTTATTTTATGACGCTCATCGTTTTCTCAAGCTGATTCATCCTTATTGGCTGAGTTAGCTTGCGTATGAGTAAGTAACAAACACTGATGATTAAACTCTAATCTCACCCTTTAGATAGACAACAGCTTTTCCCGCAACAAGCACTCGGTTGCCTCGCAATTCACAATCCAAAGAACCTTGTCTTTCAGAGACTTGTTTAGCATAAAGCGTTGATTTACCTAGCTTGGCAGACCAATAAGGGACTAACTGACAGTGGGCAGAACCTGTGACTGGATCCTCATCTAAACCTACATCATTCCCACCAAACCATCGGGAGACAAAATCGACACTTTCGCTATCAGATTCGCAAGTTACTATGACACCGCGACAAGGTATGTGTTTGATAGCAGCAAAATCGGGTTCTAGCGCGATAAGTTGCTTTTCACTTAATTGGTCAAATACGAGTAAGTAGTCGTCAGCCAAAAAGCTTTCTGAAGGTTGATAGCCAATAGCTTTTATCAATTGAGTGGGGCAGGGCACAGGTGCCAAAGTTGTCGCTGGCATATCTAATTGATAGACATCGTCGACTCTTTTTACAGTAATCTTGCCACTACGCGTATTAAAGCAATAGATCTCTCTAATATCACCGAGCTCTTCTGCTAAAACCTTGGTTGTCGCGAGTGTTGCATGTCCACATAAATCAACTTCACATCCAGGGGTGAACCAGCGCAAATCATAATCATCTCCATTTTTAACGAAAAAGGCCGTTTCAGAAAAATCATTTTCAGTGGCAATCGATTGCATTAGCTCATCACTAAGCCAGTCACTCAACGGACAGACCCCCGCAGGATTACCTCCTCGATAGTCTGTTGCGAAAGCATTAACTTGATATAAGGGTAGTTTCATAGCTAGAAATCGTTGATCAGAACTAACCTATAACGGCTAAAAGTTAATATCAACTTGTCCATTTTCAGAATCATAATCTACCGTTAACAGGGGATTAGATACCAACGCATATGTACAACTCCCATTGCCGTTACCATTAACACCATTAAATGTTGCTGTATAATCAGCAGTGTCCCCACCATCAACGGATACACTACCTGTATCTAAGACGGCTCGCCAAACATCTAAACAATCATTAAGACTGTTTAGAGTGAGGCTGCTTCCGCGAGTATCCGCAGGGTATCCATTCGAATTAACGCTTAAATCACCACCCACAATAGGATCGCCAATTTCGATAAGGTCTTGGACAGCCTGATTATTACCTCTGATTAACCATACTTGATGTACTTGAACGACACCTTGACGAAAGGCTGCAGCTGCACCTCTAAATGTTGCCTCTTCTGCATCGCTTGAAAGATCAAGAAACCTCGGCGCAGCAGTCACCGCAAGAATCCCAAGGATAATGATGACGATAATAAGTTCGATTAAGGTAAAACCTTGTGCTTTGTTCATAATTCCTTCAACAGTGTTAACTCTCTAGGCATATAAGAGTTTAGAGGCACGATTAATAGCTTATGGTTCAATAATTTAGTCTATAACGATTAATTAGCATATTCTACATTAGTGTTATTCTGCCAACAGTATTTGATATACTTTTCCTTCTCTCATTTATTCTTACACAACGAGCTGCAATGGACGTTTCACACCTACTTGATGATTTAAATGAAAAACAACGACAAGCCGTCAGTGCTGAGGCATCTGATATGTTAGTCCTTGCAGGAGCGGGTAGCGGTAAAACACGAGTTTTAGTTCATCGCATGGCTTGGCTAATGCAGGTAGAAAGCGTTGCTCCTTATAGTATTTTAGCAGTAACTTTCACCAATAAAGCTGCCAAAGAAATGCGCGGCCGTGTCGAAAGTTTGATGCACCAAAGTGCTCACTCTATGTGGATTGGCACCTTTCACGGGCTAGCACACCGCTTGTTACGTAGTCATTATCAAGAGGCGAATCTCCCACAAACATTTCAGATTTTGGATTCAGACGATCAATATCGTTTGATCAGACGAATTTTGAAAGCGTTAAACTTAGATGAAAAACAGTGGCCACCTAAGCAAATACAATGGTATATCAACGGTAATAAAGACGAAGGTTTACGCCCCCAGCATATTGAAACTCGAAATGATTTTAATGCGCAAAAAATGCGGGATATCTATCAAGCTTATCAAGAAACTTGCGATCGCTCCGGCTTAGTTGATTTTGCTGAGTTATTGCTAAGAGCACATGAGTTATGGCTTAACAATGAGCCTTTGCTCCGTCACTATCAGCAAAGGTTCAGAGCTATTCTCGTTGATGAGTTTCAGGACACCAATAACATTCAGTACGCTTGGTTACGCTTACTAGCCAGCGGTGACAACAACATGATGATAGTTGGAGATGATGATCAGTCGATCTATGGTTGGCGCGGTGCCAAAGTTGAGAATATCCAACGATTCCTAAAAGATTTCCCAGACGCAGAGACAATCCGCCTAGAGCAGAATTACCGTTCAACTGCCACCATATTAAAAGCAGCCAATACCGTCATTGACAACAATCAAGGACGCCTCGGAAAAGAACTTTGGACAGACGGTGCTGAGGGTGAGCCTATTTCTATTTATGCCGGATTTAATGAAACAGATGAGGCACGTTTTATTATCTCTCGCATAAACGACTGGTTGCAACAAGGTAATGCATTGACGGATTGTGCTGTTCTGTATCGCAACAACGTGCAGTCTCGCGTACTGGAAGAAGCGCTTATTCATCAAGGTTTGGCTTATCGAATATATGGCGGTCTGCGCTTTTTTGAACGTCAGGAAATCAAAGATGCGCTCGGCTACTTACGAATTATTAATCAGCCTGATGATGATGCTGCTTTTGAACGCATTATTAATACACCAACACGCGGCATGGGCGATCGCACCATGGGCATACTGCGTGAAGAAGCCAGAGAACATCAGCTTCCTCTATGGAAAGCAGCACATCGGTTATTAAAAGAGAAAAGATTAACCGGTAGGGCAGCAAATTCACTGCAAGGTTTTATCGACCTTATATTGTCAATGCAAGTCGACTCAACAGACAAAGCCCTTGAACAAATAGCTGATGACATTATTAAGCAATCGGGTCTTTTCACCATGTACCAAGCAGAAAAAGGCGAGAAAGCAAAAGCAAGGATCGAGAACTTAGAAGAATTAGTCACTGCATGTAAACAATTTGAGATACCTGACGATGCTGAAGACATGTCTCCACTTTCTGCCTTCTTAGCACATGCTTCATTAGAATCAGGAGATAACCAAGCTGAAAAAGACCAAGACGCCGTACAAATGATGACGATTCATACCGCCAAGGGTTTGGAATTCCCTATGGTCTTTATGGCAGGTGTTGAGGAAGGCATGTTTCCTAGTCAAATGAGCCATGAGGAGCCAGGACGCTTAGAAGAAGAGAGGCGGTTATGCTATGTCGGCATGACACGAGCAGAGAAAAAGCTTTATATGACTTATGCCGAAAGTCGTCGTGTATATGGGCAAGAGAAGTACCACACACCGTCACGTTTTATTCGAGAAATCCCAGCAGAGTGTAAAGAGGAAGTTCGATTAAAGGCGACCGTTAAACGCCCAATGCAAGCAAGGCAATCACGGTCAATCAATGCACATGACTCGGTTGCTGCTATTGGCTTTAAACTTGGCGAAACTGTTACTCACGCAAAATTTGGCGAAGGTATGGTGCTAAACTTCGAAGGCTCAGGGGAGAATGCTCGGGTTCAGGTTAATTTTAGCCAAGTTGGCACTAAGTGGTTAATGCTTGCTTATGCAAAATTAAATAAAGTTTAGGGTGGATTTTTTTATCAATATTACTACTCTTACTATGACTAACGTCATTTTAGTCATAGTAAAAAGTCTAATAGTTAGTCTATATCAACATGGCTTTAAATAAGGCATACTCCATTAATCAATGAACTATCCGTTGTTTCAAATAAGTTAAAATGCAACAAAAAGTACTTGTTATTGAAGATAGCTCCACCAGTATGAAAGTACTGAGAAAGCTGATTGAGAAAGCTGGATTAATACCGGTCAGTGCAATGACATTGACCGAAGCTCGGCATATTTTCAATAACGATGTTCCTGAAGATTACCTGTGTGCTTTAGTGGATTTCAATATACCAGACGCACCCGACGGCGAATCTATTGACTTTACGATTGAGTCTTTCATCCCAACAATTGTCATTACAGGTCGTTTAGATCAAAAAACAAGACACAAAATTCTTGCCAAAGAAATCGTCGATTATATTCCAAAAGAAAACGCTCAAGTATATGAATATTTATCGCGACTGATGACGCGATTACAAAAGAATAAAAAAATCTCTGTACTGGTAGTAGATGATTCACGCGTCAGCCGCGCAACTATCACCTCTTTGTTACAGAGGCATAATTTTAAAACTCATGAAGCATCAGATGGCTTAGAAGGTTTAGAAGCGCTCAGGCAAAATAATGATATCAAACTTGTTTTAACCGATGAAAATATGCCTAACATGAATGGCGTAGAAATGGTTGCAGACATCAGGCGCAAGTACAATAAAGAAACTCTGGCAATAATTGGCTTGTCGAGTATGGACTCGGATGGCCTGTCGGCACGTTTTTTAAAAAGTGGTGCTAACGACTACCTACCTAAAGATTTTGGTCATGAAGAGTTCTTCTGCCGCATTATTCAAAACATTGAGTATTTGGAAAACGTTGAAGCAATTCATAGAGCAGCAAATTCTGATTACTTAACGGGTTTACCCAATCGGCGACACTTCTTTACTCGAGTTAATGCAGGTCTAATTGTAGCGCCGTCGTCAGTATCATTAGCTATTATAGATGTCGATAATTTCAAAAAACTTAACGATGAATACGGTCATGATGGTGGCGATAAAGTACTAAAAGAAATTGCAAGATTACTCGCCGTTCGTTTTGTATCACACACTGTATGTCGATTTGGTGGTGAAGAGTTCTGTATTTTTATGCCACATGTTCCGAATGAGCAAGCCCATGACATGCTGAGCAATTTCTGTCACGAAATTGCAGCTAGGCAAATTATGTTTAATGACAAGGTTATTAATTGTACCTTGAGTATCGGGTTATGTAGTGAATATTCCGGTGATATTAAACAAACAATCAAGCAAGCTGATGTAAATCTATACAACGCCAAGCAACAAGGCAAAAATCGCGTGATTGGCTAAATAAAGGCGCGTTAGATTTATAACCTTATCTAAATTATTTTTTGTGATATCGGTAAGCATCATACACAAACAGTAAAGATCCCCCCCAAACACCAACGAACGTCATTAGCCGAGCATAGTCGAGAGGCTCTTTATACAAAAAGACCGCCAAGAAAAACATAATGCTTGGCCCAATATATTGGAAGAAACCTATAGTCGAGTACTTCAACCGACTTGCGGCTGCTGTAAAACACAATAAGGGTGCTGTAGTAACCGCACCCGTCAAAAACAGAAATAAAGCCGTCGTGCTGGGTATAGAGAGCATGTCTGCTGAAGTTGTTGCAAACCCAAACCAATATATTAAAGCTACCGGCGCCATCAGCATTGTTTCAATTGCTAAACCTGGCACAGATTCAACAGCTAATTTTTTACGAATAAGGCCATAAAAACCGAAAGACAGTGCAAGCACTAAAGCAACCCAAGGCAGTTTCCCATGTGATATCACAAGAATGGAAACACCGGCTAAAGCCATAAAAATGGCTAATAATTGAAGCCTTCTAAAACGCTCCCCTAAAATCAGGTAAGCGAGCAAGACATTAACCAATGGATTGATGTAATAGCCTAAGCTGGCATCCAATAAATGATCATTATTCACGGACCATATAAAAACAAGCCAGTTGGTAGCCAGAAGAGTGCCAGAGAGTAACAGCATCAATAACATTTTAACGTTAAAGACTATTGCTCGAACTTTTTGCCATTTCTTGCCAACAACGATTAGCATCCCCAGCACTAACAACGACCAGATGACACGATGCATCAAAATTTCTGGCGCAGGGATTGCTGTCAGCAATTTGAAAAATAGTGGAGCGAACCCCCACATCAAGTAAGCGCCTAACGCAAAGAGGACACCTTGCTTACTTCTCTCATTAACCATTAATGTTCCAGTATGTTTTTATTGAACTAAAAGGTGAGATATATCTTGCCCTACTTTCACTGAATCGGTTTTCGCTGAGGTAAAAATCACACCGTCGGTATGACCTACTACGCTTAGTTTATCACCTTGAAGCTTAAGAGCTGAGCCTTCTCTTATACCGACAATTGGCATCGTAGGATTCAAGGCCAGAAATTCAGCTAATCGTTCAGCCCGCGTTTCACCATTATGGCCAGGAGGTTGGTAATCAGAATAATGAGGATTCAATTGAAAGGGCACTAATTGCAATGCATCAAAGCTAATTGGTTGGATAATCGGCATATCATTGGTGGTTCGAATACTATTCCCACAGATATTGGAACCCGCACTCCAACCAATATAGGGAACACCACCAGCCACACGCTCTCTAATCACCTCTATCAGGTTATTTTGATAAAGTGTATGGAGAAGATTAAAGGTATTGCCCCCACCTACAGCAAGTGACTGAGCTTCTTTAACGGCAGCTACGGGATCTTGATAGTGATGTATGCTTTTGATACAGATATTTGGCAATGCAGACTGCACTTTCGTTAAGTAATCGTCCCAACCGACCGTCACACCAGCATAAGGGATAAAGAGTAATTCATTGACTCCATTAAGGTGCTCGTCAATCAACGACTGTGCATGAGTTAAATAACCCGTATCCAAATATTGAGAACTACTGAGCATTAAAAGTTTCATTAGTGTCTTTTACCTGTGGCCGCGTCTACTATAAGTAGGGTGAGTTTCTTTATCTTAGAACACTTGCAAAAAAGCCGTTCATTTAAGATGTTCTATTCTCTATCTTTTTCTTAGAATTAAATAGAGGGTTTGGAACAAATTAACATGATGAGTGTGGCAAATTCATTACTTAACAAGGAATAAAGGACATGTTTAAAAAATTGATACTCCCCCTCGCGCTAATCACTGCAACTTCACTTAATGCACAAACCTTTGAAATAGACACTGAAGCCTGTGCTGGTGTTGAACATATCAGAGACTTAACGAATACTGTTGTCCCCTACGACCCAGCCATTCATACTTTTGTGACTGAAGATACACCGGTGTTTTATGCGGGTAGAGAGCAAATTCCGCACATAGAAGTAGGTATCGTCAGGAATGCGACCATCTTTGTTACAAATACAACATCAAGCGTAGTGAGCTTTTTCTTCAACCCAACCTTCCACTCCTTATTCACGGGTACCGAGTTGCCTATTACACCACCGACGCTTTTTGGGACATTTAATTCGTCAAATAGCCCACTGGATGGAGCAGGGTCAAATATGCCACCCAATTCATCTGGAGCAATCAATTATCCTGTAAACTCGGCAAGCCACTTCTTCGGAAACGCTGAAATATTATGGGATTCATCCACCTGTTTTGAAACACTACCATTGCTCACTACTGTCAAATTGTCTAGAGACCACCCAAACAACTCATTCGCCACTTCTTATTATTTTGTTAATGATGGTCGCAATTGGTGAGAAACGTAAACAGAGAAAACTGGAGTGTTGAGGATTAGCTAACGCACCTTCGTACAAAGCACCTCTAATTGATGAGGGATTACCTTTAGGTCTGAGTTATAATTCTCAGTAACATAAAAAACCCGACACTTGGTCGGGTTTCACATGAAACATATAGACTTCAATAAGTTAGCATTTTAATTACTTACGCAGTTTTTGAATCAATCTCAACTGTGTAATTGCTTCTGCTAATTGAGCAGCAGCTTGTGCATAATCAAAATCTGAACCTGGATTAGCAATTTGTTCTTCAGCATTTCGCTTAGACTCTTGAGCTGCTTGCTCATCTAAATCTTCAACACGAATGGCGACATCAGCTAACACAGTTACGTTAGTAGGTTGCACTTCTAGAGTGCCACCAGCCACATAAATAAGTTCTTCTTCCTCACCTTGCGACTTAACCAAACGTACCATGCCAGGTCTAAGAGCGGTAAGCAGAGGTGTATGACCAGGTACAATACCTAGTTCACCTTCACTACCGGTCACTTGGATAGTTTCAACGTCACCAGAGAAAATACTTCTCTCAGCGCTTACTACATCCAATTGTATAGTCGTAGCTGCCATTGGAACTCCTATGAGTTGACAGTAATAACTGCGTCAGCAGCTATTACTTATCTTTTGCCTTTTCCAAAGCTTCATCTATTGAGCCAACCATGTAGAAGGCTTGCTCTGGAAGATGGTCAAAATCACCGGCTAAGATACCTTTAAAGCCTGCGATTGTATCTTTCAACGATACGTACTTACCTGGCGAACCAGTAAATACTTCAGCAACGAAGAAAGGTTGTGACAAGAAACGTTGGATTTTACGAGCACGTGATACAGACTGTTTATCTTCTTCAGATAATTCGTCCATACCCAATATCGCGATGATATCTTTCAACTCTTTATAACGTTGTAGCACTGATTGAACGCCACGCGCTGTATCGTAATGCTCTTGACCAATAACAAGTGGATCAAGCTGACGTGATGTTGAATCCAGTGGGTCAACCGCAGGGTAAATACCCAAAGACGCGATATCACGAGACAATACAACTGTTGCATCTAAGTGAGCAAAGGTTGTTGCTGGTGATGGATCGGTCAAGTCATCCGCAGGTACGTATACCGCTTGGATAGACGTGATTGAACCTGTCTTAGTTGATGCGATACGCTCTTGAAGCACACCCATTTCTTCAGCCAATGTTGGCTGATAACCAACCGCTGAAGGCATACGACCTAGGAGTGCAGATACCTCTGTTCCAGCTAGGGTATAACGGTAGATGTTATCAACAAAGAAAAGTACGTCACGACCTTCGTCACGGAATTTCTCAGCCATAGTCAAACCCGTCAATGCTACGCGAAGACGGTTTCCAGGAGGCTCGTTCATCTGACCGTAAACAAGCGATACTTTATCTAGTACGTTTGATTCGTTCATTTCGTGATAGAAATCGTTACCCTCACGAGTACGCTCACCAACACCTGCGAATACTGAGTATCCACTGTGCTCAATAGCGATGTTACGAATCAATTCCATCATGTTAACGGTTTTACCAACACCCGCACCAC
>CAZXIN010000048.1:0-36749 GCA_964640795.1 uncultured Pseudoalteromonadaceae bacterium | reverse complement strand
AATTGGTGTCTGGAGCTGTTGAAAGACGTCATACTTTACCAATTTTATCCAATGTATTGATCAAAGTGAGTGAAAACGCACTTTGGCTGACAGGTACTGACTTAGAGGTAGAGTTAATCTCTAGTACACAACTCGAAAGTGAATTCGAAGATGGCGAAATTACAGTACCGGCCAAAAAGCTCGTTGATATTGTTAAGGGATTTAGTGAGGGCAGTGATATTCAGTTTACTGTCGATGCGAATAAAGCGATTTTGAAATCGGGTCGCAGTAAATATACCTTATCAACTTTATCAGCTGACGATTATCCAAACCTCGAAGACTGGCAAGGTGAGGTCGAATTTGAAATCTCACAAAGTGAATTGAAGAAACTAATAGAAAGTACTCAGTTCTCTATGGCACAGCAAGATGTTCGTTATTACTTGAATGGGATGTCTCTTGAAACAGAAGAGAACCTTATCCGTTCGGTCGCTACTGATGGACATCGACTGGCATTGTGTCGATTTGGTTATACAGCGAATAGTTTGCCAGTTAGACAAGTTATTATTCCACGTAAAGGCGTGCTAGAGATTTCACGTTTAGTTGAAGACAATGATCGTCAAGTAAAGGTTCAAATAGGCAGTAATCATATAAGATTATTCTCCAATGATTTTATATTTACCAGCAAGCTGGTTGATGGCCGCTTCCCTGACTATCGTCGCGTGTTGCCTAAAGATGGTGATAAGTTAATCATTGCCGACAAGCAAGTGTTAAAAAATGCCTTCGTCCGCGCCGCGATATTATCCAACGAGAAGTTTAGGGGAGTTCGGCTTAATGTGACTTCGGGTGAAGTTCGCATCACCGCTAATAACCCAGAACAAGAAGAAGCTTATGAAGTGGTTGACGTTGACTATCAAGGCGATGATCTAGAGATAGGTTTTAATGTTGCCTACTTGATAGATGTATTGAATAACGTTAACTCTGATCAAGTTAAAATATCGTTATCAGACTCTAACAGCAGTGCATTGATAGAAGATGCAGCAGATGACAGTGCACTTTATGTCATTATGCCAATGAGACTCTAGTCATAAATCAATTGACTTCTAATTGATGTTTCTTGAAAAGATACAGGTTGAGGATTTCCGCAACCTGAAATCTGCCTCCCTTGATCTCCATCCTGAGATTAATCTAATTTACGGCGATAATGGTAGCGGGAAAACTTCGCTTATAGAATCTATTCATTATCTTGGATTTGGTCGATCATTCAGGACTCGTAAACCTAAGAGTGTGATTCGATATGAAGAAGTTATGTTTACTGTCTATGGAAAGCTTCAGCAAGAAAATGGCACTATCCCTATAGGAATACAGAAGTACACAGATCAACGGACTAAAATCAGGGTTAACGGTGAAGATGTAGAGCGTATGTCCGATATGGTCAAGCTATGTCCGATGCAGCTTTACACACCTCAAAGCACAGAGCTTCTAACTGGTTCTCCTAGCGTTAGGCGAAGTTTCTTAGATTGGGGGTTGTTTCACGTGGAACATCCTTATCTGAGCGATTACACGCGCTTTAAACGAGCCTTATCGCAGAGAAACGCCTTACTTAAAAGCGCTCAATCAGGTAGAATAGAATACGACTTCTGGACAAAAGAATACGTTGAGAGCGGGCAGTTGATAGACGCTCATAGACGTAAGCATTTCGAGCATGTTTCTGAGTATATCGGCAGGTATTTGAAACAGTTTTTGGCAATATTTGATGTCGATGTTCAATTATATTGTGGCTGGGATGCTTCTCAAGGTTTAGGCGAGTCTGTTGAGAGTTCTCTAGAAAGAGACAAGAAATTGGGGTTCACACAAAGCGGGCCGCATAAAGCAGATATTCGTTTTAGAAGTAACAAAATGCCTATAACGGAAGTGTTGTCTCGAGGGCAACTTCGATTGGCTTCTGTTGCGCTTCAGCTCGCGCAAGCTCATTTTCTGAAAGACGTTGCAGGTATTAGTTGTTTGCTACTTATTGATGATCTTAGTGCAGAGCTGGATAGCAAAGCACGAAGTATATTTATGCAAGCAGTAACAAATTTGGGATCACAACTTGTGGTTTCCGCAATTGATAAAGCAGACTTTGGTGAGTTTTATCAATACGATAATAAAAAAGTGTTCCACGTGGAACAAGGTGAAGTTAACGAGGAGACCTATTAGTGTCTGAAGAACAAAACTATGACTCGTCCAGTATTAAAGTCCTAAAAGGGCTTGATGCAGTACGAAAAAGACCAGGCATGTATATTGGTGACACGGATGATGGCACTGGCTTACATCACATGGTTTTTGAAGTCGTCGACAACTCAATTGACGAAGCTCTCGCAGGTCACTGCTCTGAAATTAATGTGTCAATTCACACTGATGGCTCTGTATCTGTAGGTGATGATGGTCGTGGAATTCCTACTGAAGTTCATGAAGAAGAAGGGGTGTCAGCTGCTGAAGTTATCATGACGGTTCTTCATGCTGGTGGTAAGTTCGATGACAACTCCTATAAAGTATCGGGCGGTCTTCATGGTGTAGGTGTTTCTGTTGTTAACGCGTTATCCTCAAAGCTACAACTTCGCATACGTCGTGGCGGCAATGTTTTCGAGCAAGAGTATCACCATGGTGAGCCTCAATCTCCATTAAAAAATGTTGGTGAATCATCAAAAACGGGTACGTCTATACGGTTTTGGCCAAGCGGAGAGACGTTTACTCAAACTGAATATCACTACGATATATTGGCCAAAAGATTAAGAGAACTTTCATTTTTAAACTCCGGTATATCAATTAAATTAAACGATGAAAGAGACGGCAAGTCTGATCACTTTATGTATGAAGGTGGTATTAAAGCATTCGTTGAGTATTTGAATGAAAAGAAAACACCAGTTCATCAAAAAGTTTTTCACTTTGAAACTGAGCGTGATGATGGGATTGCCGTTGAAGTTGCTATGCAATGGAATGATTCGTTCCAAGAAAACGTATTTTGCTTTACCAATAATATTCCACAACGAGACGGTGGAAGTCACTTAATTGGTTTTCGTGCAGCATTAACACGAACACTTAATAGTTATATCGAAAAGGAAGGTTTAAACAAAAAAGCTAAAACGAATGCGTCAGGTGATGATGCGAGGGAAGGGTTAACTGCTGTTATTTCAGTAAAAGTGCCAGACCCCAAATTTTCATCACAAACTAAAGATAAATTAGTTTCGTCAGAAGTTCGTCCCGCTGTAGAAATTACAATGAATGAAAAATTCAATGAATTTCTATTAGAGAATCCGACAGAAAGCCGTATTGTTGCTAGCAAAATTATCGATGCAGCAAGAGCAAGAGAAGCTGCGCGCAAAGCGAGAGAAATGACTCGCCGTAAAGGTGCACTCGATTTAGCTGGGTTACCAGGTAAGCTAGCTGACTGCCAAGAGAAAGATCCTGCGCTGTCAGAACTGTATATAGTGGAGGGTGATTCGGCAGGCGGTTCAGCTAAGCAGGGGCGCAATCGTAAGAATCAAGCTATTTTGCCTCTAAAAGGTAAAATCCTTAATGTAGAAAAAGCACGCTTTGATAAAATGCTTTCTTCTCAAGAAGTCGCAACACTGATTACAGCATTAGGTTGCGGGATTGGTAGAGATGAATACGATCCAGAGAAGCTTCGCTATCATAGTATTATTATTATGACTGACGCAGATGTCGACGGTTCCCATATCCGCACACTATTACTGACTTTCTTCTATCGCCAAATGCCAGAAATTATAGAGCGTGGCTATATCTATATTGCCCAACCACCTTTATATAAAGTGAAAAAAGGTAAGCAGGAGCGATACATAAAAGATGATCCAGGGTTAACAGAATATCTAACATCCATTGCTTTAGAAAATGCCTCACTACATGTTAACGAAAGCGCCCCTGGAATCAGTGGCGTCGCTTTGGAGAATTTAGTGAGTCAGTATCAACGTACACAAGCTATGATTGATAGAAAGAGCCGCTTGTTCCCTAGAAATATTCTGGAAACTTTAGTTTATGCTGCACCTTTAGAACTTGCTGATCTTGCTGAAGAGTCTGAACTTGATAGAAAAGCTAAAGTATTAGTTGAGCATATTGAAAGTAAAGAAACAGATGGCAACTTATACAGCTATGAAGTGCGTAAAGATGCAGAACGTAATAGCTGGTACTTTACTATTATTGTTCGTCAGCACGGTATCGACACTGAATATGACATTGACCATGATTTTATTGACTCTATTGAATACCAACGTATTAGAGAGCTTAATAATGCAATCAGCGGATTAGTTGAAGAAGGCGGTTATGTCAAACGTGGAGAGAAAGTACAGCCTGTTGAAGAGTTTGTAGAAGCTCTAGATTGGTTAATGTCTGAATCTAAACGTGGTCAGTATATTCAACGCTACAAAGGTCTTGGCGAAATGAACCCAGATCAGCTTTGGGAAACAACGATGGATCCAGAGACGCGTAGAATGCTCCAAGTAACGATTGAAGATGCAATAGGCGCTGACCAGTTGTTTACCACTTTGATGGGAGATCAAGTTGAGCCAAGAAGGGCATTTATAGAAGACAATGCGTTGAAGGTTGCAAATCTAGATATCTAAAATTCACAACCTTTGAAATACCCCAAAGGCTTCTTAAAAAGAAGCTTTTTGGGAGCAACAATTTTACTACATTGTATTGGTTATAGATTTTTCAATAATTGAGTTTAAGAATAATAACCCACATAACAATGTAAAGTTTGATAACCATCACTTAATAAAAATCTAAAATAAGGATATTAACTATATGTCGCATCTAGCGAAACTTTATTTGCTCACTACTTTTCTATCTGTCACAACTATAGAAGTCCATGCAACTATTATAGAAAGTGATCTGCAACCGTTTACCAATGATTTTACTGTGATTCACGATTTTGAAGGTGGGCAGTTTAATATGTTAGGTGCTCCTATTGACGGGATTTATGAGGAATTTGGGACACAGTTTGGAGAGCGATTTGACGGTCAAGTGGTTAGTGAGAACAACGGGTTTGAAGAACTGTCCACTACGCCGTTCTCGGAACTTCGGTTATTAGCAAATACAGATTCAAATGATAACATTGGTTTTGACACTAATGGCCAATTACATATTAATGGTTTAAATGATGGCGTGCTGGGTACTGGTGCATTATCTATACTCTTCAGTCAAACGGTAAATCGTTTTGGTTTTGATCCATTCAACGATGATGGAGGTGAATATACAATAGATTTCTTTGATATCTCTGGAGGCCTAATTGATTCTGTCACCTTAAGTTCCAATAATTCGTTCTTTCAAAGCTTTAGCCTAACTAATGGTGCGCCACTTATTGCTGGTGTTTCAATTACAAACACTGATTTAAATGGATTAGGGTTTGGGTTCATAACTTATAATACTGTTGATGCACAGTCAGTTGCTGAGCCAAAATCATTACTATTAATACTAAGCGGGGTGATATCGCTATTCACATTAAGTCGCTGTCGGAGAACAAGAGCTTCAATTCATAGTATTGGTAGAAATAAGTAATATGTGAGATAGATTCAACTTATCTCATAATAATTCTGCCATTTAGTGTTGGGTGTTATTTATAAAAGCGACTCCTGTAAGCCGCTTTTTCTTATTTTCACATGTTAATATTAATACTAATAAAATCATAGTCTTCTAAGCTATTGAAGAGTACATTTCGGTAAGGGCAGTATCTCTCCACGTTGTAGCTAGAAAGCACGAAAATTATCCCTCTTTGTATATGTAATAAATTGTCGCAACTAAGACCCATCTAGCAATCTTCAGGTACTTTATTCGTTGAGCTATAACGAATTATCTGGTGCCTAATCTCAATGTTTAAATCTATTTCTATACTGTTGCTAAGCTTCGCTTGCTTTTTTGGATCAAATGTCGGCGCTAACTCTGAAGTTGATATCAAGGAAGCGGTTCATAGCATACAGAAAAAGTACAATGTACCCGCCGTAGGCTATGTACTAATAAAAAATGGAAGGCTGGCGATAGGGTTGTTGGGAGTGCGTGATATTGAGACTGATGAGCCTGTGAATGTGCACTCCGTATTTAGGCTTGGTTCCATAAGTAAGGTATTTGTTGGTTTGGCTGCGTTAAAAGCTGAAGAGCTCGGGTTGATTAACTTGGAGGACAAGGTTAGTGACTATCTTGGCGATAACTTCCTTAAAAACCCTTGGAAAATAGACTCCCCCGTGTTGGTAAAACATTTGCTGGAGCATACCGCTGGACTCTTTGATATTACAGAAACTGAATTTGAACATGACTCACTAACACCGGTGTCTCTAGATGAAGCATTCAGGTTGTCTCCTGAATCTAGAGAAGTGAAGTGGAGGCCTGGTATACAAACGTCTTATTCAAATATTGGTGCGCCTATAGTGGCTTACATTATTGAACAAGTGTCAGGAAAAAAGTTCGAGGACTTTATTGATTTGCATGTATTGAATGAACTAGGAATGAGAAATAGTAGTTTCCTCTATAATAACTACGTAGCTACACACATTGTTTCAGGGCATAGCAGGATGGGCAGTAGAGTCATTCCGTATTGGCACTTAGTATATCGACCTTTCGGTGCACTCAATGCAAGCCCTGATGAAATGAGCCAATTCCTGAGTATGATGATAAATCAAGGCGAGTTGGGTGGAGCAAATGTCTTCTCCAAACAGCAAATAACTAGATTACAAACTCCAACTAGCACAGTTGCTGCAAAGAGTGGACTTGCTTACGGCTATGGTTTGGGGGTTTACACAAATCTTATTAATGGCTTTCGTTTCTTTGGGCATGGCGGCACGGCTGCCGGGCATCTATCAGATTTCCGTTACTCCCCTGAATTAAAATCAGGGTACGTGGTCCTAGTTAATGCAAATAACAGTAGGGCGATGAATGAAATAACTCATTTAATAGGAAACCATTTAACACAAGGACTCTCTCCTTTACCTCATTTATCTAAGTCGAATATCAGCAATGACAGTCAACTACCAAACGATATCTACGTCGTGCGTAGTGATACGAGAAACCGATCCCTTTATCCTTTTGTTCAATTATTGACTGCTAAGAAACTGAGACAAGTAGGCAATAAGTTCGAACTGAGTGGGGGCCTGTTTGGTGATGAGCGAAGTTTTTATTCTTCCAATAAAGGTCACTATGCTGAAAAGTTAGGTGGTGTGCCGTCTACCGCCATCTCGGAATACGACATGACATGGTATGTCCAAACACCTGATACGAACTACCGTCAGATTTCGGCACTAGCATACTGGTCTAGGATGATCTTTATCGGCTTTATACTGCTTAGCTTAGTATCGATAATCGTTTATTCCTTATTCTGGATACCCTCAATGGCTTTAGGGCGTATTAAAGGACGTATGAATCTTACTACTAGATTAATGCCGCTAGTTTGCCTTATCGCCATGCTACTTCCTCTCATTCTGTCATTTGCTCAAATAAATCGTGTCTACATGACATATGTATTTATCTGCATGGTTTTGTTGAGCACGGCTATGATTAAGTTTAGCTTGCTTAGAACGTCAGTATCCTTATTAAGTAAGACTCTTTTGATACTATCGACGATGAGCTATTGGTTTATCATTGTCTTTCTGTATTACTGGGAGCTTTTTTAGAGAGCAAATAAGGCTCTCATACTGAATGAACATCCCCAGTATTTTCCCTGCATTAAGCACAATAAACGTCATCATGAATAGGCCAATTAGCAGTCTAAAAGCTGTTAGTGTGATCTTACCGATAAAGTTAATTCTAGTAGCAAAGCAATGCGCATGAGTTTCTTCTTGGTGCGGCTAATAAAGCGAGGAAAAACTTAACACTGTTCTATTTAGTTGATCACAATTGATAAATATTGCGACAAAATGAGGTCTTGTCGCAAGGTGGTTTAAGCTTATATCTTAGGTGTTGTATCAATGCGAACATCAATGTTATAGGTGAGTATAATAAAGACTCGCTATTCTTTATTAGGTAAAACAAGACGAAAACAACTTCCTTTATCAGATGCACCCGTATCTAAAAGGGACAGTTCTCCTTTATGTGCTAAAGCTATATTTCTACACAAGTACAAGCCTAGGCCAACACCGCCAGTTTCTCGCTCTCTTGCATTCTCTGTTCGATAAAAAGCTGAGAATATATGTCTGGCATGCTCTTTGGAGATGCCCTTACCGTTGTCTTTGACGTCTATAATACTGTTTCGTTTCTCTACTTTGTGGACGATCGAAATATACCTATCTTTAGCATCGGTGTACTTTATTGCGTTTTGGATTAGGTTGCTTATCAGTAACCGTATCCTAGTAACATCTAGCAATAGTGTCGGTTCGTCTTCTGAATTTGAAGAACACACTTCGAGCTCGGGTAACTCATACTGAGACTTTAATTCGTTTAGCAGATCAGAAAGCTTTACCGGTGTTTTAATGAGTGCCTGATGTTGCCCCTCAAGCTTTTCACTTTCCAATATATTGCCAACAATGGCAATCATATCGCTGACATCTCTATGCAAACGCTTAGAGGCGCTATTGTCGTCCAGTAGTGCGATATTAAGCTTCATCCTGGTTAGTGGTGTTCTAAGCTCATGGCTTATTGCTAACAATAGATGACGTTTACTGTCAAATAGCTGTTCGAGGTCTTCGGCCATTTGGTTAATGATATCAACGAGTTGACCGAGTTCGTCATTGCGTTGATAAGGAATACGGTATCCCAGCTCGCCGGACCCGATACGTGTCGCACTCTGGCGTATCCACGACAGGGGCCTGAAGAATCGAAAAAACACGAAATACACAGAAAATATAAAAAGCAAAGCCGTAATAGGGATAAAAACCTTTAAACCTTGATAGATATTTGCACGAGAGTAACGTCCATAGCGATAGACAAAAATAAAGTTGGCGACATCTTGGTGCATCACAAGATACTGAGCACCGTTAGTATCAATATAGTAGTCTACGGAGTTAGAGATATGCTCTGACAGCGACATATTATCTAGTGAGGGAATAGTGAGGTCGGTTTGCAATACCGAATGGTTGGCGTACTCGATTCGTAGATCGTATAAAGTGTCGCCCATCAATTGATCAATACTCTCCTTATCATCTAAAAGCATCACCTGTTCTTTGATATAAGTAAGGAAGGGAACGGGGTAGGAGGTTAGTGATTCACTATTTGGGACAATAGATAAGGCTAAGTAAAGCCCAAGGCCAACGGTGTTAAGAATAATAAATAAGCCGATTAACCTAAACGTTAGTGAATACCATATTGCTAAAAAGAGTCCTTTCATGACAAAGGTTCTACAAAACAGTAACCCTTTCCCCATGCCGTTTGGATATATTGATGCTTCGGATCATACCGATGCAGCTTTTTCCTAAGTCGGCTAATCGCATTATCAATGGCTCGAGTCTCAAGCGTCACTTCACCACTAAACCCTTTGATATATTGCAGCAATTGATCTCTAGAAAACGCTTGCTTTGGTTTACTCGTCAGTAAGGTTAATAATTCGAATTCGATAGTTGTTAGCATTACCTGAGTGTCATTAATAATGATTCCACGAATAGACTCGTCAATATAAACGTTAAGTTTGGAGGGGTTCCTCGTACTAGAATGGTTGTTCTTTTTATGTCGCCTTAATACATTTTGTATCCTTGCAACAAGTTCTCTTGGTTCAAATGGTTTCGAAAGATAATCGTCAGCACCAATCTCAAAACCAACTACTTTATCACTCAGCTCATCTCTTGCCGTTAGCATGATAATAGGGATGTCGTTACTCGTCCTTATGTGCTTACATAACTCAAAGCCGTTCATGATCGGTAACATGATATCAAGTAGTACAATATCGAATGTGTTGTTGGCTATCAGTTCAATACCTGTTTCTGGATTATGCGCTGCTTGTACCGAAAAAGAAAATTGAGTGAGATATTCTGACAACGCCTCCGTCATCGATACGTCATCTTCGATAATAAGCACCTTTGCTTGAGTAGCCGCTGCTTTACTATCTACCATCAAAGCTCACAAACCTGTTTAATTCTCTATCAGGACGGTGGGAGTATTATGTGAAAAGTCGATAGTGACTTGATAAGAGCCATTGTTCGAAGGCTTAAACTGAAAGTTGTTTGTTCGTTTTGTACAATCAGCTTCGACCTGTCTATTAAGTTGCAATAGATGGTCTTTTGATTTGGAACGATATCCGCACGTATAACCGGGAGACCATTTCTCATCTGCTATGATGAAGTCATATGGTTGGCCGTCAGCAATAAGTTCTACTTTAGTGGAATAGGTGTCTTTACCTGTTTTAACGAATACATATTGTGCGTCAACTTCCCACCAGTTAAACGAACCTATAAGATACAGTGGGCTATCCAATGCAGCAGCACCTGTATTGTTAGGCGCCAGCGGCCTATTGGAGCTAGCGCAGCCGACCATAACAAGGGTACAAAAGATAGGTATAATCAGTTTCTTATAGATTCGTTTGCTTGACATAACGGCCTCTTGATTTACTTACCTAAAACTGAAATGTCAGCAACAATTAAAAATAGCTGCCTCAATTCCTGAAGCAATGTCAGCCTGTTAACTCGTATTTTTTCTTCTTCTGCCATTACCATGACTGAATCGAAAAATGCGTCGATAGGCTCCCGAAGTGACGCTAGTCGACTTAATATTGACTGGTAATCAGCTGAGGTTTGAGATTGTTGCAAATCTAGCTTAGCTGCTTCGAGTTGTTTGAAGAGCTCAGATTCTGCCGGCTCTACCAGTAGAGCTTTATCGACACTATTAACTGCCATACCTGCATTCTTAGTCAATATATTAGCAACGCGTTTGTTTGCCGCTGCTAGTGGTTCCGCAGCTTCTAGATTAGCAAAGTAGCTAACAGCATTTACGCGCTGATCGAAGTCGAGTAAGTCTTTAGGTTGATTATGCATGACTGCTTGGAATATTTGCGCAGACACACCTTTGTCCTGATACCAGCTCTTTAATCGGCTTAATATAAACTCTAGAACATTAGTCGTTACTGATTCATTTGTCAGCTTGTTGTCAAAGAGTGTCGATGCTTTGGTTATGACTTCCGTTAAGTCTAACGAAATGTTGTTTTCAATGATGATTCGTAGCAAACCAATTGCTGCTCTTCTGAGTGCAAAAGGATCTTTATCACCTTTGGGCAGTTGTCCAATACCAAAGATACCTACTAAGGTATCTATTTTATCAGCCATAGCAACAGATTGGCTTATGGTATCTTCTGGTAGCGTATCACCAGAAAACTTCGGCTTGTACTGTTGTTCTATCGCATGAGCAACACTGACATGTTCGCCGTCGTTTAACGCATAGTGCTTACCCATGACGCCCTGAACTTCGGGGAACTCCATGACCATGTTTGAGACTAAATCGGTTTTTGATAGTAGCCCAGCGCGTCTTGCTAATGAACTATCCGCATCTAGTTTCTCTGCTAGGAATTCAGACAGGCTAGCAATTCTTTCGGCTTTCTCTTTGACAGTACCTAATTGCTTTTGAAATAAAATGGAATCAAGACTATCTAATCTTGATTCTAAAGTTACTTTTTTATCTGTATTAAAGAAAAATTCTGCATCAGCTAGGCGAGGTCGAATAACGCGCTCATTACCTTGAATAACAACATTTGGATCCTTACTCTCAATATTACTAACGAAAGCAAAAGTCGGTAGAAGGTTTCCACTATGATCTAACAAGGGGAAGTATTTCTGATCATCTTTCATCGTATAGATGAGAGCTTCTTTAGGCACGTCCAAAAACTTCTTATCAAACTGTGCCGTTAGCACGACTGGCCATTCGACTAAAGCGGTGACTTCGTCAAGTAGATCATCATCTATTGATGGTTGTGCATTTAGCTGGGCACATGTTTTGGCGAGGTCATCTTTGATTTTATCTTGTCGTTGGTTGAAGTCTGCGAGTACATAAGCTTTTTCCAATGCAGTCAGGTAGTCATCTGCATGTGAAAGCTCAACAAGGTCGCTTGAATGAAAGCGGTGTCCTCTGATCTGACGATCGGATTTTATGCCAAGCACCTCGCCCTCTACCAAGGTATCGCCAAATAACATGCACAGAGTATGCACCGGCCTTATAAATTGCGTACTCTTGTTACCCCAACGCATAGGTTTGGGAATAGGAAGCTTATTTAATGCTTGAGTCACTATATCAGCAAGCTCTGATTTGAGTGACTTCCCTTCGACAGTCGCTTTATGTAATAGCCAAGTGCCTTTGTCTGTTGTTAACCGTTGAGCTTGATCTATGGTGATTCCGCAGGATTTTGCCCAGCCCAGAGCTGCCTTTGAAGGAGTACCCGTGTCGTCGAATGCAACGTTTTCCGCTGGCCCTTTTTTCTCCACGATGCGATCAGCTTGCTTTGCTTCTAGCTCTTCGACGTAAAGTGCTAATCGTCTAGGGGCTGCATACCAAACAATGCTTTTATACCCGAAACCTGCTTTATCAAGTAATTGTTTAGTGTTGTCACAAAACGAGTGAGCTAGCTTCTTGAGAGCCTTTGGAGGGAGTTCTTCTGTGCCTAATTCAACTAATAAATTCTGCTTATCCATTGGCTTTCTCCTCTTTACACATTGGGAAGCCTAAATTCTTCCTTGTTTCAAAATAGCTTTCTGCACAGGCTTTAGAAAGGGCCCTAACACGTAATATATATCGCTGCCTTTCTGTAACTGATATTGCGTGCCTCGCATCAAGTAAGTTAAAAGCATGAGAAGCTTTCATTACTTGTTCGTAAGCAGGAAGAGGGAGGTTCTGTTCGATTAATAGTTGGCTGTCTTTTTCTGCTTGATCAAAGGTTTTGAACAAAGCATCAACATCGGCGTATTCAAAGTTATAAGTTGATTGTTCAATTTCATTTTGTAAGAAAACATCGCCATAAGTGACTCTACCCATAGGGCCATCAGCCCAGACTAAGTCATAGATGCTATCGACGCCTTGAATATACATAGCAAGGCGTTCTAAGCCGTAGGTAATCTCGCCAGTGACAGGTTTGCATTCCAATCCACCCACTTGCTGAAAATAAGTGAATTGAGTGACTTCCATACCGTTAAGCCAAATCTCCCAACCCAAACCCCAAGCTCCAAGGGTAGGGGATTCCCAATTGTCTTCAACAAAACGAATATCGTGAGTTAGCGGATCGAAACCCAACTCTCGTAACGAGTCTAAATATAATTCCTGAATATTATCGGGTGATGGTTTTAACATGACCTGAAATTGATAATAATGCTGCAAACGATTTGGGTTTTCACCATAGCGTCCATCGGTAGGACGACGGCAAGGCTGCACATAAGCACTACTGATAGGCTCTGGGCCGATTGCGCGCAAAAATGTCATAGGGTGGAAAGTGCCTGCGCCCACTTCCATATCAAGTGGTTGGATAATGACGCACCCTTGTCTAGCCCAAAAGTCTTGTAAGGCTAAAATTAAACCTTGAAAGGTTTTAATATCAAATTTCTGCATGAGTTATAAATGCTATGTGGTTGAAACAATAAAAAGGGGCAAAGTATACCTTTTGTAGCCTCTTGAATGTAGGCTTTATTCTTCTGAACTCTTCAATAGGATGGATCAATTTATGTCAAAACGCTGTGCTTGGGTTAGTAAAGACCCAATTTATGAGGAATATCATGACAATGTATGGGGGCGGCCCGAATATAATAGCCAACAACTGTTTGAAAAATTATGTTTGGATGGTCAACAAGCTGGTTTAAGTTGGATCACCATCTTAAAAAAGCAGGCAAATTATCAGAATGCATTCCATCAGTTTGATCCGAATAAAATCATATTGATGACGGAAAGTGATGTAGAGCGTTTAATGCAAGATAAAGGCATAGTGCGTAATCGATTGAAGATAAACTCGATCATTAAGAATGCGCGGGCTTATCTAGCAATTGAAGAGGGTGGAGAGAGCTTTAGCGATTTTATCTGGCAGTTTGTTAACCACAAAACCATAGTAAATAAATGGCAAGATAAAAGTGAAGTACCGGTGACAACACCTGAATCCGATGCCATGTCTAAACAATTGAAAAAGCTTGGCTTTAGTTTTGTTGGCTCAACCATTTGCTATGCTTTCATGCAGGCTGTAGGTATGGTCAATGATCACACAGCCGGTTGCATTTCATATCAACCGTGTATTGATGAAATTCGAGATTAGATCGGTACGTTCCATTTACTCAACACTGAACGCTTTGAGTTTGGAAACTTCGGGGAGTATGGCTGTTTCTAGTTCGGCTTCCCATTCTGCGCGTTGCAAGTCTTGTTTCTTTCGCTCATTTTTAGCCATCTTTTCCCTTTCTTTATGAGTCGGCATATGTGCTACCTTTTCATAGAGTGCATAAATCGATGGATAGAGATTTGCGTAGTCGGGGAGGTTATCAGAAGGTATCGCAGGCAAAAGGTTGCAAATTCGTATGCAACCCTCGGATAAATCACATTGCTGCTGCTCCATCGCCTTTGCGATGACCTGAATACTTTCTGTAATACTGTCTATACGTTTTTGCCTAGCGAGCGCCTGTCGCTTGTTTTGCCGTTTAAGTTGCCATAACAGTTTCCCAGCATAAAAACTTAAACCTGCGATAATGACAACAGCTAGCGCAAAAGAGAGTACTAATGTGGTTGTAGACATAAATATAGGTTATCGAAAATCGTTAGGGCTAATAGGTTTGACTTGAGCTAATGGATCATCATCATTTTCACTGTCTTCACTAATTCCTAACAAATCGCAAAGTACTTTATGCCTGTCGAGCTTGGTATTGACGTAGTCTCTCTCTTCATAAGTCAGTGTTTCATCATTATCTTGCCGATCTAATAAATCCATCAGCTTTTGATCCGCTTCTATCGCTTCGAGTTCCTTTTGAGGTGTTGCGTAGCGCTTTTTAGGCTCAGCCTTTTTTGTCTTTGAATCAGCAATGAGTTGCACAGGTTTTTTACTACCAATGCGAGGATCTTTAGCCGATTTGCCATGATTGTTTTCTTTCTTTGCAGAGACATCATTGTGGCGACTACCTGCCGGCTTGCCTTTCGGTTTCCTTATTCGCTTTTCTTGTTCTCGAACTGCTTTAGGCTTTCTGGGTGGACGTGACTTAGGCATTAAAAGACCTTAATTGAAGTAATAGAGATAATTTTAGCAAATTAATAAGGTTGGTATAAGTGAAACAAATTGAGACTGTTGAAAGAACTTTTGATGTTATTGCAACACATAGAAAAAAAGCGATAGTTAAACTATCGCTTTTTAGTAATCTTGAGTGTCAAATGACACTTCTCCCACTGTTCACATTGAACTTAGTTGATTCCCTATCATGACTTCTTTTGTTTTTGTTATTTTAGAAGCTAATTTTATTATTATCGGCCATCATGGCACTTTTTATTTTATTCCCGCATTCTTCCCTAAGAACGCAATGACTATGACTTAGCGTCTTTCAACATCCTTGCCTTTTTATTAATGCCTTCCCTAGACGTCATCTGCATTAGAAGAATACACCAAACATAAACATTTACAACTTTTTTACAAATAAAAACACCAAAAAAATGACTTTTTTCTCACGAACCGTCAAAAAAATATCACTTTTGGTTGTTTTTAATGCAATCCACCCAAGTATTTTGCCAGAGTATCGATATCGCTATCTGTCAGTCTCTTAGCAATATCACGCATCATACCGTTAGGATCATTAGCTCTTTGACCAGAACGAAATGCTTCTAATTGGGCTTTGACGTAAGCAGCATGCTGACCACTGATATCCGGGAACTTAGCTAAACCCATGCCATCACCTCTAGGACCATGACAAGCGATACAAGCTGCAATACCTCTTTCACTGTCACCGCCCCGATAGAGTTTTTCACCTACAGCGATGACATCTTCAGGTGTTGTGCCCTCAGATGGTTTTTGATCTATCAAGAATGCTGCTATATCCATCATGTCTTGATCAGATAGAACGCTGGCCATGCCATTCATAACAGCATTGTTTCTACCTTCAGCACCACCAGTTTGCGAAGCAAGTTTAAAGTCTTGAAGTTGCTTTACAATATACTCCGCATGCTGCCCCGCTAATTTAGGGTTTATGTCGATAGCGCTATTTCCATCCGCACCATGACAGGCAGCACAGCCTATAAACTTTTGTTTTCCTGCTTCAGCATCTCCGGCTGCTTGGACATTAAGGGAGCTCCCTAAAAGGACAAAAAAGATAAGGCTAAGTTTTTTCATGTTTGCTCTCATTATGATTATGCAAATAATTTTAAATTTTTATCAGCGCCTATTTTACACAATTCACTGTATTGTAAAATGTTTTCCAAAGGATAAATGCGTATTCAGTGCCGTTATCGTGTACAACACGGTATAATTTCGACAAACATAGCCTTAGCGAGAGAATAAATTGAGCCGATACACCCAAGCAAAGTTTTTAACGAGTGCTCCAGATATTCGCCATTTTAAGGAAGATAGTGGTATTGAAGTGGCGTTCGCAGGGCGATCTAATGCAGGTAAAAGTAGTGCATTGAATCGATTGACCCGTCAAAAGGGATTAGCACGCACAAGTAAAACACCCGGTCGAACACAATTAATCAATGTGTTTGAGTTAGATGAAGAGAGAAGACTGATCGACTTACCAGGGTATGGTTATGCGAAAGTGCCGATAGCAATGAAGAATAAGTGGCAAAAAGCGCTGAGTGAATATTTAGCAAGCCGTAAAAGTTTGCGAGGTCTGGTTGTCTTGATGGATATTCGTCATCCTTTTAAAGACTTAGACCAACAGCTGATACAATGGGCAGTAGATAGCGAGCTGCCTGTGTTAGCACTATTAACCAAGGCGGATAAGCTAAAGTCTGGTAAACGTAAAGCACAGCTGTTAATGGCCCGTGAAGCTAGCCTAGCTTTTTGTGGCGATATTACGGTGAATGTCTTTTCATCGTTGTCCGGTATTGGATTGAATGACGTTGAGTCTAAGTTAGATGACTGGTTTGAGTATTCTGATGTAGAAGATGGTGCCGAAGATTCTTTTGAATAATGTGCCTATATAAAAAAGCCCCATTAAAAAATGGGGCATTAAAACAACAGGGAAACACAATAAAATCATAAGTTCAGACTGCTGTATTTCCAGTTAGTTCAATAAATCTTCAAAAATAGTTATTTTTTTTAACCAGCAAAAATATCAGTGTGCTTCATCCCAATTATCTCCGACGCCGCACTCTACAACGAGAGGTACCTTTAATTTAACTGCATTCTCCATCAATTCGGTGATCTTTCTGGTGTAATCATCAAGATACTCGTCTCTAATTTCGAAGACGAGCTCGTCATGAACTTGCATGATCATACGAATGTTATTGGCAGGTAATGAATGGATCCATTTGTCGACGGCTAGCATCGCTTTTTTAATGATATCTGCTGCAGTTCCTTGCATTGGTGCGTTGATTGCCGCTCTTTCAGCGCCTTTTCTGCGCATGCCATTACGATCATTAATTTCGGGCAAGTACAATCGACGTCCGAATACGGTTTCTACATATCCTTTTTCCTTAGCGTTCTCACGTGTGTCTTGCATGTATTGCATAACACCGGGGTAACGCTCGAAGTAGGTATCCATGTACTTTTGTGATTCATGGCGAGGAATATTTAACTGCCGCGACAGACCGAACGCAGACATACCATAAATAAGGCCAAAATTGATTGCTTTAGCACTTCGCCTTTGATCAACGGTTACTTGTTCAACAGGTGTTGAGAAAACTTCTGATGCCGTCGCTTTATGGATATCTTCTCCCTGTGAGAATGCACTAAGGAGCCCATCATCTTGCGAGAGGTCGGCCATGATCCTCAGCTCAATTTGTGAGTAATCTGCTGCGACCACTTTATAACCCGGCTCGGCGACAAAGGCTTTGCGAACACGTCTGCCTTCTTCTGTTCGAATAGGAATGTTTTGCAGGTTGGGATCGGTAGAAGACAACCTGCCGGTAGCTGCCACGGCTTGATGGTAAGATGTATGAATACGGCCTGTTCTTTGGTTTATCATTTGTGGCAGTTTGTCGGTATAAGTATTTTTTAACTTCGTTAGTCCTCTATATTCCATGAGCAGCTTAGGCAGAGGGTAGGTGAGAGCAAGCTCCTGCAATACTTCTTCAGAAGTTGATGGTGCACCTTTGGGGGTTTTCTTGAGGACAGGAATATTCAGTTTAGTGAACAGTATCTCTTGTAGCTGCTTTGTCGATGCAAGATTGAACTCTTGATCTGCTAACTCATATGCTTCTTTCTCTAATTCCATAATACGAGTGGCGAGCTGCTGACTTTGTTGTAACAGTTGCTGACTATCGATTAAAACACCGGTTTGTTCCATTTTTGCGAGTACATTGACTAAAGGTACTTCAACGTCACTGAGAATGTGCTTAAGTGAGTCAACTGATTCGATTTGGGGCCAGATTGCTTGGTGTAAACGTAATGTAATGTCGGCATCTTCGGCGGCATACTCCGATGCTTGTGCTAAATCGATTTGGTTAAAGGTGAGCTGTTTAGCGCCTTTACCTGCAATATCCTCAAAGTGGACTGTTTGGTGATCCAAATACCGTAATGCAAGGCTATCCATGTCATGCCGACCAGCTACACTGTTCCAAACATAGGACTCAAGCATGGTATCAAAAGCAATGCCTTTGAGATTAATGCCATAATTGGCAAGCACATTCTTATCGTATTTTATGTGCTGTCCAACTTTCTTAATGTTTTCATTCTCTAGAACAGGTTTGAGGTATTCTAATGCCAAATCTAAACTAATTTGCTCAGGCGCATCCATATAGTCATGAGCGACAGGTAAATAAGCGGCCTCGCCAGATTTTACGGCAAAAGAGAATCCAACAAGCTCGGCAGCCATATAATCAATGCTGGTGGTTTCTGTATCAAAAGCAAATAGCTCGGCTGCATTAAGTTTATTAATCCACTGTTTTAGCGCTTCTTGGCTAAAGATGGTTTCATACTTGCTACGATCAATCGTACCGGTCTGTGGGGCTTCTGAGTGACTTGACGATTCTTCAGATTCACCCTGAGCATCACTACTAGCTTGTTTGTTTGTACTTACTTCTTTATGCCACCTCTTAAATTCTAGATTAGAGAACAGAGATGCTAGCTTTTCATTATCTGCTTCGGATGGTAATAACGTGCTATGGCTTTGTGAAAGCTCCACGTCTAATTTTATGGTGGCTAATTCGTATGACAAGCGGGCCTGTGATTCGTGCTCGCGCATTTTGTCTGCCATCTTCTTAGCACCGCGGAAACTGAGATCGGCAATCTTTTCTAAGTTCTGATATATCTCTTCTATACTACCAATGCCCTGCAACAAGCCTACTGCTGTCTTATCTCCGACACCTGGTACACCAGGGATATTGTCAACACTGTCACCTTTTAATGCGAGAAAGTCGATGATGAGTTCCGGCGGAATACCAAACTTCTCAACTACGCCCTCGGTATCCATGTAGGTGTTAGTCATCGTATTAATTAAGGTAACATGATCATTAACCAATTGAGCCATGTCTTTGTCACCGGTACTAATGAGTGTTGTTATACCGGCTTTGGATGCTTGATCAGCTAACGTACCAATAACATCATCAGCTTCTACACCCTCTTCTACGATGATTGGTAACCCCATGGCTCTTATAATATCGTGTAAAGGAGCTATTTGTTCTCGTAGTTCATCTGGCATAGGGGGCCGATTAGCTTTGTATTCTGCGTACATATCATCGCGAAATGTTTTACCTTTGGCGTCGAATACTATAGCAATATGTGTTGGTTTAAATTGCTTGATCAAACTTCTCAGCATATTGATCACGCCGTAAATGGCTCCAGTTGACATACCTTTAGAGTTAGTTAGTGGAGGCATACCGTGAAATGCTCTGAAAAGATAGGAAGAGCCATCAACGAGGATGAAAGGGTTTTCGAGAGTTTTTGCCATGAATGAAACCGTAAGTAGTCTATCGAGTTAAATGGTTAGTCTTGGTTTGTCGTGGAAGAATCAACAGACCTTAGATTAATCTGCTTATATTAACTGATTCGAAACTATTGTTCTTTGATAAATCATAGAGCTTCTTTCTCTATAACAACTATTTAGTGTCGTATAAGCTGTGGATAAGTCTGTGCGTAAAAATGATCAAGCATAGATCGCTTTTTCATTTTTTGGGTAAATGAAGTCTTCAAGGTTGCTCTATATCTAGGATACGGAGGAGGTGGGCTAAATATTATTAAGCCGTTTTACAATCATCTTATTGTGGATAACGGTGCGGAAAAAAATAAACAGATCTTCCAACTCGCCACAAAATCAAGCCGATACTCTACCATACTGTTTTTGGTTGAAAAGTGTTCTAGCCATTCTTTTTTAGACTGAAAAAGTATTTCTATTGTTGTCAAAAAGCATAAGGTACAGTTTTAAAAGGCTGAGAGTAAGGCATCTTGTTTAATATACCAATAAAAGTATGTAAGTGCTTACATACTGACTCTAGAGTTTTATCGTTGAATCTGTAATTTCAACGACTTTCACACTGCCATATTTCTCCAGTTTCTGCTTTATAGTTTCCGCCTTACCGATAACTGCAAACTGAAGATTGTCTTTAGGGAAATAGCGTTCAATGATTTCTTTACTCTTTGCTAAATCTAATTGATCAACCCTTTCAGAAAACGTATTGATGCGTTGCTCATCATATTCATAGACGAACATGTCAGATAACAGGCTAGCAAGGTCCTTTGACGTTTCAAAGCGTGTTGGGTATCGCCCCTTAATATATGATTTGGCAAGGTCGAGGGTCGTTTGGTCAATACCTTTTTCCCAAAGCCTTGCATAGGTCTTGAGGAGTAAATCTATTGTCTCTTCTGTCGTCTCTGTTTGAGTGAAAGTAGACATGTAAAAGCTACCGCCCAAGGCTTTTGTGTCAAATTGGCTGCCAGCACCGTAGGTCAAGCCACTGTTTATTCTGAGTTCATCATTCAACCATGAGCTGAATCTTGCCCCTAGCACGGTATTAATCACAGAGATTGCCGTAAAGTCAGGGTTACTTCTTTTAACACCAAGGTTACCAACAAAGAAACGGGTCTCTGTAGCATCGGGTTTATTGACTAATAAAACCTGACTACTTTGGTGCGTTGGCAGAGTTGAAGAAATAGCCGGAGATATTGCTTTGCCTTTCCATTGCCCTAAGAGCTTCTTAACTTTCCGTTTTAGGTTTTTAGAATCAAAATCACCGGCAATGACAAGGGCACTATTGCCAGGCGTGTACCATTTTGAATGAAAGGCTTCGATGTCGTTGAGCTGAATTAAAGGAACACTGTTAGTATTACCGTTGACCTGATTGGCATAGGGGTGATCCTGATAAAGCAAAGCATCAAAGTAACTCTTAATAACTTGGCGGGGTGATTCTTGTCTTTGCTCTAATTGTGATAAATAACGTGTCTTATGCTTTTCAAATTCCGCTTCCTTAAAAGCAGGTGTTAAAACAGTTTCTGCAATTAAAGGGAGTATGTCGTTGATATTGTCACGAGCAAAAGAGGCTGAAATGACGGTTCTTTCAAGGTTAGCTGTTGAGTCTATTTCGGCACCGACAAAGTCCAATGTTTGCTCAAAAAGGTCTTTTTCGAGGTTTTGTGTTCCGAGTAATAGGTTCTCTGCCGTTATCTTTGCAAGCCCTGCTTTGGTGTCGGCTATCGCACCTGCTTTTACTGTAAAGGTCACATCAACCAAAGGTACTTCATGTTGTTCAAGTAGATAAACTGTTAAGCCGTTCTTTAATTCGAACTTATCGTATTTTGGTAGCAAAAACTCTGTGCTACTAGCCGTATAAGAGAATAAGCACAGTAAAAGCCCAATATTAAAGATCTGCTTCATGACTATCTTCCTCCTTGCTAAGTACGCCAACGGTTCTATTTTTCTTACGTAAATAGGTGTTAGCCACCCTTTGTATGTCTTCGGTCGTCACTTTGCCAAAGTTCTTAGGTGCGTCGTAAAGCTTCTCATAATTACCAAAATAAAGTTCGTAGGAGCCAATCGAATTAGCTTTTCCATTGATGGTAGAAATGTCTCGGTAGAAGCTAACCAGTTTTTGGTTTTTAACTTTTTGCAGCTCTTTTTCAGTCACACCATTTTTCATAATGTCATTGAGCTGCTTTATGATCGCCTTTTCGACTTGTTCGGCGCTGCCTTGTTGAGAGGCCGTTGCATAAATAACAAAAATATTAGGGTCGATTGACTCTGGGTGAAATGAAAAGACAGAGGTAGCAACTTGTTCTTCAGAGATAAGGCTTTTGTTTAATCGAGCACTATTCCCTGTTGTGAGTAAGTCGCTCAAAATCGATAATGCGTAGTAATCGGGGTGAGACGTTTCGGGAACATGAAAGGTCAGCATGATATTAGGGCTTGTTACTGACGCTTTTTCGACATATATCCGACGTTCACCTAGCTGCTGAGGTTCAACCGTATGTACCTTCCTCGGAGGCTCTTGCGCTGGAATAGGTTCAAAGTATTTTTTGGCGAGTTGTATAACGTCTTCTGTTTTTACTGCACCACTGATGACCACTATTGCATTATTGGGAGCATAATAAGTGCGATAAAAGTCTTTTAAATCATCCATAGACCAATTGGCAATGTCAGATTCATGGCCGATAACAGACCAGCTGTATGGGTGAGCCCTAAAGGCGGTCGCCTTAACCTGCTCATACAGAAAGCGGAAATTAGAATTCTCTAACCCTGTTTGTCTTTCTGATTGTACAACGCCGCGTTCACTTTCAACTATTTTGGGATCTAAAGTGAGGTTTTGAATGCGATCGGCTTCAAGCTCGAAGGCTACTTCAAGTGCATCGGCTGGAAACCAGTCAGTATAGACAGTGGTATCTTCAGTTGTGTAAGCGTTATTTGCACCACCTGCAGCTTCTAACGTTAAATCAAACTGTTTGGGGCCATATTTTTTAGCACCGTTAAACATCATATGCTCGAAGAAATGCGCTATGCCTGTTGTGCCTGGGCGTTCGTTGCGGGAGCCTGTTCGCCAAAATAGATACATATTGGCATTCGGAATGGAATAATCTTCGACGACAAGGATCTTCATGCCATTATCGAGAGTAAAGTGATCGACATCGCTTGCATCTGCAGAGTATGTATCGAAAGCGACCAGCATGCCCAACATCATCAGGGCTTTTAGGCTAAGCTTAGAGATCTTCATCGAGGATTCCTTTTCGGCGTTTATTTATAACCACGTTAAGAAGTCTACTTGGTTATCCATTTGTTAGATAACAATTTAAAGTGAAAAATTGTTACGTTAATCCTTTTGATTTTTCAATTGTCGGATAATAATAGGGTACAAGCGTTGTGAATTTGGGTCTAAAGCCCAATCGAATTAATAGCATAGACAATAAGAACATCATGATACAAGTAGTACCTTCAGGCCGCGAGGTTATTTGAGCTAATGCAGATACGCTCCATCATACGGATCCTCGGCCTTTTGGTTTCACTATTTAGCGTAACTATGATCCCTCCGGCTGTTATTTCACTTGTATTTGGTGATGGTAGTGGCCTCCCTTTTATCCTCGCATTCTTATTGTGTCTCTTCACAGGTTTAGCATTTTGGTATCCCAACCGTGATGTTCGTGGTGATTTGAGAGCAAAAGAAGGCTTTTTAATCGTTGCTTTGTTCTGGGCAGTATTGGCCAGCTTTGGGGCACTGCCTTTTGTTCTCTTAGAACAACCTGAAATGACCATAACAGATGCCATGTTTGAGGCTTTCTCTGGTTTAACAACGACGGGGGCAACGGTTATTGAAGGAATAGATTTTTTGCCTAAGTCTGTTCAGTTTTATCGTCAACAACTTCAATGGCTAGGCGGTATGGGGATTATCGTCCTTGCTGTTGCTATTTTGCCAATCTTAGGCGTGGGCGGTATGCAGTTATACCGAGCCGAAACACCTGGTCCGGTAAAAGACTCGAAAATGACGCCTCGTATCGCAGATACAGCAAAGCAGTTATGGTACATATACTTTTCATTAACTGCCGCTTGCGCTCTAGCCTATTGGGCAGTAGGTATGGATTGGTTTGATGCGATATGCCACTCCTTTTCGACCATTGCTATTGGCGGGTTCTCGACCTACGATGCCAGTTTAGGACACTTTGATAGTACAGCTGTTAACTTAGTGTGTGTGGTTTTTTTATGGATAGCAGCACTTAATTTTGCGCTTCATTACGGTGCAGTTACCGGTCGGTCCATCAAACATTATATTTATGACCCTGAACTAAGAGCGTTCTTTTTCTTACAAATCTGCTTGGTGCTTATTTGTTTCTTTACTTTAATGAATCACAATTGGTTTTCTGCTGCGGAGGTGGCTTTTGATCAAGCACTCATCCAGTCTGTTTCCATCAGTACTACTGCGGGGTTTGCGACCGATGATTTTGCAAACTGGCCAGTCTTTCTCCCGATATTACTTCTTTTTTCCAGTTTTATTGGTGGGTGTGCAGGCTCGACGGGCGGCGGCTTAAAAGTCATCCGTGTATTTTTATTGTACCTTCAAGGTAAACGAGAAGTTGACAGGTTAATTCATCCTAAAGCTGTTTACTCAGTGAAGTTGGGGAGGCGAGCATTACCTGACCGAGTTGTTGAAGCTGTTTGGGGATTCTTTTCTGCTTATGCCCTCGTGTTTATTATCATTATGATTTTGCTCATAGGTACTGGGTTAGACAATATAACGGCGTTTTCTGCCACCGCAGCTACACTCAATAATCTTGGTCCAGGCTTGGGGACAGTTGCGGGGACTTTTGCTGATGTTTCTGACAGTGGCAAATGGGTATTGGTTTTGGCTATGTTATTTGGTCGGCTCGAAGTTTTCTCGTTGTTAGTTCTTTTCTCGCCGACCTTTTGGCGAAGCTAGAGCGTGTTTATCTATGCTGTCCAAAGGATTCGTCGAAAAGGCTTCTTGCTTTTTGTTGCCTACTTTTGACTTATATTTATAGGCCTACAAGTTTGCGCCGCAATCAAAAAGCCTTTATTGAGAACAAAATTTATACAGTAACGATCAACACGCTCTAGGCTGCTAAAAATACTACGACGATAGTAATTGGCCTAAGCCATTCATTAACATTTGCTTCGCTTGCTGTCCTTGTGGTGTGTCTAGATACTGATTAATGGACGAAACGAATCCTGCGATTTGCTCAGGGGTTAACCCCAATGCCTCAAACTGCTTGTTTAAGTCATTAATAGCCTTTGCGGTTTCGCTATAATTGGCCGCTTTATCTAATAATCCACCTATGCCTTCACCTGAGCTGAGCTTGCTAATGTCGGGCATTGAACTGAGTAACCCTTCTACGCCCGGTAAGGCATTAGCAATTTGGTTAAACTCTGTTCCTGATAAATTGTTCTTCGCATAGTTAAAGATAGACCCTAGTCCGCCTTGTGCTTGAGATTCGGTTACGCCTAATGAATCAGTTAATTGTTTTACAAGTCCTGCACTGCTTAGTACATCATTCGATGTTTCGGTTTGCTCTTCTCCTAGGCCCAAAAATCCTTTAACGGAGTCCAGCCAGCTTTGTGCATAGGTTGGTTGGGCGATCGCCATGCAACCAGCAAGGATGCATATGCGTGTGTTTAGTTTCTTCATGAGTAGCTACCTTTTTGTTATTTTTATGATGTTTTTTAGAGAAAAAATACGTTGGGTTGGAACAGCTTTTCAACGTCACTGACAAACTTCTTATCGACGAGAAACAAAATAACATGATCGTCACTTTGAATGACGGTGTCGCTATGCGCAACAATCACTTCTTCGTTTCTAACAATGGCGCCTATTGTGGTACCTGGAGGTAGCTTGATATCTCTTATCTGTTTACCAACAACCCGAGAAGTGCTTTCGTTACCGTGTGCGATTGCTTCTATCGCTTCGGCCGCGCCCCTTCTTAGTGAGTAAACATTAACAACATCTCCTCGTCTAACATGCGTTAGTAACGCAGATATCGTTGCTTGTTGTGGCGATATCGCAATATCTATTTCGCCACCTTGAACGAGATCAACATAGGCGCTGCGTTGTATTAACACCATAGCCTTTTGTGCGCCCATTCTTTTAGCCAACATAGCCGACATGATATTAGCTTCGTCGTCATTAGTCACAGCAATAAAGGCATCGATTTGTTCAACATGCTCTTCGCTCAGCAGCTCTTGATCTGATGCATCGCCGCTGAAAACAATGGTTTTATTGAGTTGAGACGATAGGAATTTAGCGCGCTCAGGGTTGTATTCAATCAACTTAACATGATGATCGTTTTCTAGACGCCTGGCTAAGTCTGCGCCAATTAATCCCCCACCAGCAATCATGATGCGTTTATAACTAGACTCAAGCTTTTGTAGTTCACTCATCACAGCACGAATGTGCTTTGTTGCAGCAATAAAGAAGACTTCATCGTCTGCTTCAATCACAGTTGTGCCAAGCGGTCGGATAGGTTTGCCTCGCCTGTAAATAGCTGCGACCCGTGTTTCTACATTTGGCATATGTTCTTTCAGAGCAGATAAAGCATGTCCAACAAGTAAACCGCCATAATATGCCTTAATGGCAACAAGGCTCGCTTTACCACCTGCAAACTCAACAACTTGCAATGCCCCCGGGTAGTCTATGAGCCGTTTAATCGACTTAGTCACGAGTTGTTCTGGTGCAATCAGATGATCGACCGGTATCATGTGATTTTGAAATAAGGTGTCTTGGAAATTGATATACTCGACCGCACGAACTCGCGCGATTTTTGTTGGGGTTTTAAATAAGCTATAGGCAATCTGACATGCCATCATGTTGGTTTCATCGCTGTTAGTAACAGCGATAAGTAGATCGGCATCTTCTGCGCCAGCATTCTGTAAAACATTCGGATGTGAGCCAACACCATGCACAACTTTAAGATCAAGTCTGTCTTGTAAGTTCTGTAAGGTATCAAAGTTTGAATCTACAACCGTGATCTCATTCTTTTCACTCACTAGATTTTCAGCTAAGGTTCCGCCTACTTGTCCTGCGCCAATAATGATGATTTTCATATAACTTATTTATACCTATTTCACATGCTGATGTACTCAACAGTACTGCTCATGATAGAGCTAAAATTCTTTTAGGCTCAAGGCTTTATTTATAAAATCTACGCTCGTACCACTTTCTTAAGGCGTGCGTAGTAAAAACCGTCCATTCCTTGCTCTCCTGGCATGATTTGCCACCCTGGAGAGGATGTTGATTCGGTGTCCAAAATGGGTACTAGCTCGGCATCTGCTTGCTCATTTAAGAACTGCGCTATCTGTAATGTGTTTTCTTCCTGCAAAATTGAGCAAGTAGCATAGAGCAAAATGCCATCTGGCTTTAGTGCCTGCCATAGCGTATTCAAAATAGTCCGTTGCAGGTCCACTAAAACGTCAATATCTGCGCGTTTCCGTAGCCATTTGATGTCTGGATGACGCCTGATAACGCCCGTCGCCGAGCATGGGGCATCCAGCAAAATACGATCAAAGGGAGTACCATCCCACCAATCAGCTAACTGGCTAGCATCTGCAGCGATGATTTTTGCTGACAAACTTAATCGTTCGAGGTTTTCAGAGACACGAACAAGACGCTTGCTGTCTGAATCGAGCGCTATGCACTCCTTCAAGTCTTGCTGGGTCTCAAGGATATGACAGGTTTTTCCACCGGGTGCAGCGCAAGCATCGAGAATACGATCACCCGCTTGTGGTGCAATAAATTGAGCAGCTAGCTGTGCTGCGCCATCTTGTACTGCGAACCAACCCTCTTCAAACTTAGGTAGTTGAGTTACATCTGTACTCTTTGACAGTACAATGCCCTGAGGATGATTTGTTGGCAGTGTGTAATCAATACTTTGTTCATCAAGCAGTTGGGTATAGGTTTCACGTGAGGTTTTGGTCGCATTAATTCGCAGCCACAATGGTGGCTTTTGGCTAATGGCTGCAATGACTTGGTCGAGATTAATGTGTGGCTGACTTACTAGCTTCTTATAAATCCATTTGGGTAAGCCTGAGTTAATCTGAGGGTTGTCTGACTTTTTCTCTGACAATTCTTGTCGAATGAAGTTACGAAGAACACCATTCACAAGGCCTTTTAGACCGGGAGAACCTAATAGCCTGCATGCCTCGACTGTCTCTGCGACTGCTGCGTGTGTAGATACCCGACTAAAGGCTATTTGATAAAAGCCAATAATGATCAGGCTCTCTATCACTTTTTGCTTATTCTTTAGCGGCTTATCTAGAAGTTGTCTCAACCATACCTGAAGTATGGGAAGCTGGCGCATAACGCCTAAAACCATCTCTTGAGACCAAGCTTTATCTTTTTGGCTTAAGTTGGCATTCGCAGGGGTATCGCGCAGTGATTGTCTGTTTTCCAGTACAGCGAATACGCGTTTTGCAGCATCCGCTCTTAGCGTTGCTGCCACACTCATAACAGTGAAGTTCCTGTGCTAAACCAGTCAGCGCGAGCATTCAGAATGTCGGCGGCAGGCATCGCCTTTTTCCCTGGCATTTGAAGAGATTTCAGACGTAAACCTTGTTCGCCGGTTTTGACTAAAATGCCCGTTTTATTGCTTTCTATCACGTGACCGACAGGTGTTGAGTCGTTGTCGGCTATGGAGACAACTTCAGCCGCCCACACTTTGATTGATTTTTGTTGTGTACTAAAAAATGCAACGGGCCAAGGATTAAAAGCGCGTATGTTGCGTTCGAGTTGCTCAGCCGACAAGGACCAGTCGATGGCTGCTTCTTGTTTGCTGAGCTTATGAGCATAGGTCGCTTGTTCGTTGTCTTGCTTTTCTGGGTGTAGCGTCTCTATATCCGTTAGCGTATCTAATAAAGCTTGCGGGCCGAGTAGGGCGAGTTTGTCATAGAGTGAGGCACTGGTATCGCTATCTTCAATAGGAATAGACAGTTTATTGAGCATTGGGCCTGTATCAAGTCCGGCATCCATTTGCATGATGGTGACACCTGTTTCTTGATCTCCTGCCCAAATAGAGCGTTGGATAGGTGCAGCACCTCGCCATTTGGGCAATAAAGAACCGTGGACATTAAGGCAGCCAAGTTTAGGTGTATCCAAAATAGCCTGAGGCAGCAATAATCCGTATGCGACAACAATCATAATATCAGCTCTCAAAGCAGCAAGTTGAGCTTGCTGTTCAGGTGTTTTGAGAGACTCTGGTTGGAATACAGGCAAGTCGTGCTGTACAGCCAATTGTTTAACTGCACTGGCTTGAGGCTTTTTCCCTCGGCCAGCTGGCTTGTCATGTCGACTATATACGCCAACGATTTGGTGTGGAGAATCTATTAGCGCCTGCAAATGACGAGCGGCAAAATCCGGTGTTCCTGCAAAAACAATATTCAATGGTTTCAACTGATTTACCCTAAGCTCGTGCAGCTAGTCTGGCTTCTTTTTCGAGTTTCTTTTGTATACGCTGTCTCTTGAGTGGAGATAGGTAATCTACAAACAGCTTGCCAACTAAATGATCTAGCTCGTGCTGAATACAAATGGCTAATAAGCCGTCGGCTTCTCTGGTGAACTCTTCACCTTCTAGGTTTAATGCTTTAACAGTTACTTGCTCTGCACGTTCTACTTTGGCGTAGTTGTTTGGTACAGATAAACAACCTTCTTCACTTATCGTGGAGCCAGATCGCTCAGTGATTTCGGGGTTTATCAATATGAGTGGATCAGTGTGATCTTCGGATACGTCAATGACAACAATACGCTTGTGTTCGTTGACTTGTGTCGCGGCTAATCCAATACCATTTTCTTCTTTCATGGTGTCAAACATATTCGCAACAAACTGTTTAATCTTTGCGTCGACTTTTTCGACAGGCTTTGCCACGGTTCTTAAGCGTGGATCGGGAAAACGTAAAACTTCTAATATGGCCATAGTGTTATTCAGCTACAATGTAATAAGAGACTCGGTATAGTTTTGTATACCAAGCCATCAATAAGGGTATTTAAACTTTTCAATTAAAGGCTATTCTAGCCGATATGATGTTAAAACTATATTAGGGCGTGAAGTTTTGTTTTCAAACACTTCAAATTGAGCCATAAGTGAGAAGCGCGATGCGTCATCAAAAATTAGTCGGATTATTATTTCTACTGTGGTTGCCCTTCAGTAGCTTAGCTATTGAAGTAAAGTCTAATGCACCACAAACTTATGTCGTTGTTAAGGGGGATACGCTTTGGGATATCGCAGGAATGTTTCTTGATGACCCTTGGCAATGGCCTGAGCTTTGGCGCAACAATACCGATATTTCCAATCCACATTTAATCTACCCAGGTGATTTACTCCGGCTTATTTTTAATGAAGACGGAGAAGCACAAATAGTGGTTGAACGATCATCCAATAAGCCCATTATTAAATTGACTCCTCAAGGGCGTGTTGAACAAAAGGCGATTCCGATAGATGTTTTGCCTTATGAGATTATTAGGCCGTACATTGAAAATGCCGCTATTATGGATCAGGTCCAATATGACTCGCTTCCCTATATACTAGGCAATCATGAAGGGACTGAGCGTTTTGTTTCTGGTGATCATGTTTTAGGGAAAGCATCAAGGTCAGGTGACACTCATTTTGATGTTATTCGACAGCAAAATATCATTAAAGACACGAATGGCAATAAGCTGGGTGTTCAAGTAAGGCATGTGTCCCAGGCGATAGCGACGGATGATGATTTAGGTAAACAGCAATTAGTTAAAATCGTTGATGGGCTTATAGAGACTAAACGTGGTGATAGGTTGATACCTGCTAACAAAGCGGTGGCTCAGGATATGCAGTTGGTTGGTGCTGATAAACAAAGAGGCTTCTTAGTTGACAGTCTTGAACAGCATGGTTTGTTAGGTAAGCTTGATGTCGTTGTGATTGACTTGGGTTCGTCACAAGTAATGCCTGGTACGGTTATGGGAGTTTACAATAAGGGGCCGAATATAGTTGATGGCGAAGCCCCCAAATATATTAATGAAAGTAATCTCGTTATAAGTGCTTTTGAACGTGACGGTGAAATTGTTCAGCCTGCGGTCAAAATAGGGGAGTTGGTCGTGTTTAAAACGTTTGAGAAAGCTAGTTATGCTTTGTTGACCAAGGCGTCAAATTTTATAAGGCGAGGAGCCATAGTCGCGAACCCATAGGTTAGCTGAGACTAATACTACCATGAGCCCATGTGCAAGGAGGCACGATGCAAGAGAGTTCACCACAACCTGAATGTATGCCTGATGAATTGATCAGGCTTTATTTAGTTTTAGATCAAATCCCGCGCTTTGGTCCTATTAAGTTTCAGCAGTTATTGTCTTCGTGTGATGGCAATGTGAGTCGTGTTAGTCAACTCTCACCGTCAGACTTTAGGCGATTAGGTTGGTCGCAGGAACAAGTTGCCGCGTTTAATAAGCCTGATCCAACCTATATCAACAAGAGTCTCGCATGGTTAAAGGCCAGTCGAAACCATTTTCTTATTGGCTATACGTCAGACGATTACCCTACATTATTAAAGCAAATCAGTGCACCACCTATATTGCTCTTTGGTTATGGCAACAAGGCATTGCTAGAACAGCCTCAAATTGCCATGGTAGGTAGCCGTAACCCGAGCCTGTCAGGGAAGCAAGTTGCTCGCTCTCTAGCAAAAGAGCTCAGTGAATCTGGGTGGGGAGTGGTGAGTGGTATGGCAATGGGGATTGACGCGACATGTCATCTTGGTGCACTTGATGCTGGTGGTTTTTCGGTTGGTGTTGTTGGGGCGGGCATTGATCAAATTTATCCTAAACGAAATAAAGAAGTCTATGCGCGTATGAATGGCCTACATGGGTGTATCGTCAGTGAATTCTCCCCCGGTGTCATGCCTCGGCCTGAGAATTTCCCACGTAGGAACCGCATTATTAGTGGTTTAAGCCATGGTGTCGTTGTTGTAGAAGCAGAAATCAAAAGCGGCTCTTTAATTTCTGCAAAATATGCATTGGAGCAAAACAGAGAGGTTTTTGCAGTGCCGGGTAACATCAATAATCCTTTATCTCGGGGATGCCATCATCTGATTAAACAAGGTGCTAAACTGGTAGAGTACGCTAAAGACATCAATGAAGAGTTTGAGTCTTTGCCCTTTCTTGCTCAAGAGCATGGTAAGAAAAAGTTGAAAAAAATTTCCAATCAAGGGTTGGCATCTGACAGATTGTTAGATAGTGTAGATTATGAAGCTACGTCGCTTGATGTCATAGCTTTAAGAAGCGGTATGCCTATAGCTCAGTTGTTATCAGCATTACTTGAATATGAGTTAAAAGGATTAGTCGCCAGTGTTGTAGGCGGTTATATAAAGTTGGGGGCAAAATAGTATGTTTGACATCCTCATGTATCTTTTTGAAAACTTCGTACATAGCGAAACGGAAATTCGGACAGATCAAGATGAATTGACGGAAGAGCTTGTTAGAGCAGGTTTCCATCACGACGAAATATACAAAGCACTGTCGTGGCTAGAGAAATTAGCAGCTCTCCAAGAGTCTGACACTACACCGTATCTGACGAAAGTATCGGCTCCTTCAGTCACTCGCATCTATACAGTTGATGAAGAAGCGCGTCTTGATGTTGGTTGCCGTGGATTCTTATTGTTCCTTGAACAGATTAACGTGCTTGATGCCAGTACACGTGAGATGGTTATCGACCGCGTTATGGAAATAGACGCGAGTGATTTCTGTTTAGAGGATATGAAATGGGTTGTACTCATGGTGCTCTTTAATGTGCCAGGAAAAGAGAAAGCCTATGCGCAAATGGAAGAGCTTCTTTTCGAAGAGCCAGAAGGTCCTCTTCACTAATCACAGTAAGCGTGCTCTACGCTTTAAATATTTACTCCATGACTATTCACCTAGGTGAATAGTCAGCAACTACTCGCTATGTCATAATTAACTCCAACTTGGGGTTAATTGATATATGACAAAGATTAATTCATCTTTATTCAGTGCTAACGAACACGCATTACAGCAGGCTTATGGTGACTGTCCTGAGTGTGATGGTGCATTGACGCTGCGGCATTCCAAAAATGGCCCCTTTCTGGGGTGCAATCATTACCCGAGCTGCCAATTTACTAAACCATTAAAAGAGTATGAAGATAGTGTTATAAAGGTGATTGATGAGTCGGTTTGTCCTGAATGCCAACATCAATTAGCAATAAAAAAAGGTCGCTATGGGCTTTTTATTGGTTGTACTAACTTTCCTACTTGTCATCATATCGAGTCACCTAAAAAAAATAATGATGAGACTAAAGTAGCTTGTCCTAGCTGCAAGAAAGGTGAGCTACACAAACGTCTAAATAAGCATGGACATCATTTTTATTCTTGCAATACGTACCCTAGTTGTAAATATGTGGTAAACGACACGCCTATTGAGCACTCTTGCCCAGCATGTGATTGGCCTATTATGTTAGAAAAACAAACAGGGGAAGGGCGAGTTTTACGTTGTCCTCAGAAAACCTGCCTCCATAAATTGGATAGGTAACAGTGTTGATCGACATCAAATCGTTTGAATGGATAAATAACTAAAATGACGCATGAAAATAATGAACAGCTAAAGGCTTACTTTGATGAAGGTGGAGTGTTGGCTTACCCGACAGAAGCTGTTTATGGTTTAGGGTGTGACCCAGACAATGAGTCGGCTGTGCTTGAGCTATTAAGCCTGAAAGATCGCCCCGCACATAAAGGGTTGATATTAATTGCAGATACTTATTCTAGGCTTCTACCTTATGTGGATGATGAGAAAATTGCATTGCATAGACGAGCCGAGATTTTTTCAAGTTGGCCAGGACATGTCACCTGGCTATTACCTAAATCAAAACGTGTTAGAGATTGTGTTTGTGGAGACTCAGACTATATAGCGACGAGAGTAACAACACACAAAGGCGTTAAGTCGCTTTGCCAGTTACTTGATAAGCCGTTGATATCTACTAGCGCCAATAAATCGGGAGAGCCGCCTGCATTATCCGAAGATGAAGTTAAACAGCAGTTTGGTGATGCTGTTAAGGTTATTCATGGTGAGTTAGGCAAAGCCCTAAAACCTAGCCTTATTCGTCATAGTGTTAATGGTGAGGTCATAAGAGCTAGCTAGTGCGAAGTATTATTTATGAACGTATTTGATTAGAGCAATGAATGTAAGAGTCGTTGCTAAGGGTGTAATAGTTGAAATTGTTAAATCTATAACTCTGAGCCTTAATCAAAGAGCCTTTATTGAGAACAAAACCTACATAGCAAAGAGTAATAGATCCTCATGTCAGATTTGGAAATAGCATCCGTCAAAAAATTCCTGCTCAAGCTTCAAGACAATATTTGTCAGACGTTAGAGCTTGTTGATGGAAAAAGTCACTTCGAAGAAGAGAAGTGGGAACGCGAACAAGGTGGTGGTGGTCGCACGCGAGTCATTCGAGAAGGGAACGTGTTCGAGCAAGGAGGCGTTAATTTTTCGCATGTGTTTGGTGGCAAGTTACCGCCTTCTGCAACAGCTAATCGACCAGAGTTGGCAGGTCGCAGTTTCCAAGCGCTTGGTGTTTCTTTAGTGATTCATCCTCGCAATCCTATGATCCCAACCTCACATGCTAATGTGCGCTTTTTTATTGCTGAAAAGGATGGTGAGGATCCTGTTTGGTGGTTTGGTGGCGGATTCGATCTAACGCCGTTCTATCCAATCGACGAGGATATAGTACATTGGCATCAGGTAGCTAAAGATATTTGTGACCCGTTCGGCTCTGATATTTATACCAAGTATAAGAAGTGGTGTGATGATTACTTCTATTTAAAGCATCGAGATGAAACTCGAGGAGTTGGTGGATTGTTTTTTGATGATCTTAATGAATGGGGATTTGATAGAAGCTTTGAGTTCATGCAGGCGGTTGGGAATGGTTATCTTGACGCCTATGTGCCTATTGTTGAAAAAAGAAAAGATACTGCCTATACAAACGCAGAACGAGATTTTCAATTGTATCGCCGGGGACGATATGTAGAATTTAATTTAGTCTATGATCGAGGTACCTTATTTGGCTTACAGTCAGGCGGGCGAACAGAGTCTATTCTCATGTCGATGCCCCCATTAGCTCGCTGGGCATATAACTACCAACCTCCGTCGGGCAGCAAGGAAGCTAATTTGACTGAGAACTACTTAATGCCAAGAGATTGGTTGAATGTGGAAGCGTCACAATGAAAGATGTTTCAGGTGATACCTTAACTTGTGATATCTATGCTGTATTTGGTAACCCCATTCAACACAGTAAATCCCCTGCAATACATAGTTGCTTTGCAGCAATGACTCAGCAAGATATGTTTTATGGTATCGAAGAGCCAGAGGTTGAAAGCTTTAAAGAGGCAGCAACATCTTTTTTTGCCAATGAGCATGCTAAGGGCGCTAACGTTACCTTACCTTTTAAACAAGATGCTTTCGAATTTGCTAGCTGCTTGACTGATAGAGCTCGGGCAGCGAAAGCTGTTAATACGCTTATTAAGCAGCCCGATGGCACTATCTTAGGCGATACAACCGATGGCAGTGGGCTGGTTTATGATCTTAGGCTGCAATTTGGCGGGTTAAAAAATAGACGTGTCTTAATCATAGGTGCTGGTGGTGCTGCAAGGGGAGTAATAGAACCTCTGTTTTTGGAGGGGGTTAGTGCGATTCATGTCGCTAATCGAACTATTGAAAAAGCGAATTATCTCGTCGAGCAATTCAGCAGTGTTGGTAACATAAGCGCAAGTTCATTAGATACAGTACCAATTGAAAATTTTGATATCGTTGTAAATTCGACATCTTCGAGTATGGCGAAAGAACGTCCATCTATATCCGAAGGCGTTTTTGATAAAGCGTTTGTTGCTTATGATATGTTTTATTCGAATGAGATTACGTCATTTAATCAATGGGCAAAAGAGGTAAACCCATCGATTAAAACGAGCGATGGGCTTGGTATGCTAGTAGGGCAAGCATTGGAGAGTTTTAAGCTCTGGAGAGGGGTTAAACCGAGTGATACAAATGTCTTAACATTAATTGATGAGCTTAAACGGCAATTAGCAGCTTAAGCTCATGATGAGTTTTTTATGCCTCAGCGAGGTATTCATCCTTTAATATCACGTAGTTTTCCGCTGTTTTAGTTAAGAACTCACGCTCATCTTTATTGAGTTCTCTAGCTTTCTTAACCGGGCTACCGACATAAAGGTAACCACTCTCTAATGTTTTATTTGGTGGCACCAAACTTCCCGCACCGATAATGACATCACTTTCAACGACTGCATTGTCCATAACAATGGCGCCCATGCCGACTAATATGCGATCACCCAAAGTACACCCGTGCAACATACATTTATGACCGACAGTCACGTAATCACCTATAGTTAGTGGGTAGCCTTTAGGGTTCTGTGTGCTTTTTCTGGTGACATGTAAAACAGTGCCATCTTGTATATTACTGTAATGGCCTATACGCATACTGTTTACATCACCTCTTGCAGCAACTAAAGGCCAAATGCTCGACTGTTCTCCTAATATAATGTCGCCTACTAATACGGCTGACGGATCAACGAAACAACTTGCTGGGATAGTTGGGATGATATTTCTATAGCTTCTAATAGTCATAATGGCATCGCTTAAATGGTATGAGCAAAAGTTTATCAAAGAATACAGGTAAAAGAAGTGACATAAAAAACAGCTATTAAAGTGATTTGAGCTGTTTATTGACCGGATTGTTGCAAAACTGTCCAAACAATCAATAAAATCAAAAAAGCAGTTGACGCAGAAACTGAGGTCAGTATGATGCGCGCAC
>CAZXIN010000047.1:0-37201 GCA_964640795.1 uncultured Pseudoalteromonadaceae bacterium | reverse complement strand
TAGTTATGCGACCGGTTTCTCGAAAGCTTTGAGGTATGCTGCTTACCATAAATATCCCGCCTAAAGCGGGCTCGACATAATATAAAAATACCTGCTTTTAGCCGTTATTTATCCCAAACTACATAACTTACGAAGCAAGAGTCGGTACCTCCTGTTCTAATCCATATCTGTTGTTCTGTAGTATGTGCTGTGAGCAGCAATGAATAGATAGGATTGAATCCAGGGTGATTTTTATCTAACGTTAAATAACTACCTGTACCAGCATCGCAATTTAGCTGAGATTCATCACCGGATGTTCTGACAGATACATTTCCTGTAGAAGTTATAAATAACCTAGTGATAGTTCCGATACAATTATTACCGCTACAATCAGCTAAAGCTGAACCCGAGGTTATTGCTGTCACAAAAAGTATTGTTTTGAGTAATTTCTTCATCATATTTCCTTTTAAAATAACGGTAAGCTCATTTTCATCTCAAAGATATTCCTCATAGTAGTAAATAGCGCTTGAGATGATATGACTCTTAAATATCGTTAAAGTGATGTTTTTGTAGTTTGGACTAAAGAGAGTTGCTATTGAGCTTCGCGAGGGGTTGGTTGATGTACTTTCCACTAAAAATCCGTTTCAATCAATATCCATTGGAATTAGCGTACAAAGAATAAATCTTGGAAGCAATATATTTATTGAAAACCCTCCTATTAAAATACAAAATTATTGATTCACGAGAAAGCTATAGTCTCAATTGAATCCAATTACTAAAACCCTAAGAAGTTAGGTACTCTATAAAGCAAATTCAGTTAGACATTGTCTTGAGTTTTGATTTCATAATATGACAACGGTTTCTCTATGAAAGTAAACGTAGTCGACGGTATATGCTGTAGTATATTTTTGAAAAAATAGCCCAGTCCCCTTAAGTCTCACTTTTCAGGAAGTAGTGAAATGATACAAAGAATATTTTTAGTGCTACTTATTTTGTTCAGTACCCAAATAAATGCACAAACAACCGCTGAGTTACAGAAAGAGATTGATAAAACGCTATGGAAGCACTTTAAACAAGCATTTGAAACCTCTGACGCTAAAGCACTTAATGCGACTTACGCTGAAAATGTACTACGCGTGACTCCGGCTGGCATCGACACGGAAAACGCATTTAAAAGTGCAAACTTACGGAGTTTTGAAGCGGGAAAGAGGGCCGGTATTGAGATTGGGTTAGATTTCTGGTTTGACAGTCGTCACACAAATAAGACCACATCATACGAAGTGGGGTTTTATCGAATCGCTTCTAAAAGCAAAGAGGGCGAGGTCGATTATAATTATGGCCAGTTTCATATCGTCCTCAAGAAAATAAACGGACATTGGAAAATTACTCAGGATTGGGATACTACAACTATCAATGGTAGACCTATTACTGCCGAAGATTTTGGTAAACAACCACCTGCTAGGTTTTAGTGGCGCATACACTTATTGGATAGTATGTTGGTGAGCTCTCATGCACTGATAGAAAAGTTTTGGTGCTGTCGCCTACTGCTTATTCACATTGTGTTAACTTTAGGTTTCTCATACTATTGTTCTAGTATGAAGTATTTTTAAACAATATTAAGTACCTTGTAAGGAAACAACAATGACAAAGACGTTAACTCTACTCTCTACACTACTTATTTCTTTCAGTTTTTCTTCCATGATAAATGCTTCCGAGATTGTGGAGGTTTATTTTTCTGAGCACCTGAATAAACATATGGAACGCATTTCAAAAGTTGATCAACACCGTGATAAGGCAGCTCGTAAATACCTAGAAGACTTAGCTATAGATGATTGTGACAGCATATGGTCGAGTGCTTGCTTTTTCGCTGATGCTGAAGAGTATACGGTTCCTTCATTGATTACTAAGATGATGTTAAAGGGTATTGAAGAAGCAAACCCTCAAGGCTTTGATGGTCGTATTGTTCTTGAGGTTGATCAGTTATTTATTGAGCTGTTTCCTCTTGCAAAAATTAACTCGTTTAATACACGAATGGGAGGCACTGTTAAGCAATTTGATAACCAAGGTAATTTGGTAGCAGAACGCAAAGTTTGGACTCTATTGGACTTTAATCGAATAGGTGGGAATGCTCGGGTTAGCCCAATTGCTGGACAATTTGTAGCTGAGGCATTGGAGAAAGTATTTCCGAAACATGAAGCAACGAACAAAATGTTTCTCTAATATTTGATGTGGTGCAATGAAGCCGGACAGTTAATTTAATATATGCAAATAACGAAGGAAGTCACCATGACAAAAGTGTTAGCTCAAATTAAACAAAGCGTACTTGCTGTACTATTTTTCTCTCTCAGTTTCTCTGCTTTAGCAAACGCTTCAATAGCTACGGAGGTTCGCTTCTCTGACTATTTGAATAAACATATGGCTCGTATTTTGGCTTCGGACAAAAAGCAAATAGAGAGAGAGTGGTCTTATCTAGGCCTAGCAGTCTCTGGACTTGAGTCGTACTCTATACCTGCTTTGATGGAAGACATGTTAAAGAGAGGTATTGCTGATGCGTATCCGCAGGGGTTTGATGGCCGTATTGTTCTGCAAGTCGACGAGTTGTTTGTGAAAGGTTTTCCTTTGGCGAAACTGAAGTCTTTCAATACGAGAATGAAAGGGACGATACAACATTTTGATACTGAGGGAAATTTGGTTGCAGAACATAGAATCTCAACTGTTTTACTACCTCGTCATGCTCTGAACTTGTCACGTGTTGGCCCTATTGCCAGAGAGTTTACCGCTGATGCTCTAGAAGCAGTCTTTCCTGACTATAAAGTGTCAGAGTTTGCTTTTCTTTAGTGAGAAAAGTTGTCGATAATATACAATATATGGGACAAGCTCGATTTGGCGGGCTGTGAGCATCTTATTTAACTATATATCAATCATAGTGAAAACTGCTCACTATGATTGATATTGTGCACTAAACGGTTTCCCACTTCTTTAAATTAAGAAATTCCCGTCTGGTTTTGGGACCATAAGTTTGGAAATGTGGTGTTGGATTATTTTGATAGTTTTGTTTTGCGAGTGAAACTTTATCGTTAGCCATCATAGAGCGAATTTCTGACATCTTAATTTTGTAAGGTTTAGCTGCATTGAGCCCAAATATCTTACTTTTGAGTGCGCGTGTCATGTCAGTATAGCCGTATTTATCTTGCCATTCGTCTGAGATCTGGAACGCTCTAAAGGCCTGAATCTGATCTTGCGGGGATCCATACCATATTGAATCAGTACCCCACAGGACATTGTTCTCTCCTATATACTTCAGTAGTTTACCCATTAAGTGAGCCGCTTGTTCTGGGTGGCGCATCACAAATCGCCATGTAGAGCCCAGTTCTGCATAAACATTGCTATTAGGTTTTATGTCGTTTTCAATAAGAGAGGTAACTAGCGAATCAATACCGGCGCCTTTGTTGCCTGATACATAAGCGGTTTCTGTTACAGAAGGATCAAAGCCACTGTGATAAATAATGAAGTTAACGTCAGGGTACCGTTTTGCAACAATACCGATATCCGCGCAGGTACTATGCTCATAGGAATGCGGACCGAAGGGAATGCCCTTGTGAATACAAATATTCTTAATACCTAATTGGCGTGCTTTCTCGATAAAAGCTATACCGACATCGTCATGAAGGAAAAAGCCATTACCATCTGGGCCCCATTGTGTGTAGGTCTTCCAAGCACTGACTTGCCATTTCTCAGCTAACTCATCCATTCCTTGAAGATCACCATCCTGATTCGGATTAACACGCCCGTGCAACAATAGTCGATGCCTACCTTCTAACTCGTCTACTATCCTGCGCGTTGCATCTGCCTCATCGATGGTGAGTGGCTCAGCTTCGCGACTGGATGGTACAAAAGAGAGAACCATCATATTGGTGTCACTGTCCATGAAGACATCTTTGACAAACCTTTCAGGCCCTAGGCATTGTAAATAACTTCTGTTGCCTGCTAGTTCGGCTAAATTGCATGAGGCGTTTGGTAAGCTTGCGAAGGGTCTCGCTGAGTCTGGAACCTGATTAAGCCACCGTCCATTCGGATCAACAAAATGTCCCTGTATATCAAAGATGAATTCTCGACCGGTAAGTATCGAATCAGCTAAACCTTCATCGCTGGCAGAGTCTTTGTTAACAGCGTAGTAACCACCCGTTTTACCTGCTTGTGCATTAACTTGATTAGCCATGAGTAAGGTACTAGCGGCAGCACAACTACTGAGCAAAAAGTCCCGTCTTTTTATATTCAAGTATCGGCTTTGTTGATCAATGAAATCTGCTGCTGACTGGTTTATATGGTCTTCTCGTCTGCTCAACTGGGGAGGGCTAAATTCGCCATTTGACGTGCTATCAAATTTTATAGGTAAAGGAGCTTTTGTTGTCATATCAGCATCTTCTTCTTTCTAAGATAAGATATTCAAATTAACAGGCATGCTTGTTTGTGCCAAACCCCATATGTTAATAATATGTAAACAAATCTGTATTTGTTATCGAGCTTTTCTACAACAGGTTTAATAAGTGCTTTCAGCTTACGATGAAGTAAAGCTAATGGGGCGACCGAATGATAAGTAGCCTTGTTGACTATAAGGAGCATTTTAACGTTAGTATCTGCTCATCTGGCGATAAATGACTGAAGGCTTTACTCAGTGGGTTATATTATTCTTTAGGTTGATTTAACCACGAGACACATGCATGCGTATTCAAGCTATAGATCAGTTAAGAGGGTTAGTGATTGTTTTAATGGCTTTAGATCATGTGAGGGACTTTTTCAGTCCTTATACGTTTAGTCCCGAAGATTTGACTCAAACATCTCCTGAGCTTTTCTATACGCGTTGGATAACACACTTTTGTGCACCGGTTTTTGTTTTCCTGACCGGGGTAAGCGCCTACTTATACGGTCAAAAATCCCTGAATAAATCAGACTTACGCAATTTTCTGCTATCACGCGGCTTGTGGCTTATCTTTATTGAAATTTTTGTTGTGAATGCCTCTTGGAAGTTCGCTATTTTACCTTGGTTCTTTGTTCAGGTTATTTGGGTTATTGGCATTAGCATGATCGTATTGTCTGGACTAATATATTTGCCTAGAAAGAGTATCCTACTCTTCGGTTTAGTCATTGTTCTTGGGCATAATGGACTTGATGCTATTCAATCAAGTAGCTTTGGCTCATTGGCTTGGGTATGGCAATTATTGCATGAGCAAGGGTGGATTCCCTTTAACAGTAAAGGTGTTGGTATTTTCGTAACTTACCCTTTATTGCCTTGGGTAGGCTTAATGGCACTGGGGTATGCAGGAACTAGTTGGTTAGCTGAGGATGGTCAGTTTGCGAAACGCACTATGCTCTTGGGGATTGTATTAAGTTTACTTTTTATTTCACTGCGCGGGCTAAATATCTATGTTGACCCAGTCTCTTGGGAAATACAGGAAGGGGGGATAAGTTATACCGTCATGTCTTTCCTAAATACGCAAAAATACCCTGCTTCTCTTGCCTTTTTACTAATGACTATAGGTCCTGCGATGATGACTCTGTCCTGGTTACATAAAAACCAGTCCATGCTAAGTAAGCCTCTACAAATGTTTGGTCGTGTGCCGTTTTTCTTCTATGTGTTGCACTTACCTGTTATCCACTTGTTGTCTATTGCTTACTTTAAACCGACTATTAGTGCGTCAGTAGGTTGGCAAATGCAAACTTTCAACGGTTTTCCTGAAGGGTACGAGCCAAGTATGGTAAGGCTATACATAGCTTGGCTGCTTACACTGGTTATCATGTATTTTAGTTGCCAGTGGTTTGCTAGATATAAAAAACAACACAGCTATTGGTGGTTAAAGTATCTTTAGTAAGGAAGTCATTAGGTTAATAAGTAGCTAGCAATATTGAGCAGGGAATACGCTCTTCAAAAGTACTCGACTAAGTTTTATTCAGCTTTGAACTTAGCATATCCTCTCAAATCCTTGTCTTTTCGTCCCAAACATACGGGGGCTTATTGCCTACAGTAGCAATCGGTTTACTTTGGTAGCGTGGCAAATTGCCTTATATGAGTAAACGAGAGGAAATTAATTTATGAAACAACTTATTCTAGGTGTCGCTTTAGGTTTAATGGCGATAGCGCCTACTGTGCATGCTCATGACGCATTTTCATCCTATGTAAACTCCAAAGGAGAAATGGTATTACCAGAGAATTACCAAACAGACATGGCGCATTTAGGGACATTTTTAGTACCTAGTGGAGGCGCTGCAGGGTTCCATCACGTTTACACTCAACCAGAAACCATAGCGGCATTTAAAGCAACTGGCGAGTTTCCTGACGGCGCTGTCATTATCAAAGAGATTAGAATATCCGAGAAAAATAGTTATACAACCGGAGCGGATGTGAGCTCAGCAACGGCTGATATTGCTCAAGTTTTTATGATGATTAAGGATGCAGAGGGACGATTTAAAGGTAATAAGCTCTGGGGAGAAGGGTGGGCTTGGAGTTTACATAAGCCAGGAAGTAATAAAAACGTCGCGACAGACTACAAAACTGATTGTCTTGGGTGTCATGAGCCGGTTCGCGATCAAGATTTTATTTATACTCAAGCTTATCCAATATTAGAAGTAGGGGGCGTGAATAAGGCATCTGATGCACCAACAGGATCTATGTCTTCTGGTGATCAATAACATTATCTGATTAACAATTCAGGTGTGGGTCGGTACTTATATGCTGGCTCATATAGAACTAAGCCTCTAGGTTTTATCTATTGAGGCATCAAGTTTTCAGGAATCGATTGGCGCCTATTGGATCTTATGGCCGGATAATTTTCAGCAAGGTAAGTTAAGATAATATCTTCTGTGGTGGGATCAAATTGCCATAACTTTTGGGTTGCTTGCATCCAACGTATCGTGGAAAGCCATTCATCCTTGTTACCACGGTTTGATGTGACGAGCTTAATTGAGTGGCATGCACTGCAGTTGGCGTTCACTAACTCCCAGCCAGTATTTTTTATTAATCCACTTGTCTCATCAATTTCTTGGGTGAAGGCGTTATGCGAAAGGGTGAAACTAAGCATCAATAGGAAGAATTTCAATTTCATGGCTATACCGCCTTAAGTGCGACGCGGTGACAGGCATTGTTTAAGTAACCTTTAGGGTTCCAACCAGGTAATACCATAGGTTGAGAACGGTCTTGGTCGTCAACCGCTCGTGCCCAAACTTCATAGTAGCCAGTCTCTGGTAAGGTCACGCTTGAAGACCAATGCTGCCATGCAAGCCTATTCTTAGGTTTCTTTAATGTTGTTTTTTTCCAAGTGGTGCCGAAATCTACTGATATGAAAACATCTTTAACTTGATTATCGCCAGCCCAAGCGTGGCCCCTAACTTCTAGCTTTTTTGTTTGCTGATGAATGATGCCTGACTTGGGGTAAGTGATGAGAGATTTGACCGGCATTGATTCAATAATGCACATGTCTTCATCGGCGACTTTTTGACCTGGTTTGACAGGCTTACAAGGCACTCTGTAGGCTGTTCCTGTCATTTTAGCACCATCATGGACTTTGTTACGTATGACGATTTTCTTTAACCATTTACCAGATGCCGAAGCTGGCCAGCCACTGCATATCAAACGAAGAGGGTAGCCATGTAACTTAGGGATATCTTCACCATTCATTGCCCAAGCGATAAGAGTTTCATCTTCATTTGCCTTGTGCATGGGTACACCGCGAGAGATCGGGTTCTTTTTGGGGTCGCCACTTAAGTGCTTATCTGCACCATAATAGCCGATATAGACTGCGTCATCTTTAACACCACATTCACTCAATATGTCTCTTAGTCTAACACCGGTCCATTCTGGGCATCCCACTGCACCCGTTGTCCATTGGTTGCCTTTGGCTGGAGGGTTGTACTCACTACGACCATTGCCACCGCATTCCAACTGGAGCTGATAAGTGTGGTGCTTGAACTTGCTTTTGAGTTCGTCGATTGAAAAGCTCTGTGGGTGTTCGCAGGATTCACCGCCTATCTCTAGCCGCCAATTGGAGACGTCTATAGTCTCTGGAGGAATGCCATTATTTCTAACAAATAGTCGACTAGCTGGTGTGATGTCGTCGTCTAGAAGGTGTGCGGGGGTTTCTGCATTGATAGGCCTATCGTTCAACACTGTTAAACCGTCTTTTCCTTTAAGGGTGAAAGGTTCGTCACTTGCCGCAAACGCAGCCGGAATCATACCTGCTGGCATAAATCGGGCGAAAGGGATTGTTGCACCGAGTGCCTTACTGAGAGCTGACAAGCCAGCACCTTTAATGAATCCTCTTCTGGATAAGGTGTCAGTATCTCTATTCCATAATGTGCGATCGGCTTCTATAGGGTCAGAATGATATAGCGCGTGGATACCTATCGAAGTTTCTTTTTGTTTTTTTGTCATAACGAACCCAGAGAATAACGAAACGATGTTACTACAAGTAGTATATCGCAATTAAAATAAAAGCAGCTAAGAATAGCGTATTCGCAACGATGAGCCCGAAAGGTTTCCAACCTACAGCGGCCACTTCCTTCAACGATGTTTTAACGCCCAAACCAGATATAGCAATAACTAGTAGAATACTTGATAGAGATGACAGGCCTTGCTTCAACTCCATTGGAACTATACCCGCACTATTAATGGCACAGAAAAAGATAAACCCAATGAGAAAATAAGGGATAAAGTCTTTCAATTTTGTTCGACTGCCTCTCCCTGTACTTTGAGGACGGTAGATGAAGGTTGCAATCAAAAACACAATAGGGATCAATAGCGTTACACGTAATAGTTTAACGAAAGTTGATAGCTCTCCAACGTCTGACGATACACTATATCCAGCACCGACAACTTGAGCGACATCGTGAATTGTTCCACCGATGAACAAGCTTGTTTGCTGTTCGTTGAGTTGCAGATATTGTGCAAAAAGCGGATAAGCTATCATCGCAAATGTACTCAATGCGGTTACCGAAATAACAGTTAATATCGTCATTCGTCGGTTGTAATCATCGTCGGGCATGACTGAGGATATCGCCAGCGCAGCAGATGCCCCGCAAATGGCTACAGAACCACCTGCAAGTAAACCAAAACGGTTTTCAAGCCCCAACAAACGGGCGGCAAAAACACCAAATAGAATGGTTGCAACGACACCACTGATGACAACGATGACAGGTATCAAACCGAGCGACATAACATCGTCTAGGGTAATGCGTATACCGAGCAATGCGATACCAACTCTTAGCAGTGTTGTTGAACAAAAGCAGATACCTGGTTCACAAGTTGGGCTTTCCATCAGGAAATTAAGGGCCATCCCTAAAAGCAACGCAAAGAGCATGGTTGGCACGCCATAACTTAGAGAGAGGAAATTAGCAGCAAAAGCGATAATGATGCAAATGAGGACTCCGCGAGACAATCGCTTTACTTCATCAATCATGAGTTTAGATGCCTTATTAGTATTATTATTTACACAGCCAATTCATGATTAATCGCACATTTTTGATTAGAATGCCATGAAATTGTTTGTTTAGTAGGCGGATTATCATGGCATATTGGTTATTTAAAACAGAGCCACAGGCATTTAGCATAGACGACTTGGCGAATTGTCCAAATCAGACAGATTGCTGGGATGGTATCAGAAATTACCAAGCGCGTAACTTTATGCGTGACAGTATCAAGTTGGGTGATCAGGTCTTTATTTACCACTCCAGCTGCGACAAAGTGGGCATCGTTGGACTGGCAGAGGTCGTTAAAGAGGGTTATCAAGATCACACACAGTTTGATCCAGATGCAAAATATTATGATCCCAAATCGAAGCCTGAAGATCCGAGGTGGTTTATGGTAGATGTAAAGTTTGTGAAGAAGTTTACGAATATGTTGTCTTTGGCGGACATTAAAGCTATGCCGGAAATAGAAGAGCTTCCTTTAGTTAAAAAGGGAGGGCGTTTGTCCGTTATGCCAGTTAATGCTGTTGAGTGGAGCCTGTTAATTGATAGGTTGTCATAAGTGGTTTAGGCATCCTCACTGGACAATGCGGATTGGTATTATATGAACTGGTGTAAGAGGCTCAAACACTACCGATTGAGCCCCCACTGAATTTAGGATTGCTCTCTAGCAATCGCCCTGTAGGCAATATCATCCCGATAAAACATATCTTGCCAGCTGATTTGGTTAACGAGCTCATAAGCATTTTTCTGAGCGTCAGAGACGTTATTACCTAAAGCCGTTGCACAAAGTACGCGACCCCCGTTTGTTGTTACTTCATTACCGCTTAAGGTCGTACCTGCATGGAATACTTTACGATCATTTTGGGTATTAACTGTTAGTCCAGAAATAGCATCGCCCTTGCGGTAACTATCCGGGTAGCCACCTGCGGCAAGAACAACACCCACAGCAGCTCTTTGATCGAACTCTATGTTTGCTGTATCTAAGTCGCCATCTATAGCGGTTAAGCAGAGTTGCGCTAAGTTTGATTGCAAGCGCATCATAATGGGTTGTGTTTCTGGATCACCAAAGCGGCAATTGTATTCTATTACCTTTGGTGTGCCGTCTGCCATGATCATCAATCCAGCATATAAGAAGCCTTTATAGGGCATCCCTTCGCTTGCCATGCCTTCAACCGTTGGTCTTATTACTTCGTTTAAGACACGCTGGTGGATATCGGGTGTTACTACAGGTGCAGGTGAATAAGCACCCATACCACCTGTGTTTGGTCCTGTATCACCATTACCTACACGCTTGTGATCCTGACTCGTTGCAAAGGGTAGGATGTTTTTACCATCCACCATGACAATAAAGCTCGCTTCTTCGCCATCAAGGAATTCTTCGATAACAACGCGACTGCCGGCTTCACCGAAGCGGTTATCGGCAAGCATATCTCGAATAGCCGCTTCAGCTTCTGCGATTGTCATGGCGACAATAACGCCTTTGCCAGCAGCCAGACCATCGGCTTTAACAACGATAGGAGCGCCTTTCTCATGCACATAAGCAATTGCAGGGTCGATATCGGTGAAATTCTGATATTCAGCAGTGGGAATGTTATGTCTAGCCAAAAAGTCTTTAGTAAAGGCTTTGGAACCTTCTAATTGAGAAGCCGCTTGGCTAGGGCCAAATATCTTCAACCCTTTGGATTCAAATAGGTCTACAACACCACCGACTAGCGGCGCTTCAGGACCAACAACGGTTAAATTAACACCGTTTTCTAATGCAAAACTCAGCAAGGCTTCATTGTCTTCAGCTGCGATGTTTATGTTCTGAAGTTTATCTTCCATTGCTGTTCCGGCATTACCGGGTGCAACATAGACAGTTGTTACTTCTTGAGATTGTGCAATCTTCCATGCCAGTGCATGTTCACGGCCACCACCGCCAATAATCAGTACTTTCATTAATTCAGCTGCTTTCTTGTTGATGTTAATTAACGTTTAATGAATTTAAGTGTCATACGATCACTTTCACCAATAGCGCGATACTTAGCTTTATCTTGTTCACCTAAGCGGTAGCGAGGTGCTAATGTCCAAACGCCGCTAGGGTGATTGGCTGTGTCATTTGCATTGGCATTGATTTCACTGGTAGACACCAGCTCAAAGCCAGCACGTTGCGCCATATCGATAACATATGACTGCTTAACGTAGCCAGAGTTCTTCTTTTCGCGCATATCGAAGTTTTCAGGCATCCGATGTTCTACAACACCCAAAATACCGCCTTTCTTAAGTGCTTTATTGAAGACTATGAATGCATTAGTGACCGCTTGGTCCTCGCCACGCATATACCAGTTGTGGACATTTCTAAATGTGAGTACCGCATCCAATGAGCCTGCTGGTGCAATGTCCAAATTAGCATCGGCCTGATTGAAAGAGGTGACCTCTACTTCTTTATAAGGTGCATAGGTTTTGACTTTGTCTTCGAAGCCTTTGCGAGAATTACTGAAAAAGCTGTTTGAATTTTCATCAATATAGAAATGTGCTGCGTATAACTGACCTTTTTCTGCTACTAGAGGAGCTAGTATGTTGGTATACCATCCGCCGCCGGGCCAGATTTCGGCTACCTTCATATCTGGCTCGATACCTAAAAAGCGTAATGTCTGAATTGGGTGTCTAAACTCATCTCTTAGGCGCTCTTTACCCGTTCGGTTCTCATTGCCCACTGCGTCAGCAATAGGGTCAGCTGCTACCATTGCTGAGGTAGTAGCAATCGTCAATGTTAAGAATAAATGACTCAGTACTTTTTTCATTATATTGATCCTAGTCCTAGTGTCTAAAGTGACGCATGCCCGTAAATACCATGGCTATGCCGTGTTCATTAGCTGCGTCGATAACTTCTTGATCACGCATTGAACCGCCCGGTTGAATCACTGCTTTAATACCAGCTTCTGCCGCTGCATCAATGCCATCCCTGAAAGGAAAGAAAGCGTCTGATGCCATGACAGAGCCAGCGACTTCTAAATCTTCATCGGCCGCTTTAATACCTGCAATCTTCGCTGAGTATACGCGACTCATTTGCCCTGCACCTATACCAACGGTTGTATTGTCTTTGGCATAAACAATGGCATTTGACTTAACGTACTTAGCGACTTTCCAGCAAAACAACAAATCGTCGAGTTGTTGCTGTGTTGGTTGTATTTTACTGACAACTTTAAGATCATCTTGTTCAACCATACCAAAATCACGATCTTGAACAAGTAAACCACCGTTCACGCGTTTGATATCAAATTCATCAGTAAGCTGCCCCTGCCAATTGCCACAAACCAATAATCTTACATTGGCTTTGGCTGAAATCACTTGTTTGGCTTCGTCTGATGCCTCTGGAGCGATAATAACCTCGACAAATTGACGGTCGATAATAGCTTGCGCCGTCTCGGCATCTAATACTTTATTGAACGCAATAATGCCTCCAAAAGCAGATGTTGGGTCTGTTTTGTAAGCTTTATCGTAGGCATCTAATAAGGTATTGCTAACAGCTACACCACAAGGGTTCGCATGTTTAACAATAACACAAGCGGGTTGTTCAAACTCTTTCACACACTCTAAAGCCGCGTCAGTATCAGCAATGTTGTTGTACGATAGTGCTTTACCTTGAACTTGTTTGGCAGTAGAAACAGAGGCTTCTTGCACATTGGATTCTACGTAAAAAGCAGCTGACTGATGGCTGTTCTCTCCGTAGCGTAAGTCTTGCTTCTTAATAAACTGATTATTAAATGTGCGAGGGAATGGACTAGATTCATGACTTGTTTTAGCCTGCTCGACCATGGTGCCAAAGTAGTTAGCAATCATGCCATCATATTGTGCGGTATGTTCAAAAGCTGCAATGGCTAAATCAAAACGTGTTTCTTGTGTGAGTGAATCATTGTTGTTGTCCATTTCTTCAATGACGCGACTATAGTCCTTTGCATTAACAACAATGGTCACGTCCTTATTATTTTTCGCTGCAGCCCTAACCATAGTAGGTCCGCCAATGTCGATGTTTTCGATTGCGTCCTCAACCGAGCAGTCAGGGTTGGCAACTGTTTGTGCGAAAGGGTATAAATTAACAACAACAAGATCGATTGGAGAGATTTGCTGTTCTTGCATAATGTCAGTGTCGATATCACGTCGACCCAGAATGCCGCCATGTATTTTAGGGTGCAACGTTTTAACGCGCCCTCCCATAATCTCAATTTGACCCGTATGCTCAGACACATCCGTTACGTCGATCCCTTCTTTACGCAACATGGAGGCTGTGCCACCTGTGCTCAGAATTTCTATATTTTTTTGTTGTAGAGTTTTTGCAAAATCAACAATGCCTGTTTTGTCAGACACGCTGAGTAATGCGCGACGAATAGGTTTTGGCGTAGCCATTAAGGTGGATCCTCGTATCGCTTGTTATTGCTGGTTTGTCAGCTGGAGCAGCAGTTAGAAAACTGGCGCATATTGTAAAGCTTACAAACAAAAAGAGCACCTATTGGTGCTCTTTTTTTAATCATAAGGTATGGATTAATTCATGCCGTATGTTTTTAGTTTTTTACGCAATGTACCGCGGTTCACACCCATCATGATGGCTGCGCGTGTTTGGTTGCCGCGTGTATAAGTCATAACTTCTTCAAGTAGTGGTGCTTCTACTTCAGCAAGCACGAGATCATAAAGGTTCTCGATATCATTATTATCTAACTGTTTTAGATATTTGTTTACGGCTTGTTTAACCGAATCACGTAATGGTTTTTGCGCTTGTGTTTGCGCTGGAGTAGTTACAGTAGTGGTAAACGGTGACGTTACATTTTGATCGAACATATACAACCTGATCTCTTGTTTATATCAATTGGCGACGACGTCTTGTGACAGAACATTGTCAGCCAATACACTAAAATAGCGAGTTAACGTATCAAGCTGCTCTTCAGCATGCTCAATAGCATTAAATTGCTTACGAAATTCACGATTAGGATCGTGATCGCCTAAATACCAACCCACATGCTTGCGGGCAATTCTAGGACCTAAAAATTCACCATAAAGCTGATGAACATTACAGATGTGTCGTAACAAGATGTCACGAACCTCTGCTATATCCGGTGGGTCTAAACACTCACCAGTTCGCAAATAATGATTAATCTCTCGAAATATCCAAGGCTTCCCTTGGGCTCCGCGACCAATCATAACTCCATCTGCGCCTGTGTATTCCAAAACTTGTTGTGCCTTTTGTGCTGTCTCAATATCGCCATTAGCGATCACAGGTATAGAGATTGCACTTTTTATCGCACGTATGGTGTCGTATTCAGCATCACCCTTAAACATGCAGGCTTTAGTACGTCCGTGGACGGCTAAAGATTGGATTCCGCTGTCTTCAGCGATTAACGCTATTTCAACACCATTTCTATTTTCGGGTTGCCATCCGGTACGAATTTTCAATGTAACCGGTACATCTACAGCGTTAACAACCGCCTGTAGTATATCCTTAACTAAATCTGGATATTGTAGTAGAGCGGAGCCAGCAGCTTTTTTGTTCACTTTTTTTGCAGGACACCCCATATTAATGTCAATAATCTGTGCACCATTATCTACATTAAATTGCGCAGCCGTTGCCATTTGCATTGGATCAGAGCCTGCAATTTGGACTGAACGAACGCCAGATTCGCCAGAATGATCCATACGAAGCTTAGATTTTTGAGTGTTCCATACATCCGGATTACTAGATAACATTTCTGACACAACCAGACCAGCGCCAAGTTCTTTGCAAAGCTGACGAAATGGTCTGTCAGTGATACCCGCCATAGGCGCTAGAATGACATTATTCTCAAGTTGGTAAGGTCCGATTTGCATATTTACCCCTTACAACTTTAAAAAACGGCGCACAGTCTAGATGTTTTTGGCCCTGATTGAAAGCCTAATAATTAAACAATTCGGTTTTTGTCATCTGGCTCAAATTTATGCGGAGGTTACTGGTCAGACCTTGATGTTGTCAATAGCTAGTCGTTATTTCTAATACCAGAAACCCTAGCCCAATCACCTTCAATCGCAATATCGTCCATACTAAAGTCTCGTTGGTATAAGTCACTAATGCCTTGCGCTTGGTTACTTAAAATACCTGACATGGCTAGTAATCCGCCTTTTTTACAATAAGCAGTGATGACCTCTTGTAGCTCGCGTAGAGGGCCTGAAAGTATATTAGCTACCACGATATCGGCTTGTAAGTCTGGCTGATCTTGGGGCAGGTAAACTTCTATAGCATCAGCCACATTATTTCGTTGCGCATTGTCTTTGCTGGCGAGTAAGGCTTGAGGATCAATATCGACCCCGACAACTCGTTTTGCCCCTAATTTTAATGCTGCAATGGCTAAAATGCCTGAGCCGCAACCAAAGTCGACAACCGTTTTACCTCTAAGGTCTAGGCTGTCTAACCAGCGTAGACAGAGTGCGGTGGTTGGGTGCGTGCCTGTGCCAAAGGCAAGCCCTGGATCGAGCATGACATTGACGGCTGTTGGGTCTGGTACATCACGCCAGCTGGGGCAAATCCATAACCTCTTTCCGAATTGTGTTGGGTGGAAGTTATCCATCCACTCTCTTTCCCACTCCTTATCTTCGAGGGGATCGAGTTTGTAGACAAAATTCTCGCTGAGTACTCTTGCCTTGCCAAGTTTGCTGATAACCGGAGGCATATCGAACTCAGCATCAAAAAGGCCGACGACGCGAGTATCTGGCCATAGTAATGTTTCACCGGGCTTCGGCTCGTACATAGGCGTGTCTTTGGCATCAAGAAAAGTCACAGCCAGAGCGCCATTGGCTGACAGCATATCGCCTACTTGCTCTGCATGCTTTGCTGTTACGTCAATTTTGAGTTGAATCCATGGCATTTGGGTTTGGTCTTCTGCACTAACGAGTCGAGGGTGCAGATTATAATGATTTAGCGACTGCTTAACGAGAAATAAAAATTAAAAAGCATTAACCCCTTTTAATCAGCTGTTGCGTTTATGGATTGAAGCTCATAGAAAAAGGTGGATTATTATGCTTTTAACCGAATCAAGTCCTAGGCACTTACAAACGTTTGGTCAAATACTGATTTTCACTGCTACAGCAATGATAGTCACTTTTCTCTTATTCGTTTTGATGTATAAATTGATTGAAAGCGATGTGATAGACGTGCCGCTACCAGCGCCGGTGTCGATCGATGGCGTGCTTTTTCAAGCAGATGAAGAGAAGACGATAACAAAGCAGCCAATAAGGCCGATTGAACCGATGAAGCAGCAGCCGAGAGTTGAGCCACAGCCCATTGAGCCCTCTGATGAAGAAATAGGTATCGCTATCGATTCTGAACCTGTTAAATTGATTGGGCTGGGTACATTTGATGACTTTACGCCGAAAGCAGTTGATAGAGATGCTCGACCGATTGTTAGAGTACCTCCTCGCTACCCGCCAAGTGCTGCTAGTCAGGGTATCGAGGGGTGGGTTAAGTTGTCTTTTACTATCAACGAGTTGGGGGGTGTTGAAGATGTTTTGGTTTTGGATTCTGAGCCTAAACGATTATTTGATAGAGCAGCAAAGAGAGCATTATCAAGGTGGAAATATCAACCGAAACTTGAGCAAGGGCAGGCGATTGTTCGTACTGGGTTGAGCGTTGTTTTAGAGTTTAATCTTCAACAATAGTGAATCGTAGGGTGTGCTGAATGACAGCATGCCCTAAGTTAAGTTGGGACGTGTTAAGGAGCAGCCTGTGGGAGTTACATTGGCTTTAAAGGGTCTTTTTTCCGCACAACAAACCAATGAATGGTTGATGCAAAAATATGTGATTAGCTCAGAGGCTGACTTATTGGCTAGGCTTTATGATAATTGTCATAAAGATCTCTTTCATTTTTTGTTAGTTAACGCTAATGCTGAGCTAGCGGCAGAGGTCAGTCAACGCACTTGGCTTAGAGTGATCGAAAAGAAGCACTTGTATCAAACTGATGGTCGCTTTATTGCGTGGCTATTTACGCTAGGGCGTAACCAGCTCATCGATGAGTATAGGCGCAGTGCTAAATGGCAATTTGCGGATTTTGATATCGATACGTTAGTCGCAGAAGATGGCGCTCAGGATAGGGTGCAAGATACCTTAGGAGGGTTACTTGGCCAACTTCCCTTTGCTCAAAGAGAAGCCTTTTCATTACAGCAAGAAGGGTTCGGCCTACAAGAAATATCAGGGATTACATATGCACCCATTGAAACAGTAAAAAGCCGTTTACGTTATGCAAGGCAGTCTTTAAGAAAAGCATTAGAGAATTCTTATGAGTGAAGATGAAAAGTCGTTAGATGTCGAGCTCGACAATTTATACAGTCGGCATAAGCAAAATACACAAGTGCCTCGGTATATTAAAAAGCAGGTTATGGTTGCTGCTCGCAACGCAGGCGATAGCAGACCTAAGCCATGGCAAGCCACACATTGGCTGTCGGCGGTAGCGTCTGTTGCTGTGTTTGCCATCTTGATCAATATGTTTATTATCAGAAAAGATACCGTCGACTTACTAAACACAGCGTCTCTTGAGCAAGCTAAAAGAGGGTTGGTTGTTGGTGTCGTCCATCGTTTAGCTTCTGAGCCTGATGTCATGACCGCTAAAGATGAACGGAAACAGGAATTTGAGAAAATCTACCTCGACTATCAGCAACAAAAGCTGGCTTTTGCTTCGCACCATCAACAAGCGGCACAGCTCGTGGCTGTATCAGACGGTTGGTCACTTAAAACGTGTGATGATGAACTTGTACAAATTTCTGATCAGTTGGTCAGCTTGTTTGTTGATTGGGAGCAAATTGAAGAGAATATCTCTTTAGGCGATCAGGTTGATATTGCCTTTGATAGCCAAGGACGTATTACTAAAATAAGTCGGGTTACTAAGGCGATGCAGTGCTAAGTGTGCTGATCTGAACGGACACGACTGTGATGATTAACCTGATTGGCCATAGTCAGAACTAAAGTAATGCTCCCTGTTGTGGCACGGGCCAATCAGATAATGGGGGTAATGCCATGTGCTGCATCAGAGCCTGATGGAAATCCCAAGCAAACTGAGGGACATGCGCTTTGCTTGGGCAATGAAAAGTCATATAAACTTCGATATTGTGTGCAAGGTACTTTGCGACCATTTTGGCCCACTGTTCAATATAGCCTTGATTAAACGGGCTTTCTGGATGCATGACTAATCTTACATAGGCAAGGTCGCTATAGACCTTCGGTTTTACAGGGACGTCCGGTTTTTTGAGTTTCGCATTTACTACTGCTGTATGAGACTGATCGCCTTTATAAAGCGGCCTGCTATCCAATACGACTCGCCCGATGCCATGTTGTCTTAACAAAGGTTCAAGTCGTTCAGGGTGAGTGAAAAAGGCCATATTCCTAACTTCTAATGCATATCGATGATGCGTAGGCAAACTATTGAACAACTCTTCTATTCTGCCAATCTGCTCTGGCCCCAAAGAAGCAGGCAAGACAATTAGTATCGGACCGAGCAATGATTTGAGTGGGGCGATTCGAGCCAAAAAAGTATCTAGGTCACGCCAATTCGGTTGTGCTAAGTGAGTGACACTTTGTGGCAGCTTGAGGCACATTTTGAAGTCTTTCCCTTCAAGCGTATTCTTCCATTCCATGACTTTTTGGCTATCAGGGATTTGATAGAAAGTTGTATTGCCCTCTACTGCATTAAACACAGAAGCGTAGCTTGCTAACGCATTAGGGATATTATCAAAATAGCGATTCTTCCAGTCAGGGAAAGCCCAGCCTGGAAGCGCTAATTTATAGGGGAGAGTCACTTTTTCTCTTGCAGTACTTTCTTGAAAAACGCGCCTTGCTCTGAAGGGTCAAAATTCCAGCTGTTAATCATCACTGGAGACCATCTTGGGTCGAATACCCAACCTATCCATGAAATACCCCGTTCATTTAAGTATTCCATGATGTGAGGGCCATACTCACCATCGTTTTTGACTGGGTTATGCGCCCCAAAACCATCGGCTTTTACCCAACCGATTTCTGTGGTCACAATAGGATAATCTTTGGCAACAAAGCCCCAATGTTCTTCCCAGTGTTTAAATTGCGTTTCCTTGGTCAGTTTTCCAAGCCCAGCTTTTTGTGGATAAGGGTGCGAAACATAGCCAATATTGGGGCGTTCAATAGGCGCTTTGCGGACTGGCCTTAGGTCATAAGCCCAGTTAAAACCAGCGACGAGTGATATCGTTGCGTCATCTTGCTCTCTAATGGTGTCGATCAAGAATTCATTAAAGGCTTTCCACTGTGACCAATTGGCTTCAACATCATTCGATAGCGTGGTGGGCTCATTGAATAGTTCGTAGAGTGCGACGGTTGATATGCCTTTATAGCGATGGGAGATGATTTTCCAGAAGCTTAAGGTTTCGTCTATCGTTGTTTCATAGATATCGCGCTGATATAAATCTTTCGGTAGGTAACCGATCGAATGCCAATCGATAATGACGTACATGTCTAATGAATTTGCCCAAACAATGGCTTGATCCAGTAAGGCGAGATAATTAGCAACACCCTGTTTTCGCCATGCTTTCGGATGAACTGGCAAACGCACGGTATTGACGCCCCAATCACTAAGCTCTTTGAAGAGTCTTTTGTTCCACTGTCCTTCTTCCAATAGTTTATCGGGATCAGCGATACTCATTCCTCTAAAAATGAAGGTGTCACCTGCATCATTGACAAATCGATTGCCCTTAACAGATAGGGTTGGTAACTCTTTAGTCAGCAGCGCGCTGTCAAAGGCGTGTAAACTCTTGTTGAGAGTTTCAACTTCTTTGATAGCTTGAGCGTTGAAGTTGAAACATACAAAAATGGCAGCAAGTAGAAATCGTTTCAGTAAATACATAGTCGGTTTAGCGGAGCGTTGTTGTCGATGAAATGAAAGCGCTTACTTTAACCTGTGTCTTGAAATATGCAAGTGATGTATAGGCGCAAAGGTTATGTTTTCTTTGTCGTGTAGGCAACGACCTGATACAGGGAATATCAGGTGAATTGGCCTGTCTTCTAGTTTCTAGAGCGTGTTTTTTGGAGCGTACTTGTTGTGTTTATATTTATTCAACTATGGACACCACATCCTTGTGGTCAAGTGTGTATCGAATCACACTACAAATTAGCAGCGAGCCTTGTCCCTTGATCAATTGCTCGCTTAGCATCAAGCTCAGTCGCTAAATCCGAGCCGCCAATTAAATGATAAGGCTTATTTAATCCGTCTACGATATCTCGCAGGGGTTCTTGGCCTGCACAAATGACGACATGGTCAACAGGCAGACATTGTTCTTCTTCATTGACGACAATGTGCAAACCTTGGTCATCGACTTTCTTATATTCGACGCCGGCGATCATTTTGACACCTTTCATCATCAAGCCAGCTTTGTGTGCCCAGCCGGTTGTTTTGCCTAGTCCAGCGCCAACTTTTGTTGTTTTGCGTTGCAATAAGAAGATCTGACGTGGAGAGGGAGAAGGTTGAGGTCTCATTCCTTCGATCCCCGAGCGAGCAGAGAAGGTCATATCGATACCCCATTCTTTCATGAAAGCTGGGATGTTCTGGCTGGTGGACTCACCGGAGTGTGATAAGAACTCAGACACATCAAAACCAATACCGCCTGCACCAATGACAGCGACTCTATTGCCTACAGGTTTTTTATCCCGAATAACGTCCAGATAACTTAGGACCTTATCGTGGTCTATGCCTTCTATTTCAGGTGTTCTAGGCTTGATACCGGTTGCAATGATGACTTCGTCAAAGTCGCTTGCATTGAGTTCTTCCATAGAGACCCTTGTATTAAGTTTTAAATCGACACCCCGAATTTCAATCTGGCGTTTGAAATAGCGAATAGTTTCGTAAAACTCTTCCTTACCTGGGATTTGCTTGGCGATATTGAATTGACCACCAATCTCGTCAGATGATTCAAATAAAGTGACGGTATGCCCGCGTTCTGCTGCTGACGTTGCAGCCGCTAAGCCTGCTGGACCAGCGCCTACTACTGCAATTTTCTTCAGTTCAGTGGTCGGGATAATGTTTAGTTCAGTTTCGTGACAAGCTCGGGGGTTAACTAAACAACTGGTCATTTTGAACTCAAAAACATGGTCTAAGCAGGCTTGGTTACAACCTATGCACGTGTTGATTTCGTCAGAACGGTCCTCAGCGGCTTTTAATACAAACTCTGGATCGGCTAAGAAAGGTCTTGCCATTGACACCATATCAGCGTCACCTCTAGCCAATACGGACTCTGCTACTTCTGGTGTGTTGATTCGGTTTGACGTAATAACGGGGATGTTTAGGGCTTCTCTAAATTTGGCTGTTACCCATGTAAAGGCTGCCCTTGGTACTTTGGTGGCAATAGTTGGAATACGCGCTTCATGCCAGCCGATACCGGTATTAATAATAGTGGCGCCTGCTTTTTCTATGGCTAAACCAAGTTCAACGGCCTCTTCATAAGTAGACCCACCTTCGACTAAATCAAGCATAGAAAGGCGGAAGATAATGATAAAGTCAGTGCCTACTGCTTCACGAACACGACGAACGACTTCAATAGGCAGGCGAATACGGTTTTGGTAGTCGCCACCCCACTTATCGTCACGTTGATTTGTACGCTGGGCTATAAATTGGTTTAAAAAATAGCCTTCGGAGGCCATGATTTCCACGCCATCGTAGCCTGCTTTTTGTGCTTGAGATGCGGTGAAAACGATGTCGTTAATTTGCTTTTCAATGCCGTCTTCATCTAACGCTTTTGGTTTAAACGGGTTGATGGGTGCTTGAATCGCTGACGGCCCAACAAGTTTAGGGTTATAGGCGTAGCGACCGGTGTGTAGAATTTGCATACAGATTTTACCACCGGCGTCATGTACCGCATCGGTGACGACTTTATGATCGGCAAGCTGGCTATCATCATCTAATCGCTTACTCTGTGGATGTGTTGCACCTTCGTCATTCGGACCAATGCCACCGGTGACGATTAAGCCAACACCACCGCGTGCACGCTCAGAAAAGAAAGCCGCCATACGATGATGTCCATTGGGGGCTTCCTCTAGTCCAGTGTGCATGGAGCCCATTAAGACTCGGTTCTTGAGGGTAGTGAAGCCTAAATCAAGAGGCTTAAGTAGGTGAGGGTACTTAGCTAAGCCAGCTTCTGTGTTATTGGTCTTTGTCATTGTATGGTCCTTTCTGAGCTCAGTTTGAGGTCATGGAGTGAGATTTAGTATGCAGCTCGTCAAATTCTGGGTGACGCTTTTCTTTTTGGGCTTGGATTGCTTCTTGGACGTCAGGCATTTGGAACATGCCACTTTGCCAAGTTGCCATATAGTTTAAGCTGTCGTTGATAGTGTTCTCGCGGCTGTAATTCAACATCTCTTTACAACCAGTGACTGCCATGGGTGAGTTAGCAGCAATCTGCTTTGCGATCTTCATGACATGTTTGAGCATGCTTTGCTGATCAGGGAAAACTTGATTGACGAACCCACAAGACAAAGCTTCTGAACTTGGCATATTGCGGCCAGTATAAGCCATCTCTTTAACTAGGCCTTGAGGCATAAGGCGAGGAAGTCTTTGTAAAGTGCCTACATCTGCGGTCATACCTATTTGTGTTTCTTTGATAGTAAAAAAGGCATCTTCTGTGCAATAACGGCTGTCACAGGCACATATCATATCGACTGCGCCACCTATTACTCCGCCTTGCATGGCGACTAGAACAGGTATACGTATTTCTTCTAAGGCGTTAAATGAGTCTTGAAGTTTTAGTACAAGCCTTCTCATTCGCTCAGCATTTCTGGCAGGTTCGCCATGAAAATTAGCGGCCATATTAGCGAAGACGCTTAAGTCCATGCCAGCACTGAAATGCTTCCCTTGAGACGATATAACAATAACGCGTGCAGCTGAGTGTTCGTCAATTTCTCTTACAACCTGTGGAAGCTCCTGCCAGAACTCGGCAATCATGCTGTTTAGTTCGTTAGGTCGACTAAGCTCAATATGCGCGATGGAATGTTCGACGTTCACCGATAGTGTTTTTAAGTTATCAAAAAAGAGTGGGGTCACATTTGGGTCCGTTTTAGCTTGATCTAAAATTTAGCAGAATTAAACATAAAAGCTTATGTTGACGGTGTCAAGATTCATGTTAAATTAACATGATTCAAATGCTAACAGGGTAAGCAATATCAAACAGGTTAAATCGAGCTATCATCACGGTGATTTGAGAGCTAGTCTGCTCAAATCTGCTGAGGAATTACTGATAGAAGATGGCATTGAAGGGCTTTCTCTGCGTAAGCTTGCCGATAGAGTTGGTGTATCTCGTACTGCGCCTTATCATCATTTTAAAGATAAGAATGAGCTGCTTTGTGCTATTGCTGAGCAAGGGTTTCACTATTGGCGCGATATTGCTGAAAAGATTTTTGAGCAGACTGACACGTCCATCAAACAGAAATATCAGCAGTTTGTACTTGAGTATATCCAGTATGCCGCGGATAACCCTGAACTCTACGATTTAATGTTTGGTCGAACCATATGGAAGCAGAATAGTGCAACGGACTCGTTGAAAGGTGTCGCTTATCCTAGCTTTCAGTTTCAGGTAGAACTGACACGAAAGTGGCAGCAGCAAGGATTAATGTCTTCAAGTGAAAATACATTACGTTTGGCGCAAGTTGCTTGGAGCACTATGCATGGTATAGCGCGCTTACTGATTGACGGCATATATGCTGACAACAGCCATATTGAAGAGATGTGCCAATGTGTTGTCAATATTTTCACATTGGAGTGACAACGCGGTATGACTCTCTCTTCAGTATATTTAACCTCAGCGCGGGATAAGCAATACCCAAAATGCACCTTAATTCATTGATTTAACCAAGTTTAACGCATTGATTTTATTGTGCTAAATTTGCTTTTGTCGACATTCCTTATCCCGAACGGAGGTTATTTATATCAATAAACCTCATAGTTCCATCTTTGTCTCAATAACAAACAACTCGCTGCAAAGCTGTACAGCAAAGATCAACATGCTCTAGTGTTCATTTATCTTCCTCTATTGGTATAAGATGACGTTCCCTTTCTATCTATACACCAAATATTATGTCTGAAAACGAGCAATACAACGCACTTTCACCTGCTGATTACGCCAACTTTTTACCTATTAGCCAGATCATGGATTTTGGAGTGAAAGAGTTGTGGTCAAGAACACCAAGAATTGCAGGGCCAGCTTATACTGTGCAGTTAAGCCCTAACGATCATCTGATGATGCACGCTGCTATTTACGAAGCACCTGTAGGCTCAATTATTGTAGTTACTGGCTCTGGAAATGAATTTGCTGTCGCTGGAGGTAATGTCTGCGCCATTGCCCAAAAAAGAGGTATTCAAGGCTTTATCATTGACGGGGTGATTAGGGATTTAGCTGAGATCAGGGAAAGTCAATTTCCGGTTTTTGCTAGAGGCGTTGTGCCTATTCCGGGTATAAAAGAAACCGTTACACCTTTGAATCAACGTATTTTCTGTGCGGGCTGTGTGGTTAATCCAAATGATATGATTGTCGCGGATGAGGAAGGCATTGTTGTCCTCCCTAAAGAGCAAAAACAGACTATTTACGACAAGGCTAAAGTAAGAGCTGATAAAGAAGCTGCTATGTCTTTAGATGAATGGCAGACAGAGCATCAAAATAAAGTTAGTCAATTGTTGCAGGAGCTTCAAGAAAAATAGGAGAGTTCGCACTAATTAGTATTTATGCGGAGTTTTGACTTTGTAGCCATAAAAGTGCAGCTTGCTTGGTATCGAAGCCTTTCAGGTTCGCCTGTGTTTTCTTGACAAAGTTGAGCAAAATACTGTGTTGCAATTGAGTTGAGCATACGGTGGCTATGGCGTTACAACCATGATCAAAACACCATAAATAAGATTGTCCCATTTCTCTCATTACACTAGGACCACCCAAAGCCTCTTCGCTCAATATGTCCAATCTTTGCCATGTCGTGAGTTCATGTATACGAGTGTTAGCTTTTGACTGCATTTCAGTGTATGAAAGCGCCATACCTTCGTCATTAAATGGACCAAAAGAATATAATTCTAATATGTCATCTATCCAGTTGACTGTAATGTATCCATGAGGCTGAGCCATTGATTACAACTTCCTAACCTATCTACAAAGTAAAAAGCGCCTTATAAGGCGCTTTTTAAGCTTAGTCTAAGCCAAGTTTTTTTTCCAGATAGTGGATATTAGTGCCACCGTTGAAAAAGTTCTCATCAGCCATAATTTTTTGCTGGAGAGGCACATTGGTCTTTATTCCTTCAATGACTAACTCATCTAATGCATGACGCATTCGAGCAATGGCAACGTCACGATTTTCACCATAGGTAATGAGCTTGCCTATCATCGAGTCATAACTTGGTGGCACTGTGTAGCCTGTGTAGATATGCGACTCCCATCTAACACCTAGGCCGCCGGGTGCATGAAACATGGTTATCTTGCCTGGCGAAGGTGTGAACTTCTCAGGATCTTCTGCATTGATACGGCATTCAATAGCATGTCCACGAATCTGAACCTCTGACTGTTCAAGAGACATAGGTTGACCACCCGCAATGCGCAACTGCTCTTTGATAAGATCGACGCCTGTTATCAACTCTGACACAGGGTGCTCAACCTGAATACGCGTGTTCATTTCAATGAAATAGAACTCGCCATTTTCATACAAGAATTCAAATGTACCCGCACCGCGATAATTTAATTCTATGCAAGCTCTGCGACAACGTTCGCCAATGGCGCTGCGCATTTCTGGTGAGATACCTGGCGCTGGGGCTTCTTCGACGACTTTTTGATGGCGTCTTTGCATGGAACAATCACGTTCGCCTAAATGAATAGCATTGCCTTGGCCATCTGCCAGTACCTGAATTTCAACATGGCGAGGGTTCTCAAGGAATTTCTCCATATAAACCACGTCATTGTTGAAAGCGGCGCCAGCTTCTGCTTTGGTCATCGCAATCGATTCAATTAATTCTTCTTCGCTACGTACAACTCGCATACCACGACCACCGCCACCACCTGCGGCTTTAACAATCATCGGATAGCCAATACGCTTTGCTATGGCTTTGTTTTTCTCTGGATCATCGCCCAAAGGACCGTCAGAACCAGGAACACAAGGAACCCCTGCTTTCTTCATTGCGTTGATAGCGGAGACTTTGTCACCCATTAAATTAATGGTTTCTGCCTTGGGACCAACAAAAATGAACCCACTTTTCTCTACCTGTTCGGCAAAGTCGGCATTTTCTGACAAGAAGCCATAACCTGGGTGAATAGCCACACTGTTTGTGACTTCTGCCGCTGCAATAATCGCAGGTACGTTAAGGTAACTGTCCTTTGCAGGTGCTCCGCCAATACAAATTGACTCGTCTGCCAATAGGACGTGCTTTAAATTACGATCAACGGTTGAGTGCACCGCCACTGTTTTAATGCCGGCTTCTTTGCAGGCTCGCAAAATTCGCAGTGCTATTTCACCCCGATTTGCTATAAGAACTTTATCAAGCATGAGTTTTGGCCTATTCGATTACAAATAATGGCTGATCAAACTCAATAGGTTCTTGGTTATCTACCATGATCTGTTTAACAACGCCTGATACATCGGCCTCTATTTGATTCATCATTTTCATGGCTTCAACAATGCATAAGGTGTCGCCAACGTTAACCTTTTGGCCGACCTCTGCAAATGGCTTGGCATCTGGTGATGATGAACGATAAAAAGTCCCAACCATAGGAGAGCGAACAATATGTCCTGAAGGCTCATCGCTTGGTGCTGCCTCTGGTGCTACTGCTGCAGCTGCTACCGCCGGTGCTGCCTGAGCGACTGGCATAGGTGCGGCGTATTGGATTGGAGCTGCAGAAGTTGAGCCGCCACGATGAATGCGTACGGATTCTTCACCTTCTGTAATTTCAAGCTCAGAGATGCCAGACTCTTCGACTAGCTCAATCAGTTTCTTGATTTTACGTATATCCATGATGTCTCTCTTTTAATAAATTAGGGTGTAGTTAATGCTTTTTTTGCAGCATGTATAGCGAATTCATAGCCTTGTGCACCAAAGCCACATATAACGCCTTGGGCAATATCGGATAAATAAGAATGCTGGCGGAAAGCCTCTCTCGCATGCACATTAGATAAATGGATTTCGATAAATGGGATGTTAACACTCAGCAGTGCGTCTCTTAGTGCCACACTGGTATGCGTAAACGCTCCAGGATTAATCAAAATATAATCGATGTTGCCAAAAGCTTCATGTATGCGATCAATCAATACATGCTCTGCGTTACTTTGTACGTGATCTAGTGTAATTCCCTCTGAATGCGCGATACTTGTCAGCTTCTCAACTATATCTGACAGGCTTAGGTCACCATAAATTTCAGGTTCTCTTTTTCCTAACATATTTAAGTTAGGGCCATTTAATAGTAAAAATTTCACAAACTTGCTTCTATCTGTCGGTAAATTACAAATTCCAATAATAGTAGTTTAATTTATCGTAAAAAACACATTATTTAAGATAAAAGTAGCTACTTTTAGAGGTAGATGGCGCTAGTATAATTAAAGTTGACAAAATAGCAGCAAAATACTGGTCGAATCAGCGACGTTTGAAGCATGAAGTGAGCAATATTATTGGATTCACATGTAATTTGTAGGGTTAATGAGTGGCGTTCTTCAAAGTATTTGCTTTATAAACAACAAAAGCTCGTGTTAACGAGCTTTTGTTAGGGAATGATTATTAGGTTCTTAGTTACTTTACGTTGTTATTCACGTGTGCTGCGAAGCGTTCCGCATTAAGGAACCCTGTAACACGTACATTGGATTGTTCTTGACCATCAGTGCCAAAGAACATAATTGTTGGTAACCCTAGTACGCCAAACGCTTCCATAAACTCAACGTCGGTATCATTACCTTCAGTCAAATCTACTTGCATCCAGACAAAATCGTCAAGTGCCTCGATAACTGCTGGGTCAGGGAATGTATATTTCTCAAACTCTTTGCAGGCGATACACCAATCAGCATAGAGGTCAATCATAACACCCTTGCTTTGACCATTTGCCTTTGCTAGTTGTCTTTCAAACTCTGCAAGGTTTTTCACTTTAATGAATTCAGGGTGGCTGGCTGCATTAGTTGCGCTACCGTGTCCAGTGACTACCTGTTGAGGAGCGAAAGCACTGTATCCATAAGTAAAAGATAAAATTAAGCCGAGGAAAATGATGAAAGCACGTACGCCTTTCCAAAGACTGACTGCGGTGTTCTGATTCATTACGTAGAAATAAGTAAATGTAGCAAAGCCTAGTAGGCCCCAACCAAGTTGAGTGTAGGCGTTATCAAACATACGCTCAACAAACATCATGGCTACAGCTAGCATGCCGAAGCCAAAAGCGGTCTTAACGATATTCATCCAGTTACCCGCTTTAGGTAACAATTTACCGCCTGTCATACCAAACAAGATAAGCGGAATACCCATACCCAAACTTAAGACATATAAAGCAAAGAAGCCAAGAACCATATCGCCACTTTGTGCAATATAAAGCAAAATGCCGGTCAGTGGTGCTGTCGTACAAGGAGAAGCAACCAGTCCAGAAATAACGCCCATAAGGAATACGCCACCTAAACTGCCGCTTTTTTGGTTATTACTGACTGAGTTGAGTTTTTCTTGCCATTTTGACGGGAGCTGCAACTCGTAAGCGCCAAACATAACAAAAGCTAAGACAGCAAAGAGTATGATCATCGTGACAAGTACGGCAGGGCTTTGCAATGCTGCTTGGAATTGAACACCTGCAGAGGCTACGACTAAACCTAGAATAGAATACGTGATGGCCATGCCTTGCACATAAACAAAAGACAACGTGAATCCTTTCGATAAGCTTATCGACTTACCTTGGCCAATCACAATACTCGAAAGGATAGGGTACATAGGGAATACACAAGGTGTAAACGCTAAGCCAATACCTAAAGCTAAAAACGCCAATAGTGTAATGGCAAGACTATCGCCGCTCGTTAAACGATCAACCAAATCAAATTGTTGTGATTGACCTGCTGATGACTTCTCTCCTGAATCAGAAGCGTTATCGGTAGATGACTGTGCCTTAGCGTTTGCTGTTTGATTGCCTCCAACGACTTCTGACAAATAGACAGTTTTTGTTGTCGGTGGGTAGCATAAGCCTGCGGATGCACAACCCTGATAACGAATAGTAATAGTACTATCAGGCTCAGCGGAGAATATCTCATAGTCAATTTCGAGCTGCTGATAAAATACATCAGAAATACCAAAGTACTCATCCTCGATCTGCTCTGCCGGCGGGAAGTTTGGCTCTGAAACAGAAGCGCCTTTGGTGGCTGTTTTCATCTGTTTCTTATAAAGGTAGTAACCATCTGCGATCTGCCAACTCACAACGAGCTTATTTTGCTGTTGTTGGAAGTCAAAAATAAAAGCTTCGTCAACAGGGAGAAAGTCAGGTTCATCCGAAAAGAGGTCAGGCAAGGTATTATCTACCTGTGCATAGGAGACCGTCGACAATGCAATGATTGAGGTTAATAACAATAAGATGACATTTTTAAACTTCATTTCAGACTACTTATCCAATCTAAACATTAATTATCAGCACATAAACGGACGTTGTGTCTGCGCAGCAATAAAACAAACTCATTTAACAGAGCTTTTGTACTCTGTCGCATTTCATCCAGTGAAAAATACTAGTATCCGCAAAGGACCGTCATAGATGATAGCAAATTTCATCCTATCTATAGCTAATTCACTACTTAAAGTGTTTATTCTATACCTAATCATTAGGCAATTTATGTTAACAGTGGTTTACGCTCTCGCCACGATCTCTCAGTTTTTCAGTAAATACGGGGCTTTTTTCACCCAATGAATGTGATTCAATGATGATAAATAGGTAGTTTTGATCTTATTTATTTTTAAACGTACTAAACGATAAAGCTTGTAATTTATGCGTTGGGCGTCATATTTTAAAATGAAACCTTTTGAAATATAGGGATAACCTGTTGGGAAAACTCTTTTTACTTTTTGCTGCATTGCCCATTATAGAAATTGCCATACTGGTAAACATAGGGGATATGATTGGCGGTTGGAATACCGTAGGTATAGTCATCTTTACCGCTTTTGTTGGTGCATACCTCGTGAGGCAGCAAGGTTTATCTACTTTGATGCAAGCCCAGCAGAAAATGCAAACAGGACAAATGCCCGGTCAAGAAATGGCTGAGGGATTACTACTGGTTATTGCTGGTGTTTTGTTAGTCACGCCAGGTTTTGTCACTGATACCTTAGGCTTTCTTTTTTGTTTGCCTTTCACTCGTCCAGCTATTGCAAAAGCGTTGATTAAAAACTTCCCAATGAAAGTTGTGGCCGGCCAGCAAACACCTTTTAATCAATCCTCTCCGTTTGAACAACAAAGGCCGTCATCCGAAGGCAACGTATTTGAAGGTGAGTTCGAAGCGAAGAAAGATGAAACACCTCATTCTAATCGTATTGATAAATCTTAAGTTGCTGCGGATATAGCTGAATAAGTATAAATTGGCATATTCAGCAATATAATAGGAGAACGTTTTATGAAAGCTTGTGCTTGCCATATTTTAGTTAAAACAAAAGAACAAGCTGATAAATTAAAAGTTAGTTTAGACAAGGGCGGCGATTTTCATCAACTGGCTAAAAAACACTCACTGTGCCCATCAGGTAAGAAGGGTGGGGATTTGGGGGAGTTTGGGCCCGGTAAAATGGTAAAAGCATTTGATAATGTCGTATTTAAGAAGCCTATCTTGAGGGTGCATGGACCTGTAAAAACTAAGTTTGGTTACCACTTGATTAAAACGCTCTACAGAAGCTAATACCCGTCATTTAATACCTGTTGTCACCTAATGCCACTCATTTGTCATCTTATGCCATAAACAAATTATTCTGCATACCTTAATCTATCGCTGCTGACGTTATGTCAGCGTATCGAGTGTGCAAGCTCGATATAAATTGGAAAACTAGCGGTAATAGAGGAAAGAATACGGTGGCTGTAATGTTTGGAAAAAAGAGAACAAATAGGTTTTTGTTGTTTATAGGTTTGTGTTTGTCAATGACTATAGGTCAGGCGAACGCAGGGCTTATCCCTACAGGCGTAGGGAATGTTTTACTTGATGTTGATACGAGTGGTGCGGAGCCTAGTTTATTAGGTGCAAGAAATATTGATGTCTTTGGTACAGGTGAATTGTACGATGTAAACTTTGTGGATGGTTCCTTTAGGGATATCTTTGTTGACGAATCAGGGCTAGATATTGGTGACTTGGCTACAGCAAGAGTATTTGGACGAGCATTACTCGACTTTGTCTTAATCAATTTGCCTTTTGGCAATTTTGATACAAGGCCAGAGTTCACCCAAGGCTGTGAAGACAGTATAAGGTGCGTGGCTTTTATTCCGTATGAGATTGTCACAGATGTGCGGGGCACAACGAGCTTAGATTTTGCATCTACGTCGAATGGCTTCGAGGTTGAATTTGATTCACCATTTGGTGTTGGCTTCGGCTCCCTTGACCTTGAGACATTATCTCTCGCGAATGCTACCTTTGCAGACTTTTCGTTGTCATCTCCTTTACCTGCGCAGGCAGTACCTGAGCCGCCTACCGTCGTGTTTATGACTCTGATAATGACCTTTTTTGTATGGAACCGCCGCAAGCGTGCTACTAACACTAACCTTCACGCTAGAACAAAGTCATTTTGATAGCAACTATCTGCGAGATCCTTCTCTTTTATTTCGGAGCATAATCTGAGAGAAGGCCTTTTTTATTCTTTTAGGATTATAAGAGTTATCGACATCACAAGGTGCTCCAACTAGCACCTTTATGTTGAACATCTGTCGTTCGAAAAATCCAGTCGTGGAATAGGCAATGATCGATAGAGGTTCTTCTTCTTGATCGATACAGTGTATTAAGAATACGTTTGCTCACTATGATCAATTGGCACATTTGGTATAAAGATTGGCATGAACCGTCAAGTCCTGTCATTGACTCGCATATTATTATAATCAGCCTTTAAAATACGCCGCGGAACTCTGAACCCACAAGTGTTGACAAAGAGCGGTAGCCATCAGAATCAAAGGATTTATTCTCGATATGGAAAACCTTTTTATTTTATTACGGTTATTATTGCTTTCCTTAGCACTATTTTTTTGTAAAACAGTTTACAGCGATGTTAAAGGTTCAGCTGACTATCCAAATGTTGGGCGTTTTCCTAATGCTATTATCGCTCAGCATACGCTAACGCCCTTTGCTATTGGTGTTCTTCCCCTCAGTAAGAATAGCTACGAAACACCGCATAAATTTGAGAAGCTAGAACTGTCTGGAAAACGTACCACCATTATTTATGACATACCTAACAGACAAGATGCTAGTGTTTTAGAAGTATCAAAGTCTTTAGAGATGGGGTTAAAAAAGCAAGGGTTTGAAATTCATTTGTCCTGTTTCTCAGAGTCTCAATTTGGTGATTGTGGCTATTTTTTGCATCGCTATATCGTTTCTGAAAATGTAGCGAAAACCCTTTTTCAATCATTTAATAATTTTTATAACTTAAATAAGGCAACGGTCGGTATGGTCAGTGCCAGCAAAGATGATTTAAGTGTGTGGGTGGTAGTGGCGAAATCCAACTATTCACCAAATATTCAATACGCTGTTGACGTTTTTGAACGGAATGAGTTAAACATACGTGAACCCATACTGACCTCAGGAAAGTTAGCTAAAGACATATACGAAACAGGGCGCGCGGTTCTTTCAGGCATTTATTTTGACTTCAATAGTGCTAAATTAAAGGATGAATCTGATAAATCTTTGCGCGCAATATCTACTTATATTAAGGCGCATTCAAACTCTTCTTTTTTTATTGTTGGACATACCGATACCTATGGGAGTTTAGAACAAAATATATCGCTTTCTGAATCTAGAGCAGAAGCTGTTAAAACTGCCTTAATTGAATCCTATGATGTAAGTGCATCGCTACTGCAAAGTATTGGTGTCGGCTTTGTTGCTCCCTCAACAACTAATCTTACTGAAGATGGGCGAGCCAAAAATAGGCGTGTAGAAATAGTGGTTAAATCTACCCCATAAAACTAATAGATAAGACTTTTCTAAGCCTTTAAATAGCTAAAAGATCCTGTATTATCGGCGTCTCCGTTACATGGATAGTTTTGTGCGAGTCAGTAAAATGAAGTACACCTATGAGCTAGCCTCCCAAACAACAGAAGCGATATTTAATGCTCTTTTAAAAGCTGGGGCAGAAAAGAAACAGTTACTTGAACTAGCTGGTTTTAGTGAACAGCAGCTGTCTGACGACAGTTATGATAAACACACGAGATTATGGCAAGCAGGTGAGAAACTGTTAAATCGGCCAGATATTGCTTTGTACATAGGTGGCAGAAATAGCCCTTTCGAAAGGGGAGTAGTCGGGGGGCTTTTTATCTGCAGCGAAACACTTGGCGATGCCGTTAAAGTTGCTTCTCGTTATCTGCATATACTGGTTGACTATATTGATATTGAATTAAGTACCGACAGCAAATACTTCTACTTTAAGTTCTCTTATTCACGGGAGATATTTAGTCATTATGGGTTAGAGCATCATTCAAAATCTGTCCTAAATTGGATGAGAACGTATGCTGGCAAACCTATAAAACCTTGTCGCGTGCAATTTCAATTTCAACGACAGTACAGTCAGCATTTGTATACTTCTGCATTTGATTGTCATGTCGACTTTGAGCAGAAAGAGAACATGCTTGTATTTCCGTTGGCAGTACAGGGGGTACAACGCACCAATTATAGTCAGTACATCCGAGACCTTTTACTGAGTCAGGCACAACAAATAGATAGTTTTTTGACTAAAAACGAATCATTCTTAGATAAAGCTGAAAAAGTTATTAAAGTGAGTATCCATCAAAGGCGTACGTCATCGACCGACATCGCTCGTAAGCTCAATTTAAGCCAGCGAACTTATCATAGAAAACTATCTAACTATGGTGTTACTCATCAACAACTGCTCGATAGAGTTCGTAAAGAAATTGCGATGTCATATTTGTTAGAACCCAACAGTTGCATAAAATACATTACTTATCATTTGGGATATTCCGATTTTAGTAGCTTCAGTCGGGCTTTCAAGCGTTGGACAGGGGACGCTCCAAGTAATTACGTGAGTAAGTTAAAAAAGTTGTTAGAAGCAAACAATGTTCCCTAATTAAATGGGCTGATCGGTACTTCATAAATTATAAGCATGCTTGCTAACATCTGTTTGCCCTACTTCAATAGGCATTGGAGAATACTAGCTGAAACGCTTGCCCTGCTTTTTACTCCAACTCACGATAATGGCCCCACCGATGTACATAACCAAACCATATATGCCTGCGGGTAGTGCATAACTTGGTTTATTTAAAAAGGTTAGCGCTATTAATATCGCTAAGGTTGGGTTCTGAAATCCAACTTCCAAACAAATCGTCAAAACCTGCCTATACGGTAGCCGAAAGAGTAATCCCAAACATATTCCTGCAAATATAGCCGTAAAGTTAAGTAATAAAGCAGAAGCGAATGAATCGACTAACGCATCTATTAGTCTAGTGTGCTCCTGAATAAGGATGGCCAAAATCATTGAGACGACAAAAACTAATGAAAAGCGACGAAAGAATGCTTCTTTACGCTTTGCTCCTTCGGGAAATTTATGCCGACAGTAGAGGCCTATAAGTACAGGCAACAAAGTCATGCCGATCATACCCATAGTGGTTCCGAATACCGAAAATGAAACAGCCCCTGAATGGCTAAAATAGCTGATTGCAAACTGGATGACGAATGGCGCAGTTATCGCACAAATAATAGTGGAAAAGGCGGTTAAAGTGACTGATAAGGCTAAGTCTGCTTTAGCTAATTGGCTGAAGACGTTTGACATTACGCCACCAGGGCATGCCGCGATAATAAGCAAGCCAAGTGCTATATGCTCAGGTAAATCTAGCATAATGCATACAAGAAAAGCTAAGGCAGGCAACACAATGAGTTGGCCTAACAATCCGACAAAGATAGCTTTTGGCGCATACCAGAGCCGCTCAAAGTCCCTTAGAGTTAAACTCAAGCCTAGACCAAACATGACAAGCATGAGAGCAATGGGTAAAAGAACCTCAGTTATTATTGAGTTTTGCAAAACGATATATGCCTTACTGATGGGTTAGTTTTTAGAAATGTGGTGGTCAAGTTACATCGGCCACAGGTTGATAGTTTACCTGTGATCGGGTCCAGCAAAAACTGAATTGGCGTTGATTATATCGTATTGAAAACAAAGCTCACTGCCTGTTAACCCTTCTGTTGGCAATATTGATGTAAGGCTTACTTTTAATCTAAGGCTAAGAGCGTCTTGAATGTAGCGCACTAATTCCCCTTTCTTTATAGGTATCAACATCTGCACAAGGCTTTCCAGCGCTGCCTGCAATTGTTTTTGTGGAATTTTTACTGATTGGCATGGCTCTCGTTAGCTCTTCTTTTTTCTAGGAAATGATGAAAGCGTTCGATAGTGTCATGTCATTATGGTTTGGCGCGAATTGCCTTCATTTTGTCATCTTCTGTCATATATTACTCCGACTCCATGCCATAGGATTTCACCCCTAGCTGTATCTAGCTAGTTGCCAGCTATTTGAGTGTATAAATTCAAAAGTATGTAATGGAAATATTATAGGAACGAGCAAAGTGAAGTCATTATTGGAAAAAAAGAGTGTTAGTCGGTTTTTGGTATTCATAGGTTTGTGTTTATCAATAACCATAGGTCAGGCAAATGCAGGGCTTATCCCCACAGGCGTAGGGAATGTCTTACTGGATGTTGATACAAGTGGTGCTGAGCCAAGCTTACTGGGAGCGCGGAACATTGATGTTTTTGGTACAGGTGAGTTGTATGACGTGCGTTTTACAAGTGGAGGTTTCTTAGATATTTTTGTGGATGAATCTGGGCTAGATGCCCGAGACGAGAGCAGCGCTAGAGCTTTTGCACAATCTTTGCTTGATTTTGTTTTTCTTGATTTACCGATTGGGGTTTTTGATTCAAACCCTGGCCTAACACAAGGATGTGCAAACGCGACCTTGTTTAGCTGTTCAGTTTTTGTACCGTATTCCTTTGGCCTGTTACCATCTAGCAATATCAATATCTTTAATGCTGTAGGCTTAGATAACTTTGCCAGTGGACTTTTTGTCGATTCGGTTGTTGATGCAGGCTTTAGACCCGTTGACTTTGTTACCTCACCTTTTGAGTTTGAAGTATTTGCGGACTTCTCATTGTCAGGTGCAGTGCCAGCACAAGATGTTCCTGAAGCGCCTACGATCTTCCTTATGGCGTTTGCAATTTTCGGTATTGCTCTCGTTAGTCGCAGAGCTCAAAACTAATCAGGTTCGATTAGCAAGCTTGGTGATATTGGGCTTTCTTGACATATTATTTGAATCAGAAATAGTATTATAAAGGAAGCCTAAGAAGATTGTTTAGCGCTATGGTTTTTCTCGTTGACTATCCTCTCACTATTATCTACTGAGCTATTGAAGCAAAAATAATCAAAAAATTTATATTTTTTATATTTAAAGCCTTGAGATCACTCAGGCTAACCCCATTTATCCTCGCAGTACCTAATTCAGGATTATCGATCTGTCGGTAATCTTTACTCTTCTCAAGTCATTGAGAAGCGTTTTATAACCATAATATTGGAATTTTCAGGAGAATTGAAAATGGCAATCCGTCCTTTACACGATCGCGTT
>CAZXIN010000046.1:0-39172 GCA_964640795.1 uncultured Pseudoalteromonadaceae bacterium | reverse complement strand
CGCCTTCATCAGTGCCAGGGCGAAATTTAATCTCCTTGACCTGAATTTGCTTCTGCTTTTTCTTCTGCTCTTTAAGCGTTTTGCTTTTTTCAAAGAGGAACTTGCCATAGTCCATCACTTTGCAAACCGGCGGAGCGGCATTAGGACTGATTTCAACCAAGTCCAGCTCGTCTTTTAATGCAGTGTCGAACGCTTCTGACAACGAGACAACACCGAGCTGCTCGCCCGTTTTTCCAATTAAACGAACTTCGCTAGCATCAATCTCTTCATTTATACGTGCTTTTGCCGAATCTTGTGCCTTATTGTTAGCGACTTTAATGTGCTATTCCTCCAAAAAATTAATCAGATATGTTTACTGTTGACTTCCAACATGGCTTTGTCAATAAACTGTTCAATTGACATCTTCCCGAGATCATCACCTGTACGCGAACGCACTGCAATTTCTCCGTTTTCCATCTCTTTATCGCCAACAACAAGCAAATAGGGTACACGCTTAAGTGTGTGCTCGCGGATTTTAAAGCCTATCTTCTCATTTCTCAAGTCAGACTTTGCCCTAAATCCACTTTCTTTCAGTTTTTTGACTACTTTTTTCGAGTAATCACTCTGTTTATCGGTAATATTCATAACAACAGCTTGAGTCGGAGCTAACCAAAGAGGAAATTTTCCAGAATACTCTTCAATCAAGATCCCGATAAACCGCTCTAAAGATCCTAATATTGCCCTATGAATCATAACAGGCGTTTTTCTATCGCCATCTTCTGCAACATAAGTTGAACCTAATCGACCGGGCATTGAGAAATCTAATTGCACTGTTCCACATTGCCAAGCTCTATCTAGACAATCATGCAAAGTAAACTCTATCTTAGGACCGTAAAAAGCGCCTTCTCCAGGTAGATATTGAAAATCAATCCCTTTACTGGTTAATGCTTCGGCTAATTCCTTTTCGGCTTTATCCCAAATTTCATCACTGCCAACGCGTTTTTCTGGGCGTGTCGAAAGCTTTACAGAAATATCCTCAAACCCAAAGACTTTATAAATCTCGTAAACCGAATCAATACAGCCACCGACTTCGCTTAGGATTTGTTCTTCGGTACAAAAGATATGTGCATCATCTTGAGTAAACCCGCGAACACGCATTAACCCATGCAATGCGCCAGATGGCTCATTCCTATGGCAACAACCAAACTCCGCCATACGCAGTGGCAAGTCTCGATAAGATTTAAGACCTTGATTAAAGATTTGCACATGCCCTGGACAGTTCATTGGCTTGACGGCATATTCACGTTTTTCAGATTCTGTCGTAAACATGTTCTCGGCATATTTATCCCAATGCCCAGATTTCTCCCATAATGATCTATCCATCATTAACGGAGCTTTAACTTCATCATACCCATACTCGGCAAGCTTAGAACGTACGAATTTTTCAAGTTCGATGTAAATGCTCCACCCGTCATTGTGCCAAAACACCATACCGGGCGCTTCTTCTTGCCAATGGAACAAATCGAGGGCTTTACCAATCTTACGGTGATCTCGTTTCTCAGCTTCTTGTAAACGATTCAAATAACTTTTTAACTGTTTTTTGTCTGGCCAAGCTGTACCGTAAATACGCTGTAACATCTTGTTTTCACTGTTACCGCGCCAGTAAGCTCCAGCGACTTTCATCAGTTTAAAATGTTGACAAAAACGCATGTTTGGGACATGAGGTCCACGACACATATCAACATACTCTTCATGATGATATAAACCAGGTTTATCATCATGGCTAATATTCTCGTCCAAAATTTCTATTTTGTAAGTTTCGTCACGCTGCTCAAAAGCATCACGCGCTTCTTGCCAGCTGACTTTTTTCTTAACAACACTGTATTCCGTTTTTGCTAGTTCAAGCATACGTTTTTCAAGCTTAACTAGGTCATCTTCCGACAGAGAATGTTCCATGTCGACGTCATAATAAAAGCCGTTGTCAATGGTAGGTCCAATAGCCATTTTGGCATCTGGCCAAAGTTGTTTTATTGCATGACCAATCAAGTGAGCACATGAGTGGCGAAGGATTTCTAAGCCATCATCATCTTTCGACGTAATGATTTGCAATGACGCATCATTTTCAATCAAATCACTCGCATCAACCAGTTCACCGTCAACGCGGCCAGCTATTGTTGCTTTTGCAAGACCAGGGCCTATATCCATAGCGACATCTAATACAGATACCGAAGATTCGAATTGTCTTTGGCTACCATCAGGAAGAGTAATAACGGGCATGTAACATCCTTAAACAGTGGTGACACCTACCAAGCGCCACTTGTCATCTTTATAATTAAGCAGAATATGAAAAAACACCCTGATGGGTGCCTTATTAGATAGGTTTGTTACTATCAAACCTTTATCGCCGCTAATATAGCTGAATTCAGGGTTTCAATGCAATTATCAACACGCTCATTTTTTTCATTTTTATGTATTCTAATCTCTTATTCTGTCAATGCCGAAGGTTGGTCACTTGCTAAAGAAAATACCAGAGTACAACTCTACACTAGAGAACATGCGTCAGGTTTATTTGAAATAAAAGCAACAACAGATGTTAAAACAACACCTTCGGCTTTTATTAACTTACTCATGGATACTGCCGCAGGCCCAGATTGGATTGACAATGCAGTCTCTGTGGAAGTGCTCTCATCTCCTAAACCCGATGTCATGATCGTCCGCACATTACTTAACGCTCCTTGGCCTTTAAAAAATAGAGATATGATTACTCAATCAATCACTACACATGAAAAGCAATCAGGAGTTTTATCATTAGTTATCAGTGATAAGAGTGATTACGCCCCACAATCTAAAGGCAGAGTGAGAATGAAAAATGTTATGGGAGAGTGGACCCTAAAACCTAGCGAAATCGGCACCCAAATAACGTATCAAGGTACAGGAGAAGCTGGCGGCCTCATACCGACATGGCTATCGAACAAGACCTTGATTAATTCTACATTTAAAAGTTTCGAAAATATGAGGCTAAAGGTGGTCGAAGACAAATATCAATAAGTTGAGCTGGTATAGCTAATATTTCCATTACCACCATTTTAATCTAACGCTCGAAGTGGGAAAGTTTAATGAACAATATTGGCTCTCACGGCATACTGAACACAAATAGTTAAAAAGACATTAAAAAATGACATCAAAAGTTGCTTTTATCACAGGCAGCGCGAAGCGCATCGGTGCTTGCACTGCCAGAGTACTGCATGCAAACGGATATAATATTGTTATTCACTGTTTTGGTTCGAGAGAGCAAGCAGATCAGCTAAATAATAGTTTAAATCACGCCCGTTCTAATTCAAGCGCAGTCATACAAGGGAACCTTACCGACTTTGACCGACTACCTGACATAGCTCATCAAGCAATAAGTGCTTTTAATCGGCTGGATGTATTGGTCAACAATGCTTCTGCTTTTTATCCAACACCGGTAGGTTCGGCTTCATTGTCAGATTGGGAGTCACTGGTTGGTAGCAACGCACAAGCCCCCTTCTTTTTAAGTCAATTACTTAAAGATGAATTAATCAACAACAAAGGCTGCATCATTAATATGACCGATATCCATGCAGTTAAGCCCTTGTCAAACCATACAGTCTATTGCATGGCAAAAGCAGCTTTAGTCACTATGACTCAATCATTGGCAAAAGAACTAGCACCAGAAGTTAGAGTTAATGCAGTTTCTCCCGGTGCCATTTTGTGGCCGGAGCAGCCATTAAAAACAGAAGACAAAACGCAGATCCTATCGGAAATCCCATTAAATCGCCTTGGAACAGAAAAAGATATTGCTGAAACTATCAGCTTCCTGATATCAGCCCCCTATATAACAGGACAAGTACTAGCAGTAGACGGTGGCCGAAGTCTAGGTGCCAATAGCAAAGCTTGATTGACTATGCACATATCGACTAAGCCGATTAAAATCCTGAATATGGCAGTGAAGTATTTATTCATATTGAGCTGCTTAGCAGGGTGTTCTGACAAAACACCTATTGAATCTAGCATGGAAAAGTACGCCGCACGAATGGCTAATGTACTTGAAATAGAATCTATCAACATTAAATATCCGAACCTCTCAACAAATAGCGATAGGCTACCTAGAAAAGCAGATATGACTTCCGTTACATCAGATCCAATAAGCCTCATAACGCTTTCCAAACTCAATCAATGCGGTTTAGGCTCAATAATCGCAGAGAGAAATACAACCTTAGGCAAGACACAACTCCCCTCATCTCGCCTGATATGGGAATCAAAATTCCTTCAACAGCTCAACTATTGTTCCAAACAATCACTTGAAGAATCAATTAGCCTTACTATCACTGACATATTGCTATCAAAAAACACGTCATGGGAGAGTCAATGGAGTTTTTTTGTTCAACAAAGTGACGCAATACGCCAATCTTTACAACAGAATGTTAAGTTAATTCAAGGTCAAAACGATGGTATAGCAAGCACTGTCGCCGCACTTAACTACATTCATAAGTTGAATACGTTTCATATCAATAACGAACATTCAATCTCAACGAGCGAACTAGAAAGCCATTTACAAAACTTGCAGATCCACAAATTACCTGCTGCAGTATGGCGAACGCAACGGTATGTCGAAGATAACTTAAGGCAACTCACTCATTGGTTAGAAAACAACATCAACTTAGAAACTTGTTCATCAGATAAACAGTTTCAACAAAAAGCAATTTACTTACGTAACGTTTTCGAGTTATTTTTCGTGACAGAAATACAACCTATAGCAAGTGCATTGAACAATTATTTGTACCAAATAAACCCAATCGTAAATACGCTAGTAAAGCATCAAGCAATCAACCAACAATTCAGCAACTGGGTATCAAAAAGAGCTGATGATTCAAGCTACAAACAATCTTTTCAAACACATATCGATTTTTGGCAGCGCTTTTTTAAAGCTTGTGAATTTTCAGTCAATTAATCAAGTTGTCCGACATTTCCAGTACCTAAACCTACCGAAAACGATGATTTTTTACCTAGATCAAATTCAAACCCGGTTGAAACCCTATAACCACTGTCCCAACCACTTAAATTGCTCTCTGAGTCACTGAACTCACCGTAAATTCGACCAACACCAACACTCAAGAATGGGCGGGCATTGTCAAAAAGTGCCGTGTATTTAATTGTTGAATCCGCCCATAGGCCAATATTCTTGAATTTAGACGAGAAGGGAGTCCCCGCTGTATTCTGACTTAAATCAACATCACCTTCCGAGTACGCCAAGTTCAAATCAGCAGACAAACGCCAGTTGGGAGATAATACATATTCCTTACCAACACCCAATTCAAAATAAGGGATAAATTCATCACTCAATTCAGTACCAGAAGGCAATAACAATAATTGCTCATTCACTAACCCTACTCCCAAATTAATATGATAGTCTCCCTCATCAGCAACAATTTGGTGTGAAGCAATAACACCTAAAAACAACCATAAAAACCGTTTCATATTAATCATCCTCTGTATTGTTCTTGTGTTTTAAAATATCTCCAGGAGAGCACTCCAAAACTTCACATATGGCATCTAACGTAGAAAAGCGTATTGCTTTAGCTTTACCTGTTTTTAAAATAGAGAGGTTTTGAGCAGCCACACCAACCTGTTCAGACAGATCATTCAGTCGCATCTTTCGTTTAGCTAACATCACGTCCAAATCAATGATAATAGCCATTAAACTGTTAACTCCTGTTCCTCTTTTATCTTTTGAGCCTCTCCCATTATCCAACCCACTACCGTCAACATTAACCCCATTATGACGATACTTAGATCATCAGCACCTAATCCGAGGTTAATTTCACCATGTTCTAGTATGCCCAAAGCTTTAAGGCTAATAATAAGGAGTGGAGGATATAAAGCCGCAAAAACAGGCCAGATTATGAATGTCACACCTAGGTTTCTCAGTTGTAAAATAGCATCAACTGAAAATATCTTAGCTTCACGATATTCACTAAATAGACGAAAGATAAACCAATAAATCATTAGGTAAATAATATAAATAGGCGACTCCAGCCAAATCATTGCGTTCATATCGATAGCCGCCAGTTGTTTGGCCTCAGAGCTATCAATATCGTACCGCAATTCAAATGGAGAAACCTCCTCCTCCATTGCTAGCATTGAAGGATCTGTATCCAAATTGATAGCTACAAATAACCCTATTCCAATATGGATAATCGCCACCACGATGACAAACATACGGATGAATTGGCTAACTTTTATAATCTTTTCCATAGTGCTCAATGAATCAACTCACTCTTTTAAATCATAATACGAAGCACATGTATGTCAACATATATTTAATGTTTATCATTAATTAATGATCGAATATAGTGATTAAAAATTCCACTGAAGATGCAGCTCTTCCCAAGACAAAAATGGAAGCATCGTGATGCAATTAATATAAGAATCTAACGACTAAGCAATAAGATAAATTTGACGTAACTGGACGCGCGCACATTGAGCAAACGACAAATGCGAGTGATGAATAACCGCAATACCAATCCGCGGAGATAATTACTCGCTCAGTGAGAATTAAAAAGTAAGTACATTACATCGAGATATCGGAAAAATTACAAAATGCATTGAGAGTAATAGTGGAGCGATTAGATTTTAATGAGAAACTTGGTACAACCGAGTGGACTCGAACCACCGACCCCCACCATGTCAAGGTGGTGCTCTAACCAGCTGAGCTACGGTTGTATATCTGGTTTGCCGCTTTTGAGTTAGACCTCACAAGCGGCGCGTATAATAACGATGCCTTATGTCATCTGCAAGTACTTTTATTGTAAAATCATGTGCAATGTCATCATTTGCTTATTCTTTAAGCACAAAAGGTAATCGGCTTAACAATATTAGCGATGTCCTTCATTTCTACAAGCTCATTAAATGCTTCACCCAGAGCATCGCTTTGGCTAATAACCGATTGCCAATAAGGGATTCTTTGTTCGGCAGGCATATTTTCAAAATCTTTCCGATCTGGAATTTTGGCATAGGGTAACTTGCTAACAAACTCATCTGACGGAACAAGCATCACCACTTTATCAAAACACTGCTTTTTCGGTTTTCGGTATGACAACGATTTGTCGAACCACCCTGGTATCGCTTTGGAATAGAAATGAGGATAAAGGACCAACCCAGACTCTGAGCCATACTCCAGATCAAAATGGTAATCCACGATTCCACCATCACGATAAACACCTTTCGGTGCACCTTCAATTTGAGTTACACCTTCTAGTACAACCGGAATAGAACCTGACGCCATTAGCGCTTTTGACAAGTTAGCTTCGCTCAAATCAACCGTCCTTGTTGGCAACTTATAAGGATCATTAATCGCCAAGTTACTCAACGGATTACTAAACATCACTCGCTCGTAGAAGTGTTTCAACATACCTCGGTTTAATGCATTCGCACTTGCACTCCCTAATAAACCAGCGAGCTGCAATGGTTTAGGCTCGAACCGAGTTAAGCCTTTGCACCGGGCAACAACAAAGTGCGCATGGATAATTTCATTCGTCACTATTTCGCGGGCACCGCTCTTCCCCAAAACGTAATCAAGTAGAGCAATCCCCTTTCTTGTAATCTCCGATGCATCGGGCTTTTCTGAATAAGTGGTATTGGAGTATCGCTCAGCTAACCTATTGATGGCGGCTAACGGGTCTTTTTGTGCAAAACAGGCGAAACGAAATGCACCAGCAGATGACCCAATGATATTTAAGGGTCTTTTTCTACCCTGAAAAAAGTGAGGAAAAATGACTTTATCCAACCCAGCTAAGGTAAACCACTTAGGGCCACCAGATGCTCCTAGCATAAAATCGAAAATATCTGGCGTTAACCCTTGTTCTTTAATAAGATTATATGCAGCCGGTCCAGCGTAAATATCCAGTATTCTGTTCAATATTTGTCTTCCTGATCGCCCGTATTCTTTGATTTAAGTTGCAAAAAAAAAGCATAATTTTGAAATTAGTTCATGATTATACCGGTAACTATCGATAACTAACACACCCCTACCGAGTCAGGTAGTGTAATTTTGAGGAACTTATGAAAGCGTCAGATTTATTCGTAAAAGCATTGGAGAATGAAGGTGTTGAATATGTATTTGGCATACCAGGAGAAGAGAACCTTGATATGCTTGAGTCGCTCAGAGAGTCTAATATCAAACTTGTTTTGACTCGTCACGAGCAAGCTGCAGGTTTTATGGCTTCGACTTATGGACGCTTAACTGGAAAGGTTGGCGTATGTATGGCAACTTTGGGGCCTGGTGCGACAAACTTCGTTACCGCTGCTGCTTATGCTCAACTTGGCGCCATGCCAATGATGATGGTAACCGGTCAAAAGCCAATAAAAAGCAGTAAGCAAGGTCAATTCCAGATTGTCGATATAGTCGACATGATGAAACCATTAACTAAATATACGTCTCAGATCGTTAGTGGTGATACGATTCCATCAAAAGTGAGAGAGTCATTTAGATTAGCCACTGAAGAAAGGCCTGGAGCCGTTCACTTAGAGTTACCAGAAGACATTGCTGATGAACAAAGTGATGCACCCATATTCACTGTTAGCCAAGTCCGTCGTTCTGTTGCTGAGCATAAAGCCATCATTCGTGCTGTCGATATGATCCAAAGTGCTAAGTCACCTATCTTGCTCATTGGCGCAGGTGCTAACAGGAAGCTAACCAGTAAAATGCTTCAAGAGTTTGTCGATAAAACAGGCATGCCTTTTGTGACAACGCAGATGGGTAAAGGCGTTATCGATGAAACCTCAGATCTCTTTATTGGTAATTGCGCTTTATCTGACAATGATTTTGTTCACAGAGCTATTGCTGAATCAGACCTTATTCTAAATGTTGGGCATGATGTGGTAGAAAAACCGCCGTTTTTCATGACGGCTGATAGCACAAAAGTTATTCATATCAACTTCAATTCAGCCGTTGTTGATCCAGTCTATTTCCCTCAATTGGAAGTGGTTGGTGACATTGCTAATGCGATATGGCAGATCAAAGAAAGTGTAGAGGTACAAGATAACTGGGACTTTAGTTTCTTCCACAAAGCACACCAAGCGTTTTTGGATGAAAAAGCTGAAGGCATGAAGAATTCAGGCTTCCCAATCCACCCAAGAAGAGCCGTCGCCGATATTCGCAACGTCATGCCACCTGAAGGTATCATTGCTCTAGACAACGGTGTCTACAAAATTTGGTTTGCTCGTGAGTACCCAGCTCAGCGTCCTAATACAGTATTACTCGACAACGCTCTAGCGACTATGGGTGCTGGCTTACCTTCTGCTATGGCAGCCAGAATTGTTAATCCTGACGTTCCTGTTGTCGCTATCTGCGGTGACGGCGGCTTTATGATGAACTCTCAAGAACTAGAAACGGCTGTTCGCCTTAAACAAAATTTAGTCGTGGTTATCCTTAACGATAACGCATACGGCATGATTAAGTGGAAGCAAGCAGCAATGGAGTTCGAAAATTTCGGATTAGACTATGGTAACCCCGACTTTGTTAAATACGCTGAGTCATATGGCGCTATAGGACACAGGCTAGAAAGTACTGAGTCATTCCAAGACTTATTGCAAACCTGTATTAAAACGCCTGGCGTTCATGTTATTGATGTACCTATCAATTATGATGAAAACCACGCGATTTTGAATGTAGGTATTGCCGAGAAAAGTAAAGCTCTGTAAAACACCTTAAAATTTATAGGTGTGTTAATTGTTCGGTTAACACACCTATCACCCATCTCAGCCCACGTTGATATTTAATCAATACTTGAATAGCCTAAAGCTTTTAGTGACAATGACCTTTCTCCACTAGATGTTGGATTTATAAGAAAACATGGGTTTATTGAGCAAGTTAGTCAGCAACGAATCAATCCCTCTTCATAAAAAAGCAATCCCGCTGTTAAGCCCATTAAACGGCAAGATCCTGTCTTTAGATGATTTTCCATGCCCACTTTTTAATGAACGAATTATGGGCGAAGGTATTTGCATTGATCCTGCTGGCTATCAAGTTTTTTCACCTTTCGATGGTATTGTCGAGTTTTATCCTCAAACATCACATCAGATTAGATTGAAGAGTAAACAAGGCATTAGGTTACTAATGCACTTTGGGTTTGAAGCAGAGCAACTCATGGGAGAATGTTTTCGGCTGAAAGCGAAAGAAGGTCAGCGTATTTCTCAAGGTGATCTACTTTTGGAGTTTGATTTGCCTAAACTGAGGAATAAACTTTCTAGTCATCTTTTTGCCATCACTATTATCAATAGTCCTAAGCTAAAAGGCATTCTTCCGCAAAAACAACAAGTATTAGCTCTTCAAGACACATTAATGACCCTGTATATTTAGCACTTTATTTTTAATCACTAGAGTCTTCCTAATATCATGTCCAAGATCACCCTTTATGGCATTAAAAACTGCGACACCATAAAAAAAGCGAGAAAATGGTTAGAAGCCAATAGCATTGACTACATATTTCATGATTATCGAGTTGATGGGATTGAACAATCCTGGCTTGTAGAAACAGAGAAACATATCAACTGGGAGCTTTTGTTAAACAAAAGGGGCACGACTTTCCGTCAATTGAGTGATGAAGCTAAAGCCAATATTTCGAAAGAGAACGCTATTGCACTAATGCTTGAAGCACCAGCCATGATAAAACGTCCGGTGATGGTAGTAGATGACCAATATCACCTAGGTTTTAAAGCTGAACAATATGCAGAGATATTCCCATCATGAGCGAAACCTTAGAACTCGCAAAGCAGCTTATTAATCGTCAATCTGTCACCCCTGAAGATGCAGGTTGTCAGGTTCTTATGGCAGAGTATTTAAAGCCACTTGGTTTTAATAATGAAACCATGATATTCAATGACACTACAAATATGTGGTCTCGGAAGGGCCAATCAGGCCCGGTATTCTGTTTCGCCGGACATACCGACGTAGTTCCCTCAGGTCCTGCCGAAAAATGGGACACACCGCCATTTGAAGCAACTGAGAAAGGAGAGTATCTGCACGGTCGAGGCGCAGCAGATATGAAAGGTAGCTTAGCGGCCATGTTAACAGCGACCAAACGCTTTACGCAGGATTTCCCTTATCACAAAGGGTCTATCGCTTATCTGATTACCAGTGATGAGGAGGGGCCTTTTATCAATGGCACAACCAAAGTCATTGATACCTTAGAAGCGAGAAATGAGAAAATTGATTGGTGCATTGTTGGCGAACCATCGAGCACTGAAACACTAGGTGATATAGTTAAAAATGGCCGTCGTGGTTCACTCACGGGCGATTTAATTATCAAAGGAATTCAAGGTCATGTCGCCTACCCTCACCTAGCCAAAAACCCTGTTCATCATGGCATGCCAGCCTTATCAGAGCTTGCAGGATCGCATTGGGACAATGGCAATGAGTTTTTCCCTCCAACGAGCTTTCAGATATCAAATATCAATTCAGGTACTGGCGCCGGTAATGTGATCCCTGGTGACATGGTAGTGATGTTCAACTTTCGCTTTTCAACAGAAGTGACTGATCAGGAGTTAATAAAACGTGTGATCTCCATTCTGGATAAACACGAACTAGATTATGAAATTAAATGGACGTTTAATGGGCAACCTTTTTTAACAGATACAGGGGAGCTTGTGGATGCGACAGTGGGGGCGATTAAAGAAGTCACTGGACAACAAACCGAGTTGTCAACGGCGGGCGGTACTTCTGATGGACGATTTATTGCACCAACTGGCGCTCAAGTCATCGAATTAGGTCCAGTGAACGCAACCATTCATAAAATTAATGAATGTGTCCGCATGGCCGACCTTGATCAATTATCTGACGTTTATTATCACATCATGAAACGACTGCTATGTTAGCTAGTCCTGAATTACTCAGTGGCGCTGATGAAAATCATTTGGTCAAACGACCAGATAACCATCAGCTGCAAGCTGAAGTGAGTCAAGCATTTGACCTCATGCAAAAAATGGCATCAGATGATGGAATTGATCTGCAAATTGCTAGCTCTTTTCGCAGTTTGGAAAGGCAGTTGAGTATTTGGAATGCAAAATGGCGAGGAGAAAGAACGCTGTTTTCACTTGATGGAAAGGTATTAGATCCAAAGCAATTGGATGAACAAGAGAGGCTCGACGCCATTTTAACTTGGTCTGCCCTACCGGGTTCAAGCCGCCATCATTGGGGTACAGATATAGACGTAATGGACAAGCAAGCTGTCATAAAATGGGGGCAACCTTTCGAATTGGTTCCTGAGGAATATGCTGAAGGCGGTCCATGTTATGAATTGTCATCTTGGCTAGTGTTTCACGCTAAAAAGTTCGACTTTATATTCCCTTACAAAAGCTACACAGGCGGTGTCGCTGCTGAACCTTGGCATTTAAGTTATGCCCCGCTTTCTTCTCATCTCAGCCAACAAATAACACACGACTTTTTGTATGCTGTTATTAACTCATTAGATATTGAAGGTAAAAATTCAATACTTCAAAACTTACCTATGATCATCGAACGTTTTATTGTGAGGGGTTAGGTATGCAAACTTGGCACATTATATTAATTGTTGTTTTTGTCTTTGGCATAATTTTAGGCAATATATTGCTCTTAAGATCAACAGCAAATACAAAAATGCCTGTGATTAAGAAGAAAGATACAAATGAGCAGAAAGAGAATGACGATGATTGGTAGCCCACCAGACCTTATACCAATCTATCCAATGAAGTGCTCGCTTCATTGGATATGATTAGCATTATTCACTCGGGCTGATATGGCTTAATTCAGGAAAAACGAACAGCTGTACCACTGATACTGACCATAAGCATAGAACCTTTTGCGCCCACAACTTCGTAATCTATATCCACTGCGACGACAGCATTTGCACCTAACATTCTTGCTTCATTTTCTAGCTCCTGAAAGGCTATTTTACGTGCTTTTGTTAACTCATCTTCGTACGCTCCAGAACGACCACCAACAATGTCTCGAATAGATGCAAATATATCGGTAAAAAGGTTGGCTCCCATCACTGCTTCGCCAACAACAACGCCTAGATAATCGTTAATTTGCTTGCCTTGAATGTCGTGTGTTGTTGTTACTATCATTTCTAATCTCCGTGACTTAAATCAATACATCTGAATTTATCAAAATCTAGCATATAGGGTACCTAAATCACACCATATTGCAGATCGCATTTAACAATAGTGAGTAACGCTCTTTGCCCCATAGCAACCTTAGCATTGGGAAAAACAATAGCCTCACCATCATGCTCAGCTTTATATACAGTATCGCCATTCGTTGCCATGGCTTCACCTTGAGCAAATGCAGTAAAATTGGGGATATCATCGTCAAAATGCAATTCAAATGACTCACTTTGACGCAGAATAGTTTGGTTCACACGATAAATATTCAAATCATCTATATCAACATCGGGAGAATGATAGGTTTGCACACTAATGAGTGCTTCGATTTGTTGTTTGATATCACTAAAACGGTTCATATCATTCCTACCAAACGGCTTTACCTTGCCAAGCTCCAGAGTAAACGCTATGGCACCAAATTCGTTGGCTGAAAAATAACTAAAGGTCGTTGTCGGTCTATCAGACAATAAAATGGTGTCGATACCACTCGCTTTTAAAAACCGGCATGATAATTCACTTCGAGACTCACCATGTGTGTAAGGATAAACGGCGAACTTTTCATGTTTAGAGTCACGAATAGCTGTATGTAAATCGTAATGATGCCGCTCAACCTGCGCCTCATAGCTTTCGAAAAATGCACCGACGACCCGTTCTAGCTGCGCAGCACGCTTTCTCTCAGTATTCATTATTGAGTCAGACTGACTGTGAGCACCACTAAACAATCGATTCATATTTTCTTCGACAAAACGTTTTTCAATAGCAATAGCCGGTAAATTAGCAAAGATAATGAGCAAAGGTTGCGACAACGTTATTTGACCTGTCAGTATACGCTTTACAAGATCATCGCAGAGTTCTATAGGCGCTGTTTCATTCCCATGTACAGCACATGACAAGACAATTGCTTTGCGTGGTTTTTGGCTTGGCGTAAACCTAATCAACCCGACATCGGTAATGTCGACCTGTGTATTATTATCCAACGCAAAAGACAAACCACTTTTAAGCTCACTTGATAAAGCCATGGAAAGTGAAAAGAAATTACCTTGAGATTTAAGTTGTTGAATGACTAACGAAGACGACATAGATGAACTATTAGAAATAACATATCGCTATTCTAATATGCCAGAGTAAGATATACCAACATGTCAGCCTTTTGATTTAAGTTAGCCAAATAATATTATAAGGAGTGATGCGCTGCATGCCCACTAACTATAGCAAGTAACTAACCTCTCCAATGTATTAAGAAGCCTTACGGCTATTATAAGCTAATGAGCTACCGACTATTAAGTCGCGCTGTGTCAGCTCCATAAACTCTTTAATAGGAAGGGCTTTTGAAAATAAAAAGCCTTGCCCTGTCTCTATACCAATCTCACGCAATGTATGTAAATGTTGAACACTTTCAATCCCTTCGGCTGTAACATCACTCTTCATTGCACTTCCAATCAACTGAGTCGCTTCAATAATGGCTCGATTGACAGCATTGTTACCCAATCCTAAAACAAAGGTCTTATCAATCTTAATAGTGTCTAATTGTAAGTCTCGCATATAGGCTAAATTTGAATACCCTTTACCGAAGTCATCTACAGCAATTGATAAACCCAAAGCTCTTACTTCCGACAGCTGCCTTTTAGTCATTAAAGAGTTAGACAAAGCGACATCCTCTGTTAACTCAAGTTCCATATTTTTGAGATCAACACCATATTTAGTGCCTAACTCACCTACTTTAGAAACAAAAAGCGTATCATAAAGTTGGGTTGGCGAGATATTGACTGAGATTTGCAATTCCAACCCTATTGACTTCAGAAATGCCGCACTCTCAAAAGCCTTTTCTAAAACCCAATAACCGACTTCGTTCATCATATTGTATGACTCAGCGGCTTCAATCAAAGCACCAGGGAACAACACGCCATCTAAGGGGTGATTCCACCGTAACAAGCATTCCGCACCAACAATATCCAAGTTATTCAAATTCACCTTGGGTTGAAAATAAAGTTCCAACTCATCATTAGCAAACGCACGCTTTAAGTCCGCCTTTAATGCTAAAGAACGTCCAGTAACAGATTTGCCGAACAAAGGCATAGTAAAGAAATTTTCATAGCGATTTTCTTTCGCTTGTTTTAATGCCGACTCTGCACGGGAAAATAACATATGCGTATCGCTGTTATTTTGGTTATTTGCAATCGCTCCGACATTGAAATCAGCTATAAAAGAGTGATCCTGCACTGCTATAGGTGTTTTAAAATGTTCAGTAAGGTAGCGATAAAACTCTCGCAGTTCCCGTTCGCTATGCTTGCCCTTTATGACAAGTCCAAAGATATCGCCGCTTATTCTTCCAAGCGCCCCTATTGAACCAAATAACCTCTCAATCCTATTAGCAATGATTGTTAATATCTGATCGCCAGTTTCGTATCCAAAGCTGGCACTGACATCAGAAAACCTGACAACATCAATAAACAAGAGTGAAAGACAAGGGTCATTTGTAACTTCTTTACGAATGTAATCGAAAAAGCTATGCCTATTAGGTATCGTTTTTAACGACAAATGATTTTTCATAAAGTATTGCAGCTCAATTTATTATTATTATTTTTAGCTAACTGACAGTGTGCTTTTTTCAAAGAGAGTAAACCACCTTAACTAGTACGTATCTTGAGGTACAAAGTAAAACGCATCAACCTATTTTACAATCAACCATTAGTCTATGATTAATTCTTAATCAACCTTGCAAGGCATAAGTTTCCAAATGGTTCTTACATAATCTTCCACAGATCGGTCAGAAGTAAACTTACCCATTTTCGCAGTATTGAGTATCGCCATTTCAGCCCACTTGGATTTGTCCATATAAGCATCATTCACCTGTTGCTGAGCGCTTGAATATGATTCAAAGTCAGCCAAAACTAAATAAGGATCGCCACCATCTAAAAGGCTATGTTTGATCGACGCTAGGGCATCAGGCTCGCCTGGAGTAAAGTAATCACCATCAAGCCAATCCAATATGGCTTTAACTTCTTGGTTGGCATAGTAATAATTGTAAGGGTTATAGCCGCTGTTTTTCAACGCTGACACTTCATCAACGGTTAAGCCGAAAATAAAGATATTTTCATCGCCAACTTCTTCCGCAATCTCTATATTAGCGCCATCAAGCGTGCCTACGGTCAAAGCACCATTGAGCGACAACTTCATATTTCCAGTACCAGAAGCTTCCTTTCCAGCTGTAGATATTTGCTCCGAAACATCCGCTGCAGGGATCATTTTTTCTGCCTGACTGACTCTATAATTTGGCATAAAAACCACTTTCAACAAATGATTTACCCGTTTATCACTGTTGATCTTTTCTGCCACTTTATTGATGGCGTATATAATGTCCTTAGCAAGCTTATATCCTGGAGCCGCTTTAGCACCAAATATAAATACCCTTGGATGAAAACCTATGTCAGGCCGTTGCAGTAATCGGCGATATAAAGCCATGATGTGCAATAAGTTCAGATGTTGTCGTTTATATTCATGTAGCCTTTTTATCTGAATATCGAATATCGCATTAGGGTTGATAGTTATTCCCGTCAGCTTCATGACCTCTTTGGCTAATTCAGCCTTATTATCATGTTTTATTTGCATGAATTTCTTTTGAAAAGTTTTGTCCTTAGCAAATGCCGCTAAACCATCAAGCTGCTTTAAGTCCGTCGGCCAATCATGACCAATTTTGGAATCTATCAACGCAGAGAGTTGAGGGTTACAAGCCTTAAGCCAGCGTCTTGGTGTAATACCATTGGTCACATTAGTAAACTTTTGTGGCCATAGTTGGTCAAACTCGGGGAATAAATCACGCTTTACCAATTTTGAATGGATCTCTGCTACGCCATTAACAGCAAAGCTACCAATCACAGATAAGTGCCCCATACGCACCATGCGCTCACCTGATTCTTCAATGATAGATAGCTTTCGTTTTACACCATCATCACCAGGCCACTTTTGTTCCACTTGCATCATAAAGTGATGGTTGATCTCGTAAATAATTTCAATATGCCGAGGGAGGACTTTTTCAAGCATCCGTACAGGCCAACTTTCTAGAGCTTCAGGTAACAAAGTATGGTTTGTATAGGCGAAAACCTTGGTACATATGTCCCACGCTTTATCCCATGACATGTCAGCTCTATCAATCAATATACGCATAAGCTCAGGGATTGCGATGGCAGGATGAGTATCATTTAATTGAATAACCACTTGATGAGTAAATCGACTCCAATCATCTCCATGCGCTCGTTTGTAGCGACGAACAATATCTTTCAGTGAACAAGCACAAAAAAAGTATTGCTGGATAAGCCTAAGCTCTTTTCCTGCCTCTGTTTCATCATTAGGATAGAGAACTTTCGAGATAGTTTCCGCTTGCACATTTTCAATTTGTGCATCCACATATCCACCAGCATTGAATACATCCCAATTAAAATAACCAGAAGCCTGAGACTCCCAAAGGCGCAGAATATTAACGGTTTCACCGCCATAACCTACAACGGGTATGTCCCAGGGGACACCTTTAACAATAGATCCTGGATGCCATTCTTTCTTTATCTCACCATTCTCTTCATATTTGGTTTCGACGTAACCATAAAGAGATATTTCTTGAATTGATTCTGGTCGGCAAATTTCCCAAGGGTTACCATAATCCCGCCAACTGTCAGGGCGTTCAATTTGAGCACCGTTCTTTATTTCTTGCCTGAATAACCCGTGTTCATAATGCAAACCATATCCTATTCCAGGTAATCCTTTAGTCGCTAAAGAATCCAAAAAGCAAGCTGCCAGACGCCCTAGCCCACCATTACCTAAAGCCATGTCGGGCTCTTCTTCCAAGACATCGGCTAAGGAAACACCTAGCTCATTCAAAGCTTGCTCTGTCAGAGTATATAGATCCAAATTATGGAGATTGTTCGACATTAATCTCCCCATAAGAAACTCAGCGGAAAAATAATGTACAGCGCGAGTATCATTCATATAATGCGCTTTCTGTGTCTTACGAACACCTTCCAGAATATGCTCTTGTACAGCTGCGACTGTAGCTCTCCACCATGCGTGGCTATTGGCCTTATTTTCATCCGTTCCCAACGTAGAATGAAGATGTCGAACAATACTGTTTTTTATTTTAGCTTTTGTTAGCTTTAAACCGTTTGTAGGCTTTTTCTTAAGCGAAGATGACTGTTGAGCTGCTGCCATTGTAGAGGCTCCTTATCCTGATCGAGGTTTATTGCAATCTAAGCAATAAACAAAAACGGAAGTGTTAAGTAATACCAATCACATTATAGTGTAATTTAATTACATACATATTAAATTCAACCGTATAAAAGTCCACTTTCAGCCTCATATTTTTGCGTCAAACATAAAAAAGGCGACTAAAATCAGTCGCCTTTAACAATATTCGTAATTTATTTACAGTTTTATGACATCACAGGTATTGATCATTTAATCTCCTGCTCCGTCAAAAACTCGCTGAACCAACACTTCCGCTTCAGAAATAAGAGCGTCAAGGTGCTCTTGCCCCAGAAAACTCTCTGCATAAATTTTGTAGACATTCTCAGTACCAGAAGGACGAGCAGCAAACCAACCATTCTCAGTACTCACTTTGACTCCGCCAATAGCTGCATTATTACCTGGAGCATGAGTTTGTACATTAGTGATGGACTCTCCAGCTAATTCACTTGATTGGATATCCTCAGCCTTCAGTGATGACAAAGCTTTCTTCTGAGTTAAAGTGGCGGCCACATCAACGCGTTTATATAAAGGTTGACCAAATTCTTCAGTCAATCTCTCATAGTGTTGACTAGGATCCAGTCCCGTTTTAGCCAAAATTTCCGCAGCTAAAAGACATAGAATAATGCCATCTTTGTCAGTTGCCCAAGGCTGTCCATTTCGTCGCAAGAATATGCCACCGGCACTCTCTTCACCCGAAAAGCCAATTTGACTGTTAAACATGCCTTGTACAAACCATTTAAACCCAACAGGCATTTCCAAAAGAGGTTTACCTAATTTTTTAACCACACGATCAATCATTGAACTTGAAACTAATGTCTTTCCAACGTTCAAACTCTCAGGCCATTCAGGGCGATTCTGATAAAGATAGTCTATAACAACAGCAAGATAATGGTTTGGGTTCATTAGGCCTGCATGCTTGGTGACAATTCCATGCCGATCAAAGTCTGGATCATTGCCAAAAGCCAAATCATAATCTTCACGCAACTTTATCAATCCTGACATGGCATACGCTGACGAACAATCCATCCGTACCTTGCCATCTTTATCCAGACTCATAAAAGAAAACGTTGGATCAGTTCTGTCGTTGACTACATCAATATTGAGTCCGTAGCGCTCATTGATCTTGCGCCAATAAGCTAAACCAGCGCCACCTAAAGGATCAGTTGCTAGCTTTAGATTTGCATCCCTAATAGCTTGCATATCAATAACTTGGTCGAGTTGTTCTATATAATCAACACTGAAATCAACTTCTCTTACCTTATCCGATGACATCGCTTGTTCAAAACTAACCCGCTTAACCTTTTTCAAGTTGCCACGAATCAAATCATTCGCGTTATTTTGAATAATAGTTGTCACGTCACTATCAGCTGGGCCACCATGTGGCGGATTATATTTAATCCCTCCATCCTCAGGTGGATTATGTGATGGCGTAATAACAATCCCATCCCCCCAACCTTGCGTTTTATCTTTGTTGTGATTCAAAATGGCATGTGAAATCACAGGTGTTGGCGTGTATCCCTGTTTTTCCTGAATAACAACGTCAACGTCATTGGCAACCATAACCTCTATCGACGTACGGAATGCCGCTTGCGATAATGCATGCGTATCCATCCCAATAAACATCGGGCCAGTAATATTTTGCGTTACCCTATAATCACAAAGTGATTGACAGATTGCTGCAATATGCCTCTCATTAAACGAGTTCAATAGAGACGATCCTCTATGACCTGAAGTGCCAAAGGTAACGGCCTGAGTAGGATCTTCAATGTCTGGGAGTTGAGTATAATAAGCACTCATCAACTCGGGGACATTCACCAATTTATCATGAGTAACCAGCTGACCAGCCTGAGGGTGTAAAGCCATGTTTTACCTTTGAGGTTTATAAAATTGCACCAAGTGCCTTAATTTCTTTCTCTGCATATCCAAGAATATTCGCTACCTTGCATAACAGATCTGATTTTCGTTGCGTATTATTGTTAGTAACAACCCAATAATCTGCTCCCGGTATTTGCTTAGGATTGGTGCTCTTACCAGAATCTAACAATGTTTGCTTATCTGCCGCAAAATAAGCGCGGTTACTGCCTTTAATATTCAGTACTTGACCAAAATCGGAGGCCCGTTGTTTATTCATTTCACCGAGTAACAGCAAAAAGATATCCACTTTAGATTTCTTTGCTTTTAACTCGCCGAGCACTTCTTTGTTAAGCAAACTGTTGTTCTTCACTTTCGCGAGTACATCTTTTTTCTGCTTACTCTCTTTAACATTTTCATTTTTAACAGTGGCAGCCTTTTTAGTGTTGGTAGATTCCTCAGCAACCTGTGCATCAACCATGTTTTTCTTGGCCAACTCCATTTGGGGCGCGAGTAATCGTCTCAATATTTGAGAGGCATTCTCACCAATATGTTGAGTTTGTGAGGCTATAAATTGGTACAAATCGGGTTCAACTTCGATATTCTTCATAAGACACTGTAATGACGTGATAAAGTTTGGAGTATAATTCGATCCTAAGTATCGAGTAAACTCTTTAAGGCCGCCTTAGCGATCAAAATTGAGTATGAATATAGCGGCTCCACTGAAAAACAATGACCATTACAGGGATATCCATAACATCATGGTAACGTCATCACCTCTCCATTATAAAGTAACCGGCGAAGGCCCTACTGTCGTTTTATTGCATGGGTTATTTGGCAGCTTAGAAAACCTCGGGATGGTTGCCCGAGAACTATCCAAAAGCTTTCGAGTCATAAGCATTGATCTCCCTGATCATGGTCAATCCTATCACACAGATAGTTTTAGCTACGACAACTATGCCTCAATTGTACAGAGCACCCTACAATCGCTAAACATTGATAGTTATGACCTGCTTGGCCATTCTATGGGTGGTAAAGTAGCAATGAAGATGGCTTTGTCAAAGCCCAATAATGTTCGTAAGCTTATTGTTGCAGACATTGCTCCTGTCGCTTATGAACATCGACATCAAAACGTTTTAAAAGCTTTGAATAGTATCGACCTCAAGACATTAGAAAGCCGTCAACAAGCAGACAAAATAATAAGTAACTTGATTGAAGAAGCTGGCGTCAGGCAATTTATCCTTAAAAGCCTGATACAGGCAGCAGGTGGTGAATGGTCTTGGAAATTCAACGTCGATCTCATCACTAGAGATTACAGTAAGATTTCCCAAGGCATTGATTTCGCAGAACCATTTTCAGGTGAAGCACTATTCATCAAAGGGTCATCGTCGGATTACTTGACTATCGACCACCAACAAGCCGTTAGTACTAGATTTCCGAACAGCAAAGTTAAAATCATTCAGGGTGCAGGCCATTGGTTACATGCAGAAAAACCGGTAGCATTTAATAAAATAGCGAAGGATTTCTTGTCAATTTGATCTATGACAAAGTCCTAATATCCCAGTCCTGTAGCCTATTTTCCTATGGCGGCCTTGGGCTCGCCTATGCTATAGTCTCGCCGTTTTAAATAGCAGCCCAATCAAGATGTTGAATGATAATTACGAAAAACTGGAAGCGATGGCATTAAATGTCTCTTTAGCCATCCTGTTTTTACTCATGGGACTGGCTGTTCATGACGTATTAAAGAAAAACGACGTACCCATGGTTGGTAGAATTGCCACATATTTTGTGCTGTTTTTAGGCATGGCGGGCTTTTTAGCAAAAGGGCTGATTCAGTACTTTTGGCAAAGCTCGGGAGTCGGTTAGGTAAAATTTTCAGGGTGTTATATCAAACTCTGATTTATAGGATTTAAGATAGTATGGCAAGTGTAGGTATCTTTTTTGGTAGCGATACAGGCAACACTGAACACGTTGCTAAGATGATCCAAAAAGAATTAGGAAAGCATCTTATTGATGTTGCAGACATTGCAAAGAGCACAAAAGAACAAATAGCAGAGTATGATTTACTCTTGTTCGGCATCCCCACTTGGTACTACGGTGAAGCACAATGCGATTGGGATGACTTCTTTCCTGAACTCGAAGAAATAGATTTCACTGACAAGCTAGTCGCAATATTCGGTTGTGGTGATCAGGAAGATTACGCGGAGTATTTTCTTGATGCCATGGGTATGGTGCGCGACATTGTGGAAGCCAAAGGTGCAATATTAGTTGGACAATGGTCAACTGATTCCTATGATTTTGAAGCATCAAAAGGGATGGCTGATGAAAATCATTTTGTTGGCTTAGGTATTGATGAAGACCGTCAACCCGAACTCACGGAACAGCGTGTTAAACAATGGTGTAAGCAAGTATACGAAGAGCTTTGCTTGTCAGAGTTGGAATAACAACACCTATTCCACTAATTAAAGAAGGGCTATCAATATCTGATAGCCCTTTTTGTAACAGCCAGTATTCTATGGAAGTACTACAACTTAAATCGACTAACAGCTTGTTTAAGCTCAACCATTAGTTGATCTACTTTGTTTGTTGCAGTATTGGCTTCTTGAGTAGACTCAGCACTTTGTTCTGCTAGTCTAACTATCTCATTTAGACTCGTGTTGACGTCGTTCAATAAATCATCTTGATGACTGGAGTCGGCAACAATACGGCTATTTGCTACGGTAAGGTCGTCTACAATTTGTAAGACGTCTTTCACCAAAGACGTTAACTCCGATATTTGCTCAACACTACCTGTTGCTTGTTCTTTCCCGCGCGCTATTGCGTCAACGGCTTGTTTCGCGTCATCTTGTAACGCATTGATCATATCTTCAATTTCTTCGGTAGAGTTTTGAGTTCTTGTAGCCAGCGTTCTAACTTCATCAGCAACAACTGCAAAACCTCTTCCTGCCTCTCCAGCTCGCGCTGCTTCAATTGCTGCATTTAATGCTAACAGGTTAGTCTGCTGAGCAATTGTTTTAATCACATCAAGAATGCCACCAATGTTAACGGTATTAGTTTCCAGCCTTGAAATAATATCTACCGATGCATTTGCTTGTTTTGCTTGCGCAGCTAACTGTTCACTAGTCTCTTCTACTGTAATCCCCATCTTTTGAGATTGCTGTTTTACAATCTCCAAGCTCTGCATACCTAAATTGATTTGGCGAACATTGTTTTCGCTGGTTTGGCGAACTTGCTCCGTATTACTAGAAGTTTGACGCACTTGTTGTGTCTGCAACGCCACCTGTTCAAGCGTTTTCTTACCCACTTCAACACTGATTTTATTTGCACTATCGAGTTGCTTCTCTTGAACTAGAATCTGGCTAACAACTTGATGGAGGCTTTTGGTTACTGCGTTTAGGTTAGTCGAAAGCTTATCAAACTCCGTAGAACTATCGCTTTCAGCAACATGTGTTAAATCACCATTACTAATTATTTTTAGGCTTGTATTTATTCTTGCTAAAGGGTTACCGATACTACGAGCTGAGATATAGCCAATAATAACAATAAGAATCAGCGCTATAATCATGATAACAACGCTCAGCCATATACTTGATTGAACTTCATCCAAAATACCGTTTTGGCCAGCTAAAGTATCTTTATTGACCTGATCAAATAACTTATTGAAGCTGTCGATTGCAGCAGCAAGGTTTTCATCTGCAACAACCCTATCCGTATTGGTTGCGGCAAGAGCATCCAGCTTCTGCTGTTGCAACCAGATAAAGCCCTGACTGCCTGAATACTGTTCCTTAAGCTTATTAAACTCAACTTCAAATGTTTCTGTAATACCGCCATCATCAACACTTTGAGCTAAATTCTTCAAGAAATCGAAGTTTGTTTGTATTTCTCGTAACGAGTAATTTAGATCATCGATGATGGTAGCACTCAATTCAGCATCATTACTCGCACCTAACTCTTTACTCACGTTAAGCATAGGCTGAATGATATTGTCAATTATCGTTCCAGAGCCAACTAACCTCTGTATATTTCGATCTGTTTCAGCGCCCTCAAGATAGGTCAAGTCAATCATTAAATTACCTGCTTCACTTGCCGTATTGAGAATAAAAGTCAATTCTTCTTGTATCTTGTTTTCGAGTTCCAGAACACGCTTTTTGCCGTTTAGCATGGATGAGCTGCGTTCGAGGTATGATGATGTAAAGCCTTCACCTTCCTCATACATAAGCTTCAATTTACTGTCTGTTAGCCGAGAGGATAACTTATCAAGGTCTTCGGTAAATACGGCAACCGCGCTGTTATATTCTTTCGTTAGAACTTCTAACGTCGATAAAGATTCAGAATAGAAGCCTTGTTGAGAAACTCGCCCAAGCGTAAGCACTTCAATTTGTACATCTATCATCTTCTCCTGTACCGGTGTTTTCTCATGAATAACCGATTCAGCTGAAGATTGTATGGATGTCAAACCAAAATATGAAAATACGTTAGTAATGAGCAACAGAATACCAATAAGTGCAAACCCACCTATTATTCTGCTAACCACAGATATTCGCATCTCTGCTCCCTCATTTGTCATTATTATTATAGTGAGTAGTAAGACAGACCGGCTGCCTCACAATGAAGTCTCGACTCTCATGGTCGGACCACATAGTTTACAATTATTTAACTAATAATTCTATTAGTGAAGCTTAGCCCGTTTAGTATAATTAACTACTCACTAAGTCGCCATTTTCTCTAGCATATTGTCACTTTAATCCATAACAAAGACCTAAATAGTTTATCGGATAGTTTGGAATAGCTTTCTTTCCCCTGTCGCTGCTTTATAATAGCCGCCATTCTCCCATCGATGATAGAAAGCTATGGATCAAAATCAAGAATTGAAAAAAGCTGGGCTTAAGATCACTCTACCAAGATTGAAGATCTTAGAAATCATGCAAGGTCCAGAAAATCAGCATATTGGTGCCGAAGATGTCTATAAAATATTATTAGAACAAGGCGAAGAGATTGGCCTTGCAACTGTCTACCGAGTACTTAATCAACTAGACGATGCAGGCATTATTCATAGACACCATTTCGAAGGTGGTAAATCAGTTTTTGAGTTGAGTCAGAAAAGCCATCATGACCACCTTGTCTGCTTAGATTGTGGCAAAGTTATTGAATTCGAAGATCCTGTTATTGAAAAAAGACAGGAAGATATTGCTAAGGAAAATGGCATAGAATTGACTAATCACAGCCTTTACCTATACGGTCGTTGCCAAAAAGAAAGCTGTGAGAATAGGGACGATTAGTTGAGTCAAGCTACTAAGCTTTACTCTCTTCTTAATCAATAGTTTACCCTGTCTTTTCTACTTTTTATTAAAGAAGAAGAGACAGAATACCTCCAAAGACAATCAAAATAACCATCCATAAAATAGGTGATTGAGTCCATTTAATACCAGCAGAAGCCGAATTAATCACTCTTTCTCTTTGTTTGTTGCTATATCGACTTTCTTCACTATTTGAATGCCTTCCCAACATTAAAATGAAGCTTAATGATATGGCAGGGATAATCACCAGAGGAGTGACAGCATCATAAAAAATAATCACTGCGATCAATAATATCACGCCAAAAACTCTTATGGCTACATTCGCCTTTTTCATTGATTAAGTCCTTTACATTAATGTTCTTTCGACTCTAGCAGGCATTCGAGTTAGCAATTCATAACCGATAGTATCTGCGTAGCTTGCGACTTCATTGACGGATAGTGATTTTCCCCACAATTCTACTTCATCTCCTACAGCTACCGGATCGATATCAGTAACGTCGACTGTCAGCATATCCATAGACACGGCACCAACCAATGGTACTCGAGTATCATTGACCATTACTGGAGTTCCATCTTTAGCTGATCTGGGATAGCCATCTCCATATCCGATAGCAACGGTAGCAATCTTAGATTGCCGAGAAGCTAGCCAACGATTGCCATACCCTACCGTTTCTCCGGCTTCAATAGTAGAAACAGATATTACGCGCGAAGCTAATGTCATGACAGGTTTTAAATTACCTTCATGATATTTACCTTTAAATGGCGACACACCAAACAGTAAAATGCCCGGGCGAACCCAATCAAAATGTGCTTCGGGGAAAGACAAAATAGCCGCTGAATTTGCCATAGAACATTGCGTATACACACTGACATTTTGCCGGCTCTCATTAAAGCGTACTAGCTGCTTATCATTAAGCGGGTTGTCACTCACATCAGCACTGGCAAAATGACTCATCAATCGTACGTTATCAGCCACGCTATCACATGCGATCAATCGCGATTGAAACTCTCCCACTTTTGAAGGCTCTATTCCTAATCGATGCATTCCCGTGTCAACTTTTAACCAAACATGAAGAGCTTGAGGCACTGAAGTCTGCTCAAGTGATTCCAGTTGCTCATCGCAGTGCACGACAACATGAAAGTTTTGCTGACTTGCTGCAATCAACTCGTCTGAAGAAAAACAACCTTCAAGCAGTATAATAGGCAATTCGACTTGAGCGCTGCGTAGTTCAACCGCTTCTTCCAAACAAGACACGGCTACCATATCAACAAGATTCTCCAGCGCTTTCCCCACCATCATTGCACCATGTCCATAAGCGTTAGCTTTTAAGACCGCTATCAACTGACTAGTTGGTGTGTACTTTTTGATCTCACGACAATTATGCTGCAGTGCTACTAAATCAATAAACGCTTTTGCGGGTCGAAACATAAACCTTGAGTTACCTAATTACTTGAGTGGAGGGTGGTTCTAATAGATGAATTTATTTTTCGCATAATACGACATAACGTCCAACCAAATATCCCCTATCTGGCCATCAGCTATAGCTTGATCATCAATCATAATAACAGGCGCTAATTCTTTACTCGCACTAGTAAGCCAAACTTCATCTGCTGAACATAAATCATCTAGAGATAAGGATATTTCTTCAACAACGTAATCTGTCTTTGTTCTAATGATATCTAGAACAATATGGCGAGTAATACCTGGCAACAATTGGTTATCAAGTGGTGGTGTAGCTATTTTTTTCCCTGTCACTACGAAAATATTGCTCGTACTGGCTTCGGTAATCTCACCTTGCCTGTTATATAAAATCGTTTCAGCAGCTTCATTGTTATAGGCATGTTGAAAATGCATCACATTGCCAAGCAAGGCAGTAGACTTAATATGACACTGCTGCCATCTGATATCTTCTTGAGTAACAACACTCAACCCGTCTACCTTGTTCCTATCAGCCACTTTCGGAGAAGTTATCTCAAAAGCATAAGCAAAAACAGTTGGCATTAGCCCTTGTCCATACCCATGAAAACGCCTGACATCAGCTCCTCTACTCACATGTAAATAGATGCCCAAGTTGCCGCTTCCATTCTCTTCCAACAATCGACTAGCAATAGTAAACCAACGCTCAGTATTCCAATCTAGCGGTATCTCTAAAGCATCAAGATTCCGTTGCAAACGTTGAATATGTAATTGAAACCCAACGAATTTACCTGAGTAGCTGGGGATTACCTCATAAACACCATCGCCAAATAAAAAGCCACGATCTAGCGGTGATATACGAGCGTCTTCAAGTGGCAAGAATTGGTTATTAAGGTAAGCGACTTGTTGCATTTTTAATGAGTCATAACAGGTTAAAGACAAACGCCGATATTGTGACAGGGCTGACCATTAATTACATTAATTATTCTCACTTACAGAGTTTTTATCGCTTTTATACTGCGCTCTAACCTTGCCGCATACAGATGCAACGCATTATGCGATTCTTCCACAGTAATAGGTTGGAAACTGACTTTGCAGCCCGGCGTCGCCTGTGACAACTTGGCCATGTCGATAGAAAGTACGGCACCAATCTTAGGGTATCCACCAATGGTTTGCCTATCTCTCATGAGGACAATAGGTTGACCGTCAGCTGGAACCTGAATAGCTCCAAAACATATTCCCTCAGAGGCCAATGCATAGTTGTCACATGTAATAGCTTGTCCACTTAGTCGGTATCCCATGCGATCCGAATGCGCAGAAACCTCATAGCCACTTGAAAAAAAGATCCTTTTTTGTACTTCAGAAAATGATCGATGTTGATACCCCAATACCACACGCAATATCAATTCCTTAGAGTATTCAGGTATATAGTCGTCATGGCACCTTCTATTTTCAATTGAGCATGAAAAACCCTGATGACTAGCCTTGGTGATTAATTCTTCCCCATTTTTCAGAGGTCCACCATTATAACCACCCAACTTTTCCCTAACAACAATAGAGCGACTACCAAAAACCTCGGGAGTGTCAAATCCTCCAGCAACTGCCAGATAGCTTCGGCAACCATTTAGCGGTGTGCCTATTTCTACGATATCACCTTTGCCGACTAAAAAGGTTTGCCACAGCTTTTGTTGCTTACCATTAACAGTTAAGGCTGATTCAGCACCACAAATACACAATTGCATAGGCTTAGTCGCACGAAACTTCGCACTGGCAAGGCTGAGTTCAACTGTCGCAGCTTGAAGGCCATTCTTTAACAATGAATTAGCCATGTTGTGCGCTTCCATATCCATTGCCCCCCCGACAGTCACGCCAATATCGTAAAAACCACGCCTTCCTTGATCCTGAATTAACGCTAAGCCGATCACATCTACTATCACTAAACTCATGACAGAACACCGCCTAATTCAATATACGCCTGCCGCGAAATAGGCTTAAACTTAACTTTATCACCAATCCCAAAGTGCATAGGCAATTCCCGATTGGCATCAAATAGTTCAAGCGGACAATTCCCCAATATATGCCAGCCTCCTGGAGACTGCTGAGGGTAGATGGCCGTTTGTTGCTCAGCAATTGCCACTGAACCTTTAGGTACTTTCAACCTAGGTGTTTTTAGTCGAGGTAAAGCTAAAGCCTTATCAAGCGTCGCTAAATAGGTGAACCCCGGTGCAAACCCAACGGCATACACACGATAGGTGGTATTCACATGACACGCGATCACTTCTTCAACAGACAGCCTAGTTTGGCTTGCGACAGCGAGTAAATCAGGTCCTGTTTGCTCTGAATAATATACTGGCAATTCAACTGGCGGCTTATCTGCTCCATTCACAGTATCTGTGACGAGTTGTTCTGCAATACGTTTAATAGCTTGAACAACTGCTAGGTAATCAGTCTGCATCGGATCATATTCGATCAAGAGGGATGTGAACGAGGGTATTGAATCCATCAGCCAATTAAAGCTATGACGATTCATTGTTTGTCTAAATTGCTGAATACGCTCTAAAGCTTCATCTGAAGGGATATCGGAAAAGTAGACCAAAATAGCGGCTTCACCAGCAACGACCCATGATAAATTGTGGTCAGTCATTTTACTTAGCCAGTATGTTTTTTATATCTTGTACTGAGCTTACCGATTCTGGATTGTCACCATGCACACAAAGGCTATCAGCAACAACACGAATCGTCTTTCCGCTTTGTGTTATTACCTGTTGTTCAGTTGCCAGTAAGTTCGCTTGCTCAAGCATCAAAGATTCCGTATGCACTGCACCTACTTCGCCACGCTTAACCAAAAGGCCTTCGTCTGTGTAACAACGATCGGCGAATGCTTCAAAGAGTAATGCCAACCCATGCTCTTTCGCCTCTTGTTCATGTTGTTCAAACAAAGGTGTTGCTTGCAGCATTAACTTTAAAGGCTTGTAGTAGCTGCTCACCGCCAACATGATAGATCTTCTCACTTGATCAGATTTCATCATGTCATTGTATAGGGCACCGTGTGGCTTCACATATTCCACATCACACCCTAATGACTTGGCAACACCGTCAATAGCAGCAATTTGGTAACGCACAAAATCGATAATTTCATCTTCACTACATTGCATAGAACGACGACCAAAACCCGAAAGATCAGGGTAACTAGGGTGAGCCCCAATGCTCACATTGTGCTCACGTGCTAGTTTAATCGTTTTAGCCATGACCATCGGATCACCGGCATGAAAGCCGCAGGCAATATTGGCTTGGTCAATATGTGGCATGACCATCTCATCATTGCCGATTGACCAATTCCCAAAACTTTCACCGAGATCACAATTTAGCTTCACGCAAGTATCCTTAGTACCAATGCCTATTTATTCACTGCCTTTTATCATACTAGAGCCTGTTGTTCTTTGAAATTGCTACTCAAACGTATAGGATTGAAAGTGTTCAGATAATCAAACAAAAACTGGACTCAATCTCACATTACTATTCTCAAGGCTTTTCATGGAATTTATTTGGATCCTCTTCGCGTTTCTTTGTGGGCTGGGTGTCAAGCTCGTTAACTTGCCGCCATTGGTTGGCTACCTCATCGCAGGCTTTTTACTAAATGCATTAGGTTTCGAAGCAAATGAAAACCTCTATTCACTAGCTGACATTGGTATCACCCTCATGCTTTTTACTATTGGCCTAAAACTCAATGTTAGGTCATTACTAAAACCTGAAGTATATGCCAGTACATTGTCTATCACCCTACTCTGGGTAGTGATTGCGTTCGGTATTATTTCAGCTTTCCAATGGATTGCCCTTCCCTTTTTCTCTGATTTATCAACACAAGGTATTGCGTTATTAGCTTTTGGATTGAGTTTTAGTAGTACCGTTTGTGTGGTCAAAATATTGGAAGACAGCGGAGAAATGAGAACAAGGCATGGCAAAATTGCTCTGGCTATTCTTGTCGTTCAAGATATTTTTGCTGTCATCTTCCTTGTCGTTACTAGTGGTAAGATCCCTTCTATATGGGCATTCGCACTGTTTGGTCTTATATTTTTGCGCCCTGTTTTCGACAGGCTATTAAATAAATCTGGGCATGCTGAACTATTACCTCTCACAGGCTTCTTTTTAGCTTTTGGTGCTTATGAAATATTTGAGTTAGTTGGTGTTAAAGGTGACTTAGGTGCACTTATCATCGGTATGATGCTAAGCTCACACGCAAAAGCAACTGAGTTGGCAAAAGCGCTACTCAGCTTTAAAGATCTCTTTTTGATTGGCTTTTTCCTATCTATCGGTTTCACACAATTACCCGACCTTGCCATGCTAATTGCAGGTGTGATGTTATGCTTGATGCTTATCATCAAAATTATGCTCTACTTCGCAATCTTAACGCGCCTAAAATTGAGAGTCCGTACCGCATTTTTATCTGGCATGGTACTCAACAACTACAGCGAATTTGGCCTAATTGTGGTAGCAGTCTGTGTAAACGCTCAATGGCTAACCGAAGAGTGGTTAGTGATTGTCGCTATAGCAGCGTCTATTTCCTTTATTTTTACCAGTGCGTATTATCGACAAGCGCACAGTCAATATGCGAATAATGCGGACAAACTCAGACCATTTGAAACCCAAACAAGATTGGAAGAAGATGTTTACCACCTACCCAAAAACGCGAGAATTATTGTTTTAGGTATGGGGCGTGTTGGTAAGGGCGCCTACTTAGCTTTAAAGCATCAAGTTGGCGATCAAGTTTGGGGAATGGATGCCGATCCGCAACGCGTAGAAAAACTCAAAATGAAAGATATGCAAGCCATGTATGGTGATGGTGAAGATGCCGACCTTTGGCACAACCTTGATCTGTCTTGCGTTAAATTAATCTTGCTCGCCCTCCCATCTATTGACGACATCATCGAAATTCGACAGCAACTCAAACGTTTCGGATTTAAGGGACAGCTTGCCGCGATAGCAAGATATGAAGATGACCGGCAAAAACTTCTTAAAGTAGGCATAGACAAAGTCTTTAATTTTTATACAGAAGTCGGTGTAGGTTTCGCAGAAGAAAGTTTGCAATTAATCACCCAGCAACAACCTAATCAAAACTCATTAAGCACAATATAAAACTTAAATTAATTAATAACAGTGTTACGAACGAGAACAATTAACATTCATATCTATTTGTTTTTTAAAGAAAAAATGGATTTTTACGTAAAATATCCTATAATGCTGATCATTGATTTAAAACAAAGTAGTGAGTGAAGAATTATGCAAGGTAATACACAGGTTATTGCGGCATTGAATGAGGTATTAACTATCGAGTTAACCTCAATCAACCAATACTTTTTACATGCTCGCATGTACAAGAATTGGGGATTAAATGGTTTAAATAAAGTTTGCTATAAAAAGTCAATTAAAGACATGAAGCAAGCTGATGAACTTATTGAACGTATTTTGTTTCTGGAAGGGCTACCTAACTTACAAATGCTCGGTAAGCTGCTTATCGGCGAAGAAACAGAAGAAATGCTTCAATGTGACATGACATTTCAAACACAGCAGCTCCCTACGTTAAGAAAAGCCATCGCCTTATGTGAAGATACACAAGATTACGTGTCTAGGGCGTTGCTTGAAGAGCTTCTTGAATATGAAGAAGAACATCTGGACTGGTTGGAAACACAGCAACATCTTATTGGCAACATGGGTATTGAAAAATACCTTCAAAGCAATATGTCAGACGAGGATTAAATCATGAAAGGCAATCAAGCAGTTATTGACGCATTAAACGCACTTCTGGCTAATGAATTAAGTGCGATGGACCAATACTTCATCCATTCTCGCATGTATCAAGATTGGGGGTTAAACAAGCTCTATGAACGCATTGATCATGAGTTTGATGATGAAAAAGGTCATGCAGCCGCATTGATCGAGCGCATTCTATTTTTAGAAGGTGTGCCTGACCTAACAACTCGCGATGGTATTAATGTTGGTCATGATGTCCCTAGCATGCTCCAAAGCGACTTGGATATAGAGTACGGTGTCGCCGCACTACTCAAAAAAACGATGGCGTTGTGTGAACAAGAACAAGATTATGTCTCACGCGATATGCTTGTCACTTTACTGGAAGACACTGAAGTTGATCACGCCTATTGGTTAGAACAACAATTGGGGTTAATCAAACGTATCGGTTTACAAAATTACCTACAATCTCAGATGTAACAGTTAAAGCTATTACAGTGTCATTAAGCCGGTGTCACCGGCTTTTTTATTTGTGTTCGCATAAATTATATTCAGATTAAGCTATATTCTCTCTCGCCTTTTTAATTCGACGATACTGAACATACCACTGCGGTGGAATAACTATTAATATCAACAGAGCAAATGGCCACATGATCGAACTAAAGACATTGTATAGGGCATAGCTTAAAACATAGCTTTTTTCAGGAGTGGCTTTTTGATAAGACAACAGTATCGAATCTCCTTCTTCAATAATGTTCATAGCCGTATAAAAATGAGAATTAACTGTTGTTGTATACTCTTCATCGTCAACAACATATTGAATAACTAAATTGTGCCTCTCGACCAATCCATTAGATGAAGTTGGGCGGCTTGCACGATACTGTTTGATATCTAGGCGCTCTACTCTTCCATGGATCAGATCACCTCGTAGATAAGCAGATATGGCTTCAAAGCCTGTCCCTAAAACAGTCAACAAAAAGCCTACGCCAATCAGTAATGAGAATGTTAATTGCTTTAGCTTCTTACTCGCGGTCATAAAATCCTCTGCACAATATTGTTGTCTATAACGCCTTAAATACCCATTGCGTGTTTCATCACTTGAGCTTTAACAAAACCGGCCTTATCGGCCATAGCTAGCCCTGTATTACGTATAAACTTCAATGGTCCAATATCATTACTAAATAAATGATAAAAGAAATCCATGGCAGTCATCATTGTGGCATTGTCCAATCGCCTCGAACGCTCGAACTGACTCAACGCCTCACGAGTAAAGGGTTTTGAAGCACTACCCTTTTTCTCACTTGATTCATCAACAGCTGCCAGTAGCGCTTTCACATCTTTAAAGCCTAGATTAACGCCCTGCCCTGCGAGCGGATTGATAGTATGTGCCGCATCACCAACAAGAATCACACTGCCCTTTACATATTGTATGGCATGCATGCGTGTTATTGGGAAACTCGCGACTTCTAATAGACTAAAATCACCTATTTCGTCAGGGAATGATTTAATTACAGCTTGTTTTAATTCTGCCTGATTAAGTGATTTAAGCTTTTGTACTTCATCACCTGCATTATACCAAACCAGCGAACCAAAGCCGTTGTATAAAGGCAAAAAAGCTTTAGGGCCACTCGGCGAAAACTGTTGCCATGTGATATTTTGCTGTGCTTGCGTCGTTTTTACAGACAGAGCCAATACCTGTTGTTCATAACGCCACCCTCGTGTACTTATGCCAATCGCTTTACGCATAAATGATTGAGCACCATCAGCACCTATCATCACTTTGGCTTTAACAATAGAGTCATCACTAAAAGTAAGTGAGGGCAACTCTGAGCTCGATAGCTCAGCATTGTTAATAGCTGTCGGGGTATCGTTTATCCAAGTCACTTGGTCATAGGTTTTCAGCGCTTCGATCAATCCGAGCTGTATCACTCGGTTCTCGACAATATGCCCTAAATGAGAGAACCCAGCATCCTCAGCATTAAACTCTGTTCTGCAACGCGGATCTTCCCAAACAGCTAATCGCTGATAAATACAACTGCGCATTCGCTCGATATATGACCATGCACCAAGCTGTTCCAGCAACTGTTGAGAACCCAAGCTGATGGCAGATACGCGAATGTCTGGACCGTCTTCACTATCGAAAGGTTTAGGCAAGTGTTTTTCAACAACAGCGACAGAGTAACCTTTTTGAGCAAAACCCAATGCTGTAGCGGCTCCAACCATGCCACCACCCACAATGACAACATCAAGCGTTTCCAAGTTTTCTCCAAATTAAAATGCAACTTTCTGACAGTTTACCGCGACATAAATAATGAATCTCTACTTTTTCCTGAAGCCATCGTGAGTTATTAGGAGTGTGAACCTTATATGTTAACTCTCGGTGGCCTTTTTACACTGACTAGACGATGTCGCCCAATTCCGTTAGATAGCATTGAGTCTCTTAGCTCATTGGTTGATTATCTGCTAAACTAGCAGCGTGAAGATAAGCGTGCCTTTGGCCTGCTCACTCCAATGCTTTTTCTATCAATCATCTTATTTTCTTGGGAAACACTGTGTCTGCTGTTCTTAAAGGCGCTATTTTACTCATCCTTGCCGAAGCTTGTTTTGCTGGACTAGGCGCGATGGTCAAACATGTGAGTGATCACCTGGCACAAGCGCAGATCGTATTTTTTCGGAACTTCTTTGCTTTTATGACCATACTTCCTTGGACGATCAAAGCTGGATATAAAGAGCTCTATACCCCCATCTGGAAACTGCATATATTTAGAGCTTGTTTAGGTCTCGTTGCCATGTATTGCTTCTTTTATGTGCTAGCCAACATGCCTTTTGGGCAAGCCATACTGATTATTTTAACAGCTCCTTTTATCATTCCCGTTATCTGCCGCTTTTGGTTAAAGGAGTCTATTACAGCTAAAACCTTGATCGCCATAATCATCGCCTTTGCTGGCGCAGCTGCTAGCGTGAGCGACGAAAACAGTGGTTTTAATCATTATGTTTTAATTGCTTTGTTGGGCTCAACCTTAATGGCATTTACTAAAGTGACTATTAGAAAACTAACGACAAGTGAGCCCACTGGGCGCATTGTTTTTTACTTTGCAGCCTTTGGCACTGCCGTCACTTTTTACCCTATGTTACTAAAGTGGCAACCGGTAGCCCTGATAGATTGGTTTTGGTTAACCAGTATTGGCGTATTAGCCATGTTAGGACAAGTATTAATGACAAAGTCATTCAGGCTGGTATCCCCTGCTCGTATAGGCTTACTCACCAATATTTCAGTTATTTTTGCAGCACTACTCGGCTACTTTATTTGGCAAGAACCTATTACATCAGGGCTTATCCTAGGGGCTGGTTTGATTTTCTGGGCGGGGAGCATCACAACAAGGCAACGCTGGTTTTAGTGAGTCAGAGGCTAGCTATCAATAACTTATTTATAGCTATTGGTATAAGTAGCCAAAAGCGATAGAATACGCCACCAATTTTCGACGTTTAAATCTGGGCTCTTTTGAAGTTATCAGATAGCGTCATTTCATTCATTATTTTGAAGTATAAGTAACATCATGAGTAAGAAACTTTTTATTAAAACCTGGGGATGCCAAATGAACGAGTATGACTCGGAAAAAATGGCAGACTTATTGGATTCCACTCATGGTTACTCAGCAGCAGAAACTGCTGAAGAAGCAGACGTTATTCTGCTCAATACCTGCTCAATCCGTGAAAAAGCACAAGAAAAGGTGTTTCATCAACTCGGCCGTTGGAAAACGCTAAAGCAAACAAAACCTGACTTAGTTATTGGTGTTGGTGGTTGTGTCGCTTCGCAAGAAGGTGAACATATTCGTCAACGTGCGCCTTTCGTTGACGTTGTCTTTGGCCCACAAACCTTGCATCGACTGCCTGAAATGATCACACAAGTCACAGGCACAAAGGCGCCTGTCGTCGACATTAGTTTTCCAGAAATAGAGAAGTTTGATCGATTGCCTGAGCCTCGCGCAGATGGCCCTTCAGCTTTTGTTTCTATCATGGAAGGTTGTTCAAAGTATTGTTCATTCTGCGTAGTTCCCTACACACGTGGCGAAGAAGTCAGCCGTCCAGTTGATGATGTTATTTATGAGATTGCGCAATTAGCTGAACAAGGCGTACGCGAAGTCAACTTACTAGGACAAAACGTCAACGCATTTCGTGGTCCAAGCCATGATGGCAGTATTTGCACCTTCGCTGAACTTTTACACTTTGTTGCCGCAATAGATGGCATCGATAGAATTCGCTACACTACGTCACACCCTGTCGAATTCACAGACGACATTATTGAAGCATACAAACACATTCCCGAGTTAGTCGATCATTTGCATTTACCCGTTCAAAGCGGCTCAGACCGCATATTGACCATGATGAAGCGAGGCCATACGGCTATCGAATATAAATCTAAAATTCGTCGCTTAAAGAAAGTACGCCCAAATTTAAGCATGTCATCTGATTTCATCATTGGCTTTCCCGGCGAGACGGATGATGACTTCGAAGCAACAATGAACCTCATCAAAGACATAGATTACGATCTTAGCTTTAGCTTTATTTATAGTGCGCGTCCAGGTACACCAGCAGCTGATCTGGCTGATGAAGTGAGCGAAGAAACTAAGAAGCAACGTTTGCAGATATTGCAGCAACGTATTAATCAGCAAGCATTAAGCATCGCCCGCAATATGCTTGGTACGACTCAGCGCGTGTTAGTGGAAGGCCCCTCCAAAAAGAACATCATGGAGCTCAGCGGTAGGACTGAAAACAATCGAGTGGTGAATTTTGAAGGTTCTCCAGACATGGTTGGCGGTTTCGTTGATATAGAGATAACTGACGTTTACAGTAATTCTTTACGCGGAAACGTCATTAAAACTGAAGCAGAAATGGGCTTGCGAATAGACACAGCTCCCCAAGCTATTCTCTCCAAACAGCATGCCAATGGCACTGATGAGCTTGGCGTTAATCAACATATTCCAGGATAAATAGACACTTGAGTCAACTACACAATATCGAGTTCGAACTCGAACCCCGTGATCACAAACGGTTATTAGCACTTTGTGGTCCACATGATGACAATATAAAGCAAATTGAGCGCCGACTGGGTGTAGAAATTAGCTATAGAGACAATCAATTCAAGGTTGTTGGTTTGCAACAACAAATCGATGCGACCCGAGATCTCATTAAAACTCTCTATGTTGAAACTCAACCTGTAAAAGGCAGCTCACCAGAGCTTGATCCAGAGCAAGTACACTTAGCCATTCAAGAAGCACACGCGATGGAGCAAGCCAGTTATGCTCAGCAGGGAAAAGAAGTCAATATTAAGACTAAGCGCGGTGTTATAAAGCCACGCAACCCAAATCAAGGGCAATACATTAAAAATATTGTTCATCATGATATTAGCTTTGGTATTGGCCCGGCCGGCACAGGGAAAACATACTTAGCTGTCGCCTGTGCAGTCGATGCATTAGAGCGACAAGAGATTCGACGCATATTATTAACCAGACCAGCCGTTGAAGCGGGCGAGAAACTGGGTTTTTTACCGGGTGATTTAGCGCAAAAGGTTGATCCTTATTTAAGGCCTTTATACGACGCCTTGTTCGAAATGCTAGGCTTTGAAAAAGTCGAGAAATTGATTGAACGTAACGTGATTGAAGTCGCTCCTCTAGCTTACATGCGAGGCCGAACACTCAATGATGCGTTTATCATTCTCGACGAAAGTCAAAATACTACAGTAGAACAAATGAAGATGTTTCTAACGCGCATCGGGTTTAACTCCAGAGCCGTTATTACCGGCGACATTACGCAAGTCGATTTGCCTCGCGGTGCACGCTCAGGGTTACGTCATGCTATTGAAGTTTTACAAAACGTAGATGATATCTCTTTTGACTTCTTCACCGCAGAAGACGTTGTACGTCACCCTGTTGTTGCCCGCATTGTTAAAGCGTATGAAAAATACGAAGCAACCAAAGAAGCGGAAAAGAGAGCCAAGGCTGAGCAAGCAAAGCTCGAACAAACGCCCTCTGACAACCAACAATGAGTGCCATTATTGATTTACAGGTGGCTTGCGATACTGCCGTAGAGCTCCCTAACCTAAATGATATTCAGTCTTGGTGTGATACCGTATTATCACATCAAGATTTATCGGACAAAGAAATTACAATTCGACTCGTGGATAGTGATGAAAGCCAAGCTCTCAATCGTGAGTACCGAGGTAAAGACAAACCCACAAATGTGCTCTCATTTCCATTTGAAGCACCGGAACATGTAACGATCAATTTATTGGGCGATTTAGTTATCTGTGTGCCTGTGATGGCTCATGAAGCTAAAGAACAAAACAAAGATGTTATGCATCACTGGGCTCATCTTATTGTTCACGGTTGCTTGCACTTATTAGGCTACGATCACCTCGATGAAGGCGAAGCTGAAGCAATGGAAGCACGAGAAATTGCCATTCTGGCGAAATTATCAATTGACGATC
>CAZXIN010000045.1:0-39955 GCA_964640795.1 uncultured Pseudoalteromonadaceae bacterium | reverse complement strand
CTAAGTTTTGTTTTATTTCGCGAAAACATACAAATTTATTAAATTTCTCTCTTAATATTCATAATAGTATCAACATTTTGTACCAAATGGATGTTTTTCATTGTAAAAGATAGAAAAAACATCTGTTTTTTAAGCATTTAGGTTTAGCATATATAACAAAGGTGAACACGCTCTCGTTATTGATTATCAATCCAAGTATTAATTTTATCTTCCAAAACATTCAACGGAACAGGGCCATCTTTTAGTATTTCATCGTGAAACCCGCGAATATCAAATTTATCACCCAACCTTTGTTGTGCGTTTGCTCTTAATTCCATGATTTTAAGTTTACCAATCATATAAGCCGTTGCTTGACCAGGCATTGCTATATAGCGCTCAATCGCCTTTACAACATCATTTTGTGGATTAGGCGTGTTTTCTAACAAATAGTTAATCGCATCCTCACGGCTCCATTCTTTAGCATGTATACCTGTGTCGACGACTAGCCTGCAAGCACGCCATAGCTCCATTGCTAAACGTCCGAAGTCAGAGTAGGGGTCTTGATAAAACCCCATATCTTTTGCTAGCTCTTCTGTATATAACCCCCAACCCTCGGTGTAAGCGGTAAAAGAAGCGTATTTTTGGAATTCGGGTATACCTTCTAACTCCTGCGTAATAGCACGTTGCATATGATGCCCCGGTATTCCTTCATGGTAGGCTAATGCCTCCATTTGGTAAGTTGGCATGGAGTTCATATCGAATAAGTTGGCGTAATAGGTGCCCGGGCGAGAGCCGTCTTTTGAGGGGCTCTGATAGAAAGCTTTGCCTGCTGATTGTTCTCTAAATGCCTCTACCCGTTTAACGACCATATCAGCCTTAGGTAGCAAGCCAAAATATTCTGGTATTTTATTGCGCATCTGTGCGATGAGGTCAGTTGCTTCGGCTAGGTAACGTGCTCGACCTTCAGCATCGTTTGCATAATAGAATTGCTTATCCGAGCGCATAAACTCGAAAAATTCCTTAAGCGTGCCATCGAACTCGACCTTTTTCATGATGTCCCGCATTGCTGAGTGAATACGCTCGACATTATCAAGGCCTATTTGATGGACTTCGTCAGCAGTTAAATCCGTTGTTGTGAACCATTCAAGTCTATTTTTATACCATTTATCGCCATCAGGTAAGCGCCAAACACCATCACCTTCAGGGCTCAATGCTCGTTGCTTTTTAAGCTCATCGATCATCGCTAAATAAGCTGGTTGCACAGATTCAAGCATAGCTTTCTGAGCATTTGCGACTAAGGCTGATTTCTCAGTAGGAGATAATTCAAGCTTCTCAATCTTGTTGTTGAAATCATTCCAAATGGTAGAGTTTGTTGGTGACTCTTCAAAAGGAGCGCCTGTGATAACGTTCATCGAAGCTTGAATCATTTGATCGTATGCCCATTTAGGTGGGAAAACACCGAGGTCTTCGCGAATACGTAGCTGTTCAATGACTTGATTAAATAGGGTGTCGACACTTGATAGACGTGAAATATAGGCCTCAGCATCGCTAACGTCTGCGACACGGTGAATGTTTATAAGAAAGCTAGGGACCAGTGTATGAAATGCCCTGAATTGATGCATAATGTAGGTATGATTGCGAAACTCATCATTAGCTAGTTCCCTCTCTAGCGATAGCTGATTGATTTTCAAGCTTAGCTTTTGGTTTTCGGACAATTGAGATTTGTCGAACATTGATAAAGCTGCCAACCTCTCTTGAGACTGCTTCCTTTGTTTATCGAAACGTTCTTCAGTAATGGTATCCCACTTATCGTAGTCCCATTTATAACCAAGGTAGCTTTGCTGTATCGGTGAATCTTTAAGGTCTGCCTCGAAATTATCAGCAAAAAACTGCTCTAGGCGCTGTGATTCAGACTGTGCTTTTTGTTCTTGAGATGAGGATTCTTCTTGTACCCCGGATGTCTTATTAACTGGGGAACATGCACTCAGTGACGTTATCAAAGTACCTATAGTCAATGCTAATATCGTTTTCTTCATTATTTTTCCTTACTCGGATTATAGGTGCTTATCATCATGCACTCGGGTACAAAGGCTTTAAATCAATACCAGATGATATGCTTTTTGCCTGATCACTTTTCTTGATTTGCTGGACAATCTTACGCAATTCGTCTGCGTTCCAAGGCTGACTTTCTTTTCCATATTGCGCTTGTAACATGTCTTTAATCGCATTATCTAGTCGATCATTTGACAACATTCGCTGGCATTGAGTGAGTGTTGCGTTCGGCTTTCGACAATATGCTGCTAACCAATGTGTTAACGCTGGCTGAATTTCTCCTGGCTTATTGGATTTCAATGCTGAGGAGAGTTTCTCCCATTGATCATGGCCTTGTATAGGTTTTGTCTTAGCTGCACTCTTATTCACGCCTTTTCTCTGACTCAATCCCCAAAACAGTGTTAATAACCAGAGTGTTAAGAATATCCAACTACCGAGGGACCAAAATTTAGTTTCGGTTATGGTAACCACTTCAGAAGAAGTGCTTGGTGCTATATCGCTCGTTGTTTGTTCTATTGGCGGTGCAGGCAATGCACCTGACTGAGCAGCTGATGCTTGAACGGTAATAGTACGTGAAGGTAAAGTGGCGTATTCCGTTGTTTTTGTTGCTACGTTGAACCAAGGGACACTGACTTCTGGTAGGGTTATATCACCAGCAGCACTCGGTATGATAGCTATTCTTTCTACACGCTGAGCAATAAGAGAGTCATTTAATTCTACAGTCGCAGAGGTCGGTTGTTCTGGGTATGTCTTCAATGACGTAGGGTAATCACTAGCAATATCTGGTAGTTGCTCTTCGACTAAACCTACCGCAGTTAATGTTAGCGTTCGAGTAATAGGTTCACCGACACGGTATTCTGAGGGGGCAGGTTGCCATTCTTCACTGAGCTTAATGTCATTACTCGGGAGCCAATGTTGATCGTAACCTTGCGGCACGGGTAGGACATTAATCTCAATATTGGGGCCTAATCGAGTGACTGTTTTCGTGCGGCTAAAGAAACCAAATGATTGGCTGGTGCTATCAGCAACTTCCCCTTCAAAGAGAGAACCTTCGATGACAAATTTTCCACTTTTTTGTGGAATGATAGCAAAAACTCGTTCGATGATCCTAAAGCGTTTACCTTCAACTATTTCATTATATTCTTTGTCTTGACCTATTTGACGAACTTCTGCGTCAGCCAGTTTAGGGGCTGCCAGACTGCCTCGTTGTAGATCAGCAGCCAGATACAATTTGGCTGTATACCGTATTTGCTGTTGTAAATACACTTCATCAGCATCGACTTCCGTGGTGACATATAAATTCCGGCTTCTCCCTGAGCGGTTGGCTGATGCCGGTAGTACAGAGAGTTGGATAGGCTGACTTTGTTGACCTTCAATTGTAAAAGAGGGAATAGTAAAGCGGCCTGGATTTCTAGGGATTAGTCGAGTAGTCCATTGTGTAAGTCGAGTTGTTTGAAAGTTGATACTACGTGTTTGGCGACTCACTGACGTATTGCCAACCACAAAATCTCTTAACAATGGACTTGGATCAAATGCATTGCTTGATATGTCATCATTAGCTGTCACCACAAGGTTGACAGATTCATCTAAAATAACAGGGTTAGCATCGACCGTGACCGTGACTTCGGTAACGGCAGCTTGTGTGTTTGCACAGAATAATGTCAATAATAGCGAGCACCATAATGCTTTCGTGTTGTGTTTAATTGTTGTCATGGTTACCAGTTTTTCTCTCGATTTCCAGGGACTCTGTTACGTCTTCGTTTTTGATTTTCCAGCAGCATTTTCTGTTTGAGTAAAAATGAAGGGTCATCTGGGACTTTGCGCAATAGATTCTCTAACCGTTGTAATTGTTCTTTTTGCTCATCAGTGAGCTCTTCAGGCTGTGCTTGAGCTTGTTGTTCCTCACCCTCAGCTTCCTGTTGTTCTTGTTCCGCTTCTTCTTGATTTTGCTCTTCGGATTCTTGTTGCTCAGACTCGGACTCTTGAGACTCTTCACTATTATTTTGCTCACCTTCGCTTTGATCTTGAGGCTCGTTTTGTGATTGTGAATCTTGTTCCGATTGGTCTTGTTCGTTCTGATCGCCAGACTCTTGATCTTGTTGTTCCGAATCTGACTGTTCTTGATTTTCATCAGACGACTCAGAATCCTGTTCCTGTTGTTGGTCTTGTTGCTCTTGTTCTTGCTTCTGTTGCTCCAATAAGGCTTTATTCGCGATCGCGTCTTCATGCTCAGGCTGTTGACTTAATGTTTGGTCGTAAGCTTCTATGGCAGCATCAAGTTCACCGAGCTGAGCAAGTGCATTACCTCTATTGTAATGTGCATCCGGTGTGTCTAGTTTAGAGAATTCGTCCACTGCGTCTTGATAATTGCCGTTTCGATAATGAGAAGCACCCTTCCATGACGGATCTTTAAATTGTTGAGCTGCATTATCAAACTGCTCTTGTTTAAAAGAAGCTTGTCCTTGCTGGTTTTTGGTTAGCCATAAATCATCCCACCAATTAGCATGGGCGTTATTGGGATATAAAGGTAAGAACCCAAGAACAAAAACAAAGGCTAAGCCACGCCTAAAGCTGTAGGCTGCAATAGGCAATAATAGTAATAGCAGATAAGGCCCCATTTCTTCCCATTGATCTCCTTGATTACTCTCTTCTTGTTCGGAGTTCTCGCTTTGTTCGAGCAATGTTTGGTCTATGAGAAAATCAATGTCACTGTTGTCTGATTGCATAGGGGCATAGCGGCCAGCACCTGCGCGAGCAATCAATTTTAGATTGGCCGTGGTCAGCTTGGGTACAACTATCGCGCCGGAATAATCTTTCAAGAAATCGCCATTACTGAGTTTTATTGGAGCACCTTCTTCTGTACCTACGCCCAGTATAGAAAGGCGGTAGCTACTGGCTGCAGCAAATTCCCTAATTGTCGCCATTTCATCAAGTTCAATACCATCGGTGATCATAAATATTTCACCTTGTTGATACCCTGCGTTAGCTAATAACTCGCTGGCTTTCTCCAACCCTAAAATAGCATCACTACCTGGAACCGGCATAATTTCGGGCACCAAACTTGGAATTAAGCTGACTAAGTTTTGTGAGTCACTGGTTAGTGGGCTGATAACGAAAGCATCGCCGGAATAAGCGATAAGACCGGTTTCACCTTCAGTAATGGCTTCAACAAGATCTATGGCTTTGAATTTCGCCCTAGTTAATCTGTCTGGAACTATGTCAGTAGCTCGCATAGACATCGACATATCCATGAGAACTACTTTCCCTGTATTGAGTTGATAAACTGGTTGAGGTAGCTTTTCCCATGTTGGCCCAGCAAGTGCAAAAACAGTTAGTATCCAGCCAAGCGCCAACAATGATAATGGTGGAGTGGGGCGCTTGTTACCTTCGGTTGTCATTAAGTGTTGATACAGGTGATTTGCCAGTAGTCCTTGCCATCCTGAGCGTTGTTTTATGAGATAGCGAGCGGCAAAAACCAACGCTATCAGCGGAACGAATGCCCAAAACCATTCGGGCCTTAAAAAATGAAAGAGTGAAAAATCGATATTCATTGTAAGCTCGTCGCCTTATTCACAGAGCTTCTTGTTCTATAGTTTTGCCATAAAGGTGCTATAAAAAAGCATGTAGAGAGAATTAAAGCAACGCCTAGTGGATAATAATAGAGTGAACGAAGTGGGCGTAATTGACGACTTTCACGCTCGATCGGTTCAAGTTCATCCAATTTGGCGTAGATTGCAGATAAGCTCTCTGCGTCTCTTGCACGAAAATATTGTCCACCAGTAGACTCGGCTAGTGTCGTGAGCATATTTTCATCGAGTTCTTGTGACGGGTTAACTCTGCGTGAACCAAATAAGCTACGTACGAGCATTTCATCTGCACCCACACCAATGGTATAAACAGTAATATCTTTTTCTATCGCAAGCTGATTCGCTTGTTCTGGTGAAATATTGCCTGCCGTATTTTGTCCATCAGTAAGCAAAATAAGGACTTTATTTGACTCTTTTTTACTTGCAAAGCGCTTTACAGCCAAGCCAATAGCGTCACCGATAGCTGTTTGCTCACCGACTAACCCAATAACGGTTTCGCTTAACAGTTGTTTGACGGTTTCTCTGTCATAGGTTAGCGGTGTCTGCAAGTATGCTGTGTCAGCAAACAGGATAAGCCCTAATCTGTCACCGACCCTGCGTTCAATAAACTGAGACAGGACTGATTTAATCATGACTAACCGGTCGACGCGCCGACCATTGACTTCCATATCGTCTATTTTCATACTGCCCGAGAGGTCGACTGCGACCATTAAATCACGGCCCTCAGCAGGAATACTTATTGGCTCACCTAGCCATTGAGGTCTGGCAGCTGCTACAACGAGAAATATCCAAGCGAGTATTGCAAGCCAAATCATATTTGAACGTCGCTTTTTTGACTCTTCTTGAGCACTAAATCCTTGCATTAATGAAGGCACTTTTAGTGCAGTAAGTTGGCCTTGTTCTCGCGATGGTAATAGTCGAATTAAAAATGGCAGTGGCAGTGCCGCCAATGCCCATATCCAAGCAAACTCAAACATTTTCCTTGGCCTCACTGAAGTCTTTTGATTGTTCAACAGAACTTGCTTTTTTCTTAGGTGGTAAAGCGTTAGTTATCCAATATTTTACTGCTTCTGCTTGCACTGTGAAGTCCAGCTCCACTGACGATTGGTATTGCGCATCGACTAATTGTTGAAGTGGTTTTTTGCATTTTTCTTGTTGTGAAGGTTTTAGTTGAGAAACTAGAAAATGCACCCAAGATTGTCCATGTAGTTGAGCAACTTTTTCTTGTTCGTAGTAGCTGATTGTAAGCCTACGCATTAACTTCTGTAATGCTTGTGGCCAATCCTGTGTTGCTGACGTTAAGTTTGATAACTCGACTAACGCTTTTCGTTTGGCCATACCTAAGCGCCAACGACGGATACGCCATACAACTACAATAATGATTAAGCTAATCAATAAAACTAGTAGCGCCCACCAACCTATAGCTGGCGGCCAAAGCGCTGTTGGTTCAGGTAAATGTATATCTTTTAATTCAGCTAATGGTGATGCTTGCATTATCTTCCTACCAATTGCTGTTCTAATGGAATGCCTGCATTCAATTGAATGACTCTTGCCCGGCACTGCTCTAATGCAGCCACTATCTGCGCATTCCTTTTTTCATATTCGCTTTGATAATGTTGAGCCGTTTTTTGTTCGCCTAGCATAATGGTTTGACTTTGATCTCCATCTGTTAGGGCGACTTGCTGAATGACACTAGCTTGCGGAAGTTGATGTTCAAAGGGATCTGAAACTTTATAAGCGACCAACTCGCAATGCCTACTCAGCCTACTTAGGTGCCTTTTCGCTGTTTCATCCATTTGCATAAAGTCGCTGACTAAGAACACCATAGAGCCTGGGTGAGCTAATCGACGAAGCCTGGCGCAGGAGTCTGCGAAGCTATTGGTATACTGTTTAGGAGATGCGCCTGACGCATGAACCTTGAGTAAACCATTTAATAAAGCGAGCACTGATTTTTGTCGAGTTTGCGGTTTAAACTCAAGGTGGTGGCTTTGGTTATAAAGTAAACCGCCAATACGATCGCCTCGGTTCTTTGCTGCCCAGGCTAACAACGACGTTAAATGAGCAGCCTGAACCGATTTAAACAAGAGCTCAGTCCCAAAGTGCATACTTTTGGATAAGTCACATAATACAAAAACTGGCCGCTCTTTTTCTTCGCGGTAGAGCTTAGTATGAGTCTTACCTGTTCGGGCAGTGACTCGCCAGTCAATTGCCCTGATATCATCTCCGGGTTGATAGTGACGAGCTTCATCAAACTCCATGCCTCGGCCTTTGGTTTTCGCCAAATAGCTTCCGGCTAATTTCGCTTGAATTGCTTTTTTAGGGCTGATGTCTAATAACGCAGACTTATTTTGGTAATACAGCAGCTCTTTCATATTCAGGTTAACACCGTCAGTATGATGCTGCTCCAGCCAGCTTTTAGTCTCTTGTAAACTCAAATGCATATTAAGGCACAGGCACTAGCTTAACGATTCGATCAAGCACTTGATCACTATTAATGCCCTCGGCTTCTGCTTCATAGCTAAGTAATACCCTGTGACGCAAGACGTTATGAAACACCGCTTGTATATCATCCGGTCCGACAAAGTCGCGACCATTAAGCCATGCGTGAGCTCTTGCACATTTGTCGAGGGCAATGGTGGCTCTTGGTGAGGCACCAAATTCAATCCAACTCGCTAGCTGTGGATCATATAATTCGGGTTGCCTGGTTGCGACAATGAGTTGCACCATATAGTTTTCTAGTGCATCAGCTAAGTGGATTTGTAGTACTTCTTTACGTGCTGTAAAAATGTCTGCTTGTGTTAATTCTTGTGGTTTCTCAACCTTTTCACTGATGGCTTCATTACGTGTCAGGCGCAGTATCTGTAGTTCAGTTTCTGCACCTGGATAGTCAATGCTTAAATGCATTAAAAACCTGTCTAGTTGCGCTTCAGGTAACGGGTAAGTTCCTTCTTGCTCAATAGGGTTCTGTGTTGCCATAACCAAAAACAGAGGAGGGAGTGGGTAGGTTTTGTTGCCTACTGTAATTTGTCTTTCTGCCATCGCTTCTAGGAGGGCTGACTGGACCTTCGCGGGTGCTCGGTTAATTTCATCTGCTAATACAAGGTTATGGAAGAGCGGACCTTGTTGAAATACGAAAGAGCCGTCTTCTGGACGATAGATGTCCGTACCAGTGAGATCGGCAGGTAGCAAGTCAGGTGTAAATTGAACACGATGAAAGTCACCTTGAATACCTTGCGCCAACGCATTAACGGCACGTGTTTTTGCTAACCCCGGTGGACCCTCTACCAATAAGTGTCCATCAGCCAAAAGAGCGATAAGAATGTTTTGCGTTAAAGTTTGTTGGCCTACGACTTGGCTATCTAAATAAGTCAGTAGTTGTTTAAATTGAGCAGCTGCCATAATAATTGACGTATTTCCTTAGGTTAACAGTAAGTAGAGTTTTTCACGCCTAGCCAGAGTTTATTGATTATTGGTTGTATACACTTTGTTCTCGGTAAAAGGTATCCACTAAAAATCAACAGACTCTAATTTTTTGCTGATAAAACTCATAGCAGAGAGACAACCTAATCGATATAAGGTTTCATGCAAGAAAAACAATGTTACAAAAACTTGTATGGTTATATTTTGTACGGCGTACTGTAACCTTTTATATACTCGCGCTATCTGCTGTCTTTTTCTTGGTTGCCAAATCAGACTTTGATCAGGTAAAAAGGCTAATGATACGTTGCCTTTAAGCGATTTGCGGCTATTTTAATAAAATGTCGAATTGAATCAAATTTGAATTTTTCCGCTTAATCTGTACAATTCTTTGCCATTAGAGGTCAGACCACTTAAGGAGTGCTTATGTCACCCACGCAATCAGTTACCGCTCGCAATGGAGATAGAATTGCCATTGTTGCCGGCTTGAGAACGCCATTTGCTAAAATGGCGACCTACTTTCATGGTGTCCCGGCCGTTGATCTAGGAAAAATGGTCGTCAATGAAATGTTGGCGAGAAATAATCTTGATCCAAAATTGGTTGAGCAACTGGTTTACGGGCAAGTTGTACAGATGCCAGAAGCACCCAACATTGCTCGGGAGATTGTTTTAGGCACTGGTATGAATGTGCATACAGATGCTTACAGTGTGTCACGTGCATGTGCAACCAGCTTTCAATCAACAGTTAACATTGCTGAGTCAATGATGGCAGGTAACATTCATGTTGGTATTGCTGGTGGTGCTGATTCTACCTCGGTATCGCCCATAGGTGTTTCTAAACCACTGGCTCGTGCATTGGTAGATTTACAAAAAACTAAGACATTGGGTCAAAAATGGAACGTACTTAAAAAGCTTAAGCTCAAAAACTTGTTACCTGTGCCTCCTGCCGTTGCCGAATATTCAACAGGATTGTCTATGGGGCAAACTGCAGAGCAAATGGCGAAGACACATGGTATTAGTCGTGCCGATCAGGATGCATTGGCACACAAATCACACTTCAATGCTGCAAAAAGCTGGAGTGATGGATTGCTTGAAAACGAAGTAATGACAGCTTATGCAGAACCTTTTAAAGGGGCATTGGAGCAAGATAATAATGTAAGAATGAACTCTACGGAAGAAGGGTACGCTAAGCTGAAACCCGTCTTCGACAGAGCTCACGGAACAGTTACTGCAGCTAATGCAACACCACTGACCGATGGTGCGTCAACTGTTTTAATGATGACCGAGAGTAGAGCTAAAGAATTAGGATATACCCCATTAGGGTATATCAAGAGCTACGCTTTTGCCGCGATAGATGTCTGGGAAGACATGTTAATGGGACCTTCTTATGCGACACCTATTGCGCTAGAAAGAGCAGGGATGGATTTAAAAGATTTAACGTTGATCGAAATGCACGAAGCCTTTGCTGCGCAAGCACTATCTAATATAAAGATGTTTGCTAGCGATAAGTTTACTCAAGATAAGCTTGGTCGAAGTAAAGCAACAGGTGAAATTGATATGGATAAATTCAATCAAATGGGAAGTTCAATTGCTTACGGGCATCCATTTGCAGCAACCGGAACGCGCATGATTACTCAAATGTTGAATGATCTGAATAGGCGCGGTGGTGGCACAGGATTAGTTACAGCTTGTGCAGCTGGTGGCCTAGGTGCTGCCATGATCCTTGAAACAGAATAGGGGTAAGAAACAGTGAGCGAACAAAACCAATCAGCGTTTACGTTAGATAAAAGAGATGACGGTATAGCTGTTCTTGTCATGGATGTGCCCGGTGAGAGCATGAACACCTTAAAAGCCGAGTTCGGTGAACAGATTAGTGGCATGCTGGATCAAATAGAATCCGATAGCAGTATTAAAGGGTTAGTTGTTGCTAGTGGCAAGTCTAATTCTTTTGTAGCAGGTGCTGATATCACCATGTTGGATGCTTGCGAGACATCTGAACAAGCACAGAACTTGTCGAGTTCTGGGCAGGCGATTTTTGACCGTATCGAGAAAATGAAAATACCAGTCGTTGCGGCAATTCATGGCCCTGCATTGGGTGGTGGACTGGAATTGGCGTTGTGCTGTCATTCAAGAGTCTGTAGCGATGACAGTAAGACCGTTGTCGGTTTACCTGAAGTACAGTTGGGTTTGTTGCCGGGAACGGGTGGTACACAGAGATTGCCTGCACTTATCGGTATTCAGCAGTCTATGCAGATGATGTTGACGGGGAAACAGGTCAAAGCCAAACAAGCTAAGAAGTTAGGCATTGTTGATGATGTTGTGCCTCAAACTATTTTGTTGGATGTCGCGATTAAGATGGCGACCAAAGGACGCATTAAACCTAAACAGCCAAAACTGTCGTTAACGAATAAGTTCTTAGAAAAAACACCCTTTGGACAGCAAATAGTCTTCAAACAGGCGAGAAAGCAAACACTTACTAAAACGTTTGGTAACTACCCTGCGCCGATGAAGATTATCGATTGTATAGAAGAGGGAATATCAGGCAAGAAGGGATATGAAACCGAAGCAAAGCATTTCGGTGACCTTGTTATGACACCTGAATCGAACGAATTACGTAATATCTTTTTCGCGACCACAGAAATGAAAAAAGAGAGTGGCGTTGAGGGTGTTGATCCAGCAGCGTTGTCGAAAGTTGGTGTACTGGGCGGTGGCCTTATGGGGGGGGGGATTGCTTATGTCACCGCCACTAAAGCTAAGTTGCCAGCACGTATTAAAGATATACGTAGTGAAGGAATTGCCAACGCCATCAAGTATTCATTTGACTTGTTAAACAAGAAAGTGAAACGTCGTTTTATGGCACATAGTGTTATGCAGAAACAACTCTCATTGTTAACAGGCTCTACCAACTATGATGGGTTTGGTGATGCTGACGTTGTTATTGAAGCTGTATTTGAAGATGTTGGCCTAAAACAACAAATGGTTGCTGATGTAGAAGAATATTGTAACGAGGAGACGATATTTGCATCGAACACGTCGTCAATACCGATTGGCCAAATTGCTGAAAAAGCCGCAAGACCAGAAAATGTGATTGGCTTACATTACTTTTCACCAGTAGATAAGATGCCTTTGGCAGAAGTCATCGCACATGAGAAAACTTCTGAAAAAACAATATCTACCACGGTTGAGTTAGCAAGACGGCAAGGTAAGACACCTATCGTTGTGAAAGATGGGGCTGGCTTTTATGTCAATCGCATTCTGGCTCCTTACATGAATGAAGCGGCTGACGTTTTATTGACGGGAGAGACTATAGAGCAAATCGACAAGGCGCTACAAAAATTTGGGTTTCCTGTTGGTCCGGTTAAGTTGTTAGATGAAGTTGGTATTGATGTCGGAACTAAGATCATTCCTATATTGATGGCTCAGTTTGGTGATCGTTTTAAGTCTGCTGACGCATTTGACAAAGTCTTAAAAGACGACCGTAAAGGTAAAAAGAATAAGAAAGGGTTTTATCTCTACACTGGTAAGAAGCCGGGTAAAGAAGTTGATGAGAGTATCTATAATTTAGTCGGTGTTAAACCGAACCCTAGCATGAGCTTAAATCAGATAGCTGAACGTTGTGTCATGATGATGCTGAACGAAGCGGCCATGTGCTTGGAAGAAGGCGTTATTCGGAATGCCAGAGATGGTGATATTGGTGCAATATTTGGTATTGGCTTTCCGCCATTCTTAGGTGGTCCATTCCGATATATGGACAGTTTAGGCATTGAGCATGTTGTTGAGAGGCTTGAACATTATCGCTCAACATTGGGCGAAAAGTTCGCTCCAGCAACAGTTCTTTTACAAATGAAAGAAGAGAATAAAACCTTTTATTAACAAGCGTTTAACAAGTTAAAAAAGCTGCAATTGCAGCTTTTTTTTTGAACGTTTTTTAGTGTATGATGCACGCCCGAAAACAAGCGAGGTAGTCCTGATGTTGTTAGTGATTTTGGTGTTGTCTATTTCAAGCTTGTTTTATTATGTGCAAGCGTTCAAGAGTGGTTTGTCTGCCAAAAGCTGGGCGGTAATTGGGTTAATTGCAGGTCCTTGTGCTTTCCCTATGTTTAGCGCTAAAAAGCGTATGGCACTTCGCCGTGTGCAAGGGTTTGATTCTGTATTTTTTGGGGCTTGATAGGCTATTGAAGGTTGTATAAGTATAGAAAAGAGAGGTGAGTCCTCTCTTTTTTGATTAGCAGTATTAATTTTGATTAAATCAGAAGCTAAATACCCCTTTTAAATATGCTTTTTTCTTTCCTTTATATGAGTTAGTAGTATCAACTATAACTGTCTTTGCGCTTTTATTGTTATTTTGGGGAGCATTGACACTTTCTTTCGTGTTGTCTGCTATTGGTGCTGTAGTACTTACGGCTAGCGCCATTGCATATGCTTTCAACATTGTTTTTCCTCTTATATTTTTATTTTTGACATGTACTAACATGACGGCTATGACTAAGCGATAAGTATGCCAAGTTTGGAATAGTCTATATGATTGAGTTTAGAGGATTTATCACGAGTCAAAAAAATGGCATCGAGAGTTAATAAGCTAGCGTTTACGTAATATATAAGTTAAAAGGTATTAATGATTAATATCAATAATTTGAGATAAGTTTTTATTTTCTTTTAAAATGCTTTCGAAACGGTCGGCTCTTAGTGGTTTACTAAAGAGGTAGCCTTGAATCATTTCACATTCGTAGTTTCTTAGTATCGAAAGCTGCTCTTCCTGTTCAACACCTTCGGCAACCACCTTTAATCCTAAGTTGTGGGCGATAGTGATAATTGCTGACATCATATGGCGGTCAACACTACTGAAGGCAATATCGTCGATAAAAGCTTTGTCTATTTTGAGTGTGTTGAGTGGAAACTGCTTAAGATAAGCCAGTGAAGAATACCCAGTTCCAAAGTCATCAAGCGCTAGGTGAATGCCGCGTTCTCTCAGCCTTTCCATCAGCATCAGCGACTCTTCAGGCTGTTGCATTAAGGTCCCTTCGGTAATTTCACATTCTAGATGCAGTGGTGATAAACCGGTTTGTTTGAGTATTTTGGTAATACGGTCATCCAAATCAGGTAGTTCAAATTGCCTCGCCGATATATTGACGGCTACACGCCCTGTAAATAAGCCTGCTTTAACCCAGCGCTGTGTATCAGCACAAGCCTTTCTTAATACAGTTTCACCTATTTGGATGATTTGTCCTGTTTGCTCGGCTAATGGAATAAATTGATTGGGGCTGACTATACCTTTCTCTGGGTGCTCAAACCTGACCAAGGCTTCCATACTGACTAATTTACCCGTTATAACGTCGACTTTGGGTTGATAGTAAACGGTAAATAGATCCTCTTTTAAACCATGTCTAATCAAGTTTTCTATTTGTAGTTGCCTGACAGCATGCTGGTTCATTTCACCACTAAAGAATTGATAACGGTGACCACCTGAGTTCTTAGCAAAATACATCGCAGTATCAGCGTTTTTAAGCAGTTCTTGTGGTGTTGTGCCATCGCCGGGGAAAAAGGCTAAACCAAGACTGGCGCCCAGTACAAACTCTTGCTTGTTAGCGATAAAGGGGCGTGATACTTCATCTAAGATAAATTGTGCAAAATGGGTAATACGGTGAACGTCAGTCGTCTTGTCAATCAGAATACTAAATTCGTCACCACCTAAGCGGTAACAGGTTGCATTGTTGCCGGTGAGTTTTTGCAGTCTGGTGGCAATTTGTTTAATAAGTAGATCACCGGTCTGATGCCCTAAAGAATCATTAATCTTTTTAAAATTATCAATATCTAAACAAAGGAGAGCATGGCTGGTATTTTTACGCACCAAGTTGTCATGACTGGCTTGGAAGAACGACCTATTCGGTAAATTAGTGAGCGGATCGGTATTAGCTAGCTTTAATAACTCTTTTTCAGTGGTTTTTCGAGCAGTAATATCGGATAAAACTCCGACGAAATTTGTAATAACTCCGTCTTCACTTTTAATAGCGTCGATATTTAAACTGATTTCGAAGCGTTCGCCATTGACACGCGTTGATTCAATTTCACCAAACCAATTGCCCTTGTTGATCAGTGTTTTTTTCACTTCCTCGGTAAAAGCCTCTGGGTATTGGTAAAACCTCAGGTAAGAAGCAAGTGCTTGTTCACGGGTATTACCTGTATGTCGACAATAGGATTCGTTGACTGACACAAAGCGGAATTGACTATCGGTAATAAATACGCCATCGGAGATCGTTTCTATAGACTTTCTAAATAAATGTAGCTGCTCTTCAGATAACTTCTGTGAGTCGATATTTTTTAATGTACCCGTCATACGGAGGGGCTTAGATTCATCATCCCAACTGACTACTCGGCCTCGATCTAACACCCATATCCACTCATCTTTAAAATTCTTAACACGGTAGGAAGCACTATAATTATCGACAATACCAGAAAGGTGCTGATTCAAGGCGGTTGAAAGCTTCTCAATATCTTCTGGATGAACGTTTCTTTCATAAGAACTAAAAGCCCTGATATCGTCCTGTGGGAAATCCATGGTGCCCCAAGTATTAGAGCGATGAACTTCTTGTGAAAGAATATCCCAATCCCATAATTCATCACCACTACTCCATAATGTTAGCTTCAGCCGTTCCTCGCTATCTTGTAATAATTTACGTGCTAGCCTTTTGGCTCTATATTGTTTAAACCAATAGCTAGTGAATAGCAAAACGGCGAATACGTAAAGTGCAAGGGCTTGATTATCCAACCAAAAGGGTGGTTCTATTGTGATAGATAAGCGACGAGATGGTGACCATAGCCCATCGTAACTGCGTGCCTGTACTTGGAATTCGTAGTTGCCAAAGTCTAAATTGGTATAGGTTGCTTGCCTCAATCCCCCATTTGTTTCAAGCCAGTTTTCATCACTTCCTATTAATTTATAACGATAGGATACCGCATTTTGCTCCAATGAATTAATTGACGCAAACTCCAAAGTGAATGGTGATGAGTCATTACTCAGTCTCAATTCAGTTGTTCGATTGATAGGTTTATCAAGAGGACTTTCCACTCCGTCTACTGAAACTATTTTGTTGAATATTTTTAATTCCGTTAATTCTGGGCTAGGTATTAGTGCAGCTTGTTTTGTTTGATAGATATTACTGTTGATTTCATGAAATCCATTATTTCCCCCGACAAATATAGTGCCATCATCGATAGCTATTGCAGCACCCTCATTTAAATTATTATAATTTAACAAGGACTCGGAGATTTCTCTTAGCGATTTATTTGATACTGCGTCTATCTGCTGTATTGATTTGTGACCAATGGCCCAAACATTTTCGTTTTTAGCTAAAACATCGATAAGACGATTGCTAGAAAGTTGGTTTTGAACTGAAAAATGTTCTTCTATATTTAAATTGGGTTTACTGAGCTTTAGTAAACCTTGTTCATAAGTAGAAGCCCAAAAGGCATTATCAGTTTCAGCAACTGCATTGAAAGAAGCAGATTTATCTCCTAAATTAATAATTAACTGATTGAACTGTTTTGTCTCTAGGTTAAATTTTGATAATCCTAAATTCGTCGACAACCAAAGTTCTTTGTTTGAATCGACATACAATGGTCTAATAGCTCTGACTTCATTATTAGCAGTAGGTATTTCTATAAGCTCACCCGTTCCAGTATTTATTCCTGTTAAAACTGTTGAATTGGACGATAACCAAGCTATATTTTCGTTAACTACAATAATATCGAACTCTTTTTCAGAAAAGTAGTTATTCAAAAGACTAAAAGTATTGTTTTCAAATACATATTTATGAACACCATTAGAAGTTGCAATCCATACGTGACCTTTATCATCGACATCAAGGTCCCAGATATTGTAGCTCTGGTCATCTAGGAATCTCTGGAGTTTGCCAGTATCAGTTGAGTATCTACTGACGCCTCCGTTCTGAGTTGCTATCCACATAACCTTTTGTGACCCTTGTGCAATAGCCCAAACCATTTTCCCTGATAAGCCAAATTCATACCCTTGGTTTGGCTTAAAGTGTTTTATATTTGAATCCCGTTCGTTATATCTATTAACGCCGCTATTGTATGTTCCTACCCAGAATGTATGGTTGGAGTCCTTAAAGATTTTACCTATGAAAGCCTGCGATAGTGAGGTCTGAAAGCTAAGCTCTTTATCAATCGATATTACAGATTTTTGTTCTGTATTAAGTATTGAGATACCAAGCTCGGTTCCGATCCATAAAGTACTTTCATTCTCTATCTCTATAGTTCGGACCCAATTGCCTACGATTGGGACTTCGCTTGTTACATTATAATGTTTTTTGACGTTATTATTTTCATCTAATACTAAAATGCCTTTTTCAGTTGCCAGCCAGTAATGTCCATCATACTTTTTTATATCGTGCAAGTAGTCAGCTAAATTGCCTTTTGCCGTGTATATTGGGCCTTCACTTTCCAAAGCAGAAAGTTTCCCTGTAGCTCTATTCAATTGATAGATGCCATTTCCGTAGGTACCAAGCCAAATACGATTCTCTTCACTGAAAACGAAAATGATGTCGGGAGGAAATAAAGTAATTTGCGTATGTATTTGTTCAAATTGCTCAGTATTAGGGGATAGTTGATATAATCCTTGCTCTCCCGCAGCTAATAAACTGCCATCAGACATTTGTGTCAAAGCATCAATTTTATTTGAGTTAAAACCACTATTATTAGTATTATAAATATCGAAGTTGTCTTTATTTGGGTTGTAACGTCCTATACCGTTATGAGTTACAACCCATAAAGTGCCAGTATTATCGACGAGAAGCTGACGTATCAACTGTTCTGGTAATGAGTTAGGTTTATTGGATTCGTGCTTATACTGCTTAAAGGTGTAACCATCGTATCGGTTTAGACCATCGAAAGTGGCTATCCAAATGTAGCCGTCGCCGTCTTCAGCAATATCTGTAATAGAGTCGCTTGAGAGACCATCTGCTGTGGTCAAGTTTTTGAATTGAATGTCGGCAATGTTTGCATAGCTGTCTACTGGCGCAAGCAGTGAAACAACAAACAAAAATAAACCGAACATTGTTCTTACAACTAAGTCAGTTGAACGCACAACTAACCTGAGAATCAAAATACACCGCTTATAATACCTTCAATGTGTGGAAATTTTTTATTTTATTATTTTTAGTGCAAAAAATAACCAGAGGTTTAAATTTATACACATAGTCCCACAGAGCCTAAAACCTAAAGCATTTAGGTAGGTATGTCAAAAGAATAACGGACTTAAGGCTGTCTTTACTGAATATAGTTGGCAATAGACTTAAATGTTCGGATGTCATTGATTTTGACACCTGAAAGGGCGGGTTCTTTTTTGCCCTTCCCACGACAGTATAAGGTTATTTTACCTATCCCGGTCCCTTCCATTAACGCATAACAATATTTTGCAAGGCCTTCTAGTTTGAGATCTTCAATCGATTCAACTAGCGCTTTGGGGTGGTAGCCATTCACGTCACCATTGTTAATTGCTACCCATAAACGCTGTGAGCGGATGGAAAGGTTACTATCTTTATCTGAGAGCTGACTGATAACCGAACGCTTCATCGATAGCCATTGTTCCTCGGGGTACTGAAGTAGTTCTTGAGTGAGTTGATTTAAGCAATTTATTATTTCTGTATAAAGCGTATCAACATCAGCATTGGGGGATTGTACATAAAAGGCAATCCCTGGATGTTGATTGAAAGGAAAGTAACCACTGCCAACCATATATCCGAGCTGCTTAGTTGTTCTAATATGATTGAAAAAAGGTGCGGATAGTATCTGTTCTGCCAAAATAAATAGCGCTGTATCTGCAGGTTTTTCTGATGGTGCTTGGAAGTAAACAACGATAGCTGAGTCGTCCATTGGGCTAGGGACATCGATGATGTAGCCTGATTCTTGGCGTAAGTCTGTGACATCTCTACTGATACGTTCGCCGCCGATTAGGCTTTTTTGAGATTTATCCTGTATCCAATCACTTAATTCAATGGCTTCTTTGCACTGCCAGTCACCAAACAATAGACCTTCCAATTGATATTCACTGATAGCTGTCGTCTTAAAGTTCTGGATATCTTTTGGAGTCAACCGATCGAGAATCGGTAATTTATCATCAGACAGGAAAGTATTGCGTTGAAGTAAAACGGATAAGTGGCTAAACAACAAGTTAAGCGGTTTGTTTAACAGGCTGTTTTTTAATGCTTGAACTTGTTTTGCTTTGACTTGTTCAAAGAGTATCGGATCTATTGTGCTCTCATGAATATGTTCAATGAGCAGTTTTGCTAAGGGTATTTGTTTGTCAGAGAACCCATTCGTATGAATAGAGAACCCACCCTGATGTGAGTATAGATAGCCATTCAGCCCAGCTGTTGTTGACTGATAGTACTTTTGGTGAAATTGCTCCTGACATATAGCGACCCAGAGTGAACGGAGAACAACGGTTTCGGGCTCGAATGACTGTATGGGAGATTCGAAGCTTATATATAAGTCGCCTTTAGGGAGCCTGAAGTCATTATCTTGGCCAAACCAGAAACGAAAGCCATCGGATTGCCCGATAGTTTCTGGCTTACTTTTAGCATTTTCTAGGTTATTAGGGAGGGTTCGGGTGACTACAAACGGATTTTTTTGGGGCAGATGAAGTGTTGTTACTGGTATTGGGTTTGATAAAGCATGCAAGGTGTCTTTATCAATTGAAGTAACCCGAAATCTTGTTCCGTACCAGTCAGCGACCTTATCTGTGCTTAGCTCATCATGGATGAGTTTTAGGCGCATATTACTGGGTGTCATCAGATCGAGCATTGATTGTGTTAGAGCAATGTCTGGTTTGTCCAACAGGTAATCACCTATTACGGTGTGTTCCATTGGGTAGTGGTGCATAGCTGTCGACAGATGCATAGCGTAATCCAATGGCTTTTCTTTGTCTCGGAAGTCGAAAGCTAGTCGATTGAGATCAGCTTTTTCCTTTACGCGCCAGCTTTCAATGCCATTAGTCTTGATAAGGTCAATGTAGTAGAAAAGCGCGTTTAGTATATCGTTTTTATGTTCGAGCCCTTTTGATGTGAGCTGTAAGTTGATATTAAAATCTTTGAAGTTAATACCATCTATCCCACCACCAGCAGAAAGGTTTGTGGCCCATCCCTTAGATTTAAAATAAAACAGTAAGCTACCAGACCCCTCATCACCGAGTATGGCACTGATAATATCGAGTGGTTTACTTCGATAGTAAGTTTGTATGCCTGGAAAGACGAACGTTATGATAAGTCGTTTCGCTTCCTTTATAGGTTTTATATCGATTTGGATACCGATTTGCTCTGGTAAATAAAGAGGTGGTAGGGAGTCGTTAATATCTGTAGGGCCTACAAGCAACTTTTCGAAGTCAGTTGTCAGCATTTCATTTATCGCTTTTTTAGGTAAGCAACTAATGACACAAAGTTTGCAATGATTGGCATTATACCATTGGTGATGGAACAATCTTAGCTTGACAGACAGTTCTTCGACCGTGAATCGTTCAAATACATCGCGATTGCCGACAGAAAACTTACTGAACGGGTGTTCTGGGTTACATGTCTGTTTATGAACTTGATATAGCCGCCTTAAATCATCTTTTAGTTTAAGTTCAAACTCCGCATGTATTGATTGGCTTTCTTTAGTTATCGCATCTAGTTTCAGTGCTGGCTTTAACAGCATATTAGCAAAAATGCTAATAGCCTCTGGTAGCGCTTCGGTAGCGCAATCAAAGTAGTAATTAGTGTGCTCAGTGCCTGTCCAGGCATTTATTTGGCCATTATTGTGACTAAGAAAATTATTGAGGTGATTAGGTAGAGGGAAGGCTTCCGAACCCATAAATATCATATGCTCAAGCAAGTGCGCTAACCCTGGACAATCTGGTGGATCGTTGAAGTGACCAGCAGCTATTGTCATCGACACGGCACTCTTTTTGGTCGTATCGTCTTCAATAACCAAAGCGGTTAGTCCATTGTCTAACGTCGTTGGGAAATAACGCTTTTTGTCGTATGAACTGACGATTACTGTCATGTGTTTTTTGAGCATCGGATTAAGTTAATGTTCAGCATAACGCATATTTGTCCAAGTATCGGATTTTTATATGGAATCCTGTGAAAATTCTTCTATCATGAATGGAAAGATAACCCCATCTAATAACAGTAAGCAGAAGTAAACTGATGCACCTTTACATAATGCGACATGGCGAAGCTGAGCAAAATACTCAAGTTGACTCACAACGAAATCTAAACGAGAGAGGGAAAACCGAGGCATTTAATGCCGGGAAACGGCTAAGCCATAAATTTGACCAGTTAGATGCTGCTTGGGTCAGCGAGTTTAATCGAGCGCAACAAACATACGATGAAGTTGCTAAGTCATTGCAATGCCTTAAGACACAATATTCAAATAAAATTATTCCTAGTAGTCGACCTCATGATGTGCAGAGAGCCCTTGATAGTTGGTTGTTAAATGATGGTATGCATTCGATGTTAATTGTGAGTCACATGCCACTGGTGAGTTATTTGGTTGACCAGCTTTGTGATAATGCAGGTGCTCTTTTGTTTCCTACTGCGGCGATAGCCGAAATTGATTATGATCCTACGCTCAGCTTAGGTAGGCTAGTTAGGTTTTTAACGCCCGATTAAGCTTCCTTTGTAACGCAGGGTAAAGTGCGTATATAAATAATAATTTGAATTTTCATTAATGTTATTTGTCTCTTCGACCGATAAAAAATCATCAAAGAGAGGTTAACTAATTAATGGAATATAGAGCATGTCGAGCATAAATTTGCCTGCGTACCTACAGCAAATTTTAGAAAATCACGTTCAACAGTCTGATCTTGTTATGGATGAAGAGTTGAGTGGTATTTTTCATCGCTTGTCTGAATTAAATGAAAACGTTGAGAAAGCAAAGCGTAAAATTCTAGAAAATCGTCGTCAGAATACCTAAACTGCCTGAGAGTATTAATAACCTTGGATTGGGATATCAATCATCTGTAGGCTCTGATGGGTCGATATAATATTGTGGTTGTACTCTAACGGTTTTAACCATATTACCGTTCATTTCAATAATCTCGATTGGATAGCCTGCTAATCTAAAACTTAGGCTAGCCTGCGGAATATCTTCATAATACTCAACAATCAAACCATTAATGGTTTTAGGTCCTTCAGTAGGAAACGACCATTGAAAGTCTTTGTTTAATTCACGGATATTAGCACTACCATCGACCAATACGCTGCCGTCTTGTTGAACATGCGCCTCTTTATTTCCGCCTTGGATAATGGAGGTTGTAAATTCACCAACAATCTCTTCTAGAATATCTTCCAGAGTCACCAGGCCTTGAATATCACCATACTCATCTACGACTAAACCTATGCGCTCTTTCGCTGCTTGGAACTTGTACATTAATGTATGTAAAGGAGTAGACTCTGGCGTAAAGTAGATTTCCTTAACAGCTCTCAATAGCGTTGCTTTGGTGAATTCATCTTTGGAGAGCAATCTCAATGCATCACGAACATGGATGAAGCCAACAGCGTCATCAATGTTGTCGCGGTACAATAACAAGCGTGTGTGTTGAGAGTGGGTTAGCTGCTTTTGGATATCTTTCCAGTCATCATTAATATCAAGGCCGATAATCTCGCTTCGAGGGATCATGATATCTTCGGCAGTAACTTTCTCTAAGTCCAAGATACCGACTAACATGTCTTGATACTGCTTTGGGATCATGGCACCCGCTTCATAAACAACGGTTCTTAACTCTTCTTTACTTAAGTTTTGTGTGTTCCCTTCGTCTGGTCGAATACCAAAAAGTGCCAGAACGCCATTAGTGATTAAATTTAATGTGTATACGAAGGGGTAGAGTACTTTAAGTAAAATGGCGAGAACGAATGAACTAGGAAAAGAGATCTTCTCAGGATACAACGCAGCTAAGGTCTTAGGGGTCACTTCGGCGAAGATAAGTAAGATGACTGTTAGCCCAAAAGTTGCTACGACTAAACCAAGATCGCCAAATAGGCGCACACAAATCACAGTAGCCAATGCAGATGAGGCTACATTAACCAAGTTGTTACCAAATAAAATAAGCCCTATTAATCTGTCTGGCTTATCTAACAGCTTTTGAACTCTTTTGGCACCTTTATGACCTTCTAACTCAAGATGCTTAAGTCTATATCGATTGATAGACATTAGCCCTGTTTCGGAACTTGAAAAATAAGCTGAGAGAAGAATAAGTATACCGAGTGCAATCAGCAGTGCACTTAAAGAAATGTCGTCCAACTAAGTGGTTCCCTTGTGGATTATTGTGTGTAAAGTTTCAACCAACATATTAACTGAGTTCATGCTCAATACCAATGAACATCAGCTTAATAAAACTTCTTTGACAAATCGGCTGCCAAAATAAGCCAGTGTCAGTATGCTTGAGGCCACAATAGTGGCGGCGATGATAGGCTTGCCACGCCATCCCAATCGATAATGTCCAACACAAATAGTGGCAAAGATAAACCAAGCTAAAACAGACAATACCGTTTTATGGACTTGTTGCTGAGCGAACATATTCTCTAAGAAACCAAATCCTGTGATGAGTGACAAAGTTAGAATAATTGTCCCTACGGCTAAGAGTTTAAATAAGATGGTTTCTACAACCATTAATGGAGGCAAAGGTGACGCAACAAGTGATGTTTGTTTTTGCTTCAAACGAGCATTGATATAGCCGAATTGCAAAGCATAAAGTAGGGCAATCATCAAACAGCCATAAGCTAAGAGCCCAAGTGATATATGCAGTACAAGTGATGGATTCATAGATATCTGCATCATGTAAATATCAGGGATGAACAGTTTTAGTAAAATAACAAGGCCGGAAAAGCCGTATACAACAGGTAATAATAGAGCCGTTGCCATATAAAGTGATGCAGCAGTCATACTGACGCTGATGAGCCAGGCGATGAGCGATGCGACGTTGACAATGCTCATATTCTGTCCGGGTTCTAGGAAAATAGAGGTGACAAGAACAAATAGATGTGTGCTTAAGGCTATTCCTGCAAGAGGCAAGAACATAGGATGCCTGCCAGACAGGTGCTTGGAAAAGCGTTTGAGGAGCAGCGTTGCTGTGACTAAGTACACACTCAAACTGATTAAGCTAACAATTGAAATAGAAGTCGATAACATGGTCGGCAATGTTTAAACACGAGTTAATGAGGGATGTTAGCGCGTATCGAAATGAATTCCAAAGGTCGTCCAGTAAAATGCTGTTATTAATGTCGAGATTATTACGATATAATTTGAACATCATTCCTTTATTTCGCAGTTAATATGTTTGAAAACTTGACGGAGCGCCTTGGTAAAACGCTCAAAAATATCAGTGGCAAAGGCCGATTAACCGAAGACAATATTCAAGAAACGCTACGCGAAGTACGTATGGCGCTGCTCGAAGCCGATGTTGCATTGCCTGTTGTACGAGAGTTTATCGGTAAAGTTAAAGAGCGTGCTATTGGTACAGAGGTTACTAAAAGCTTAAATCCTGGTCAGGTTTTTATAAAGATAGTACAGGCTGAGTTAGTTGCGGTAATGGGAGAGGCGAATGAACGCCTTGATTTATCTGCTCAACCTCCTGCGGTTGTCCTTATGGCAGGCCTGCAAGGTGCAGGTAAAACAACCAGTGTTGCAAAACTTGGTCGTTACCTGAAAGAGCGTGAAAAGAAAAAAGTACTCGTTGTGAGTGCTGACGTATACCGACCGGCTGCTATTAAACAATTACAGACGCTGGCAGAAGAAATTGATGTCGAGTTCTTCCCATCAAGTGCTCTACAGCAACCTATTGCTATCGCTGAAGCGGCGATTGAGCATGCTCGCAAACAGTTCTTTGATGTATTAATTGTTGATACAGCTGGTCGTCTAGCTGTAGATGAAGCCATGATGGCAGAAATTCAACAGTTACATAAGGCTGTTAATCCAGTCGAAACCTTGTTTGTGGTGGATGCCATGACAGGTCAAGACGCCGCTAATACAGCAAAAGCGTTTAATCAGGCATTGCCGCTAACGGGTGTCGTCTTAACTAAAACAGACGGTGATGCACGAGGCGGTGCAGCTTTATCTGTTCGTCAAATTACTGGTAAACCTATCAAGTTCTTGGGTATTGGTGAAAAAGTCGATGCACTAGAACCTTTCCATCCTGAGCGTGTGGCATCTCGTATACTTGGTATGGGCGATGTCTTGAGTTTGATTGAAGAAGTTGAACGCAAGGTAGATAAGCAAAAAGCAGCAAAGCTAGCGAGTAAAGTAAAGAAAGGGAAGGGCTTTGATCTGCAAGACTTTAAAGAGCAGCTTGAGCAAATGCGCAATATGGGGGGCATGATGTCTATGATGGATAAGCTACCTGGTATGGGCAATATGACAGCTAAAGTCAAAGATCAAGCTAATGACAAGCAGTTCAATCAAATGGAAGCCATTATTAATTCGATGACTCCGCTCGAACGTCAAAAGCCTGACGTGATTAAAGGTTCTCGAAAACGCCGGATCGCAGCAGGCTCTGGTACACAAATTCAAGATGTAAATCGCCTATTGAAGCAGTTTACGCAGATGCAAAAAATGATGAAGAAAATGTCAGGCGGAGGCATGAAGAAAATGATGCGTAATATGCAAGGAATGATGCCACCTGGTGGTCCTGGCGGCATGTTTCCAGGGCGTTAATTTTTAATCAAAGCCGAATATTATGACAAGTTCGGCTTTGACCTTTCATAAAACCATAGAGAGTAACGCGCTCTATTGCCTCGCTAGCAAATTTAATCGCTTATTTGTTGGCTTTTTTGTATGCATATGCAGCTTGTAGGTCAAGGATTTCTTGATACTTCTCTATAAGCTCAGGGTTGTCTTTCATCAACTTTTCTACATGGTCATAGAATTTTTTGTTTTGAGACGCCGCAATTCTCGCTACATCACTCAATGAGACAATTCTCGACAAGATCGCTGGAGGTAAATTGCCTCCCCCTGATTCAGGACTCAGTGATGTACCCGACACTGAACTAGGATCGTTGTTAAAATAACGAGTGGCGGTGATTTGAGAACGATTTGTCCTGACAAAACGAGGTTCGCAAACTCTCTCTTTGAAATTACTGCCAGCTACTTGCTCTCTTATGCAGACAATCCCAAACTGATTGACGTCATTGAGGTTATTGAACGCTTTAAAAAACTCATGACTTTTTGACTTTATTTCTTTCCTTAAGAGGCGGAGGCTTCTTTGACCATAAACCTCGATCCTCTCAATGCCTGGTTTGTAACTGGCTGGACTCTCATCCGTTTGTGAAGATAGGGCAGGGGAAGGAAATGAAAAAGCTAATAAGACAACGAATGCAACTATGTTTAAGCTTTGCAATAGATTTTTAAAATACATATTTTTATTCCTTTCAAATTCGTTCTGTAATCTTTTTTATATGAATATTGAAGCGCTCTACGATACTTTTAGTTGTATGTAATTTATACATTATGGCTTAACGTTTTGAATGTCAATATGAGATGAGCTTTGTCATGGCTGGAGCTTATACTCAAAAAAATGCTGTTCTTTCAGCCGCATATACAGTGACTTTCTTTTCACTAAGCATCATATGAAAAAGGCCGACTGTTACGAAACAGGCGGCCTTAAAAACATCATATTATTTCAGGGTGGAAAGTCATAGATAGAATGGTGCTCTTTATTAGTGAGCCTACTTTCTGATTCTGCGGTGCAGAATCACCAATCTCTATCTTCCTTTTTCTGTTCATACGCTTCTGTTAGATCCAAAATTTCGAAATATGTCTCTTGTAGCTCGGGAGTCTCCAAAAGTACTTTTTGCATATGGCTGAAGAAGTCTTCTGAATTGTAATATGAAAAGTCTCTGAGCTCGACTAACATGTTGAATCTGCTGACATCAGCGACATCAAATGAAGCATCACCGCCAGTGCCTCGTGCCGTAGTTAGTCGAGAACGATTCGTCCTTACAAATCGAGGTTCACAAATATGGTCAACAAAACTACTACTCTTACGTCTTTCAACCCTGCAAGAGACATGGTATTTCTTAATATTATTTGCTTCGTTAAATAACTTATAGAAGACTTTGCGCTTATTCCTGATGTCCTTTTTCAGCTGGAAGATATTGCGTTGTCCATAGACAGTAATTCTCTCAACATCGTCTCTATTCTCTTCATTGAGCTTTTCAATATTGTCACTGCTGTCTTGACGCAGTGATGAGGCAGCAGGAAAAGAAATTGAAAAGGCGAGTAAGGTTGTGAACACTGCGATACTTAAGTTTTGCAATAAAGTTTTAAAATACATATTTTATTCCTTTCAAATTTACTTTGTATTCTCTTTGGTATTCTCACGTAAAAGTTAAATAATCTACGACATTCTTCGTAGTTTGTTTTGATACATTATGGTTTAACGCTTTGAATGTCAAATTGGTATTGGCTTTTGCTATAAACTGGGCATATTTATCTATGCTATTTAAAGGATTCAGCATAAGCACTTCTCGTTTTTTGTTGTGCGTTATGGCCTATATTAATAGGCCTTCAGGTTCATCCACACAGCAAATATAAACACGCTCTAGTGTCTATATTTTAATATATGGTTTATTCATTGCTTTTTTACACGGAATCCGTATAATTTTGCGGCCTTCAAAACTGAGCCTATTAGCTCATGATTTGAAGGTATTAAGTTAACGATAACGCTTTCACGAGTTTGAGGCATACACATGGTTACTATTCGTTTACAGCGTGGTGGCGCTAAAAAGCGTCCATTTTATCAAGTAGTGGTTACTGATAGTCGCAATGCACGCGACGGTCGATTCATTGAAAACATCGGCTTCTTTAATCCTACAGCATCTGGCCAAGAAGAGCGTTTACGCTTGGATTTGGGTCGAGTTGAGCACTGGGTAGGAGTAGGCGCAGGCCTTTCTGACCGAGTTTCTCGCTTGGTTAAAGATGCAAAGAAAGCAGCTGCTTAATAGCTCGTATATTAAGTGGAAGGTGGTGAGATGAGTAATGCGTCTGATACATTGATTGTTGGCAAAGTTGGTGCGCCTTATGGCGTTAAAGGCTGGGTTAAAATCACATCTTACACCGAAGAGCCAGCAAATATTTTTGACTATCGACCTTGGTTGTTAGAACAAAAAGCTGGTAGTAAAGAAGTTAAAATTGATCAATGGAAAACGCATAACAAAGGATTGGTTGCAAAATTCGTCGGTATCGATGATAGAGATTCAGCAGACTTGTTGAAGAATATTGAGATATCCATTGCTTCGAGTCAGCTCCCAGAGCTAGCAGAGGATGAATTTTATTGGCGAGAATTGGTTGGTATGAAAGTAGTGACTGAATCGGGTTATGACCTTGGTAAAATTGAGGAAATGTTCGAAACAGGTGCTAATGATGTCATGCTGATTAAAGCCAACATCAATGATGCATTTGGTCAAAAGCAAAGGATGGTTCCGTATCTTGTTGAACAAGTGGTTAAGCAAGTGAATAAAACGGAACGAGTTGTCACTGTCGATTGGGAACCTGGCTTTTAAATGCCCCCCAAGAAGTGGTTTGGTGTTGTTAGTTTGTTTCCTGATATGTTTCAGGCATTCACCAAACAGGGTGTGATAGGACGAGCGATTAAGAGTAATTTGCTCGAACTTGAATGTTTTAATCCTAGAGATTATACACATGATAAGCACCGAACTGTGGATGATCGCCCTTATGGTGGTGGTCCAGGCATGTTGATGATGGTGCAACCGCTAACCGACGCAATTAATGACGCTAAGCAAAAAGCTGGCGGTCAAAGTAAAGTGATTTACCTTTCACCTCAGGGGAAAAGGTTGGATCAGCAAACTGTGTTGAGGCTCTCAGAAATAGAGAACTTAATTTTGGTAGCTGGTCGCTATGAAGGAATCGATGAGCGAGTGATTGAGTCACAAGTAGATGAAGAAATATCTATTGGTGATTATGTCATCAGTGGTGGTGAGCTTCCGGCTATGGTGTTAATGGATGCAATATCGCGCAATGTTCCTGGTGTTTTAGGCCATGTATTGTCTGCGGAGCAAGATTCATTTACCCAAGGCGTACTAGATTGCCCACACTATACACGTCCTGAAGTTCTGGATGGTAAACCGGTTCCTGAGGTTTTATTAAGTGGTAATCACGAAAAAATTAGGCAGTGGCGTTTAAAGCAGTCTTTGGGTAAAACCTGGCTACTACGTCCTGAATTATTAATTAACCTAGCTCTGACTGAGGAGCAGGATGTTCTGTTAAATGAATTTAAACAAGAACACCTGCAGCAAGAAGACAGTTAATCTAGGACAAGAGGTTATGATGAGTAAAGTTAGTCAAGATATCATCAAGCGTATTGAAGAAGCTCAGTTAAAGCAAGATGTTCCAGAATTTGGACCTGGTGATACTGTAGTTGTTCAAGTACGTGTTAAAGAAGGTGAAAAAGAACGTCTTCAAGCATATGAAGGTGTTGTTATCGCAAAACGTAATCGTGGTCTGCACTCTGCTTTCACAGTACGTAAGATTTCAAACGGTGAAGGTGTTGAACGTGTTTTCCAAACACACAGCCCTGCTGTATCAAGCATTGAAGTAAAACGTCGTGGTGCTGTTCGTCGCGCTAAACTTTACTACTTGCGTGAGCGTTCAGGTCGTTCTGCACGTATCAAAGAAAAGCTTAATTAATATTAATTCTGCGTTAACGTTAACTTATTTAAAAAGCCCGCTTAAGCGGGCTTTTTGCTGTATGGCGTTCTGTTTTCAATATCATTAAAGCGTCATACATATCATGTTAATCCGCAGAGGTGATTGCTCATCTCAGAGTGCACTAAGGGGCTTTAGAGCAAGCGAGGTATTGAAAGAGTGCTGTGAAATGCCATGGTAAAGGTATATTGCTTATCAGAACTCCTGAGTGAACACTTTATTAGGTAGGTGGGTATAAGAATTATTTATGCAGGTGTGAAAAGGGGAGTGTTTTAGCTGTATTTAGTTGTATTAAACTCTCGTTATTCTTCAGGTTCCTAACGCTTATACAAATCTGAGGTTATATAGTTCCCTCCGAATGGAAGAGCCTTAATGATATGAAAATGTTGTAAACCTGACATATAAAAAAGCCTGCATGAAGCAGGCTCTTAACTGGCTAGGTAAAACGATTTTATTAGAAAGAAGTAACATCCGTTATGCTAGGGTAGTTTCTGTCAGCAACTTCAATATCAGCATCTTTTGTGGTTAACCACTCTTCCAGCACTCTTTGGTTATAGTTTAGGTAAAGTTTACCGTTGTAGATATTCCAAGCTTCTGGACTAATACCAACTGTTCTTCCTTTACCGTCTGCCATAGCCCATGCACAGTAACCACCGTATTGAGGTGCATACTTGTCTGGGTCACCTTTAAACAGATCTAAATGTTCCTGACTTGCAAAGCGCCATGTCGCACCATGCCATTCAGTTGTGAACTCTTTGCTACCTTCAGCTGGCTTGCCATCTGTCCAATACGATACAGGGTCATAGCCTTTGATCGCAACATCTGCACGACCTTTGGTATTAACGGCTTCTTTAGCTGCAAAAGCTGGAGAAGCAAGGAATATGCTTAATAGCAGGGCTGCAATTAATTGGATCTTTTTCATTTTTAGTCCCAAGAGTAATGAGTGAATTAAATAAGTTAATGAATAAAACCGTTCAACTAGCCCAAATATTTCATCACGATTTCATCACATGAATGAGAGAATGAAAATGACTGTGCAGGATAGAGTTATGGCTTTAGGTGTGTTGGCAAAAGGTCCGTTACATTAAGATGTTAAAGATAGATGACGGCATACAAACATGATTGCGTCCCTTTACTCCGAATGAATATGTCCCTAATTTATACTTATTTTAGCTATAGATAAAAAAAGTGGCGCACAATGCGCCACTCTTTGATACAGATTGAAATTAACGACTAGCGTAAATCAAATCTGTCTAGTTTCATGACTTTAGACCAAGCATCAACAAAGTCTGCAACAAACTTCTCTTTAGCGTCATTTGAAGCATAAAATTCAGCAACAACACGCAATTCAGAGTTTGAGCCGAAGATCAGATCGACTGGTGTAGCTGTCCATCTGAGCTGACCTGTTTTCCTGTCATGCCCTTCGTAAACACCATCTTTAGATGATTTAGACCATTTAGTGGACATATCAAGTAAGTTAACAAAGAAATCATTACTTAACGTACCAGGCTTATCTGTAAAGATGCCGTGCTTAGAACCATCTGTATTGGTATTAAGTGCACGCATTCCACCCATAAGGACTGTCATCTCTGGAACGGTCAACGTTAGCATGTCTGCTTTATCAACAAGCATTTCTGCCGGAGAACGGAAGCTGCTGTCACTATAGTAATTACGGAACGCATCAGCCGTTGGCTCAAGCACTGCAAATGATTCAACATCAGTTAAGGCTTGTGTTGTATCACCTCGTCCCGGCGTGAAAGGTACACTCACAGTTTGACCTGCATCTTTTGCTGCTTTTTCTATCGCAGCTGCACCACCTAGGACGATAACGTCAGCAAGGGAAACTTTTCTCTTGCGTGATTTAGAATTAAAGTCACTTTGTACTTTTTCAAGTTTAGATAGGACTTTATTTAATTCTGCTGGATTGTTAACAGCCCAAGTATTTTGAGGTGCTAAATTAACGCGTGCGCCATTAGCTCCGCCTCGCATGTCCGTGCCTCGGAAGCTCGCTGCAGAAGCCCATGCCGTTCTGACTAACTCAGAGACACTTAACCCTGTACCTAAGATAGAAGACTTGAGTTTGCTTATATCACGAGCATTGATCAGATCACCTTCTGGTGCAGGGACAGGGTCTTGCCAAATGAGCTCTTCTTGAGGTATCTCTTTACCTAAGTAACGTGCACGAGGCCCTAAATCACGATGATTTAGTTTGAACCATGCTTTACCAAAAGCTCTTTCATATAATGAAGGGTCTTTACGGAAGCTTTCTGCGATTTTACGGAACTTAGGATCTTCTTTTAAAGCGATATCCGTTGTAAACATGATAGGCGCATGACGCTTTGTTGGATCATGTGCATCAGGTACCAATTGAGAGGCTGCTTTAGTATCAGGTATCCACTGGGTTGCACCAGCTGGGCTCTTTGTTGTTACCCAGTTAAAGCTGAATAGGTTATCAAGGTAGTTAGTTGTCCACTGAGTCGGTGTCACTGTCCAAGCACCTTCTAAGCCACTTGATATAGTGTCTGCACCTTTGCCACTACCACATTTGTTTTTCCAACCTAAACCTTGTTCTTCAAGTGCTGCTGCTTCTGGCGCTCCACCGACACAACCTTTAGGGCTTTTCGCTCCGTGTGCTTTACCAAAAGTATGTCCACCAGCAATAAGCGCAACGATTTCTTCGTCGTCCATCGCCATGCGACCAAACGATAAGCGGATTTGTTCTGCCGAAGCAAGTGGATCTGGGTTGCCATGAGGGCCTTCAGGGTTAACATAAATCAAACCCATTTCAACGGCGGCGAGAGGTCCTTTGATGGTGCCATCAGAACGGCGCTTGTCAGTAAGGAATTCTGTCTCAGGACCCCAATAAATAACATCTGGCTCCCAGTCATCTTCACGACCGCCAGCGAAACCAAAGGTTTTGAAGCCCATAGATTCAAGAGCAACATTACCTGTCAGAGCAATTAAGTCTCCCCAAGATATGTTACGGCCATATTTTTGCTTAACAGGCCACATTAAACGACGAGCTTTGTCTAAGTTAACATTGTCAGGCCAGCTATTAAGAGGAGCAAAACGTTGTTGTCCACCACCAGCACCACCGCGACCATCATGTACTCTATAAGTACCTGCTGCGTGCCAAGCCATACGGATAAAGAAAGGGGCATAAGTACCGTAGTCCGCTGGCCACCAATCCTGAGAGTCAGTCAACGTTGTTTTTATATCTGCTTTTAATGCATCAAAGTCCAATTTATTGAAAGCTTCAACGTAATCGAAATCTTCGTTTAAAGGGCTTGAAGTTTGATCGTGATCACGCAATGGACCGAGGTTCAATTGGTTTGGCCACCAAAAACTATTAGCCTTTGGTTCACCTTGGCTTGCTGCATTTACCGGAGCGATTGCCGTTGATAATGCCAGTGCAACTGCAGCGGCTAATGGGATTGTTTTCTTAAGCATTTGGTTCTTCCTCTGTTCAATGACATTTTGCTTGGCGATAAATATAGGTGAGATATATCAATTAAACCAGCCAAAATAGATTGGAAAATTAGATTAACTTAATTGCTTATTTTAGAACACATGAAAGGTATGCAAATTAACCAGGCTTAACAGGTACTGAATGAGAAACTTGTTTTATGGAGAAGAAACTCTCCTGACACGCTTTATTTATGCATAAAACCATAAAATGAATACGAATCTTTATCTATTTTGTTGTTCTATTTGGTTTTCAGGTTTGTTGTTTAACGCTCGTAGGAAAGCACTAATGTCATCAACTTGTTTATCTGAGAACTTAATACCTAATTGGTGCCAACCCGTATCTAAAACTGCTTGCTCTAACGTTGCTCCTTCACCATCATGAAAGTAAGGCGCGGTTTTAGCAACGTTTCTCAAGGGAGGAACTTTAAAGAGGTAATTGTCCGCTGAATTTCCTGTCACTTCTGCTCTACCTTTATCCTCTTTATTTGGATAGGCGTTGACTAATCCCATTTTCATCATCAATTCGCCACCCATGAGAGGGCCATTATGGCAGGCGTTGCAACCTGTATTAACAAAGGTACGAAACCCATTTTTTTCTTTTGGTGTCAATGCGTTGTCATCACCAGCCAAAAAATCATCAAACCTATCGTGAGTGACCAAAGTACGTTGAAAAGCAGCGAGAGCTTTGAGTATATTATTGAACTGTAGAGGTGTGTCCCCTTTAGGGAAGGCGCTGGCAAACTGTTCTAAGTACCCAGCTTGGATTAATTTATTGACGGCAAACTCTTCTGATGGGAGCGCCATTTCAATAGGGTTAAGTAGAGGGCTTTTGGCTTGCTCAGTTAAATTTTGTGCTCTGCCATCCCAAAACTGCACAAACTGGAAGCCTGCATTCCAAGTGCTAGGACTATTGCGCCTCCCTAATTCTCCTAATGCACCTGGCGACGTTTTAAGGTGGTCGACCCCGCCATCGTTATTCAGGATATTATGGCAACTATTGCAAGACTGTGTATCGTTAATTGATAACGCTGTTTCAAAATAAAGGGCTTTCCCTAAAGCAATAATCTCTGGTGTGTCGTTCTCACTCTCTGGCATGGTGTCAGGTAATTGACCAAATAGCGTATTTGCCAATGTTCTTAGTTCTTCTGATGCATCGGCTCTTGCCGTTAGCATTAGCGTCACTAATAGTAAAATCAACATTAATGTTGTCTTCATAATGGCTCTTTAATCAATCGAATCAAAAGCTTTATATAGCTCTTTAAGGCATTAGAGCTACTTTTGATGTTATATAGTATCGAGTGAATACTATATTGGCATGATACACTGAGTCAATAGATATCGTATGACTTTAGTGTGTCTTTCTTTCTAACATGAACTCTTAATAATCACTTTGAAGGCCATCAACCGGCGTTAAAAGGCCTTTAAGTTCTTTGTTTCGTATTGGGTTATAGACTTTTTCAAAGTTTCTATCGATAGGAAATTGAGACTGCCTTGCTTCATCCTTATAGAGCTCTGTAAAGACAGTTGTCTGGCTCAATTCATCCAATTTTTGCATAAAGTCGTCTGCTTTCCAGTCTTTGGTACCTGAAATACAACAATTCTGTAATTTTACAAGTACTTCATCTAATGAGTTACCTTTTTGTTGAAGCCTCAGTTCGACGTCTGCCATGTACATGAGTGCAGCACCTCCCCAATAAACATGCTTCGTTCTTCTGGAGTCTACCAAACTCGTGCTCTTAGCTGCTTTTCTGCCTTTAGCAAAACCAGATCTGAGCTTTTTCCAGGATTTATCAGGCGATTGAAGCTGTGCTCTTGCCATCAGTACATTTTGATAATAGCTCGCTAGCCCTTCATAAACCCATCTCGCAGAGCCGCTTATTTTAGGAAGTAGTAAATGACTGAGTTCATGGGTTAATGTCCAGTCTGAATAAAATTCATCAATAGGGCGATCTTGGTCAATGTATAAGTGAACAGCAGGTAACCCTGCACGTTGGACTTCAGCCCATGGTACTGGTTCAGAACGTTTGCCTAAAGGTAGCACCAGTATTTGTGCATTGTTGACTGGAAATGAGCCACTGACACTCGCTATGGCTTGCGCACCATGTTGAATCCATTGTTTTAGCTCCAGCATTTTTGCTTTGTCTTCGACACCTAATATGGCGACTCTTAAATTCTGTTCGTTCACATCAAGGTCGGTATAGTCAAATTCACCGAAGGCCATTTTACTTGACCAGCCCAAAGGGGTTTTTGCTGCATCATAACTGTTTCCATTTGCAGCTTTAGGCCATGGAGCAGATACTTTGGCCGGGGTATTTGTGTTGTCGTTGATAAACTTAAGTGATATACCTTGTTGATCAGTAGGGCGCCAAAGCCAAGTTCTATTATCCACAAGCCAGCTATCCTTGATATGCCATGCTTGCCTGTCTTGCTCAACTTTTGCTAAGTTCACAACATAATCGACACATGTTGGTTGATTTTTTTTCTGCAAATAAACATATCGACTACTAGTTTTGATGTTATCTGAGCCTTGACGGAAGCTTTCTATATAACGATGAGATTTTGAACGTCCTGTGCTTAAGCGGCCATCAAACGTTTTATCGAAACAAGCGTTAACTTTTATAATGCCTAGGGCTTCATTCGTACGGACAACGTACTCAGGCATTGCATAAGCACTATGAGTTGAGCCAATAAAGAGTAGCAGGGTCGCTAATTGAAAGAAGTGTTTTGGAAATGAAAATAACAGACTCAACAGCTTGGTATCCATGTATTGATGATTTTCTATTATGGATAAAAAGAAAGGGAATATCAGACTAAGCTTGCAAATGATTTGCTATAAATTGTTTCAGAACGTAATTAAAACTTTGCGTTACAAAGCTAGAGCCTGCTGTCTATAAAAGAAAAAGCTCGGAGAACCGAGCTTTCATTGAACAGTCATTTTAGGTAATAAGCCTATTCAGATAGCAAGGCCGCCAACATTTTCCTCACTTCGCTCGCCTCAAAAGGTTTGTCGCAAAGAGCATTGACGCCCGTTTGTTGGATATTACTCATATGTGCACTGTCTTGATCTTCTGACGTTACCATAATGATTGGAATATGCGCGGTTTCTGGGCCAAAACGAATATACTCTGAGAGCTCTCTTCCATCCATTTCGGGCATATTGTAATCAGTAACAACTAAATCAAATGCTTGATCTTTTAGATGCGTTAGTGCTTCAGCACCATTCTCAGCTTCTTGGATTTTCTTAAGGCCCATTCCTTCCAGTACGCGTCGTATATGATTTCTAGCAAGGCGGCTGTCATCAACCAATAATACGCGAACTTCATGAATGTCGAACAACTCTAGATCTAACTCATCTGAATTAATTAAATCCACTGAGGCACTTAAGGCACGCCTAAGGTGTACAGGCTCGAATGGCTTAGGCAGAAGTGCTGCAACACCTGCCTGTTTGTATTCTTCAAGCTTAGAAAGGCGATTCTCACTAGAAACCAGCATAAAGGGTGTTGAAGCTAACTCTGGATTATCTTTAACTTCCTTTAGTAAATCTATGGCTGTGCCATCTGAAAAATACATCGCGCTGACAATAAGGTCAGGACCATGAGTTCTTAGCGCTGTTTTAGCTTCTGACAATGAGGAAACAGGATCTATCTCACCCACATTTTCTTTAATGAGAAGAGATGTAATGATCTTACGTTGAGTATCTGAAGGCTCAATCAGCAATATATTAAGATCTGCAATGGAAATATTGTCCATCAATGTGTCCTTTTAGTTTCAAATTCTGACTTAATACGAGCTTAGCGCTCCGTATGAATATTGGCGCTCAACCGCCTGCAAGTTTAACTGTGTAGTTAAGTTTTTCTAACGACGCTTTAATCTTTTCTCGATTATCGCCTTGGATTTCAAGTACATTATCCTTAACTGCACCACCAGTTCCACACTCTTTTTTCAGTTTAGAACAGAGTTTTTTTAATTCTTCCTGCGATATATCTAAACCATGAATTGTCGTTACGCCTTTACCTTTGCGTCCTTTCGTTTCGCGTTTAATTCGTACAATCCCATCACCCTTCTTATGCTCAGCGCTTATTTTGGGTTCAGTTATTCGTCCTTTGTCTGTGCTATAGACCAGATTATTATTCTGCATAACCTTACATTATATTTACGTTCGTAACATTGGATTGTAGTCAAAAAACGACGGTCTTCATATATTTTATGACTAAAGTATTAGGGCTTGTTGGACTTTGGTGTATAAAATCTATTACTCGAAACAGGGGATAGCATTAAAATGCAATTGAGAATTATTCTCAATTATTGTAGCCTTGTTTTAGTTTCGTATCATTATTAACAGGAGCCGCTATGTTTAAGCGCCGCATCGGATTTATTGCTGCACTCACTTGTCTTGCTAGTTCTATTTCGCTTCAAGCCTTTGCTGAAGAAGTCAACGTCTACTCTGCGAGAAAAGAGGCTTTGATTAAGCCCATTCTTGATCAGTTTACAGAGCAATCCGGTATTAAAGTTAACTTAATAACGGGTAGTGCAGATGCATTAATTAGTCGAATTAAAACGGAAGGAAAATTTAGTCCTGCGGATGTTTTAGTGACCACTGATGTTGGTCGATTACACAGAGCGAAGGAACAAGGCCTATTACAATCTGTCAATTCGAATACTCTATCGCAGCATATTCCAAGTAATCTGCGTGATGGTGATGGCCAATGGTTTGCTCTGACTAAGAGAGCAAGGCCTATCATGTATATACCGGGTAGAGTTGATGCGTCGGAGCTTTCTACGTTGGAAGGTTTAGCTGATGAAAAGTGGAAAGGGCGTGTATGCATTCGTTCATCAAGTAACATCTACAATCAATCAATGGTAGCAAGTCTAATTGAACAAGAAGGGCCTCAAAAGGCGCAAGCTTGGTTGAGTGATTTTGTGAAGAACTTCGCCAGAGCACCTAAAGGGGGAGATCGTGACCAAATAAAGGCAGCGGTTGCAGGTGAGTGTGATATTGCTATAGCGAATACTTATTACTTGGCTGGAATGCTTGCTGGTAACGATGAAAGCCAAAGAGAAATTGCTAAGCAAATTAAGGTGTTTTGGCCCAACCAACAAGGGCGAGGTGCTCACGTGAATATTTCAGGTGCTGGTGTAGCGAAAAATGCCCCTAACACACAAGCAGCTAAGAAATTACTGGAATTTATGGTTACTCAACAAGCTCAGGATTGGTATGCAAAACATAACAACGAGTACCCAGTGGTTGATGGTGTTGCATGGAGTGACGAGCTAAAAGGTTTTGGTCAGTTTAAAGCCGAAAATGTGAAACTTCAGCGATTGGGAGAGTTGAATGCTGAAGCGGTTAAATTGATGGATAAAGCGGGTTGGAAATAGTCTTTTGATAGTTTCGAATGGTATAGTACAGCTATTATATTTAAACTTTTTTAAAACAGCCGTTTCCGAATGGCTGAAGCTTGAGTTTTAAACGTTAAGAGCCGTTATTAATACAACTGAAGAAAGCTCCAATTAGGAGCTTTTTTTATGCTAACTGTCTTTAAAGTTAACTGTGATAAACAAATAGGGGTTTATTCTGAGTAGTGGAATGTTGAGTTGGCGTGCTAGTGTATTGGTGTTAGCTGCATTGTTGATGCTGCCTTTACTCGTCGTCTTCAATAGCTGGTTCGCGCCTCAAATTGAGACTTGGGTGCACTTAGCTAATACCGTTCTGTCTGACTATGTGGTTAATTCGTTATTGTTAGCTATGGGGGTTGGCGCTGGGGTATCTTTGATAGGAACAGGTGCGGCTTGGTTCATTAGTCAATTCGAATTCTATGGTCGTAATAGGCTTCAGTGGTTGCTGATACTTCCCATGGCGATCCCTGCCTACATCATTGCTTATACATATACTGGGATGCTCGATTCTTCTGGTCCCTTGCAAGTATTCATTCGCGAGGCTTTTACTTTAGGTTACAGTGACTATTGGTTCCCCGAAGTGAGATCGCTGATTGGTGCAATAGCGATGATGACGCTCGTTCTATATCCCTATGTCTATATGTTGGCCTTAAATGCGTTTAAGGAACAATCGCAAAGCCTGTTTGAAAGTACTAGAACTATGGGAGTATCTGGTTGGGCCTACTTCTTTCGTGTCGCTTTGCCTTTAGCGAGGCCTGCGATTGTTACAGGAGCCTCCTTGGCAATGATGGAAGCATTGGCAGACTATGGAACAGTTCAATATTTTGGTGTTAATACTTTTACAACGGGCATATTCCGAATTTGGTTCGGCATGGGGAATCAAGACGCTGCGGCACAGCTGGCTTCTATTTTATGTACTTTTGTTTTTGTCTTGATATTGCTTGAGAGTTTTTCTAGGCGCAAACGGCGCTATTTTAGTAGTGGAGTTCAACAACGAGCCATTACAAGAAGAGTGTTATCAAAAAAACATCAATATTGGGTGTTAGGGCTATGTATGACACCATTTTTATTTGGCTTTGTTGTGCCGTCGCTGCAGTTGCTTTATTGGGCAATAAGCCATTGGCAAGTGAATTTTGATGATGCTTTTATCGAGCTTGCATACAATAGCTTTTTACTTGCATCGAGTGCTGCACTAGTCGTTACCTTGATTGCTCTGTTCTTATCTTATTCAAAGCGGCTTGTTGCTAAAAAAGATGTTGAGATTGCAACAAGGGTTGCCAGTATGGGGTATGCCATACCTGGGGCTGTAGTCGCTGTTGGGGCAATGTTGCCGCTCATTTGGT
>CAZXIN010000044.1:0-40250 GCA_964640795.1 uncultured Pseudoalteromonadaceae bacterium | reverse complement strand
TTAGGTTCCAGTGCTTAATCGCGTGAGAGTTCAAGTCTCTCCTTCCGCACCATTAACTTCACCTCATAATTTCCTTTTTTCTCTTAAGTTAGTAAAAATATCATTTTTTTTATTTCGTACTGGTATTGAAATTTACTCACCTGTATAATGCTGCGTCCATTTTATTCGTGCTCTTTGCACAAAACAAACAGTTCGTCGTAGATAATAAGTCGAACATCACTGCGTAAGCAGCGCACATTTGAGGTAGAAGAATGCAAGTTTCAGTTGAGACGCAAGGTTTAGAACGTCGTCTTACCATTACCGTACCTGCGGAGGGTTTAGACTCTGCGGTAAAATCACGTTTGCAACAATTAGCAAAAACTCAACGCATCAATGGCTTCCGTCCAGGTAAAGTGCCGGTTAACGTTATCAAAAAGCGTTACGGTTCAGCAGTGAGACAAGAGATCGCTGGTGAAGCGATGCAACGTAATTTCTACGAAGCTATTGTCCAAGAAAAATTAACACCTGCAGGTCAGCCAACTTTCGAACTTAAGAAAGATGCAGACGGCGAAGACTTAGAGTTTGTTGCGGTATTTGAAACATACCCAGAAGTCGAAGTAAAAGGTCTTGATGAAATAACGATTGAGAAATCAGTTGTTGAAATTGGCGACAAAGACTTAGATGAAATGATGGAAACGTTGCGTAAGCAGCATGCATCATGGAAAGAGCATAAGCGCAAAATTCGTAAAGATGACCGTGTGACTGTTGATTTCAATGGCACGATAGACGGCGAAGAGTTTGAAGGTGGTAAAGCCGAAGACTTCCCATTGGAAATGGGTAAAGGGCGTATGATACCGGGCTTTGAAAAACCAATCGTTGGTTTGAAGAAAGGTGAGGAAGTTGTTGCTGACGTGACTTTCCCTGAAGATTATCACGCAGAAAACTTGAAAGGTAAGGAAGCTCAATTCACGATAAAAGTGAAGAAGACTGAAGGTCTTGATCTTCCTAAGCTTGATGCTAAGTTTGCTGAGCTTTTCGGTATTGAAGATGGTGACATCGAATCGTTAAAAGCTGAAGTTAAGAAGAATATGCAGCGCGAGCTAGATCAAACACTCAAAGCAAAATTGAAAGAACAAGTTATTGCTCAGTTGCTAGAACATAACGAAGTAGATTTGCCAGCAGCGCTTGTGAGCCAAGAGGTTGAAGTATTGCGTAATCAAGCTAAAGAACGCTTTACTCAACAACAAGGTGGTGATGTGGCTAATATGCCTGAACTACCAAACACTCTTTTTGAAGAGAATGCTCGTACACGTGTCTCAGTTGGACTATTGCTTGGTGAAGTTATCAAGACGAAAGAGCTTGAAGTAGACAACGAAAAAGTGATGTCATTGATTGAAACTGCTGCGTCTGCATACGAAGACCCTGAGGAAGTAGTTAACTACTACAAAGAGAATGAGCAACTTATGCAACAAATGAATAATGTTGCCTTGGAAGAACAAGCAGTTGAAGCCTTACTTGAAAGCGCAAATGTGACAGAAGTTGAAGGTTCATTTAGCGACATCATGAATAAACAAGCTTAATTTATGGTTTGCACGTTGACTTCAATGGTCAGCAACTGCTTAAATGCTCGGTAATCACCGAGCATTTTTATTTGGTTAAAACGAAAATTACTATGTTTAATACTTCTTTTGATGCGCAAAACGCATTAGTACCTATGGTTGTTGAGCAAACGGCTAAAGGTGAACGTTCTTACGATATTTATTCGCGACTCTTAAAAGAGAATGTTATTTTTCTGGTTGGTCAGGTTGAAGATCACATGGCTAACCTTATTGTCGCTCAGTTGTTATTTTTAGAAGCTGAAAATCCAGAGAAAGACATTTTTTTATACATTAACTCTCCAGGTGGCTCAGTTACGGCTGGCATGGCAATATATGACACCATGCGTTTTATCAAGCCTGATGTCAGCACTGTTTGTGTCGGCCAAGCGGCTAGTATGGGCGCTTTTTTGCTGTCTGGTGGAGCTAAAGGTAAACGTTATTGTTTGCCTAACTCGCGTGTAATGATTCATCAACCATTGGGTGGTTTTCAAGGTCAGGCATCTGATTTTGAAATACATGCTAAGGAAATCCTATCTATTAAAGATAAACTTAATAGACTCCTAGCTGATCATACCGGACAACCTTTAGAGAAGGTTGCACAGGATACAGACAGAGATAACTTTTTAAGTGCACAAGAATCAGTTGATTATGGTTTGGTTGATCAGGTACTTTCAAGTAGAGACGATGCACTTTTAGCAGCAGGTAAGTAGTTTTTTCAAGGATGAAAAAATATAGTGGACAGAACTCGGTTTAGTAACGAGGTAGGATTTTAATGAGTGACAATCAACAAGGCGATGGCGACAACAAGTTACTGTATTGTTCTTTTTGTGGAAAAAGCCAACACGAAGTACGCAAGCTGATTGCGGGCCCTTCTGTTTTTATATGTGACGAGTGTGTCGAGCTTTGCAATGACATTATTCGAGAAGAAATTAAAGAGATTGGGCCGAAGAAAAAGCAAGATTCATTGCCAAAGCCGCATGAAATTCATGAGCATCTTGGTGATTATGTGATAGGCCAAGAACATGCGAAGAAAGTTTTGGCTGTAGCAGTGTACAATCATTATAAGCGTCTTCGTAATGGTGATTCTCATGACGGTGTCGAATTAAGTAAAAGTAATATTCTGCTGATTGGCCCAACTGGAAGTGGGAAAACATTACTTGCTGAATCTCTAGCTAGATTGTTAGATGTTCCTTTTACTATGGCTGATGCAACGACCTTAACTGAAGCAGGCTATGTTGGTGAAGATGTCGAAAACATCATCCAGAAATTGCTACAGAAATGTGATTACGATGTTGATAAGGCCCAACGCGGTATCGTATATATTGACGAAATCGATAAGATTTCTCGTAAATCAGATAATCCCTCTATCACTAGGGACGTTTCTGGTGAAGGTGTTCAGCAGGCGTTGTTAAAACTTATCGAAGGAACTATCGCTTCTGTTCCACCTCAAGGTGGGCGTAAACATCCTCAGCAAGAATTTCTACAAGTCGATACCTCTAAGATATTATTCATTTGTGGTGGTGCATTCTCTGGCTTAGATAAGATTGTTGAACAGAGAGCACAAACGAACACTGGCATCGGCTTTGGTGCATCGGTGAAAGATGAAAAAGATAAGCAAGAGCTTTCTGCGTTGTTTAAGCAAGTTGAGCCTGAAGATTTAGTGAAATACGGTCTTATTCCAGAGTTTATAGGTCGATTACCTGTTGTTGCGAGTTTGGAAGAGTTAAATGAAGATGCGCTTATACAAATCTTGTGTGAGCCTAAGAATGCACTAACTAAGCAGTTTGGTGCGTTATTTTCGTTGGAAGATACTGAGCTTGAGTTTCGAGACGATGCATTGCAAGCTATAGCGCACAAAGCGATGGAGCGTAAGACCGGAGCACGTGGTTTACGATCAATAGTTGAAGGTGTCTTGCTGGATACTATGTATGATTTACCCTCTATGTCGGACGTTAGTAAAGTGGTTATCGACGAGACCGTTATCAAAGGAGAGTCTCAACCTATACTGATTTATGAAAACGCTGGCGATAAGAAGACTGCGGTCGAATAAAGTTTTGCAGTATCAGGCTCATCATTTGATGGGCCTTTGTTTTATATTTTACAGCTTAATTTCCTTAAGCCTAAATCAATATCTATTATCTTTACTGAAGCCGGTTTTTTATTGTATTCGAATTGCTACCGCGGTTAAGCATTGTCTCAAAGGTACAGGGCGTATTCAAATAAGTAATATATTGAGTAAACTGGTAAAGTGACATATCAACCCAATTGATCTTTTTGTCGGTATCCCCATATAGCAAAGATTGATTTATTAAAGAGTATTAACATGAGCGAAGCGAGATCTGACCGCGTCGAAATGTCAGTGTTGGCACTGAGAGATGTGGTGGTCTATCCCCACATGGTTATTCCGTTATTTGTTGGTCGACAGAAATCTATTAAGTGCCTTGAAGCAGCAATGGATAAAGACAAACAGATATTCTTAGTTGCACAAAAAGATGCTGGTGTCGACGAGCCCAAGACAGAAGATATCTATGAAGTCGGTACCATTGCTACCATATTACAATTACTTAAATTACCCGATGGCACGGTTAAAGTACTTGTTGAGGGTAATGTTAGAGGGGCTATTGAAGCGTTCACTCAAACAGACGAGTTCTTTATAGCAAATGTAGAAACGCTTACAGATGAAGTGTTACCAGAGAATGAGCAAGAAGTCTTGATACGCTCTTCTGTTAGTCAGTTTGAGGGCTATGTTAAACTTAACAAGAAAATTCCCCCAGAAGTACTCACGTCACTTAATGGCATTGAAGATGCAACACGCCTAGCCGACACAATGGCTGCTCATATGCCGCTTAAGCTAACTGAAAAACAGAAAGTGCTTGAGATGATTGCCGTTGATGAACGTTTAGAATATTTGATGGCATTGATGGAGAGTGAAATAGACCTCCTTCAAGTTGAAAAGAAAATTAGAACGCGTGTCAAAAAACAGATGGAGAAGAGCCAACGAGAGTACTATTTGAATGAGCAAATGAAAGCCATTCAAAAGGAGCTTGGGGAGCTAGATGAAGCGCCTGATGAATTCGAAACGTTAAACAAGAAAATTAATGAGGCGAAAATGCCCGCCGATGCCAAGGAAAAGGCAACTAATGAATTCCACAAGCTTAAGATGATGTCGCCAATGTCAGCAGAAGCTACGGTAGTTCGAAGTTACATAGATTGGCTGGTGAATGTGCCTTGGTTCAAACGAAGCAAAGTTAAGAAAGACTTAGCTGGTGCTGAAAAAATACTTGATACCGATCATTACGGATTAGACAAAGTTAAAGAACGGATTATTGAATATCTAGCCGTTCAACAGCGTGTAAGAAAGCTAAAAGGCCCGATTCTTTGTTTAGTAGGTCCACCGGGGGTTGGTAAGACGTCACTCGGGCAATCTATTGCTAAGGCAACAGGGCGTAAGTATGTAAGGATGGCACTAGGTGGAGTTCGTGACGAAGCGGAAATTCGAGGACATCGTAGAACTTACATTGGTTCTATGCCTGGTAAGCTCATTCAAAAAATGGCTAAGGTTGAAGTCAAAAACCCACTATTTCTGTTAGATGAAATAGATAAAATGTCGTCCGATATGCGTGGAGATCCGTCTTCGGCACTATTGGAAGTGCTTGATCCAGAGCAAAACAGTAGCTTCAGTGATCACTACCTTGAAGTCGATTACGATTTGTCTGATGTTATGTTTGTAGCGACATCGAACAGTATGGATATTCCTGCACCGTTATTAGACAGAATGGAAGTCATTCGATTATCTGGTTATACAGAAGACGAAAAACTGAATATAGCGACTCAGCATCTGATCTCAAAACAAATAGAGCGCAATGGTTTGAAGCCTAGTGAAATTGTTATTGAAGAATCAGCCATTATCGGTGTTATCCGTTACTACACAAGAGAAGCTGGGGTTAGAAGTCTAGAGAGAGAAATCTCGAAGATATGCCGTAAGGCTGTTAAAAATATCCTGTTGGATGCTGAAATAAACCAAGTTGTCGTGAATCAAGATAATTTAAGTGATTTCTTGGGTGTACAGAGGTTTGATTACGGAAAGGCTGACAAAGAGAATCAAGTGGGGCAAGTTACAGGATTAGCTTGGACTCAAGTTGGTGGTGACTTACTGACGATTGAGACTACGTCGGTTGTAGGTAAGGGGAAAACAACCTTTACTGGCTCATTAGGTGATGTCATGTTGGAGTCTATTAAAACGGCGATGACTGTAGTCAGGAGTCGTGCTGAAAAGCTGAGAATAAATGATGATTTCCATGAAAAAAGAGACATTCATGTCCATGTTCCTGAGGGAGCAACACCTAAAGATGGTCCGAGTGCAGGTATAGCAATGTGTACTTCATTGGTTTCTACATTAACTGGTAATCCGGTGCGATGTGATGTCGCAATGACAGGAGAAATTACCTTACGTGGAGAAGTACTTGCTATTGGAGGGTTAAAAGAGAAGTTGCTAGCGGCTCATCGAGGGGGAATTAAGACCGTTATCATACCGAAAGAAAATGAACGAGATCTTGCCGAAATACCTGACAATGTGAAGCAGGACTTGAGCATTCACCCAGTTCAATGGATTGACGAAGTGCTAGAGTTAGCACTATCTGAGAACCCAATGGGATTGAGCGCAACCTAAAATCTATGGTAAGTTATTTACTAAATAGGTCAAATTTGAGGTGAAATTGGTATGAATGTCGAAATTAATCTGTTTTTTTCTTAAAAAAGTAAATTATTTTGAAAAATAAGGCTTACCAACGGCAAAAGATAATGGTAGCCTTAACCTCGGTTTCGCGTTAGGCCTTGTCACGAAAGGGATTGAAGCGAATCATTAAAGTTAAAAAATTGTTAATTATGGCTTGAAGTTGATATTCAAGCTTGTTATAAACTATCCGCAACATTAAGTTTTGTAGATTCAACGATATAATAAAAATTCAAGGGGATGATATTGTGAATAAGTCTCAACTAGTAGATACAATCGCTGCGAGCGCTGACATTTCTAAAGCCGGTGCTGGACGTGCGTTGGATGCGCTAACGGATGCAATTACAGAAGCACTTAAAAATGGTGATCAAGTCGCTTTAGTTGGTTTTGGAACATTTTCGGTACGCGAACGTGCGGCACGTAGTGGTCGTAATCCTCAAACTGGTGAGACTATCCAGATTGCAGCCGCTAAAGTTCCTTCTTTCAAAGCAGGTAAGGCACTTAAAGACGCTTGTAACTAATATAGCGACAACGTCTAAGAATATTTAAAAAGCGATGAGTGATCATCGCTTTTTTTGTGCCTTCAATTCAGTACAAACTGAGCTCTTAAACCGAGAAATAGTCTCATTTGTATAGAGTATTAGCTCTAACAGAGACTGTCATTTTATACCGATTCAGCTATAATCCCAGCTCGAAAAAATTCATTAAATAATGATGTCCATCATATTGGTGTCATCGGAGTGTGTGAAATAAGATGTTAGAGTCAATTAGAGAACGATCACAAGGCGGCTTGGCTGCGGGTATCTTAGGGGTCGTCATTCTTAGTTTCGTTTTTGCAGGTGTTGGTAGTTATTTTAATACTGAGGTTGACCAAACTGCTGCTAAAGTGAACGGTGAAGAAATTAATCTTTCTACGTTAGAACAAGCATATCAATCAGAGCGCGCTCGATTGGAGGCACAGTTTGGTCAAGCGTTTGCTGAGTTAGCCTCGAGCGATGAGTATTTAACTCAGATGCGAGAAGGCGTTTTGGATAGATTGGTTGGTGAAATTCTGCTTAATCAACAAGCTGAGAAGCTTGGTATGAGAGTCAGCGATGAGCAAATTCGTGAAGCTATCTTAAGTATGCAAGAGTTTCAAATTGGTGGTCAGTTTAACAACGACCGCTATACTGCCATTATTCGTCAAGCAGGATTCCAGCCTAATACGTTTAGAGACTATCTTCGTAACGAATTAACGAGGCAACAACTAACTAATGCCTTACTATCAAGTTCTTTTGCTTTAAGCAAAGAAACTGAACAAATTCTAGCACTTCAACAACAAACTCGTGATGCGCGCTTTCTAACTATAGATGCCAAACCGTTCGCTGAAGATGTTGTCATTGAAGAGAGTGAACTGAAAGCTTTTTACGAGAGCCATCTAAGTAGCTACGATACTGAAGAACAAATAAGCGTTGCTTACGTTGAGCTTAAATCAGAGGATTTGGTTGATACCATTGAAGTATCTGAAGCGCAAATCGAAGAATATTACCAAAACAACATTAATGACTACCAAACAGATGAAGAGAGAAGAGCTTCTCATATCTTGTTTGAGTTTGGTGATGATGAAGCTGCCGCGACTCAGCAAGCGAATGAAGTGTTGAGTAAAGTCCAAGCCGGTGAAGACTTCGCCGATTTGGCAAAGCAGTATTCGGCTGACACTGTTTCGGCGGAATTGGGTGGTGATCTTGACTGGTTTGGAGTTGGAGTGATGGATCCAGCATTTGAAACCGCAGCATTTGCTTTGGAGAATGTTGGTGACACAACCGACGTTGTAACGAGTGAGTTTGGTCTTCATATTATTCAACTAACTGATATTAAACCAAGAGAGGTGGTTGAGTTAGCCGAAGCACGGGAAGATGTTTTAAATACCCTTAAACGAGAAGGTGCAAGTGAGGCGTTTTATAACCTACAAGAGCAAATGGCAAATACTGCATTTGAACTACCTGACGAATTGGACGAGGTTGCGTTAATCGCGGAAACCCAGATTAAAACGACAGCATTATTTAGTCGTAGCAATGCACCACAACCATTGAGTTCAGTGATAGTACTCAATCAAATATTTGATGAGGCTCTTATTGAAGATCGCGTCAACAGTGATCCTATAGAAATAGAAGATGAGCACATTCTTTTCGCTCGAGTTGAGCAACATGAGCCAGAGCGAACGAAAACATTTGACGAAGTTAAAGGTGACATAGAAGAAGCTTTGTCTGAAACAAAGGCACAAGAGTTGGCAAAGAACTGGGCGAATACTCTACTTAATTCTATTGCTAGCAATGAGTCAATAGATCCATTACTAGCCGAAAAATCAATGGCTTGGGAGAATAAGGAAGCTGTTGGTCGTTTTGCTTACGATATGCCTGTAGAGGTGCGTACAGAGTTGTTCAAATTGAGTGCTGAAGGTGAAAGCCGCTTATCTGTTGTCGACTTGAGCGATGGCAACGTTGGGTTAGTTGAATTACTTAAAATAAATCAACCTACGTCCTTTGAGGATGCACAGGTTGATGGCATGGCTCAAAATTTAGCAACACAACAGGCACAGTCACTTGTTTTAGGTGTTGTCGATGCGCTGAAAAGCAATAGTGAAGTTGTTACTTACTAGTTATTTGAATAACTAGCAGTGTAGGTATCCGGAATCGGGTATCTACACTCTTACTTTGATATAGTTTGGCTCAATATTGCCCGTTAACTAATGAATAATAAGAGTGAATAAGTTGCTTCGTATATTCACTTTTAGGCCAGTTGATCAAGACTTCTGTTTTCCCTGATTCAACAACACGGCCATCTTGCATCACTAACATCCGATCGCTGATATGCCTTACAATACCTAAATTGTGAGCTATGAAAACAAACCCAAGTCCTAAGTCTTTTTGGAGTCTCATAAATAAATTGATGGTTTGTGAACGTACAGATGGATCAAGTGCTGCAAAAGGCTCATCGGCAACAATGACTTTCGGATTAAGTATCAAGGCTCTAGCTAATGCTATGCGCTGTAATTGTCCATCCGACAGCTTGTGGCGGTAAAAGTATTTATGCTCAGGTAGCAAGCCAACTAACCTTAACGTCTTATCTATTTGTTCTACACGTTGTTGAGCAGTCAGTTTGGTGTTCAGTACTAAGGACTCATCCAATATATCACCAAGCGTCATTGCTGGATTGATTGACTCCTTTGTATTTTGAAAAATCATCCTGATATTTAAACATCGTTCCTTACTGTGTTTGGCTGCTAGAGTTTTATCATTCAATTGGATACAACCTGAAGCCGGCTTATAAACACCAACTAGAAGGTTAGCAAGCGTAGATTTACCTGATCCATTGTCGCCAATAATGGCCAACGTTTCGCCTGCATTGATGGAAAAATTAACATCTGTTAGATGGAATGGCTTCTTGTTTTTAAAAAGCGTGTGTCGAGATTTGTGATAATAATTCAGGTTTTCGACGGACAATAAAGAGCTCATCGTGAAGTCCTATGAATAGGGAAGTGGCAACGATAAAAATGCTCATGTATACGCCTTTCCTCAGGCATTTTAACGCACTCTTTCTGAGCTCTTGGACAGCGAGGACCTAAGCGACAGCCTATCGGGAGGTGTCGTAATGGAGGAATAGAGCCATCTAAAGTCGGTAGTTCAGTTTTTCTCTCCAAGCCCTTACTAAAGCTTGGTGCGCTGTCCAGTAACGCTTGTGTATAAGGATGTAAGGGGCGCTTCAGTATCCTGTTCATTCTTCCGGTCTCTACTGTTTGGCCAGAGTAAAGAACGGTTAAGCTATCTGCCATGCTAAAAATAGAAAGCAAATCATGGCTCACAAATAGGATACTTAGATTACGCGTTTGGTTAAGGTGTTTAAACAGTTTAAGTATTTGAATCTTAGTTGACGCCACCATAGCCATAGTCGGGTCGTCTGCGATAAGTAACTTAGGTTGTGAAATCAAGGCTAGCGCAATCATGAATTTCTGACAGACATCGTTAGAGAGTTGATGTGGGTAGCTTTCCATGCATGTATTGTGATCTCTAATACCCACTTTATGTAAATGCGCTATCGCTATTTTCCTTTTACGCTCCTGTCTTTGCCAAAACCAAATCCCACTAAGTTGATCTTTCGATATGGCTTCCATCAACTGATCACCAAGGGTTGCAGAAGGATCCAGAGCTGATGCTGGATTTTGATAAACAACAGCTATTTGTTCTCGTGTGATCTTGCGCCTCTTATGTTGAGACATACCGAGTAAATCTTCCCCTTGCCACATCATTCGGTCAGCTTTGATTTTCCAACGCTCAGGTAATGCACCTACAATAGCTTTGACTACCAAGCTTTTCCCGGAGCCAGACTCACCCACTAAAGCACGAATCTCTTTGTCTTTGATGCTAAAGCTGACCCTGTCTAACACTTTCACCCAGCCATCAGCAGTATCCATCTCTAATGTTAAGTTTTTGACATCTAACAATGGCATTAGTGTTGAAGCCTTCTTTGAAGTGCATTTCGTAAACCATCTCCAACCAGGTTTATAGAAATAATTGCGAGCAGTATAGTGATACCGGGCAATGCGATGCTCCATGGTGAAATGTAGACAATATCAAGGCCATCGGAGAGCATAGCACCTAGTTCAGGTGAAGGGGCTTGGGCGGCTAAGCTGAGGAAGCCCAATGCACTGATATCTAGTATTGCCGTTGATAGGGCAAATGTAGATTGAACAACTAACACCTCAATCATATTGGGGAATATTGATTTAACAAATATGCGAATGTCCCCGGCACCGTCTAATTTTGCTGCCGTGACGTAAGCCATTTCGGACTCCTGTCTGACAAAATCCCGACAAGAATGGATAACTTGAGGCAAAATAGCCAGAGATATTGCCCACATACTATTGACGAGTCCAGTTCCTAAAATACCCACTATAATTATAGCGATAAGTAAGGTCGGTATTGCCATGACAGAGTCGAGTAAATGATTGACAATGCTCGATCGTAAGCCTTTACTAAGGCCTGCATAGGCTCCAATGATTACACCAAAAATGACAGAGGAGATGACCAATATAAAACTGATGCCAAAAGTCAGGCGTGCCCCATAGATGACTCTTGATAAGATGTCCCTGCCCGCACTGTCAGTGCCAAACATATAACTGATATCGCCGCTTGCTGCCCAAGCGGGAGGCAATAGAAGGTTTTCAGGGCTTTGCTCCAACGGGCCAAATGGGGCAAGTACTGGCCCTATAATAATAATAAAAACAAAGAATGCTAGCATCCAAAGACCAGCGAAAGCCCAATGACTTCTTTTGAACTCATTCCATGTTTGTTCTAGTGGTGAAGGAAAAAACTCTTCGTCGTATAGACTAGATCGCGACACGATTCCTCCGCCCTTTTATTGGATCTATGAGTCGTAATAATATATCTAGCGATATGGTAAACATGATGACAAGACTAGATACCATTAGCATACCACCTCTAATTGCCGGATAATCTCGCTGATAGATAGCTTGTATGAGCCAATTGCCAATACCTGGCCAAGAAAATATAACTTCTACAATCATGGCATTCGTGAGCAAAATAGTAAATTGAGTGACGATAAGCGGCAATACAGGCAATAAGGCATTTCTAAGGCCATGCTTCCAGAAGACTTGCATATTAGTTTGTCCCCGACCATAGGCGGCTTTAATATAATCCTTCTCAAGAACATCTAATACTGACTTTCTAACCATTCTAATGATAATGGAACTTGTTAAGGTCGCAATAGATACGGTTGGCAAGATGAGATGGAAGAAAGCATCTTGTAGTGCTGCTGTCTTATCGAGATTATCAGCTTTAAAAATGTCTAAGATGATGAAACCAGACTGAATAGGCACATCAAAATATAAGCTTATTCTTCCCGAGAGAGGTAGCCAAGATAACTTTAGAGATAAGGCTTGTATCAATATTAGTGCAAGCCAAAATACAGGGATGGAGTATCCTAGAAGGCTTGCAGATAAGATGCCAAAATCAAATGGCTTATTGTGTTTGAGGCCAGCTAAAACCCCCATAGGTACGCCAATCAATATAGAAAAGGTAAATGCGTATGCACTTAGCTCTATTGTTGCGGGGAGCGTGAGTGATATGTCCTTCAACAACGATTGTTGAGAGGTGAAGCTAACTCCCCAATCTCCGTCCATCAACAATCGCAAATAAGCAATGTATTGCCAAAAATAGTTCTCTCCTATGTTATAGGATTGAGTTAAAGAAATTAACTGCTCACTTGAAGGAGACTTGATGCCGGAAAGGTTTGTTAACGCATTGCCTGGAAAAAGGTAGGCTAATGAAAAAGATACAACGCTGAGCACGAGCAGTGTGAAAAAAAGAAGGTTTATGCGGCGTATGGCGTAGTTAAGCACTTAGTGTTTCTCCACATCACCGAAACGAATACCACCAAAGGGGTTTATTTTTAATCCTTTGAGTCTATTGCTGTAGGCTTGATAGCGATAAGCATGTGCTATTGGGACCAAAGGCATCTCTTCCGCGAGTACGGCATTAGCTAAATGATAATAAGTTTTTCTCAACTCGATATCCGTAATCAACAAAGCTTCCTCAATGAGATCATCGTATCGGCTCGAGCACCAGCGCGCTCTATTGGTACCTGATTTAATGGCCTGACATGATAATAATGGCCTATAAAAATTATCTGGATCACCGTTGTCAGCCGACCAGCCAATTAGCACTGAATCATGCTCACCTTCATTGAGACGCTCTCTGAATGTTGACCACTCCAATGAGATAATTTGTGCTTCAATATTAACATCTTGTAGGTAGCTTTGAATTATCTCGGCCATTTTTGTTGCGTTAGGGTTGTATGCTCGCTGGACTGGCATAGCCCATATATTCATTTTGAAGCCAGACGATAGCCCTGCTTCCTCGAGCAATTGCCTGGCCAGAGCTGGGTTATAATTAGTATCACTTTTAAGTGATTCATAAGCCCAAGAAGTTTCCGGTAGCAGGCCATGCGCTCGTTCGGCACTGCCAAGGTAGATAGCTTCAATTAAGGTGTTTTTATCAATGGCCAAAGCCAAAGCACGTCTCACCTTTGCATCATTAAAAGGAGGCTTTTGGGTGTTAAATGCCCAGAACCCTATATTTAATCCAGGGGTTATGTTTAAAGTAAGATTATCTCTTTGATCAACTGCGCTAGTTTCGCTTGTAGAGATATAAGATATCGCATCACATTCTCCGGAGATTAATTTGGCTAAACGCAGTGAATCTGTGGTTGTGATGTCATAGATTAATTGCTCAGGAATGTTTTTTAGTGCCCAGTAATTCTCATGCCTTTGATAGCGTATGAAACTATCTTTTCTATAGTCGACAAATTTGTATGGGCCTGTGCCTACTGGTTTAGTATCGATTAATGACGGTGTCCCTTGAGCTAATAGCTGGGCAGCATATTCTTCCGATAGTATGACGGAAAAGTCTGTAGCAAGGTTGGCCAAAAATGAACTGTCAGGTCGAGTGAGCTTAATTTCTACACGGTACCCATTGAGCCGAGACACTTCTTTAACAACGTCGCTCAAGCCTAAACTAACAAAATAAGGGTAGTTGCCGCCTGAAACTTTATGGTAGTCATGATCAGGTAATCGCCAGCGATTAATACTAAAAAGGACATCATCAGCATTAAAGTTTCTTGTTGGACTAAAATAGGAGGTCGTATGAAATTTGACATCACGTCTTAATTGAAAAGTATAGGTTAATCCGTCTTGACTGACTAACCAACTACTTGCTAGCCCTGGGACAATTTTGCTGCTGTCAGGATCAAATTCTATAAGTCGGCTATAGAGTTGATGAGATGTTGCGTCAGCCGTGGTGCCTGATGTGTCTAATTGTGGATTGAAGGTTGCTGGCGCTCCTTCTGAGCAATAAATTAACCCGTTTTGGCTTAGTTCATTGTTTCTAATATCCGAGCAGCTAGTGATCAGAGATAGCAACAATAAGAACATAACGCCTTGTTTCATGAAAGATTACTCATTTGTTTCGGGAGTGCCTTCGAGTAAATTATATTTCTTTAAATAGCCTCTTAGTTGATGATACGTTAATCCTAACTTTTCGGCTGTCTTTTTTTGATTAAATTGACTATCAGCTAGTGCTTGTTGAATAAGATCAATTTCATAATCTTGAGACATTGTTTTTAGGTCAACTGGAAATGTAACAGAAAGAGGGGAGGGAGCATGGCCTGAATCAGTTACGTTAGTTGGTATAACAGCTTCTTGCGTATTGCTTTTTTCTGGGGAGTTCATTGGATTTGAAACTCGATCTTGTGTTTTTATCCGTTTAGTTGGTCTGTATGGGGACTCAAATGGATCAAGAACGATTTGACTTACAGGTAGATGAGGGTTGTTGCATCGATAAACGGAGCGTTCAACAACATTCTTTAACTCTCGGACATTACCAGGCCAATTGTATTCCAGTAGTGCTTTTTTGGCTTTCTCGGTAAAACCACTAAACAATTCCATATTAAGCTGACGTGCCATATTAATAGCAAAGTGCTCGGCAAGTATCAGTATGTCGTCGAGCCTTTCCCGTAAAGGGGGCAGCGTTATGACATCAAATGCCAGCCTATCTAGTAGATCCGCTCTAAATTCCCCTGCGTCAGCAAGGCTAGGTAAATCTTCGTTAGTTGCTGCTACCAGACGTACGTCAACTTTTACTGAACGAGAGCCTCCAACTCGCTCAAATTCACCGTATTCAATAACCCTTAACAGTTTTTCTTGAATTAGACCAGATGTGTTAGCCAACTCATCTAGAAACAAAGTGCCGTTATTTGCTGTCTCAAATCGACCTTCCCTTCTTTTAGAGGCACCAGTAAAGGCACCAGCTTCATAGCCAAATAACTCACTCTCTAACAGGTTGTCGTTTAAGGCTGCGCAGTTAAGTTTAAGGTAGCTTTCATCCCAACGTTGAGATAAGTAATGGAGCCTAGCTGCAACCAGCTCTTTTCCTGTACCTCGCTCGCCTATTATTAGGACAGGCTTGTCGAGCGGCGCTATTTGCGAGATCTGCTCCAATACTTCCAAGAAGCTATTAGCTTGCCCAATAAGGTTGTCTTGTTGGCGAAATCGGCTCATTAGTTTCCTTAAATGTGGTCTATTCGACTAATATCTGGTTTTTCTACATAATAGTGTAGTTTGATTATAGGCGGGAGTAAAACATTAATTGTTATAAATCAATGCGTTAAAATGAATAAGAATGTTGGCATTGTTATTGTATTAAATCTACTCGAGTACTTTAAAGAGTATGCCAATTTAGTTAACGAGTAAGAGGTAAATGATATGGGAATCTTCTCGCGTTTTGCAGATATAGTGAACTCAAATATTAATTCAATTTTAGATAAGGCTGAAGATCCAGAAAAAATGGTCCGTTTGATCATTCAAGAGATGGAAGACACGCTAGTTGAAGTCAGATCAACATCAGCAAAAACCTTGGCTAGCAAAAAGGACATTACCAAACAAATTGCCAAGATGGATAGCGAAGTAACTGATTGGCAAGGAAAGGCAGAGCTAGCTGTCAGTAAAGATAGAGAAGATCTTGCACGTGCTGCCTTGATGGAACGCCAAAAAGCCGAAGAGCATTCTCAAGCTTTAGGAAAAGAGTTGGCTTTAGTTGATGATCAGTTAGCGAAATTGCAAAATGAAGTTGTGCAACTTCAAGAAAAGCTAGCCGATGCTAAGACTCGCCAGAAAGCGATTATCATGAGGCAGAAAACAGTTAAGAGTCGTTTAGATGTTAAGCGTACATTGGATAGCTCTAAAGTTGATGATGCAATGGGGCGGTTTGAGCAATATGAGCGTAAAATTGATGACTTAGAATCTCAAGTTGACGCTTATGATCTTGGTAAAAAGAACCTGTCGGACGAATTTGCGGAGTTACAGGCTGATGATAAAATTGAAGATGAATTATCTGCCTTGAAAAAGAAAATGCAGCCCAAAGTTAAAGCTGTTAGAACAAGTAAGAAATCTTAACGTAACTATATAGGAGGTGTTGATTATGGAAGAGGGTATTGTTGCTTTACTTATTGCACCCTTGATCTTATTCATGATTTTTGTCGCTCCCGTATGGTTGATATTGCACTACAGGAGTAAAAAGCAAGTTGCTCAGGGGATTTCGGAAGAAGAATATGTAACGCTTGTTGAACTAGCTGAGAGAGCTGAAAAAATGGCTGATCGTATTCATACGCTTGAAGCAATATTGGACAGTGATTCACCAGATTGGAGGAACAAGGTATGACAATAAACAGGGCATTGTATCGTGATCCGGAAAAGGGAAAAGTTGCAGGAGTTTGTGCGGGTATAGCTGAGTACTTTGGCATTGAGACATGGCTCGTTCGGATTCTAACTGTTACTGGTTTCTTTTTGTTAGCAGGGCCTTTTGTTTTAGTTGCTTACGTTGCGGCGTGGTTTATCTTAGAGAAAAAGACATCTTCAGGGTTTGCTAGGCCTAAAAGCCAGCGGCCTGCTTACCGCTCGAATGGTAAGGGGTGGCATAATGCACCACAACATGAGAATGTTGTTAGTGAGCATGATGATATAGAAGCTAAAGTTGAAGTTAAAGCAAAGGTTTGGCAAGCGGGTGAACCACCCAAACAAGCCTTTACAACAATAAAGGCGCAGTTTGAGCATTTAGAGGAGCGCTTGCGTGGTATGGAAAGTTATGTTACCTCAGCAGAGTTTCAACTTAATCGCGAGATTAGCCGACTATAAACTCGTCATTTCATTAAATGGTTACCCGTTTCTCAATAAACTTTTTATCAACGAAACGGGTTTAACCTAAGCAGGTTTGTATTATTTTCTCTATCTAACAAGTGACGAATAGGTAATTTGTTATTCAAAAACTTAAATCACCACTAAATCATCAACACCTTAGTAAAATCAAAAGCCGGATTGCCAATCAACATATCAATTTAGCTGTAACAGGGCTGAGTGGTAGTGGTAAAACTGCTTTTATTACATCTGTCGTTAATCAATTGCTTTATGCTTCCGAAGAGCATCAACTACCTTTCTTTTCGGCTCAGCGTGAAGGACGTTTTCTAGGAGCAAAGATAGACCTCCAACCTAATTTGAACATCGCACGGTTTGGGTATGATGCTGCTATACAGCAATTGAACTCTGAGCCTCCCGCATGGCCTATACCTACCGTAGGGATAAGTCAAATACGGCTTAAATTACGCTACCGCTCAAACTCAAATTACAAACGATTAGTTAGCAAGCACAACACATTAACTTTAGACATTACCGATTACCCTGGTGAATGGTTACTAGATTTGCCACTATTAAAGCTGAGTTATAAAGAATGGTGCGAACAATGTTGGCGTGATTTTCAATCTCCGATTAAAAATACGTTAGCTAGACGTTTCCTGTCGTTATTCGAGGACATAGACTGGCTTGATAGTGTCAATGAAGAGCAATTGTCTCGTTTGAATCAAACTTACACTGATTTCTTATTTGATTGTAAAAGCAAAGGCTTTGAGGTTATACAACCAGGTCGATTTGTCTTACCGGGAGAATTAAAAGGAGCCCCAGTATTGCAATTTGTGCCAGTCGATCCAGCTCTCTTTGATAAAGCTGATAAATCAAATAATCATGAGAAGACGGCGCTTGATGTCGTCAGCGAGCGATTTGAACATTATAAGAAAACCGTTGTTAAGCCTTTTTATCGAGAGCACTTTCAACGATTCGATCGGCAAATTGTTTTAGTTGATCCGCTTAACGCACTTAATCGAGGCAAACACAGCTTTGGGGATTTAGGAAAAGCGTTGCACTTATTGCTTGATAATTTTGATTATGGTCAATCTAGTCTGCTGAAGAGGTTGTTTATGCCTAAGATAGATAAATTGCTTTTTGCGGCAAGTAAGGTTGATCACGTTACCCAAGAACAACAACCAAATGTTGTTCAACTACTACAATCTATGATTGCTGAGAAACGTCGACAAGTTCAATTTGAAGGTGTCGAAACAGAGTCTACAGCTATTGCTTCAATAAGGGCGAGTATATTTGGTGAGATTAATCAAGGACAGGATACAGTACCCGTTTTAAAAGGAACGTCTTTGGAAGGAAAGGATATGGTTGTTTTTCCAGGTGATGTGCCAGTTGTATGTCCGGATGAGCAGTTTTGGGATCGGCAGGGGTTCGAGTTTCCGAGATTTAGGCCTATGACATCATCCAATCGAATGTCATGCCCGCACCTTAGACTGGATCAAGCGTTGGAGTTTTTATTAGGTGATAAATTGAAATGAAAAAGTGCGATGAATCAATGCCAAACTTAACCCAAAAGATCGATTTTACCGAATCAGAACATATTCCGGATGAACTGATAAGTGATGAAAACGTCGGTAACTTAAAGCAACTATCTCAATATACTCAAGAAGATTTCTCACCTCTGATTGAACAGGAATACGTTGAAGATAAAGCGATGCAACTGGATGAGGAAGTGATGCCTTTAGAAGAGTCTAGTAGCCGTTTCTTTAAAACGAAGCTAATACTCGCTTTTTTTGGCATGTTGGTTTTTTCAGAGTCATTTCTCTATGTGAGTAGGCTCATTACTGATTTTGATATTCTGGATGCCGCCTGGTTAGCCTTCTTCTTATTTATTTTGGGCTCTTTCATAACAACAGGAGTGAATGAATATCGATCTTTAAAGACACTTAAAAAAGCAGAAAGTGTTCGTCGTCAAAATCACTATTTTTTGAATAGCAATGCTATAGGTAACGCCAATGCATTTTGCCAGAAACTGTGTTTACCCCTAGATGAAGATTATAACGCAGCTATTGAAAAGTGGCGTGAAACTGTATTAAGCCATCACTCGGATAAAGAAGTTGTTGAGTTGTTTAATGATATTGTCATTAAACAGGCTGATGAAAAAGCAATCAATATTGTTAGGACACAAGCCGCCGCGACAGCCGCTCTTATTGGCGTTAGCCCTTTAGCTTCTGTCGATATGATAGTCGTTTTTGTTAGGCACTGGCAGATGATAAATCAAGTTAGCAGCGCATATGGATTAAGACTAGGTTACGGTGCCAGAATTAGCCTTTTAAAGCGTATTGTAAAACATATGATTTATGCAGGTTCAAGTGAGATCTTACTGGAAGCCAGTGCGTATGCGCTAGGCTCCTCATTAACTGCAAAGTTGTCAACTAAGGTTGCTCAGGGGTTAGGTGCGGGGGCTCTCACCGGGAGGTTAGGCCTTCAAGTCATAACTCAATGTCGTCCCGTGGAATGGAAAGATGCCAACAAGCCCACTTTAGTATCCCTCACGAAGCAGATTCTTACTGATTTGCGTAATCTGTAAATATATGTGAACAAAAGGGGGGCTTGATAGCCTAATGTAATTATATCTTTACTTGTATGCTTGTGTGATTACTCCCTAAGTCGGCTGACATTTGTTTTTTTGGGGTAAACTGAATCCATTATGAATTGAAGAAACTTACAGTTTTAAGCTTTGTTATCTGATTAATAGTAGCTTGAATTTTGTTGTTGATGAGTGGATGCATACATTATGAGCAAAACGAGTAAATACGTTTCAAACCCTTCTGATGAAAATGGAATAGTGCATTGGAGTGCTGAAGAGAACCAAATTTGGCAAGATTTGGTTTTGCGCCAATTGGATGTAATAGAAGGCAGAGCCTGTAAGGAATATGTTGAAGGGCTTGAGAGGTTAAACTTACCGAAAGAACGTGTGCCTCAGCTTCATGAGATTAATAAAGTATTGAGCGAAACAACAGGGTGGGAAGTTGTTCAAGTTCCTGCATTGATCAATTTTGATGAGTTTTTTCGGTTACTGTCAACGAAGAAGTTTCCTGTTGCTACATTTATACGCACCCGCGCTGAATTTGATTACTTGCAAGAACCTGATGTTTTTCATGAGATTTTCGGCCATTGTCCTTTGTTAACAAACCCAGCTTTCGCTAATTTCACTCATGTGTATGGCAAGCTTGGTTATGCTGCCAGTAAAGAAGACCGCGTGTACCTTGCTAGGCTGTATTGGTTTACTGTCGAGTTCGGGTTACTTATGCAAGATGACGAGTTGAGAATTTATGGCGGCGGTGTGTTGTCTTCTCCGGGCGAAACTATTTATGCAATGGAAAATACCGATGTTGAGCGTTTTCCTATGACACCGTTAGATGCAATAAGAACGCCTTATCGAATTGATATTATGCAGCCAGTGTATTTTGTATTAAATAAATTTGAGCAGCTCTACGACATTGCTAATATGGACATAATGAGCCTTGTTGAAGAGGCTAAATCTCTCGGCTTATACGAGCCAAGGTTTCCTCCTAAGCCTAAAAAAGCTAGTTAACGCTTAAATTGGCCATTTCATCCTAGATGGCTGCAAAACGCTACAGTTTTTAATTTGTATGTAATATTATGTTTACAAAATAAGAGCTTTTTAGGTGTGATTTATGCGTTTGGAAATCAGTTGTACGGATCGATTAGGGATAGCTCAGGACGTTTTAGATATTTTAGCTGCGCGTCAAATAGATTTGCGTGGTATCGAGGTCGACAATGTCGATAGTATTGGTAAAATATTTCTAAGCTTCCCTAATATTGAGTTTGCTGACTTTCAGGATTTGATGCCTGAAATAAGACGTATACAAGGCGTTGATGACGTAAAGACAACGCCCTTCATGCCTGTAGAGAGAGAACGCAATCAACTTAGTGCGTTACTACAAACACTTCCTTCCCCTGTTTTTTCGATTGATACCAAAGGCAAAGTATTGTTAATAAACGATGCGGCGTTATCCAGTTTGGAAGAAAAAGAAGATCTAATGGTTGGCGTTGAAATTACTGACATTATCAAAGGCTTTAATTTTCAGCGTTGGCTAAGCAGTAAAGAAATCGGCGGTTTGTTACATAAAGTAAAGTTTATTGAACAGGACTATTTGGCGAACATTCATCCGGTAATGGTGCCTGAGAGTGAAAATGGTGAATCTATTCTAGCCGGTGCACTAGTGATGTTGGAGTCAGAATATCGGCTAGGGCAACAACTCAATGCATTTCACCAAGTTGAAACGGATAAGTTCAATCATATTCAGGCAAATAGCTTGGCAATGAAGAAAATGCTGAAAGATGCTAAGAAAATGTCTGAATTGGATGGTCCTATTGTTTTATTTGGTGAGACAGGTAGCGGCAAGAAACTCATTGCTCGTGCTTGTCACAACGCAAGTAGGCGATCAGGTGGTGAATTCGCGGTATTAAGCTGCGCAGCATTACCAGATGATGTTGCTGAAACTGAGTTGTTTGGCTATGGCCCTAATACATTTGGCCAGAATGAAGAAAAAGTAGGATTGCTTGAGCGTATTCGCGGTGGCACTTTATTATTTGATGAAATCGGTGATATGTCTGAGCAGCTACAAGCTAAATTGTTGCGTGTGCTAAGAGATGGATCTTTCTTGAGAGCAGGTGACTCAAAAGAAGTGCAAGTCGATGTTCGAATTATATGTACTACGCAAAAAGACCTCGGTCAGATGGTGCAAGATGGAGAGTTTCGTGAAGACCTGTTTTATAGGCTCAATGTATTAAGTTTAGTCGTTCCATCTTTGAGAGAGAGAAAGAACGACATTATTCAGTTATCAGAATTTTTCCTTAAACAGCAATGTGCTAAGTTGAATAGACATGCCCCTAAACTGAATAAGTCATGTGTAGATTTTCTTTTGAGTTACCCATGGCCTGGTAATGTCAGACAGCTGGAAAATGCATTATATAGAGCTGTTTCATTGCTTGATGGCAATGAATTGAGCAAAGAGCATATTCAGTTGCCAACCTGTTCGAGTGCCGTCAACTTTGTGCCTGAAGAATTACAAGGCTCATTGGATGAAGAAGTTAAAAGGTTTGAAAAAAACTTACTTAAGAAGCTTTATCCTTCCTATCCAAGTACAAGACAGCTTGCACGTAAATTGGGTTTGAGTCATACAGCCATTGCCAATAAACTTAGAGAATACGGTATTAACAAGAAAACAGTGAAAGTTTAATGAAATTACTAGGATACTGGCGTTCTTCAGCTACATATAGAGTTCGCATTGCGCTTAATTTAAAGCAAATCTCCTATGAGTACGAACCCGTACATTTGTTAAAAGGCGGAGGGGAACAGCATTCGGATGAATATTTAACTCTTAACCCTTCACATCTAGTACCGACATTAATTGACGAAGATGACGACCTTATTTTAAATCAGTCATTGGCTATTATCGAGTATATAGATGAGCGCTTTGATGGGGCATTGAAACTCATTCCTTCTGATGTATTAGATAAGACAAAAGTGAGAGCACTTTCTTACGATCTTGCCTGTGATACTCAGCCTTTGGCGAATCTACGAGTGCTTCAATACCTGACTAACGAATTGGAACAGGAAGATGCTGTCAAGAACCAATGGGCTAAACATTGGACTGAAAAAGGGCTTGCTGTTGTTGAAAGTAAATTGAAGAATACGGCAGGTAAATATTGCTTCGGGTTTGACGTTACTATGGCTGATGTATGCCTAGTTCCTCAAGTATATAATGCCATTCGGTTTGGTATCGATCTAAACCAATACCCTATAGTAAAAAAGGTTCATGAGAACTGTTCTGAACTCAAAGCGTTTATTGACGCTTTGCCAGAAAATCAAATCGATTCGAATTAAGTGAAATAACAGCACCAAATTATATTTTATAGTCAGGTGCTGTTGTTGTCGTTATCTAATATTTAATAGGAAGTTCAGTTGTATTTTTGACTTGTTTCAGAGCAAAAGTAGAACTGAGGTGATCGACACTTGGTAGGTTAGTTAGTTTCGATTTAAGTAAATGCTCATATTCTTCAATACTTTCAACAATAACTTTCAATAAATAATCTTTGTCACCACTTGTTGTGTGGCATTCAACGACATTTGTAATGTCTTGAACCGCTAACTCAAAGTCGTTGAGCGACTCACCATCATGATTTTTGAGCGTGACATAGATGAAAACGCTCACACCTAAATTAAGCTTTTTATTGTCAAGTAATGTCACTTTCCTTTGAATGATGCCTTGCGACTCTAACTTTTTAACTCTTCTCCAGCAGGGGGTATGTGAAAGACCAACTTGCTGACTTAGGTCTGCCATTGATACAGTCGCGTCTCGCTGCAAAACGCGCAGAATCTCTTTATCGAATTTATCCAGTTTCATAGATTACTTGATTAATTAGTCTGTGATTAAGCATGCAAAAAACAAAGCTTCTTTTCAATAGCAAATATTAGGATAAATACACTATTACTACGGGTAAGTGTAAGTAATTAAGTGCAACCAGTGCAATTGAAGTCAAAACAATGCATATCTTGTCCTCTCATCAATGAGTTAAGATGCGTATCAATAATAAATGATAACCGTTTCTTTGATGAGGTTGATAATGTCTTTGTTTGAACATCCTGAGTTTGCTGATCACAAGCAAGTGTCTTTTTTCAGTGATAAGGCTTCTGGCTTGCGCGCTGTAATAGCCGTCCACAATACAAATCTAGGCCCTTCTTTAGGTGGGTGTCGTATGTGGAACTATGCGAGTAGTGCAGAAGCACTAAATGATGTGTTGAGATTATCAAAAGGCATGACATACAAGGCTGCAATGGCTGAACTAAAATTGGGTGGGGGAAAGTCAGTGATTATCGGTGATCCTCGAACTCAAAAATCACCAGCTATGATGGAGGCAATGGGGCGCTGTGTTGAATCATTTTTGGGTGACTACATCACTGCGGAAGATTCTGGCATATCAGTAGATGATTTAAAGCTGATGGAAAAGCATAGCCAACATATCGCAGGGACTAAAGCGAACTATAGTTATGATGGCAGTGAATCAGATGGCAATCCAGCTCCATCAACTGCTTACGGTGTTTTTGTCGGATTGAAAGCGACTGTTGCTCATAGGCTCGGCCGGGACTTAAGTGGTGTGAAAGTAGCCATTCAAGGTTTAGGACATGTTGGTTATAGACTTGCACGACATCTGCATAATGAAGGCGCTGAGCTTTATGTGACGGATATCTTCCCTGATAACTTAGATAAGGCTGCATCAGAGTTTGGGGCAAAGGTTGTCGATCCCAACGACATTTTCTCGTTAGACGTTGATGTTTTTGCTCCTTGTGCATTAGGTGCTTCTATCAATAAAGAGACACTGCCTTTGCTAAAAGCATCTGTTATCGCTGGAGCTGCTAATAATCAGCTTGCACACGAACATTTGGGTAATGAGCTTAAGAATCGTGACATTTTATATGCGCCTGATTATGTTATTAATGCAGGTGGTGTCATTGATATCTATCATCAAAGAATGGATAGTAATGCTAATGCGTTAAGAGCACATATTGAGAAAATTGGTCAGACCCTTAACGAGATATATGAACGCGCTTTAACTGAAAAACAAGCGACAAATATTGTTGCTAATGAAATTGCTGAAGAAAGATTCGGACTTGCTTAAAGTAATATAAAATTCTCTGTAGTAATTCCTCAGCGGCTTTGATAATATTCGCGCCGCTTTGAGGTCACTACCACTTTTATTCTTTGTAGTGATAACAAAGACAATCCAGTTCAATGGTGATCTTCTTGGTCCCCTCGCAATGATACTTTGTGAACTCGGTCAGGCCCGGAAGGGAGCAGCCGCAGCAAACGACTCATGTGCCGGGGTGTGGCTGAGGAGATTACCACCACTAAACTCCATATTGTCTATATAGCTATTTTAAGTTCGGCTTTTTTCATCAAGGAACTTGATAGCTTTACTAACAGCTTCACTAACATTTAACTCCATTTCGTGGCGCTCGTTTTGTGGTAAATAAAAAGACATATCTACTTCATATCTTATATATCGTGGTGGTAGTTGATTGAGTGCTAAGCAGCATAGGTCAGCGATATAATCTGAATCTCTGCCTGCATTAACTCCTAGGCTCTCTATACGATCTAGAACCAAGTGTTCATAATAATTATGAATGTCGTCGTCTAATTTCATGTTTTCGCCACATCATTAAAACTATAATACTAGTGGATTGAGTTGGAGTTTCCAACCTGATTGTTATTCACGCAGAATATTGTGATAACTTGTGATAGAAGCCCCCAATGTCTATTAGTAGTGACTGCTTAAATGCAGGCAATCGATGTCGCACAGGTGACAGGATTAATATATACCTACTAATTCTTGAGCTTATCTGGAATAAATCCTTTACAAAAAAGCAGGCTAAGAGAAGGTTCATCATTGGTAAATTAGATTGTAAATAAATGTTAAATATCTGTGATTTTATGTTAATAAAGTGTTTGTTTTATTTGTTGTGAACTATTTGTCATTGATTTTTAAGAGCTTTGTGTTTTTTGAGATTCCAAAATAATTTTTACACTGTTTTTATTTTTATAATTGACAAGACAAAAGTAAGTCTGTATTTGGGTATTAAAATTGCTCATCGCTACTTTCCAGGCCTTTAATGCCGCGACTCTTGTTAGTTTATTTCTAATATGCAATATTCTACATGAAGTCAAAAAAGCTTCATATTCCAATAACCACACTCAAGAATGTGGTAAGTGATATGGCAATAAATGTTTATTACCCTCAGGAAAACATAAATGTATATAAAATCAAAATTAGCCAAGTCTGTAAGACTGGCAATGGCACTAGGATTAACTAGTACTGTTGCCTTTACATCAAATATGGCTTCTGCTCAACAAGCAGATGAAGAAGCCTCTGTCGAAAAGATTCAAGTTACAGGCTCTCGTATTGCAAGAACTGAGCTAGCAGCACCTTCCCCGACACTAACTGTATCAGCTGAAGAAATTGCCCGTTTTGGTACGCCTGATCTAGGTAGTATATTGGCCGAATTGCCAGCCATTGGTGCAGGCTCATCATTGATAGGTAACAATAACAGTAATGCGAATGCGGGTTTAAGTTCACCAGACTTACGTAACTTAGGTGTTAACAGAACACTAACTTTGGTGAATGGTAAGCGTCACGTAGCCGGCCAACAAGGAACAACGGCTGTTGATACGGGGACTATTCCAGCTGCACTTATTGAGAGGGTTGATGTTGTTACTGGTGGTGCATCGGCAATTTATGGTTCTGATGCTGTATCAGGTGCGATTAACATTGTACTGAGGGACGATTTCGAAGGGATACAATTTAACGCTAATGGTAACAGAGGTACCGAAGGTGTTGGTAATCAGAACTTTAACTATAATGCTTTGCTTGGTGCAAATACCGACGATGGTCGTGGTAATGTTACGTTCTTTGCAGAATATCAACGTATAACAGAAGTTCAAGAAACTGATTTACAAATAGCTGGTCGTGGACAAGGTTCAGTACTCAATCCAGAAGAAGCTGCTCTTGCCCCTGCTGATCGTGAAGAAAATGGCATCCCTGATTTTCTTGTTCGTGATTTCGTTGGGTCAGAATTCATTAACAACTTTGGCGTAATAAACCCTTTCCCAGGTCAAGGATCACGTATTACCTTTTTACCCGATGGCACGCCAATCGATCAGGTTAATCGAATAGATACGAACAGCTTTGCATTCGGTAATTTCTCTGAGCGTTTCGATTCAGTATTTTTCGGCGAAGACTTCAGGAACTTTGTACCAGAGCAAGTTACATTAACGCTGGCATCTAGTGGACGTTATGACATCACTGATAACATTCGTTTTTACGGTGATTTTAAATTTGTAGATAAAGATATTGCACAGCAATTTCAGCCTTCGTTTGATTTTGGTGGGTTAGTTATCAATGTAACTGATAATGCATTTTTGGATGATGCTACTAGGCAACGTTTAATCGGAGAAGGTCAAGCAGGCCTTGTACCATTCTCAAGATTTAATGGTGATTTAGGAAATCGTTCTGCGGCAAATGACAGACAGTTATTTAGAATTGTGACAGGCTTTGAAGGTGAGTTTACATTAAGTGAAACCTCATTTGATTTTGATGTCTTCTATAATTACGGGCAAACGAATAATGTTCGAATTACAGAAAACACTTTGGTACCTACGAATTTTAATGCTGCATTAGACTCTGTTATCGACCCTGCCACAGGGCAAGCTGCTTGTCGTAGCCAAGTACCGAGTGCACAGGACGACGATTTTGAAGACCAAGCAGGGGTTAATGGCGATCAATGTGTACCGTTTAACCCATTTGGATTTGGTCGTAATGGGCAAGATGTAGTTGATTTCGTATCAACCGACGCAACGCGAGAAGACGAGATTTCACAAGAAATCTTCGGCGCTACTCTTGCTTTTGACACTGAAGAGTTCTTGAACTTACCTGGTGGTGCTATTGGTGTTGCACTAGGTTACGAGTATCGTGAAGAGACGTCAGATACTACTACTGATAGCTTTACACAAACTGGTTTGACTCAGAATGCTGCTACACCTGATTCTGGTGGCTCATTTGATGTTGAAGAATATTTCATCGAAGTTAACCTTCCATTACTAAGTGATGTATTTTTAGCGCAAGAATTGTCTATTGGTGGTGCATTCCGTACAGCAGATTATTCACACGCAGGTAATGCAGATGCATGGCAGGTGAATTTGTCATGGGCACCTATCGAAGACATCCGTTTGCGATACACGTTAAGTGAGTCAGTTAGAGCACCTAACGTCAATGAAGCCTTTAGTCCGCAAGCACCGGGCTTTGCTAATATCAATGACCCTTGTGATGCTGATAATATTGCAAATGATGATGATCGAGTTGCTAACTGTGCTGCTTTAGGTATTCCTGCAGGCTTCCAAGCTAACGATAATGTGAGTGTTGATACTATTTCAGGCGGTAATCCGGATTTATTCGCGGAGACAGCTGACTCATTTACTGTTGGTGCAGTATGGACGCCTAGCTTTGTTGAAAACTTCTCTATAACGCTTGATTACTATGACATAGAGATAGAAGATGCGATTACGAATGTTGCAACACAAGCAATCGTTGATAACTGTGTTGATTCGTCAGGTGGGCCAGATACTGGCTTCTGTAGCCAAATTGATCGTGATCCGGTAACTAATGACGTTACACTAGTACGTTCAGGCTTTATTAATGCATCAGCTCTGACGACTAAGGGTGTAGATCTTCAGTTATTGTATAGAACAGATTTAGAGCGTTTCAAACTTCCAGGTGAATTACGTTTCAACGTCTTTGTAAATAGATTGCTTGAGTTAGATAACTTCCAATTCCAGAATCGTCCTGACGAGATTGATGAGTTTGCTGGTGAACTTGGTACTCCTGATGTGCAGTGGCGTACGAATATTGACTACCGTATAGACGATTGGAACTTTAACTGGACAAGCCGTTTCCTTGATAGATCTGCGAGGTTTGATGTTACGCCAATATCAGGTGGTACACCTGAAGATGCAGCAGCTCCTTTCCTTGGTTCTATTTGGACACATGACTTAAATGTAACTTATAACCTAAGTGACAATGTGCGTATCTTTGCTGGTATGCGTAATGTCTTTAATAAAGTGCCTGATGGTCTTCTTGGCAACATAGGTTTCCCTAGAGCTCAAGGTAGACAAGCTCTTTACGATTTGGAAGGCCGCCGTGTTAACTTAGGCGTGCAAGTGACATTCCAGTAGGTAACGGTTTAGAGAGGAATTCCTCCTAAATGATCTGTTCAGGCCAGCTTAGTGTACTAAGCTGGCTTTTTCATTTTAATCCTATCTATATCTCTATAGAGTGAGTTGGCGCACTTATCTACAGTAGAATTTTCATCATTGTCATGGCTGAATTAATTGTCACCAGTTTTCGCTGCTGTATTGAGTAGATGTTTCTATGCGTCATGTTGAATAGTTGGCTCGCGGAATTGATTGTGAACCTCGTATAGCTAATTCAATTGCTCTTTACTATCAAAAACATAAACTGACGTGCCAAAATTGCTACAGCATAGAGTTTTTTATTGCAAAAACTGCTTAATACCTAGGATATATTACCCTAACATGCCTTGATTTGAGTTCATTCTTATCTGGTTTCTCTCATTAAACGCTAAAAGTGCGTTCAAAGAATTCCCTATGTTTTAGCGGAGTTAACAGTCTTGTTTGTTGAAAATGAATAAATAATAAAAAAATAATTTGAATTAAATTGAAATTAAATTGAACTTATTTTGAAACTTACGATTCGATTTGTTGACCGCTTGATAATATTATGTTTATTATCAGCTATAAGGTTCACTACCTTTAATATAAAAGCTGAATAATACAGCTTAATTTTTCACTATATAGTGGTCCAGGGAGACAATACATGTTCAACAATTCTAGACTTGCTAAGTCAGTTAAGCTGGCTTTGGCGTTTGGTGTGGCTGGTACATTAAGTGTGGTAGCGCCAGCTTCTGCGCAAGAACAAGAAGCTGCTGATGATGAATCAGTAGAAAAAATTCAAGTAACAGGTTCGCGGATTCAAAATGTTAACGTAGAATCATCTAGCCCAGTCGTCACAGTTGATGCCGAACTTTTCGACATCCGTGGTACGACAGATACTGTCGATTTGCTTAATACATTGCCATCATTCTTTGCTGCACAAACAACGGCTTTTGCAAATGGCGCAACAGGTACCTCTACAGCTAACCTTCGTGGTTTAGGTGCTAACCGTACGTTGATCTTGGTTGACGGTAAACGTTTACCACCGGGTGGTCCACTAGCTGGATTCGCTCAGGATCTTAACTTAGTTGCTCCTCAGCTCGTAGAGCGTGTTGATGTTGTAACGGGTGGTGCGTCTGCTGTTTACGGTTCTGATGCCATTTCGGGTGTTGTTAACTTCATCACACGTAAAGACTTCGAAGGTGTAGAGCTTGATTTTCAATATGGCTTGAACCAATCAGATAACGACAGCGCATTTTTTGCAGAGCGTTTGGAAGCGATAGGCGAAACGCCTCAAAGGGGCAGCACTACAGATAACGATACATTCCAATTAAACCTTTTAATAGGCTCTGGAACAGATGATGGTCGTGGTAATGTAACAGGTTATTTTAACTACTCTAAGAATAACGGTATTCAACAAGCAGACCGTGATTTTGCTCAGTGTGCGACTTTCCCAGTTGGCGAAGATGATTTGGTATGTTTGGGTTCTAACCAAGGGCCATTCCCAACGAGTTTCGTTGTTGGAGGAGACAGCTTTTCACTTGGTTTAGATGATACTGTTAGTGAAGGCCTTAATAACGCGTTTAACTTTAACCCGTTTAACCCTATTCGTCGTGAAGTAGAACGTTTTAATGTCGGCTTTAATGCATATTACGATGTTGCAGACAACGTAACAGCTTATGCAGACTTCGGCTTTACTTCTTCGCAGTCTCCACAGATTATTGCACCGTCAGCGGCATTTGGTGCGACCATTAACCAAGTTAACTGTGATAACCCAGTGCTTCTTGATGAGCTTCGTGACATTATTTGTGGCAACGCAGATATCAATGGTCCATTCCCTCGTGATGATGATGGTGATGGTTTTGCACAAGCACAAGTTCGCCGTCGTTTTGTTGAAGGCGGTCCAAGAACTGATGATAGAACACGTACTAATTTCCGTTCTGTACTAGGTGTACGTGGTGTTATTGATGATACATTCGATTGGGACATCTTTGCTCAGTATTCTGAAACACGCCTACAGCGTGTACAAATTAATCAGGTAACCTTATCTGCATTACAACAAGCTTTAGATATCGTGACAGATCCTAACACGGGTCAACCAGCTTGTCGTTCAGCTGTTGATGGCACACAACCTGATTGTGTACCGTTTACGTCTGCATTCCAGAATGGCGTTCCTTCAGATCCAGCGTTAGCGAGCTTTGTTGATACACCGACTATTACGGTAGGTACAGGTACTCAGACAATCGTTGGTGGTACATTCAGTGGAGAACTTGGCGAATACGGTATAAAGAGCCCATTTGCTGAAGAAGCAATTTCTGCTGTTGTTGGTTTTGAGTGGCGAAGAGATGAGCTGTTCCAACAAGCTGATGGTATTGCAGCTGCAGGTAACTTAGTTGGTTCAGGTGGTGCTACAGTGCCTACTAACGGCGAGACACGCGTTGCTGAAGTATTTATAGAAGCTCAATTCCCATTGGTATCTGATGTACCTGGTATTGATCAGCTAAACTTAACAACGGCTTATCGTTTCTCAGATTACGAGTCAACAAACAACTTACTTGGCACAGAAGGTGGTGTATTTGATACGGACACTTATGCTCTTGGTTTAGCGTGGGTTCCGTATGAAGATTTACGTGTACGAGCTCAATTCCAACGTGCTGTTCGTGCGCCAAATATCAACGAGCTATTCTTACCACAAAACACTAACTTGACAGCTTTAAGTGATCCGTGTTCAGGCACAGTGCCAACGGCAACACAAGCACAATGTGCTAATACAGGGTTACCAGCAAATCTATTTGGCTCAGTTCCGCCTGATTCTGGCCAGTTGAATACGTTAACGGGTGGTAACCCGAACTTAGAACCTGAAGAGTCTGATACTGTTACTCTTGGTGTTGTTTATCAGCCTAGCTATATCGAGAATTTATCAATATCAGTAGATTACTTTGATATTACACTTGATAATGCAATCAGTACTGTTCCAGCGGCAACAACGTTGAACCAGTGTTTGACAACAGGTAATGCTCAATTCTGTGACTTGATTACTCGTGGACCAGATGGTTCTTTGACTTTCTTCCCTCGTGAGTTGTCAGTTATCGAAACTGCCAACGTAAACATCGCTGAATTTGCAACGACAGGTGTTGATTTACAAATCCTTTATTCATTGGATGTTGGTGATTGGGGGGATATCTCTTTCAACTACAATTCGACTTTCTTAAGTTCAATTGATCAAACTTCACTTCCAGATACGCCTTCATTTGATTGTGCTGGTTTCTTTGGTCAAGGCTGTGGAAACCCGAACCCAGAGTATCGTCATAACTTTGTTACAACGTGGAACGCTCCATATGACATTACGGCGTCTCTTGTTTGGCGTTATAGCGGTGCTGTTGAATTAGCTGGAACCATTAATAATGGATTTGGTCAAGACGGTAGCATTACTAGTGCATTTGATGATGGAAACCCGAACATTGCAGATACAATTTCAGCGATAAGCTACCTTGATCTGACAGTTTTCCATCAACTAACTGATACGGTTAGATTGCGTGCCGGTGTTAACAACTTGTTGGATGAAGATCCACCTATCGTTACTACTTTTGGTGCTCCAGCGGCTGGTACAAATGTTGAAGCGAATACCGTTGCAGGTGTATTTGATGCAGCAGGTCGATTCATCTTTGTCGGTGCAAGTGTTAGCTTCTAATCGATAAGGTTCGAAGATTTAAAAGCCACCTTTATAGGTGGCTTTTTTGTTTCAATCACAATGAATAATACTAACTTGCCTTATAATGTAACGTGAGGAGAGCTGCAGTTGTTGTGTACTTAGTTGGAAACTCGATGGCTAGCTGATTTTGTATTTCTCAAATATCCTCACGATTTTTTTGAGTATTGAGTGGTATAGTATCCCCACAAGGTGTACATAACAGGAGGCATAATTGACCGGTAATCTCTCCAAGTTGGCGCTTGAGTTACGCAAAAAAGGTGACAACTTACAAGCTATTAAGTTGTTTCAAGAACACCTTAGTCAATACCCTAATGATCTTTATGCTAAGCATAATCTTGCTGCGGCATTTGGAGATATTGGTCGTTTTTCCGATTCTGCTACCGTGATAGCTGAAGCTATTACTGATGGCCTTAACAAGTCCCAATCCTGGTTAGTATATGCTCGTGCTTTATCTAATACAGGTAAAGATAAGGACGCTATATCAGCCTATCGCTCATCGTTGTTGCTTGAACCATTAAATGCAGATGTTCACAAAGAACTAGCTCAGTTGATTTGGATGACAACAGGCGATTATCAAGGTTCTCTGACAGTGTTAGGCGAGTTTATTGTAAGTCACCCTGAAGCCATACACTTGCGAATACTGCAAGCTGAACTTTGTGGACAAATGGGGAATTATGCAGATCAATATCGATTGATGAAGGTATGTTATGAGTTGTCCGACAAGCAACCCGCTATGCAGTACTACTTAAGTAAAGCAGCTTTAGCGAAAGGGGATTTTTCAGATGCCCTTAAGTATGGTGCACTGACATCTGCAGCCTTTCCTAACGATTTACAGTGTACTATCCATTACATCAATTGTTTACTCGCGGAAGGAAAGCCCGATACGGCTTTGAAATTGGTCCAAGGTATTCGAAAACAGTTCCCTTTTGATCAGCACTTGCTCGCGTTACAGGCTACATGTTGGCGTTTAAAAGGGGATGATAAGTACGAAGAACTTTATGATTACAATAGGTTTGTAAAACAGATACCTCTGGGCGTTCCGAGTGGATGGAGTTCTCTAGAGCATTATATGAATGACCTTGAGATGGAACTTGATGAAGAACATCATTTTAAATCACATCCATTCTTTCTATCTGTACGTCATGGTAGCCAAATCCCATCGATTACTTCATCAAGCCGAAAAGCAATGAAGTCTTTTGCTTCAGCAGTTAAAGAACCTATGAAGGCTTATATATCGGGGCTTTCTGATTCAGGTGGCTTTATACAAAACCGCAGTACAGGAGCAGCCAAGCTCATTTCTGCGTGGTCGGTAAAATTGTTCTCAGATGGCTTTCATGTGAATCATGTGCATCAAGAAGGCTGGTTGTCTTCAGCTTGTCATGTTCGACTCGCTGGTTCAGATAACACCAATACTGAGGATAAAAAAGCTGGCTGGTTGAAGCTAGGGGAACCAGGTCCAGTTTGTTCACCTGTGTTGCTACCGGATAAATATGTGGAGCCCAAAAGAGGTCATATGATTATTTTTCCTTCTTATATGTGGCACGGTACAGTGCCGTTTCAAGGAATAATTGATAGGCTAACTGTCGCTGCAGACTTTCAACCAGCCTGATAAGTTAGATAAACCAGTGGAGCCTGCTTCTAGTATTTAGCCGTTGTTGCGTTGAAAAGTATCCCAGGAAACAATATATGTAGTCTAGTGTCATATGGATATCTGATAATTAATAACAGAAAGTTAACATTAACAGAAAAACTGATCCAACCAGTTGTGAGAATTTTTTTTTATCTCTTTGAAATATGCAGACCAGAAACATCGCTTTTCCCTCTATAAATATGCGGCAATTAATGCTATCAATAATGTACGTGCAAACGAGAAACGCTTTGTTACATCAGGTATTTAAAGTCATCGACTAAAGTTGTTGTTAAATTATAGTGGTGTCTCTAAAGTCATATTTATATGATCTATAAGCGCATGTGACTAAGCATACATTTAAGCTATGTTGGGTATTTTTTGATGCAATAAAATGTAACAAACATTAATTTATTGTAAATGCATGACACAAGGTTCTCTTGACAATTTTCCTATATCCGTGTGAATATTCCGTCCGTAAGCGTTTACGACTAATGTATAGCGCTGTATTCTAATTATATAAATCGATTTTTAAGCCTCTGGTTACACATCGTTCTTGATGTTTGTAACGAGTACTCAAAACTATGAATGGTTGGGAATTATGTCCATTATGAGCAAGAGAAACCAAATTGCTTCTACTGTATTCGCTGCTTTAGCGGTCAGTAGTAGTCAAGTTGTTTCTGCAGATCCACTTCAAGATCTACACAAAGAAGAAGCGAAAATTCACGCTACTGCAGCACAATCGCAAAAGAAAATAAACGCAATATACGAGCAAACACAAGAGTTATTGTTTGAATATCGTGGAGTGGTTGACGAAACTGAGAACCTTAAAGTTTATAATGACTATTTAGCTGGGTTGGTTGCTGATCAGCAAGCTGGCATTGACTCACTTCAATCACAGATAGATTCAATCGAAGAGACGAAACAAAAAATTGTCCCTTTGATGTACCGTATGATTGATAGCTTAGAGCAGTTTATTGAGATAGACGTGCCAGTTAATTACGAAGAGCGTGTTGATCGAGTAGCTCGCCTGCGTAACGTTATGACTAACTCTGATGTCACAACGTCAGAGCAGTTCCGTCAAGTTATCGAAGCTTACCAAATAGAAAATGAGTACGGTTCAAGAATACGTTCTTACCAAGGCGAATTATCTTTTGAAGGCACAGATGTAGCAGTTAACTTTTTCAACCTAGGTAGAACCGCGTTGCTTGCACTGTCTTTGGATCAAAAGAATGCTTGGGCTTGGAACAATGGTAGCAGAACTTGGGAAAAACTCGGTGACGAGTACTTAAGTTCAGTAATTGAAGCAAGCCGTATGGCTCGTAAGCAATTACCATTTGCTTTAGTTAAGTTACCAATTCAGGCTGCGGAGTAATATCAATGAATAAATTAGTTAAATCTTTATTGGTATCTGTTGCTGTAGCATGTGCCGCACCATCTGTTTTGGCACAAGCGCCTAAAACATTAGATGATTTACTACAGAATGTTAAGAACAATCGTGTATCTGAAGCAAGAATAGATTCACAGAGAGAAGCAGCTTTTAATTCTGAACGAGCTGATAAGCAAGGCTTGTTACGTAAAGCGCAATCTGACCTAAAAGCGGAAATGGCAAGGGGTGATCGTTTAAGAAAGCAATATGCTGACAATGAAATCACATTAGCAGAGAAAGAAGTCGAGCTAGACAACGCGTTAGGTACACTAGGCGAAATGTTCGGTGTTGTTCGTCAAGCAGCATCAGAAGCATATGGTCGAATTTCTACTTCAATTGTTAGCGCACAGTTTGCTGGCCGAGGCGAGTTCCTTAAGAACATGTCAGAAGAATCGAAAGGTATTCCTAACATTGTCGAGTTAGAAAACCTATGGTTCTCTCTACAAACAGAGATGACAGAATCTGGTAAGGTGACTAAATTCCAAGGTGACGTTGTTAGCTTAGATGGTGGTTCTGAATCACAAGAAGTGACACGTATAGGTACGTTTAACTTGATTGGAAATGAAGGCTACCTAGCTTACAACCAAGAAACTGGTCAAATGCAACCTTTAGGTCGCCAACCAGATGGTCATCAGGTTAAGTCTGCACTTGATTTCCGTAATCAAACTTCAGGTGTTCAGCCAGTATTTATTGACCCTACACAAGGTCAAATATTAGGTTTGCTAACAGCTAAAGCTACTATGGAAGAACGTTACCATGCAGGTGGTCCAGCTGGTTACACTATCACGGTTATGTTTATATTCGGTGTATTAATTGCAATATACAAAATCCTTACACTGACAATTGTTGGTGGCAAGATGAAGAGTCAGCTGAAGAATACTGATAATCCTTCAGATAAGAACCCTCTTGGTCGTGTCTTGAAAGTTTATCAAGAGAATAAAACAGCAGATGCCGAGAACTTGGAGCTTAAGCTAGATGAAGCTATCCTCAAGGAGCTACCGAGCATCGAACGTGGTGTTAACATCATTAAGATACTAGCTGCAATAGCACCACTCCTAGGTCTACTAGGTACGGTTATCGGTATGATTGAAACTTTCCAAATTATTACTTTGTTTGGTACAGCTGACCCGCGTCAAATGGCTGGTTCAATTTCAATGGCATTGGTAACAACAGCTGAAGGTATTATTGCTGCGCTGCCGCTAATTTTGCTTCACAGTATTGTTGCTGGTCGTGCGAAGTCGATTACTCACGTATTAGATGAACAAACTGCTGGTATTATCGCGTCGCACGTAGAGTCGGAGAACGCTTAAATGTTATATCTGATGGGACTATTGGAGTCTGTCAGGGAATTTATTGCTACTGGTGGCGACGTATTATACGTCGTTGCCGTTGCGCTCTGCCTCATGTGGATATTGATGATTGAGCGTTATTGGTTTTTATCGGCGGTGTTTCCTAAATACAAAAAGCAAGTGATTGCAGATTGGGATTCACGTAGCGATACAACATCATGGTATGCACATAGAATTCGTGACAGATGGATTTCAGAAGCGGGTGATAAGCTTCGCCAACGTATGATTCTTATACAAACACTTGTTGCTATGTGTCCCTTAATCGGTTTGTTAGGGACAGTAACAGGTATGATTGCAGTGTTTGAAGTAATGGCTGTTCAAGGTACAGGTAACCCAAGGCTTATGGCTGCAGGTATATCTATGGCAACTATTCCTACTATGGCTGGAATGGTCGCGGCTTTATCAGGTGTTTTCTTTAGCTCTCGTTTAGAAGCAAAAGTTAAAATGGCACAAGAATCATTGGTAGATAGTTTGCCGCATCATTAGAGAGAGATTTTTATGGCTCGCAAACAGCGTGTAGAAGAGGAAGAGGCAACAATAGATATGACGCCAATGTTGGATATCGTATTTATCATGTTGATCTTCTTTATAGTAACTACCTCGTTTGTAAAACAAGCAGGGGTAGAAGTACTTAAGCCTGCAGCAAAAACTGCAATTAAGGAAAAGTCAGCCAACATTTTTGTTGCGGTGACTGATGGTGGCGACGTTTGGTTAGATAGACGTAAAGTAGATGTTGATCGAGTGACGACAAACATTGAACGTTTATTGCAAGAACAGCCTACAGATATAGTGATTGTGCAAGCAGATGAAGAAGCTGACCATGGCGTTGTAGTTAAAGTTATGGATCAGATAAAAGCTGCTGGAATCAATCGAATTACAATATCAGCGCAGGACGGTTAAGTTATGGGGCGATTAATAGTATCGATACTCGTTGGTGCGGTGATCACCTTTATATTGTTTGTTGTGATGGCAGAGTTGATTTCTAACTCTCAGACAGCGCAAGAAGAAATACCACCTCCACCTGTGATAGATATCGTCATGGATGAACCTGATGAATCAACACAAACAAGGACGCGTGTTCCACCGCCACCACCTCCGCCGCCGGAGCAGCCACCTAAAATTCAGCCTACTGAGCCAGATGTAGCTGATCCTGATTCAGCGGGTTTAAATTTTGATTTGCCTACAGTTGATGTTGGTGGTGCTTCTTTTGATATAGGTGCTCCTGGTGCTATAGGAAGGGATGGAGATGCGACACCTATTGTTCGTATTAACCCAAAATACCCTATAGAAGCAGCACGTGATGGCAGAGAAGGATGGGTAAGACTTAGCTTTACCATTAATGAAGTTGGTGGTGTTGAAGATGTTAAAGTAATAGACGCCGAGCCAAAGCGTATTTTCAATAGAGAAGCAACGCGAGCGCTACGACGTTGGAAATACAAGCCAAAAGTTGTCGATGGTAAAGCAATTAGACAGCCTGGCTTGGAAGTGCAGTTAGACTTTAAGTTGGAGCAATCGTAATGAAGAATTCTAATTTTCCATTTAAATCTTTACTTGTTTCTGGTGCTTTTGCGTTAACCGGGTTCATTAGTACGGGTGCGCAAGCCCAGCTAACGAATGCACCGGTTGTATGTCCGGGGTATGAAGTTCAACCTACTAAGATAGTAGGGGAGCGAGTCGGTAAGAAGATTCAAAAAGCATTTGAGTTTTATACTACGGACATGGTTAGCGAAGCTATCGAAGAGTTACGTGATATTAAAACTAAAAACGAGTTTGATAGAGCTTATACGGACCGTTTTCTAGGTAACATACTCGCTGTTAGTAAAGACAAAGATAACTCTAAGGAAGCACTCGCGTTACTAACTCGTGCGGCAGAACCTGGAGTATTAAGTGCTTTAGAACAGTCGGAGACTATGCGTAACGTTGCAGATTTGAATTTGCAAGAGCAAAACTTCGAAGAAGCCATTGTTTGGTATAATAGATGGTTGGATTATACTTGTAAGGAAGAGCCTGTAGTTTATCTTCGTATTGCGAGTTCTTATTTTAGCTCAAAACAAATGGATAAAGTTATTGCTCCGGCAGATAAAGCAATAGCACTTTATGAAAAGCCTGAAAAGAATGCTTACATTTTAAAAATGTCTTCATTCGTAGAAAGAAAGATGTTCGACGAAGCTATAGACGTAGCTGAGACTTTGTTACAAATCTTCCCTGAAGATCAGAGAAGTTGGAAGCAGCTTGGTTATTACTATATGCAAGTGGAAAACTATCCTAAGGCGCTTTCTACATTTGAAATGGCACATGGACAGGGCTTTTTAACTAAAGAGAATGAAGTTAAGGTACTTGCTCAGCTCTATTCGACAAATGAGATCCCTCATCGAGCAGCTGTTATTCAAGAGAAGTATCTTGATAATGGTCTTATTAAAACGACTAAAGAAAGTTTATCGGCGGCAGCTAACTCTTGGCATCAAGCTAGGGAATATAGAAAAGCAGCTAAGTTTTATGGGCAAGCGGCTAAGTTAGCGGATGATGCTGGTTTGTATCGTAAGCAGGGTGGGCTATTACTCACTGCTGAAGATTATAAAGGTGCTGTGGCTGCTTTGGAGAAAGCTGTTAGCATGGGAGTGAGTAACGAAGGCCAAGTCCAAATGGATTTGATGCAAGCCAACTTTCATCAAGGTAAATTTAAAGCAGCCTATAAGCATATGCTAGAAGCCAAAAAAGACAGAAATGCAGCTCGTAGTGCTCGAGCCTGGGAGTCTTATATTAAGGAAAAGGCTAAGAATCGAGGGATTAACATCTAGTGACATAAAAAGGCTTCTATTGGGAGCCTTTTGTGATTATTGGAGTGTAAAAAATAGGTAAAGTGAAGTATATCTTATTGATAGGTTCGACTTCAGGTAAATCACTTCGAAAATTTTTGATCCACTTGAATTGTTCTTAACGTAAATTTAGTTGAAATAAAATTTATTTATGGCGGGTCTTATGAATCGTTATACTAATTTCTAAGAATTACATTTTTGTTAAACAAGTAAGGTTTTAATATGAAAAAGACTAATATCGCAACAACTATCGGTGCAGTAGTTATCGGTTCTTTAACAGCAGCAAGTGCTCAAGCTGATACAAACCCTTTTGGTTTCCAAGAGCTTGAAGCTGGATACATGCAATTTGCTGCTGAAGGCAAGTGCGGCGAAGGCAAATGTGGCGGCGACAAAGCTGAGAAAGAAGGCAAGTGCGGCGAAGGCAAATGTGGCGGCGACAAAGCTGAGAAAGAAGGCA
>CAZXIN010000043.1:0-41632 GCA_964640795.1 uncultured Pseudoalteromonadaceae bacterium | reverse complement strand
GTTTTGGCGACACCACTTTAATTAAAGTAAGGTGGTGGAGTCCATACATCGAACTAAGGTTAATTACTCATCGGCGAGAGTTAAAAAGAAGAACCGGGCTGGCCTAAAAAGACAAGTTCCTCTGCTGTAGATTCTCTTCCTAGTACTGCATTTCTATGCGGGTATCGTCCAAAACGCTCGATAATATTCTTGTGTTTTATTTCATACTCTAATGTTGATTGAACACCGTTACTTTCAAACAACGGTATAGCTTGTTGATGGATCTTCAAAGATTCGCTGTGCATAAATGGCATATAGAGAAAACTTCGTTCATCCGGATCCAATACTTTGTCTACTCCAAGCCCTACAGCTTCTTGAGCAAGAGCCAATGCAACTGCATCATAAGCAAATGACTCTGACTGTCCCCTAAACATATTTCGGGAGAACTGATCAAGTACAATAATTTCAGCTAATCGACCCTTTGCTGTTTTTCGCCATTCATAAAGCTCACACTGAATAGCTAACTGATGAAGTTCAAAAAACCTTTCTGTCACCAACTCATCGAATCGCCTATCCTTTCGCCATCTCTGTGCTGGCTTTATACTCTCAAACCAGAACGTTAAAACATGCTCATATGTGTTCATAAGTCATCACCTATAGCTGAATAAGTATAAAGCGGCATATTCAGCAATATATTACCTCTACCAGTTGATGTTACTTTTCCAATAGCCCGTTATCAAATCAATTCAATACAAACAATTCTGCAGATTGAAAGTCATTTAATTAACTTGAAAAACCGATAAAAATTGATTTAATTAACCTCATAATTTGGGTTATGGATATAATAATGGATATAGAAGGTATACGGCTCTTTGTAATCGCTGCGGATTTATTAAATATTAGTGCTGCAGGTAGTCAGCTGAGTCTGGCACCTGCCGTCGCGAGCGCTCGACTGGCAAAATTGGAGAAACAATTGGGCGCTAATCTGTTCCACCGTTCAACACGAAAGGTGTCATTATCGATAGAGGGAAATGAGTTTTTACCTTACGCAAAAGAGATCCTTGCACAAGAAAACGCAGCAAGAGCAGCTCTAGGTATTGATAGCCCAAATGTCAGTGGAACACTGAGATTTGCTGCTTCGAGCACTTTCGCACAACTGTATATTGCCCCCATCCTTCCAGAGTTTTTAGAACGCTTTCCCAATATAGATTTAAAAATGTCTCTTTCTGATATACCAACAAGCTTAATCGAAGGAGGATTTGACTTAGCATTGCGAAACTCATCAATGAAAGACTCTGATCTTAGAGCAAGAAAAATTGCTGACGATATACGGATTTTGTGCGCTTCTCCACAATACCTTAAAAAGCATGGCACTCCGCATACACCTAAAGATTTGATTGATCACCAAATGGTCTTATTTAGGGACGTACCGCCAAGAAAACTGATATCCAGCGATGAAAAGTCGTCTTGCACATTTCCCCCACCTGGCACAAAGAAAAGGGTGACTTGCGATGATGGAGCAACGATGAGAATAGCAACCTCGTCAGGAGCTGGTATCTCTATGAATTCGCATTGGAGTGTCTGCCAACAACTTAAAACGGGTAAGTTAGTGAGGGTTCTACCAGATTATCAGGTCGACGATGGCTCCGTCATTTGGCTTGTCTATCCTAAATCAAACATATTAACAGCGAAGGTTAGAGTGTTTATCGACTTCTTAATGGAGAAACTGACTGAACCGCTACTGTGGGAACACTAAGGGTACATGTTCTTTAACTTGAGGGATAAAAGCGCTTCAGCCGATTAAAGGGTAGGCTCAATAAGCCATCGCCTGCTAACACAGTACGATGACTCATTCTCACTACATCAGTTAATATCCTGAACATTCATGACAAGTTCATTCCAATTTCTCTGATTTTCAATATCATGTTCCAGCCCTTGTTCATCGGCCAGAGTAAAACGCTTCAGAGCGGGCGTTTTACTTGTTGCTTGATATAACCAATATGCTTCTGCTTTCAATGCTTCTCCAATCGGCTTATCGATAGACTCGTAAACAGCTTGCTTACAAGCGTTGATGGATTCAGCCGGGAATTGAGCAATACGTTTAGCCAACGTATCAACATATTCTCCGATTTCATCAGGTTCCAAAGCTCTATTGATGGTGCCGTATTTTTCCGCTTCATCTGCATCAAAATCACGTGCGCTAAGGATAATTTCAAGTGCCCTTCCAAGCCCTGCCTGACGAGCCATTCGAGAAGCACCACCTCCACATGGCAAGATCCCCATCCCAACTTCCATCTGCATAAATTTAAATTTACCACGGGCAGCAAAACGCATATCTAAAGCCAAAGCGAGCTCATGACCTCCCCCACGAGCAAAACCTTCCAACTTAGCAATGGTCGCTTGTGGGACTTTACTTATGCGCTCGCAAACAGATTGTAAATCAAGAAGCTGTACGTCTTCACGCGACACCGCCTCATCAGACATATCTTTCAATAGTTCGGTATCATAGTGACAAACCCAAATCTCAGGATTTGCTGATTGAAAAACAACAACCTTCGTTTTTCGGTCACGCTCAAGTCGCATAGCGAGGCTATTTAAATCTGCCAACATTTCTTGGCCTTGAACATTAACTGTGCCGAACTCAAAAGTAACTGTCAGAATACCGCCATCTTGCACTGCCGAAAACGTCGTAAACCCCTCATATTTCATATCATCTATCCTCAAGTGATTTTAAGTTAAAAGTTAGAGCGCGATAAAACTAGAGCCCTTAAATTACGTGCACACCTAACTTGCCAGCAACATCAATGATGGTTGCCACAAGCTTCTCGTTTTTGACGCTATCCAGTGCATCTTGATGAGGCTGTGACCATCGGCCTATGTCGTTATCAAAATAACGCCCTGAAGCCGCAGAAAATTCTTCACTCAAAGCAGCTCTAACCAATATGTCAGCCCCAACACTAAGGTCTTTTTGACCTGCACCATAAGCTTCCTTGACCATTTTACTGGCGAGAAATGACGCAGGATTCAGTGAGATAATAGCGGGATCTTCATTTGACAATGACTGTGCTAATTGAAAGGACCACATCAATAACGCCAACTTACTTTGGGCATAAGCATCACTGTCGTTTAACGAGTGATGTCCTTGTAATGCTAATAGATCAACTGAAGACTGTGCCGCTGAAGAAATGTTCACAACACGCCCGTCCTTTGAAAACAAAGGTAAGAGTCTTTTAGTGAGTATGTAGGGCGCAATGGTATTAACGATAAATCTTAAGTCATAACCTTCTTCTGTCGTCGCCTTCGGTATTTTAAAAACACCAGCATTGTTAATCAGCACATCCAATTTGGAATACTTTTTTAGCAATGTCGACGCCATATGATCGACATCAGATAAATGGGAGAAGTCGGCTTGAATCATGTTAATAACAGCACTTCCATTAACGTTAATTAGCGCTTCTCTGGCTTTCTCCAGTTTGCTTTCGCTACGCCCATGGAGAATGAGGTTACACCCTTTCGAAACAAGGGTTTTAGCTGTTTCAAAGCCTATTCCGTCGGTGGCACCGGTCAATAAGATTGTTTTCATTTTTGTTCGCTCTTGCATTATAAATTCAGGTTTTATTAAACCGGCGTATTCATAGGACGATTTATGGAAAGGTTAACTCAATGCGATCTTGTCTACTTCCGTTAGCAACTTCGAGCAGTTTTTTAACGACACCTTCCTTACTAGAGCGTGCTGATCTTTGCTGTATAGGTTTTGTTCTAAGTAAAGGCTTTTTGAGTGCAGCGAGTACTTGTAGGCCTATAAAACAAGTCAAAAGTACGCAACAAAGAGCAAGAAGCCTTTATAACGAATCCTATGGACAGCAAATATCAACACGTTCCAGAAAACAAACAATATTGCCTTTTAAAACAAACATAAATGAGGCATAAAAAGAATCAGAATTCAGATTTTAAATATAATATTGGTATTAAATGGGACGATGGTGATTATTGATATGAAGATGGGGCTAACCAATTGAAAAGTTGAGTTTTCGATGAGGTAAGAGCACTAGCTTTAGACATTAGCATAGTAAGGTGTCAATTTATTAGCAACCAATCGTGTTGCTCTTTGTTGTATAGGTTTGTTCTAAGTCAAGGCTTTTTGAGTGTGGCGAGTACTTGTAGGTCTATAAATATAGACTTACAAGTACATAACAAAGACCAACACGCTCTAGAGCACTACCAACGTTATAGTGCAATTGATGAACATGAGTAAAACCAAGCAACTTAAAACGAATATGAAGCTTTAAAACGAGTCGATCTTGGCTGTATTGGATGAAAATGAATATCCGCAACCCCCTCTTCTGGTTCTCCGGGCAGTCGGCTTTCAAAGAAATACTCTATATCTCGATCATTACTATCGAGTAGATTTAAAATATCAAGCCCGAATTGCCAATTGTGATAGTCATAGCTCATACCAAGGTTTAAAACAGTGAAACGGTCTCCTCGAACTTCACCAAAGCTTTCCAATATGCGCCGTCCGAAATGGCGAAGTCTCAAGTTAACATTGATTGGTTCTATAGGTTTATAGTTAATCCCTGCACTCAGGACAAAAGGCAATGAATTATCGACGCGATCACCCTCATCGTCCTCATCTTCAGTAAAGCGTGAGCGTGTCCACGCCAATTCAAGGTCTGCACTAAATGTATTCCCTAACCAGTAGTAAGCTGACAACTCAACTCCCGCTCGCCTTGATGCCCTGCTAGCTTCAGTTGTTCCCTCATCACCGACAAATAGTAGTTCTGAGTCAAGTTCCAACACCCATAGCGCTAATGACACATTGTAAAATTGGCTGTCTTGAAGACGGACACCAATTTCCGCACCTTCACCACGCACCAACAAATCCACAGGATCAATACTTTCGTTTGTTATCGGATCAACGACTGCGGTTGCTCCTCTAGCATCGTTAGAATGAAACGACTGCCCAGCATTGAAATAAGCTTCAGTGTGATCGTTGAAGGTATATCGCAACCCTCCTTTAAAGCTAACTAAATCATCATCTTCATTACCGCTGTTAACATCAATATTACTGTCAACATCTGCACCAAAGTAATCGTAACGTACCGCTAAGTTAGCGGTTAAATGACGACTAAGATCAAACTCACCTTCCGTATATAAACCTAGCGAGTATTCGTTTACTTTATCATCTCGTGTTGTAGACAATCGTTGCCGGGCACGTGTTTGGTGTAGCCCAATTTCATTGATGTTATCGACTCTTACTTGTGCGCCACTTCTGATCGTTACAGCTTTCCCAGCGACATCAATATCAGAGACATTGGATACATTTCCACCATAAGTAATGCGATCATCCACTTGTTCAAATTGGTCGCCGTTGATGGGGTCATTCAGGAAATAGGTAAAGTTTGAGAATAAGTCGAGGTCAGACTGAATAATGTAAAGGTTCGAATCCCATGATTGATTTGACCAATCGACAGATAAGCTATATCGGCTTGATTTGCCACCTACGGTTGGGTCGACTGTTGCAAATCGATCAATACGACCATCTTCAACTGCCCTCAGTGGAATCTGATCAGCTGAATTCCATTGATTGTCGTATGCTAGCAGAGTGATAGCAAAACGTGAATCATTGGACTGCTCACTATACTTAACCAAGCCATTAAACTTCTGTACATCCTCCTCAACATTGGTCCAAGGTCCATCAAATGTTTGAGCTTCACCACCAATTAGCAGCTGCCCTTTTCCTATGTTGACATTGCTGCCAAACGTTGTGCGAGCAAAGCCAAACTCCCCCACTTCAACCGAGGCGAATGGAGACACGACACTATCAACTAATTTGAAACTCGCAGAGCCCGCCGTTGAAAAGTCACCATCTTCTGCGTGATAAGGACCTTTTTGATAATCGATCCGTTCTATAAATTCAGGAATAATAAAGTTAAGGTCGGTGTATCCTTGCCCATGACCGTGGGTACGTTGGTTAATCGGTAAACCGTCTAATGACGTGTTAAAGTCGGTACCATGATCAAGGTTAAAGCCTCTTAAAAAATACTGATTCGCCTTACCTGATCCACTATGTTGCGTTACCACCATGCCAGGTACAAATTCTAATATCTCACCAGCACGTAGCGTGGCTCTTTGAGCGATATCAGCTTGACCTATGGAGCCAGCAGAAGCTGAAATACTTTCCCCAATAAGCTCTTCACGATGCCCATAAATGAGGATATTCTCGATTTCACTCGCTTTTATATCATCCGAACTATCGAGAGCATCATCCGAGGAATCATTTGCTTTGGCGGCAGAAACAAAGGTACATAGCACGAGAATCGTGCAGAAAGAAGAAAATAAATAGTTCAAAACAAACACCTTTAATACGACAGAGTCTCACTCCAGAACAATAGAAAAAGAGAGTATGAGATTGCCACGCTTAATTAAAAAACAGGAAAAAAACAAGCTAACTTATAGAGTTACTAAATCTGTAATGTTTTGGTTTACCCCCCCAAATTCACTTACTGGTTAAATATTTTACTTTGAGTTAGCCCACATAAAAAGCGATCTCAAGAAACAACAAGAAATATTGAGTGCGCTTACGAGTTTACACCCCACATTGGATCATTCTTATTGATGCTAAAGCTCAATATAAAGGTATAATATCGAATTACTTCCCGTTAGCTTCGGAGCACAACATTGGATTTTGCGGACATTGGCTTAGATAACAGGCTGGTCAAATTACTCGACATTAAAGGGTTCAAGCAATCGACTGAGATACAAAGCCAAGCAATCCCCTACGCCCTTCGAGGGTTAGACTTACTTGCATCGTCGAAAACGGGATCGGGGAAAACATTTGCATTCCTTTTACCTGCGCTAAATAGAATGTTACGCCAAAAGGCGTTAACCAAAAAAGACGCTCGTATGCTTTTTCTAGCGCCCACAAGAGAGTTAGCCAAGCAACTTTACGCTGAGCTAAAATCACTGTCGGAGTCATTTTCATTCAAGTCGGTTTTATTACTTGGCGGTGAGAATTTTAACGATCAAATTAAGCAGCTTAGGCAAAACCCGCTATTAGTGGTTGGTACTCCAGGACGTGTCGCTGACCATCTAGAGCATAAGTCATTGTTTTTGAATGGCTTAGAGATGCTCGTACTAGACGAAGCCGACCGAATGCTCGATTTAGGGTTTAGTCAGCAACTAAAAGCTATCAATAAAGCTGCGGATCACAGGAAACGCCAAACACTCATGTTTTCAGCAACGCTAGAGCATGCGCAGCTTTATAGCATGACAGACGAATTACTAAAAAAGCCCAAACAAATCAGTATTGATTCGTCACGCGTTCAGCATCAAGACATAGAGCAATCCTTCTATTTTGCTGATCACATTGAGCACAAATTGGATATGCTACCTGCGCAAATAAATGCGCAAGATTTTAATCAAGCTATCGTGTTTACTGCCACACGTTCAGATACAGTGAAACTGTCTGAGCTTTTAACTGAGAAAGGCATTTCCTGCTTAGCGTTAAGTGGCGAGCTTTTGCAAAATCAACGAAACAATGTGATGCAAGATTTTGCGGCTAAACGTTATAAAGTGTTGATAACCACCGATTTAGCATCTCGCGGACTAGACCTTTCCAATGTGTCTTTAGTGATCAACTTTGACCTACCCAAATTTACCGACGAATACGTCCACCGCGTTGGTCGTACAGGTCGTGCTGGTAACACGGGACAAGCAGTCTCTTTCGTTGGGCCGAAAGATTGGCGGAGCTTTGAAGCACTTGAGAAGTACTTTAATAAATCCCTAAACCCTACCAATATGGAAGGACTCGAAGCCAGTTTTACTGGATTAAAACCCGTGCTCAAAAAACCTAAAATTGAAAAAGCTAAGAAGCTTAAAAACAGAACAGCATCGACGAAAAAAGCCAGTACAGGTAAAAAGCGAGTCATACCGGCACAGAGCATTGATATAGGTCACGCACCTATCCTAAAACGAAAGCGTGTAGACGCTGATATTGATCCTGATACTGAATAAAGTAAGTTCGATACGCAAAATAGGACTTATTGATCTTTCGTGTTCAATTTTACAGCAGTTTGTTTGTGTTTTGGATAAAGCAAAGGCTGTGCTTTTTGTCATATGGTTACTATTTTGGTCGGAGCGTCTCAATAACCTTTGCGTCTACCCAGTAAATATCTACATTCATATTTTCATTGGTAATACCATCATCTATACGCCGATTAAAAAGTATATATTTGCCATCAGGGGTAACACTCGCATAAGCATCCCACTTATCAGAATTAACCTTGTCGCCCATATTGATCGCAGGTCCCCATGAACCATCTTTTTGTCTGAAACTAATATAGAGATCAGAATCTCCGTAGCCCCCTTCCCGCTCACTATCCCAAATGAGGTAACTTTCGTCTGCCGCAATGAATGGGTGAGCTGTCCATTTGCCAGTGTTGAACACAGAGCTCATCTTTTTGGGGGGTTCGCGCTTGTTGTCCTTGAGCCTTGATATGCGGATGACGTCATTGCTTTTATAATCGTCAAAAACATAGGTGCCCTTGGCGGATGTCGAGAGGCGCATAATGCCCCAATCTTTCCGGTCAAACATCGGACCAAGACTTTTGCGTTCTGACCAGCCATCCTCAAGGCGCTCCTTAAATCCATCAGCCATATGCATGCGCTTGCCGTCAGGCGAAATAACAATCTCACCATTCCGTTCAAACTCTAGGTACTTCGTCCAGATATTGTTCTCTTGACGGAAACCAATAACGGTAGGACTTTTATACTTATCGCTGAATCCGGTAGTGAAATAAAACTCTTTCATACCTGGCGCAAACACACCTTCTAACTCCCAACCTTCTCTGGAGATAATGCCGGGAGCAAAAGCTTCAGCTATCATACCCGGCGGCTTTTGCCCTAGATAGGGACCTTCTAGGACCGGATATTCATCTTGACTATAACTTTTGCTCCCCATACTTAGCACAGCAAACAACACAATATTCGAGATAAGAATACGCCTCATAAATTTCCTTTTTTGAAGTCAATATAATGCTTGGGTCCTAACTTACGATGAATTCATATAACTTTCAAATAGTCGACACCAGCTTGCTGTCTAAAATCAAAAAAGCCAGCGAGCTGACATCCTACCTAGACAAACAAGGGTGAAGTTGATTTGCTTTGTTATAAAGCACTTACTGTTTTCTCTTAGCACTTTGCTTTGGATGGTATTTACAACAAACATACAGGTATATTGGCGTTACAACTACTAAGCATATATGCCCTCCCACGCCTACCTCAGTAATTCTTATGAGATACCGTATCACCAGACTCGGAAGTTATGAAAAACTTAAGCCAATAGTGAATTAAAAAAATGCAATTACAGCGAATTCACGGTATCCCCAAAACCGGTTGAGCGTTTATCTATCAACAATTGTTTAATTTTCCCAATATTAGCAATAGTTTAAGTAGAAAAACCGGTCTTTAGTTGTTGTGTCTAAGAGTGGCAGCAAGCTAGCGTTAAAGGGAGTTTCGGCGTTTAGCTTTAAAGACAGTAAAATGTACCGCGTCACTGATAAAAGCTAATATCAGCTTGCATCAATAGATATAACCTAAAAATAGCGCGATAAAAATAAAAACGCCTGAATGAAAAACATTCAGGCGTTTTAAAATCGTAAAGCAAACTCAACTTATAGAGCGGCTTCCAATTCAGGTAAGACATCAAATAAATCACCCACCAAGCCATAATCTGCTACTTGGAAAATAGGTGCTTCTTCGTCTTTATTGATGGCAACGATCACTTTAGAGTCTTTCATACCGGCTAAATGTTGTATCGCACCAGAGATACCCACGGCAATATAAAGTTGCGGTGCAACGATTTTACCCGTTTGACCTACCTGCATATCATTGGGTACAAAGCCCGCATCAACAGCAGCTCGTGAAGCACCAATCGCAGCACCAAGTTTGTCAGCTATACCATTTAATAAAGCAAAGTTGTCACCATTTTGCATACCACGGCCACCAGAGATGATGACTTCAGCTGCTGTCAACTCAGGACGTTCAGATTCAGTTAACTCTGCACTAACGAAGCTAGATACATCACTGGCTTTAACAACATCAAGCGATTCAACATCAGCACTATTGTCCTCGCCTTGCGCATCGAATGCTGAAGTACGAACGGTAATCACTTTAATATTATCTTCAGATTTAACTGTCGCAATAGCATTACCTGCATAGATAGGACGAACAAATGTGTCAGCACCAACAACATCGATAATGTCAGAAATTTGCGCAACGTCTAACAAAGCAGCAACACGTGGCATAAAGTTCTTGCCCGTCGTCGTTGCTGAGCAAAGGATATGCGAATAGCTACCGCCAATGTCGACAAGTAAGTCAGCAATATTTTCTGCTAACTGATACTCATACTCAGCATTGTCAGCATTGAGTACTTTAGAGACACCATCTATTTTAGCTGCTTGCTGAGCAACATCCGCGCAGTTGCTACCAGCAACTAAAACAACCACATCGCCACCGATTTTAGTCGCTGCGTTAACAAGCTTATGCGTTTCTGACTTAACTGATTGATTGTCGTGTTCTGCGTAAACAAGAATAGCCATTAGATCACCTTCGCTTCTGTTTTTAATTTCTCCACCAATTCGGCAACATCTGCCACTTTTGCTCCGCCTTGTCTCTGAGCAGGCGGCTCGACCTTCACAATTGACACTTTAGAAGACAAGTCAACACCAAAATCTGCTGCTGGCATAACATCAAGAGGCTTACGCTTTGCTTTCATAATGTTAGGTAACGACGCATAACGAGGTTCATTTAAACGCAAATCTGTTGTCACAACTGCAGGTAAATTCAATGCGACAGTTTGCAAGCCACCGTCTATTTCACGTGTGACATTAACTTTATCGCCATCGACAACAACTTCAGAAGCAAAAGTCCCTTGTGGCATTCCCGTTAATGCAGCTAACATTTGACCTGTTTGGTTATTGTCTGAGTCGATAGATTGTTTACCCAGAATAACAAGTTGCGGTTCTTCTTTATCAACAACTTGCTTTAATAGCTTGGCTATTTGAAGTGAATCAAGAGATAAATCGGTGTCAATCTGAATGCCTCTGTCCGCACCTAAAGCCAGTGCTGTACGAATTTGTTCCTGACAAGATTTGTCACCAACAGACACAACAACGATTTCTGTTGCAACGCCTTTCTCTTTTAAACGTACAGCTTCTTCTACGGCAATTTCACAAAAAGGGTTGATAGACATTTTTGTGTTCGCTAAGTCAACACCTGAGTTATCAGGTTTTACCCTAACTTTAACGTTATAATCAATCGCCCTTTTTACGGGAACTAACACTTTCATTTTAGACCTCTTGAGATTAATAACCCAGTCTATATAAGCCTGGTTTATGGCGTATTATAAAAACGAAGAACTGTACTTACTGTTGACGTTAACGTCAACTAGAACTAGTCTCCCCTATCGGTTAAATTTAACTAACCGTTTATAATAGTGTGTGTTGGCCTTTATTGCGTAATTTTTAGTCATAACCAACACGCTCTGTGTACTTTACAGAACCACATTATACTAAGTTACGCGAAAGACGTGATATTAGACCGTTATTTTAATAACTAATAGTTAACTATAAGAGGAATCGCCGTGGAAAGAGAATCTATGGACTTTGATGTTGTCATAGTCGGAGCTGGCCCATCTGGATTAGCCACAGCGTGCAAGTTAATGCAACTTGCTCAAGAAGCCGAGCAAGAGCTCATGGTCTGTGTTGTTGAGAAAGGTTCTGAAGTTGGGGCACATATATTATCTGGCGCTGTTTTTGAGACAAGAGCCTTAGATGAGTTGTTTCCTGATTGGAAAGAACAAGGCGCTCCGCTCAATACGCCAGTTACCGAAGATCATATATACTTACTCCGAAACGAAGAATCAGGTATCAAGCTTCCCAATTTTACTACACCCAAAACGATGCATAATGAAGGGAATTATATTGTTAGCATGGGTAATATTTGCCGTTGGTTAGCAGAAAAGGCTGAAGCCTTAGGCGTTGAGATTTTCCCAGGCTTTCCTGCATCAGAGCTGATCATTGAAGAAGACGGCAAGGTTGCTGGTGTTATTACCGGTGACATGGGGCTGGACGTTAACGGTGAACAAAAAGACAGTTACATGCCCGGTATGGAACTGAGAGCAAAATACACTGTATTTGCAGAAGGATGCCGTGGTCATTTAGGTAAGCAGCTCATTAAGCAGTTCGAGCTAGATAAAGATTGTGACCCACAACATTATGGCATTGGCTTTAAAGAAATTTGGGATATACCCGCTGAGCAACATCAAGAGGGTTTAGTGGTTCATTCTGCGGGATGGCCAGTATCTGATGTCACTAGCGGGTCTTATCTATACCATGCTGAAAACAATCAGGTGCTTGTAGGTCTTATTATTGATTTAAATTATAGCAATCCTCACTTAAGCCCATTTGACGAATTTCAGCGCTTAAAACATCACCCGGTATTCAATCAATACTTAAAAGGTGGTAAACGTGTGTCTTACGGTGCCAGAGCCATCTGTAAAGGCGGCTTTAATTCTCTACCCAAAATGTCTTTCCCTGGCGGTTTACTGGTTGGTTGTGATGCTGGTACGCTTAATTTTGCAAAAATTAAAGGCAATCATACGGCAATGAAATCCGGTTTAATCGCAGCCGAAACATTATTCGATGCTCTGAAAAATGAGAAAGCAGGTACAGAATTAACTGAATTTGAATCAGCGATTAAAAACTCATGGTTGTATGAAGAATTGTATTCATCAAGAAATTTTGGCGCAGCATTACACAAATTTGGGATTTTTTGGGGAGGCGCATTTAATACTCTGGATCAAAATTTCTTTGGCGGTAAGATCCCAACAACACTCCATGATAAGCATGAAGATCACACACAGTTAAAACCAGCTAGCGAATGTGAGGTAATTAATTACCCTAAGCCTGATGGTAAAATAAGTTTCGACAAACTCTCTTCTGTATTTTTATCCAATACGAATCATGAAGAAGAACAGCCTTGTCATCTACAATTATTAGATGATGCGGTTCCAATTACCGTTAATCTCGCAACCTATGATGAGCCAGCTCAACGCTATTGCCCCGCCGGCGTTTACGAAATTGTTGAAAGTGACGGTGGAGAGAAAAAGCTACAAATCAATGCTCAAAACTGCGTTCATTGTAAAACCTGCGACATTAAAGACCCAACTCAGAATATACGTTGGGTAACACCTGAAGGTACAGGTGGTCCCAATTACCCTAACATGTAATTGTATATAATCGTTTAAAAACCGATTTAAAATTAATATTAATCTTTATAAAAGCTCTTTTTTATTGCAAAAAAGAGCTTTTCGTTATAATTTTAAATAATATTAAAATAAACGGGTTATATAAATGTCTGATTTTCTAAATATTCTAACTCATGGACGAAGACTGCAAGGCGCAGTGAAGGAATTAAGCCTTGAAGAACTTGAAAGTATTGTTGAAAAATTAAATGCTATTGTTGATACAAGAAAGCAAAAAGAATTAGAAGCTGCGAAAGTAGAACAAGAGAAACAATCTAAGCTAGAAGAAATTCGCCGCCAATTAGATGAAGCTGGCTTAGATATCGAAGACTTAAATTCTATTCCCTTAGTTAAGGTCTCTAAAAGAGCCGGTCAAAAGCGTCCAGTAAAATATTCAATTACTGATGAAGATGGCGAAGAGCATAAGTGGACAGGTATTGGCCGTATGCCCAAAATATTTGCTGCGCAAATAGAAGCAGGAAAAACACTAGACGACTTTAAAATTTAGTCCCCACTTTTAGATAGGTTGTATTGCCTCACTACGGTGAAATACAACCTATTCAATTCACTTCATAAAAATTCATTGTTGGTTCATTCTGTGTTGGAAAAGTGTAAAGTTATTGCATTAGTTTATTAAGTATATTCCCTACTGTATTTTCTTTAGCTAAGTTCTGTATAGTCTTATACATTCATATTGATAATTGATTGCTTATCAACATAAGAATAGGTTGCCTCGACGACATAATGAAATGATGCTAGGTTTGATGATACAGGTCGAGCTGATATTCATTGTTTGCCCTACAGTTTTCGATTGAAGTGAGATCAATCCTAATAATTGATCGAAGCACACTTAACTGTCTCACGACATAAGCTCATAGGAAAATTTCCCGTTTATGCAAAATGTTTTATCTCAAACTATTACTCAAATATCTCAACATATTATTGGAAAAGAACATCAGATAAAACTTGCATTGAGTTGTTTGTTGGCTAATGGGCATTTGTTAATTGAGGACTTGCCAGGCATGGGTAAAACATCATTGTCACATGCACTTGCACAAGTGTTAGGGTTAAATTTTTCCAGAATCCAATTTACATCAGACCTGTTACCAGCAGACGTCCTAGGTGTGACAATATTTGACAATCAACAACAACAATTTTGCTTTCACCAAGGACCTATCTTTAGTCAACTCGTTCTAGCCGATGAAATAAACAGAGCAAGCCCTAAAACACAAAGCGCCCTTCTTGAAGCAATGGAGGAAAAGCAAGTTAGTTTAGACGGAAAAACCTATAAACTTCCAAATCCTTTTTTTGTCATAGCCACACAAAACCCTACACATCAATCAGGTACATACCCTTTACCTGAATCACAACTCGACCGTTTTTTAATGCGTATCCAGCTGGGCTTTCCAAGCTTAGAAGCTGAAAAGCGCATCCTTCAACAAAGTGTTGTAAAAGATAAGCCTTTATCTGCAATCATCAACACAGATGAATTGATAGGGCTCCAAGAAAAAGTGCACGACATTCATGTCAGTGACAATATCATTGACTACATTTTAAGACTGGTTACGCTAAGCAGAGAAAGCACTGACTACCCTAACTCGTTATCTCCACGTGCCAGTAAAGCTTTGTTACATGCCTCGAAAGCATGGGCTCTTATCGAAGGGCGAGACTATGTTATTCCGGAAGACGTTCAGGCAGTTTTCACACCCGTCGCAGAACACAGGTTAAGGCAGTCTATTGGTGATCTAGGGCATTCATCAAACCTGAGTCAACAACTGCTCCAGAATGTAGATACATTGACATAAGATAGCCCATTTTGATTAAGCAACTCTGGCAGAAAAAGATGTTAGTGTGGTTGGACAAACGTATTCCAACAACTTCCTCTATTAGCCTTAAACACTCAAGTATTTTTATTTTCCCCTCTCGATTTGGAGCAACTTTTCTTCTCCTTTGTTTGGCGCTTTTTGTTTTAGGCAGCAATTACCAAAACAACTTGATGTTGATTTTATGTTATCTGCTGATCGGCTTTTTTCTTGTCAATCTACTTGCTAGCTATCGGAATTTTGCAAAACTCAACTTTAAACAAGGTAAATTGAATCCGGTTTATGCGGGTGAAAATGCTGAGTTACCTATTTGGATTTCAACAAACGATGAATCTGGTAAGGAAACTCATGGGCGGTTACATATCAACCTGTGGGGTGACAGTCCGTCATCAACATTCGATTTAGATGCCCCTAACAACCCTAGTGTCATCCCCATGTCTTGCCCAACAAGAGGCATAGTAAAACTTCCGAGAATCACATTCAGTAGTTACTACCCTTTCGGGTTATTCCGTACTTGGACACACCTATCCTTTGCAGCTAGTCAATGGGTTTACCCCGCACCAATAGTCACACCAGAGCCTCAATCCATTGATACTCAACACAAAGTTGATGATACATCCCAAAACACAAGCAACATTGCTGGTCATGACGAGTTTGACAGTTTAAAAGATTATAAAATCGGCGAGCCGTTACACCATGTTGCTTGGAAGCAAGTAGCCAAAGGTCGTGGCATGATAAGTAAAGTATTTTCTAGCAATCAGGAAGCGGAAATATGGCTCACCCTCAATACAACACATGACATTGAGCGACAACTCAGTGAATTCTCCTATTTAATTCAAGAGTTAACTAAACAAAACAAACGTTTTGGCTTAAATTTAGGACATCTCACTATCAAACCTTCGTCAGATGAAGAGCACAGAAAATATTGTTTAGAATCATTGGCAACCTTTTCTTTACCTTATGGTGATAAACCGTGACGAAAAGGCACAAACAAATCAGTAGTGTGAATAATAGAGCACACCTTATATTGTCTTTTGCTTTGATGGTGATAAGTGCAAGCTTATTTCAACAAGTCCAAGGATGGATTTTATTCCTCTTGTTTTGCGGTGTATCTATGCGAGCTGCTCTTTACTTTAAGTGGAATAGAAGCCTCCTGAGTATCAGAACACTAAATCTATTGGCGCTTCTATGTGCGCTCGTCCTTGCTTACGTTGGTATGCAGCTTGGATTACTGCTAGCTATGATCAACCTCCTAGTCATGGCCTGTGCCTTGAAACTCATGCTCTTAAGAACTAATCGTGATTATTTTCAATTGATAGCCACCAGTTTATTCCTTTGTGCATGTGGGCTTATTTTTGAGCAAGGCATCGGTGTAAGCTTATTTTATTATGTTATGGCAATTGTCATTCTTTGGTCATTGGCAACGCATGTTAGCCCTTCACTCTCTATTTTTACTCATGCAAAAACGCTCATCACATTGGCCATGCAGGCATTGCCTATAGGTGTCATGCTATTTCTAATCCTGCCACAAATTGAGCCACTTTGGCGAATGCCAACAGGGCAAAGCACAGAGACAGGCTTGTCTGAAACTGTCACACCAGGTGATATTGCCGAGCTGTCAAAATCAGATGACTTAGCTTTTAGAGCAACCTTCGAAAGCGACATACCAGAAATATCACGACGATACTGGCGGGCCATTGTCCTAGAGAAATTTGATGGAAAGACATGGTCTATTCACCCTAATCGACTTAAACTCAGAAAAAGGTTACAGCTATCACAACGCCCTAATCAAGTCGTTCCTTTAGGGCCAGCACTCCAGTACGAGATCATTGCAGAGCCGTCTCATCAGCAATGGCTCTTCAGCATGGACACTGCACGAACCAGAAGCCGCCAAATTTGGCAAAGCCACACTTATCAGCTCATCAAAAAGCAACCACTACGTAGCCGATTCAAATATACCGTTGAATCCTATCCACAATCCCCCTTGAACAATGCGCTGAACCACTTCGACATAACGCTTAATCAAGAACTGCCTCTGGAACATAACCCCAGAACACAAGAGTGGGTTACAAAGCTTCGACAAAAACATTCAGACAATGTCGCCTTTATTCAGGCAGTACTGGCTTACTTCGAAAACGGCTTTAGCTATACATTGCAACCAGAATTGATGGCGAACAACCCTGTCGATCAACTCCTGTTTGATTATAAAGCAGGTTTTTGTAGTCACTACGCGAGTGCCTTTGCTTACATTATGCGATTAGCTGGTATACCTGCACGCATGATCACTGGCTACCATGGCGGCGTTATGGGCGACGCAGGCTACATGAGTGTGCGGCAATATGACGCTCACGCGTGGACAGAGGTATGGTTAGATCAAAATGGATGGCAACGAATAGACCCTACAGCAATAGTCTCTCCCGAACGCATTACATATGGCATACAGCAAACGAGCACTTACGAAGAATCATTTGAAGAAGATTCAAATTTTCGCTTTTCGACTTTAAGAGGCATGGCTTGGTTATCTGATTTACAACGAACATTGGAAGATATTGACTATTTATGGAGCCGTTGGGTACTTGGTTTTGATCAATCAAGCCAACAAGATCTATTTAAATCACTCCTAGGTGAGGTCACACCTAAACGTTTGTCATACTTAAGCGTGTCTGCCATTTTAATCATGGCGTTCTTATTATTATTGTATAATTACAAAGCATGGTGGCCTAAGAATAACAACACGGCTTTAAATCATTACATGAAAGCTGTAAGCCACCTGCATAAATGGCAAATAACAAGAAAACACTGGCAGGGGCCTCAAGAACTTTTAAATCAAGTCGCTAATCAGTGTCCACCGGATGTCGTTCGCCAATTTGAGGCAATAACACAGCTATTTATACGCCTTGAATATCAACCTGATGTAGCCACAAAAGAGCAACTCAGTGCACTAAAAGCTCAAGCCAAGAAATTGAAGACGCTAACAAACTCTTAGAACATCTTTTTAAACCAAATTCTCTCAAATTCATTGTAGAAAGTTCATTTGAAAGTATGACTAGAGCGTATTGACCTTTACTGTATAGGTTTTATTCTAAATAAAAGCTTTTTGATTGTAGCGCGCACTTATAGGCCTATAAATATAAATCAAAAGTACGCAACAAAGAGCAACATGCTCTAGTTTTACCCTTTAAAACCCTTAGCAACAATATACACTTCGCGTGAACGAGGACGAGACGCTGTCGGCTTACGAATGATCACTTTGTCAAAAGAAGTACGTACATCTTTTACATATTCTTCATAGCCAACGCCCTGAAATACTTTTGCACAAAAGCTACCGCCGGGCCTCAGAACATTGCGAGCCATATCCAACGCGAGTTCTACAAGGTACATAGATGTGTATTGATCTGTTGTATTCACACCACTCAAGTTGGGAGCCATATCAGAAATCACCACATCAGCTTTATCGCCGGCCAATGTATTGAGGATTTGCTCATATACAGCGTCTTCCGTGAAATCACCTTGAATAAAAGTAACGCCAATGATGCTATCCATGGGTAATATATCAGAAGCAACCACGCGTCCAGAGTCACCCACTATGGGAGCAACAATTTGTGACCAACCACCTGGCGCAGATCCAAGATCCATAACAATACTGCCTGAACGAAATAACTTATCTTTCTCGTTTATCTCGATAAGTTTATAACTAGCGCGAGAACGATAACCATCGACTTGCGCTTTTTTTACATATGGGTCACTAACGTGTTCATCCAGCCATTTTTTACTGGTTTTTGAGCGTGCCATAAAGTATGAATATTATCCAAATGATGATTAGGGTGCTTATTGTATGTTGGTAGGCTAAATTTTCAAATTTGTTTATCTTTATTATCTCTCCACATTTTACCGACCCGCGTTGAGCATCAAGGATGGTTTTGCCATCCTTTTCAACAAAAATAAACATGTTGATTGCCGGTAATTGAGAAGACTAATGTGGAATTGGCATTGGTAAACGAAACCATTACTATAAGCCTGACTTTAAAACAGGATAGAACATTATTAATTTTATGAAGCTAGATGACGTTAAAAAGCTGCATCAAAAGAAATACCGTACACAATTGGGTCACTATTTAGTTGAAGGCGAACATCTCGTGCTCGAACTGAATAAAGCAGCTGCAAAACAGTCAAGTTTAAAAAAAGCCACTTTATATGTTACTGATGAATACGAACAATGGGCTAATCAACTGAATACAGACTTTGGTATAGTCACAATTAATAAGAAACAAATGGCACATATTAGTGATACTAAAACCCCCCAAGGAATCATTGCATGTGTACCACTACCCATTCTAAACAAAGAAAGCTCTTTTAATCAAAAGTACGGAGAACGCTGTGTTTACCTACATGAAGTACAAGACCCTGGTAATTTAGGCACAATACTCAGAAGTTTGGCTTGGTTCGGTCATTTTCGTTTGCTGTTAAGCACTAACAGCGTAGACCCTTTCAACTCTAAAGTTGTTCGCTCCAGTATGGGAGCTATTTTTCATGTGCCTGTTGAGCTTGGCGTTGAGCTGGCTGACTTGCAGCAACGCTTTAACAAATTTGCTTATCTTGATATGAAAGGTAACAGCTTAGATTCACCAGAGTTCGGAGACTACGACTGTTATTTATTTGGTAACGAAGCTCGAGGAGTGCCTAGAGACGCATTATCTCGTTTCGACGCTGATGCCTATACAATTGCAGGCAGCGGTGATATCGACTCCCTCAATTTAGCCAGCGCCGTTAATATATGCGTATATCAACTCTCAAGATAGTCCCTTTTAACCTACCTCTTGTATGCCAAGTTCTGTTTCGGGAATTTGCCGAATAAGGCAGCTCTTAGTCATGGCGCAAGCTGATTGTTAAGTCGCTTTAGTGGTGCTAAATAACTTAGGTTTTATACATAGCTGAATAAGTACAGTTTGAGATTAAACAACATTGTCATTAACGCCAAAGATAAACGGTCACTTCATCTCTGTCATGATACAACTGCTTCACTTTGTACTGATATTTCATTGACTTCTCCATCAGGGTGTCGTCAATGATCTCTAAACACTCAAGAACGCAGTGATAGCGTTGTTTCATTGGTAATTTAAGATTAAAGATAGCTTGATGACACCACTTATTTAGAAACCATTCAGCCATAAGCTGCGCGACTCTGTGGGGCTTTTCAATCATGTCACAAACAAGCCATTCAACATTTTTCTTTTTGGGCTTAAATTTAAACCCATCTTCTGCAAAGTGCTGTACCTGTCCACTTTCCATTAATTCAGGTGCCATAGCGCCGTTATCAACAGCTTGTACAAACATACCACGCCTAACCAATTGATAAGTCCACCCTCCAGGGCATGCACCTAAATCTACCGCATGAGCACCAGAAAACTGCTGCTCTTTCTGCTTGTCTGACAATAAAACTCTAAAAGCTTCATCTAATTTCAATGTAGAACGACTAGGTGCGTCAGACGGGGAGCGCAACCTCAGAATCCCTTGTAAGTAGGGCGAGCTATTTTCACGGTAAGAATAGCCTAAATAAGCTGCGTCGGTTTTCGTAAAGAACACATGCATCACAGGCTGCATTTCATTCTCGAAACCACATAGGTGCCTACTTTTTTTGAGTGCATTTCTTAATGGAACAGTAAATTGTCGACAGAATTTAACTAACTCTCTGCCATTCTCACTATCAGAACTTTCAACAATAATATCGCCACACTCTGGTATGTCACCAAGCGCATCGACTATAGGTCGAATACGATCTGTAACATCCATGTTTTCAACAAATGTTGTAAAGCATACTAATTGCCTCGCAAAAATAAGCTCTTCCAATTTAAGACTTTGTGCTAGTACATCAGCATCACTCGCTTGATTACAAATAAAGGTGATATAGCCAGTATTTGGCTTAGCTTGAACATAACCATAGATGCCTTGCTCCGAGGTTTTTGCTTGCACCTCGTTAGCAGTGTCATTTTCAAATCCAGAACGACAATAAAAAAGTAAACCGGCCACAATAACCCTATTTCTTAACAACGGCTAAAAACATAAATAGCCATCCAACAATAAAACATAACCCACCAATTGGTGTAATCGGTCCAAAAACCTTAATACCTGTTGTAGCGAGCAAATACAAACTCCCCGAAAAGAAAACAGTTCCTACAATCAATAAGCGGCCTGATCGCTTAGCAAGAATCGTCTGCTTAGGCGATGGCATGAATTGTGGCTGTGCCAAACTCAAAATCAACAATGCTATTCCATGATAAAACTGATATTGAACGCCAGTCTGAAAAACAGTTATAGCCTGCGCACTGAGAATGCTTTTCAAGCCATGCGCCGCAAACGCACCTAAAACGACAGACAATAAACAAAACACAATGCCTACTAGAAAGAAGTTTTTCATCATCTGCATCTAATAAAGTCCAATGTTTTTTCTGCGGTAAATTGAAGTGCTTGTTCTTCTGTCCATCCACTGCGTTTCAATGGTTTCAAATCGTGATTAGCTGTAGGTACAAACTCAATAACTATGTTATTCGGTATATCAAACGCCTCCACCTCACTTTGACTACCTAGTGCATCAGACTCACCTTGAACAACTAAACAGGGGCATTTCAACGCTGTTAACGTATCTAATCGACTCCTCTCCGGCTTTTTAGCTGGATGAAAAGGGTAACCGTAAGCAATAATGCCCGAAATCGATTGAGAAACCTGTTCAGCAATCTCGCAAGCAACGCGTGAGCCCATTGACTTCCCACCAATAAATAGCGGCCTTGGGCTTAGGCGTTTTTGATCAACATCATTCAATTCATCAATAAAATTATCACATAAGATAGGCATTTTGCTTGGAGGGCGCCGTTTCTTCTGTATCAGTGCTTGCGCCATATAATCAAAGTTAAACAGGTGTACTTTGACTCCGCCGTCTTCTAGCCTCGCAGCCATATTTTGAATGAATGCGCTATCTTTGCCTGCTCCAGCACCATGAGCAAAAACAAAATCGGCAACAGGAAAAGGAGTTTGTTTAAGACTCAAAACTGTTCCTCTATCACCTGTGTTAACAGCCATTCTCTAAACGCTGCAATCTTGCCTAAATCAGCTTGCGACTCTTCACAAACAAAGTAATAACTATTTTTACTGATCATACGCTCTTTAAACGGACACACCAACCGTCCTGCAGAAATCTCTGGTCTGGCAAGTACAGTATGCCCAAGTGCAATACCCTGCCCTAATGTTGCCGCTTGCAACACCAATGCTGAATGACTAAAAATAGGGCCTTTGTTAACTGTGATGCCTTTTAGCCCAAATACCTTCATCCATGTCTTCCAAGCTTCTCTAGATTCATCATGCAGCAAATTATGATGGGCTAAATCTTCCAAACTCTTTAACGGCTTGTCTGAGCTTAACAACAAAGGGGAACACATAGGTGTCAGATATTCTGTGTGCAACTTATCTGCTTTTAGCCCTGACCAATTGCCTTTACCATAATAAATGGCGACATCAACATCAGAGGATAAAAGAGACTCATCGTCATCAACTGCCTTAATCCGAACATCAATATCCGGACACGCTTCAGTAAAACGATGAAGACGTGGAACCAACCATTGGCTAGCAAAGCTTGCTGGCAGCGCAACTGTTATCGTGCCCTTGGATCCCATAGCAGCTAATCGATCAGTGGCTTCGTGAATATTTACGAAAATATCCCTAATATCTAGAAAATAACTTTGCCCTTCTTCTGTCAGCAGCAACGCTCGATTTTTTCTGACAAATAATTTAATACCTAAAAAGTCTTCTAACCCTTTTATTTGGTGACTCACCGCAGCCTGAGTCACAAATAATTCTTCAGCTGCTTTGGTAAAGCTTAAGTAGCGCCCTGCTGCTTCAAACGCTTTCAGTGAGTTTAAAGGCGGTAATCGTTTGCTCATTCTGCCACTAGCCAGTTATTCATTAAATTTTCTAATCCGAAGCATCAATTTTTATACATTTAAACTATCAAAAATTGAGCGTATATTAATCATCGAAGCAACTAAACAACTGTTTTATAATGATTTAATTAAAATATTGTTTAAATTGCTTTTAAAAAGTGTCTTTTATTAACATTAATTTAACTTTAGGTGAAACCATGAAACAAATCAACAAAACAATCGTCGCAAGCATAGCCGCAATCGTATTAAGCAGCAACGCATTCGCTAATAATATTATTATCGACAAAGCATTGGTAGAAGCAGAAATGGCTGCAAACCTTAATACCATGACAGCTGAAATCACGTTACCAAGAATTACTGAAACAGCCAAAATGCAAATTGATAACATCATCATGATTGCTACAAGCAAAGCAAAAAGTGGTAAAACAGTTTCAACACCTGCTGTTGAAGCAACTGCTGAATAATCAGCCTTTAGGCAAAACTTTTAATTACCATAAAGCGTATTAACAGTAGCCTAAAGAAAATTATACTTTTGACGCTTAGCTAGCGGTGGTATCTCTAAGTCATAGATAAACGACAAGGGAACGCACTGCTAGCCACAGCTGAAAATATATCCTCTTAGTCCCCTTCAACACGACTTATCTATCAGCACTGGTGTCCAAGACATCAAACCCTTTAACAAGTTCATCAACAGCTTTCATTTGCTTTAAATAAGGTTCCAATTTATTGAGTGGTAATGCACAAGGCCCATCACATTTTGCGACATTGGGATCAGGATGCGCTTCGATAAACAACCCAGCTATACCCAATGCCATACCACACCTTGCCAATTGTGCAGCCTGTGCACGTCGACCATCAGCAGAGTCTGCTCTTCCTCCAGGTCTTTGCAACGCATGTGTTGCATCAAATATGACAGGAGCCATTGCTTTCATGTCATCCATACCCAGCATATCCACGACAAGGTTGTTGTAGCCAAAAGAGCTACCTCGTTCACACAGTAAAACGTTGGCATTTCCGGCTTCAAGGAATTTATTGATAATATGTTTCATTTCTGGGGGAGCTAAGAACTGAGGCTTTTTGACATTAACGATGGCCCCAGTTTTAGCCATGGCAACGACTAAGTCAGTCTGACGAGCAAGAAAGGCTGGTAGCTGTATAACATCGACTACCTCAGACACTGGTTGAGCTTGATCAGGTTCATGAACATCAGTAATAATTGGCAAGTCAAACTGCTTCTTTATTTCAGCAAAAATAGCTAAACCTTCTTCCATACCTGGTCCACGGTATGAGTGAACTGAAGAACGATTAGCTTTATCAAATGATGCTTTAAAGACGTACGGAATGTTAAGCTTCGACGTTACCTCTTTATAGTGTTCAGCAATGCGCATGGCTAAATCACGCGATTCAAGCACATTCATGCCACCAAAGAGTACAAAAGGTAAGTCATTGGCAACCTTGATATTACCAACAACAATAGATTGATTGTTTTTCACTTATACCATTTCCATTAAATAATTTACGACTCAGGATACACCCATCACCTGCCTATCATATGCACCACCCTATAGAAGTAGCGATTCTGCTTCCTAAGAGTAATAACTAAGATGGGAAGTGCTGCGATGCTTTCCTTTTAGGAGGGTTCTAAAACGTTTAGCATCAGTGATTGAGCTTAGCATATGCCTATATAATACCAATAGAGATAATTAACCGAACAACTCGCAACAGCATAGATTGGTATTAAAACAATGCACGGAGTGGTTACCAAAAAAGGATTTCAACCCGAACCAAGAGCACTAGGCTTCTACTCAAACACCGTCATATTAATGCACGACGTGCTCGTTTGGCTGTAACTTCTTGATTTGGAGCTTCAGCAGCTGAGCAGATGGATCTTGAGGGCATTGTTCAATGAAATACTGATAATCTGCAACAGCAAAGTATTCACAATCAAGCTGATGAAGCAAAAACCCTCGATCCCGCCTTGTATACGGGTCATCGGGTTGTAAATGCACTAATAACTCAACGCTTAGTAGCGCTTTATGGAAATTCTTTTCCTGAATGAAAGACGCTTTAAGGTTATTCAATATACGAACAACAGATTCTCTTAACGTTGCAGGATTCAAAGCGTCTTGCGGCATTTCATCGCCTTCAGAATTATCTAAAACACTGCTATAGAGGGCTTGTAATGACGTATAATTCAAAAATTGCCCATTTAAGGGATCAATAAAAAAGCTCCGTTCACTATCAAGATCGTAACGTATTAGGAAATGCCCTGGGAAGTTAACCCCTGTCACATTAAACCCTAATTGAGCGGCTACGTGATTAAAGATAAGCGATAAACTAACGGGTATACCTGTCCTGAAATCAATAACTTGACTAATTAAGCTATATTTAGACGCAAAAAAGTCTTGTTTATTGCCGCTAAAAGCAAGTACTCGATAAAAATGATGCACCAGTCGGCGGAATTTATTTTGCTCACTTAAGGCGCCATACATCGCACAGCGTCCTGACTCTACCATGCTCTGCAACTTCTTAAGATAATCGTCAATATCGACATTATCATCAAAGTGCTTCGCCACACACAATACAGCCAACATAGGAGATTGCTCATTAATGGCTTGTTTTAGCTGTTCAGACAACTGCTCCAAAACACCCTCTTTTCTTTCAATACCTGACATATTTTATATCGGACAATAAGGCCCAAGCTTGATACCAATATTCAGAAATAAATCCATAAAAATACCGTTTGTACGCTTGTGGTAAATTGCAGCTCAGAAAGAAGGTTTGTGCCCTATTCAAAGGGCACTTGAAGATTCAGAAAGTTCGGCTAGATAGGCGCCTAAAATTATTCACATAAAAAAGGGTTGTTTTAAAACGGCTAGCTTTCCGATCAACATCAGCCAAAAAATAGCACCGATAAAAGCTATCCATTGTGAGCGTTTGGTTTTTCCTAGTTTTAATGCAATAAGTCCCATAAAGATATACATAACGACAGCGATAAACTTCTCTGTAATCCAACCATGTACGAATGGGTATTGTGCTATAAGAACACATAGTACTGCTGCACTAGACAACAACAATGTATCAACAATATGAGGGACAACTTTGACCCATTTCTTTTGAAGCATATCAGACGAGCGCTGCAACCAATAAAAGCGTAAAAAGAATAAAACGACGCTAATAGCAATGGCAGTTAGATGAATATGCTTAACAGCTGCGTACATTAAAAAACCTCTCTGTTAGATATTGCCAATCATTGGCAACGTTTAAAATTGAGCGTAAAACCCATTAACCTCTTACATCTTTGATAATTTTACTAAAGCGCTCTTGGTTTTTTTCCAAAAGCTCCAAAAGTGCAGGGTCAAAACGGCTCCCACTCAATTTGTTCATCACCGCCAAGGCTCTTTGACTATCAGACAATACATCATCACTCATAGGCGATAGAAGCTGATTATAGGCCTCTGCGATAACAACAATTCTGCAATGTATATCGATTCCCTCACCAACTAATCCATTTGGATAACCACTCCCGTCCCAGTTCTCATGATAATCCCTCGCTAACAAAGATGAGACTTGTATCACAGGTCGTTCTGATCCTTTTAGGACATTATAATACTTGTCAGATTGTTTCTTGATAGTCTCTATTTGGGCATCACTCAACTCACACGTCCCATCTAGTACTTGTCCAGGTAATTCAACTTTATGACCTTCGTTGACAGACACAGCTATCTTGAACAAGCTGATACTCTCTTTAGATAAGCCATATTCTCTCGCCAATAATTCGCATAACTTCACAACTCTACTGAGTCGTAAATAGTCTACAGCTTTTTCATCATTAGCCCGAAACAGGCGACCAAACAGCTCCTGCTGAGTATCTTCCGAATCTTTAATCAATAACACATTATCAAATGCCAACTGAACATTGTGAGAAAACAAATGCACGAGGCGTTTATCATGTTCATTCAACTTATGCGGTAAGCCTGACAAATACAGGAGTGACCCTCGATTAAACTTACTATGGCAATAAGCAACAAGAAACTCGTCACCGTAAACAACTGTTTTGTCTTTAAGGGCTTCCCTACAGGCATTAAGGTGTTCTCCTGAAACAGCCCCTTCTAATGACTCTCCCTCACGATTACGATATTCCCCCTTCCCAGAAAAAACAAAATATTTGTCGGAAGAAACATTATCAATGGGGCTCGGTGCAGCGACTGCCGAGGTAATATAAGCGGCATCTTCTGTTCCACCTAACAATGAAGTTAATTGCTGAACAAGCCCTTCAATAAATCCATCAACACTACGCGTATTAAACAAATCACCTGTACCAGAGACTATTTTCTCTAGCCCTTGACGATTCTCATCAATGACAATGATATCCCTATATGAACGCAAAGCAGCAACTGTCACTGTAAAAAGTTTTTGTGCTGTGAGTTCGGTTTTCGATTTGTAGTCGTTTATATCGTAATTAACGATAATATCTTTTTCAGGTGCCTGACCAGGCTGCCCTGTCCGCAGAATGATGCGCGTGAAATGATTATTAAGCGTGTCTCTGACATATTCAGCCACTCTTAACCCGGCGTCATCGGTTTCCATGACCACATCTAATAAAACAACAGCGATATCGTCGTGTTCTTTAAAAAGTTCACAGGCTTGATCACCGCTGTATGCGCTAATAAATTGAATACGCCTGTTCAGAAAAACAAAATCACTTAGCGCCAACTTAGTCACCGCATGAACTTCAGGCTCATCATCGACAATAAGCAGCTTCCAAGGCTGTAATGTAATCTCGTCCTCTTCTTCTACATCCTCAGCGAACATAATTTCATCTAACATGAAGCCACCTTTTTATAATGTTTCTTATAGTTTTATCAGTGTTTCATCAGAGATTGCTTGAAGCGTGATAAACGCCAAACGTTACTGACACCATTGAGCTTGAGTTATTCGCTCACAGTCGTTTAAATCACTAATTGTCTTAACATTAACGAATCCCTTTTCTTGCAAAAATAATCTCACTTGATTTCCTTGCCTAAATCCGTGCTCTATCAACAACCACCCTCCGATATTAAGCTTTGTGTGACTTTTTTCAATAATTGTTTTTATGTCGCCAAAACCATTGTCTTTCGCGACGAGTGCAGTATTAGGTTCGAACCTTAGATCGCCTTGCAACAAGTAATCACTGTCTGGCTCAACATAAGGGGGGTTAGTGACGATGAGATCAAACGCCTGTTGTTCAACGTTGTTAAACCAGTCCGACTGCTGAAAGCGAGTATTACTTCCGATGTTATTCTCTCGTCTATTGCTCTCAGCCAGTTCAACGATAGCACTATCAAAGTCTACTCCTAACACAGTCCATTGAGGCCTTTCACTAGCTAACGCGAGAGCTATAGCCCCTGTCCCAGTCCCCAAATCTATAATGTTTGCGTCATTTGGCAACGCGAGTGCTAACGCTAATTCGACAAGTAATTCAGTTTCAGGGCGAGGAATAAGTGTTTTTTCTGAAACTGATAAGCGTAAGCTCCAAAAATCTCTATAGCCGATCAAGTAAGCAATAGGATGCCCACCTTTTCTTAAAGCGACAAGTCGTTGAAACTCTTTTAACGGCTTGTCGGCCAGAGCTTTTTCTGGGTAAGTCATTAATGTTACTAGCTCACACTGCAAAATATGGCAGAGAAGTATTCGTGAGTCGACAGCAGCACTCTCTCCTGCTGCCAATTCGCGTTTAGCCCATTGAAGAGCTTGATGATAGGTTGTCACAATAACAGGTTAACCTTCCTTATTATTCATCGGACAAAGATGCTAACAAATCAGCTTGATGTTCTTGTCTAATAGGTTCAAGAACAGCGTTAAGTTCACCAGCAACAACATCATCTAAACGATACAACGTTAAGTTAATGCGATGATCTGTTACCCTGCCTTGAGGGAAATTATAAGTCCTAATACGTTCAGATCGATCGCCACTAGCAACCAAGCTGCGACGAGTTGACGTTTCCTCAGCTTGACGCTTATCTTCTTCTAACTGATTTAAGCGAGATTGTAGAATAGCCATCGCTTTCGCTCTGTTCTTATGTTGCGAACGTTCATCCTGACACTCCACTACTATTCCGGTAGGTACGTGCGTAATACGTATAGCCGAATCAGTTTTATTAACGTGCTGGCCACCAGCTCCAGAAGCACGGTAAGTATCAACTTTTAGATCGGCTTTGTTAATTTCAATTGCTTCAGATTCTGGTACTTCAGGTAATACAACCACTGTACACGCAGATGTATGTATACGGCCTTGGGATTCCGTATCAGGAACACGTTGAACTCGGTGACCTCCTGATTCAAATTTCAAAATACCATAAGAGCCATCGCCTATAACATTAGCGATAACTTCTTTATAACCACCATGCTCACCTTCGTTTGCCGTAATTAATTCTACACGCCAACCACTTGTTTCAGCATATCTGCTATACATCCTAAACAAATCACCAGCAAAAATAGCTGCCTCATCACCTCCAGCTCCCGCTCTAATCTCTATAAAACAATTACAATCATCGTTCGGATCTCGAGGGAGCAATAATATTTGTAACTCCCCCTCGTATTCTTGGATAGCTTGCTTAGCTGCTTTATATTCTTCTTGCGCCATTTCCTGCATGTCAGCATCGTCTTCTTTCATCATTTCTTGTGCTGACTGCATGCCTTCTTGAGCTTGCTGATAAGAAGTGAAGCATTTAACAACCTGTTCCAGTTGCGCATATTCTTTAGATAGCGCTCTGAACTTTTCCTGATCACCGATGACTTCGGGATCACTTAACAATGCCTGTACTTCTTCAAACCTTTCTATTAGAGATTCTAATTTGCGAACCACAGAATCTTTCATACTATTCCTATTATTTCTTATACCAATAACATTAAATAATGCGATGATTTATTTCATGTTATTGGTATCATTTAAACCGAGCGCTTGCGTCAGAACAGCAAGTGATTGATGTTCCTGTTTTTGCGCCGCTTCTTTTAATGCTTTCGTCGGCATATGAATTAGAGAGTTCGTCAATTTATTAGCTAACTCTTTAATCACTTGTTCGGTGTCTTTACCTTCCGATAAGCCATTTAATGCTTTATCAAGTAGCTTTTGCTTTTGCATCTCGCTATTTTGACGATATTCAGTAATCAGCGCGAGCGAATCTAATGACTGATGCCATTGTTGAAAACTCTCAACCTGAACACCAATAATTTTTTCAGCTTCTTCAGCAGCCTGCTGCCTGCTAGCCAAATTCTCAGAAACAATGTGTTGTAAATCATCGACCGTATAAAGGTAAGCATCGGCTAAATCAGCCACTTCGCTCTCAATATCTCTCGGTACAGCTAAATCAACCAAGAACATGGGTTTATGTCGTCTTTGTTTAAGCGCCCTTTCAACAATACCTTTGCCCAATATAGGTAATTGGCTTGCTGTCGAGCTAAAAACGATATCGGCATTCATCATTTGTGACGGTATTTGCGCCAAAGTAATCGTATTAGCACCGATATCTTCCGCTAAATTCTGAGCTCGTGACAGTGTTCTATTTGCAACAGTAATATCATTAACGCCTTGCTCTTTAACATGCCGCGCAACGAGCTCGATAGTTTCACCTGCGCCAATAAGCAACACACGACTTTTCGATAAATCGCTAAATATATGTTTAGCTAGTTGCACAGCAGCAAAAGCCACTGACACGGCATTTGCACCTATATCAGTGTCCGTTCTTACCTTTTTAGCAATAGAGAAAGTTTGTTGAAATAGGCGCTCAAATCTGGAGTCAATACCATGCACATGCTTGGTATTAAAATAGGCTTGCTTTATCTGCCCTAGTATTTGCGGCTCACCAAGGACCAGTGAATCTAATCCACTGGCAACACGCATTAAATGTCGAACAGCATTAGCCCCTTCATGATGGTAACTAACACTAGGCAGCTGGCTGGCGTTAATAGCATGAAACTGCCCTAGCCACTCACAAAGCTTATCGACCGTTAAACCTTTGTCATTGTCAGCATAGATCTCCGTTCTGTTACAAGTAGATACGATGACAACATTCGAAGAGCCACTAAATGTTTTAAATGAGGATAATGCTTCAGGCAAAAGCTCTTCTGAAAACGCTACTCTTTCGCGAATATCAACAGGGGCAGTGTTGTGGTTAATTCCAAAGGCAATCAAGGTCATTCGGTGTAGATAAGCTCGAGCTATAGGTTATTAGATAAAAGGTACAGCAATAATGCGTGGAGGACTATTCTACGCAAAAGCCTATGCTATTGAAAGCGCCACCGATTGTATGTTTCCATATGTTCACTTTATTTTTCTATTGGACTTACTTTGAAAAACGCTTTTCGTGTCGTATTTATTGGCTTGTTTTCAATTATTATTGCAGCCTGTTCAACTGTCCCTAAGGAAACAGACGGTGACTTTGATCTAAAAACTCAACAAAAACGCATAAAGTCACTCAACAAATGGCACATAAAGGGTCGAATGGCCTTTAAGAGTGACACTCAGAAAAACTTTAGTGCTTATATCTCTTGGGAACAAGATAAGAAAAAATATAACTTCTCGATGAATAACTTACTAGGGGTCTCTCTTTTTAAGCTCAGTGGAAACGACAATGTCGCTAATATGATCATTGATGGTGAAAATTACGACAGTAATAATCCCAATCAAGTAATAGAAACATTAACAGGTTGGGACATCCCCTTACTATCCATGCAAGATTGGATTAAAGGCATGCCAACAGACCCCAATGCCTCAAATACAAAACTAAACCAGTTGCTTTCCAAATCCACAACTTATGATGACGCAGGACGAGTAGCCACATTTGAGCATGACTCAGGATGGCACATTACATATGGTAGCTATAGGCGTATTGGAGACCATTGGTTACCACATCAGGTCACATTAAAATCAGCGACGAGCCAAATCAAAATACGTATAACCGAGTGGACGATATAATTATATGACATCCAACGTCTGGTTAAGTCCAGCAAAACTCAATCTGTTTCTACATATCAATAACCGTCGTCAAGATGGCTATCATGAATTGCAAAGTTTATTTCAAATGCTGAATTATGGCGACGAAATGCAATTTGATATTACGCAAGATGGCGTTATTAATTTAACCCCTCAACTCAGTGGCGTCGCCAACGAAGATAACTTAATAATTAAGGCAGCAAGATTACTTCAACAAAAAGCGGGTACTACCTTGGGAGCAAATATCTTACTGAACAAAAACCTTCCTATGGGAGGCGGCATAGGAGGAGGGTCATCCAATGCCGCAACCACATTATTAGCATTGAATCATTTATGGCAGACAAACCTGAGTATTAAGCAACTCGCTGAGCTGGGTCTCTCTTTGGGTGCTGATGTGCCTATTTTCGTGCATGGAAGAACAGCCTTCGCTGAAGGTGTTGGAGAAAAGATTACAGCCGTTGATCTGCCTAATCGGTACTACTTAGTCGCCGTTCCTGATGAGCACGTTTCTACTGGTGCTGTTTTCCAGCATCCTAATTTACCCCGCTCCACCCCCAAAATAAGATGGGAAGACTATAAATTCGAAAAAACTCACAATGATTGCCAAGAATTAGTCTGTGAACTGTATCCGAATATTGCAAAAACATTACAGTGGTTGTTAGAATACGCGCCGTCGCGATTGACCGGCACAGGGGCTTGTGTCTTTTCCGTGTTTGAACATGAGAAAGAAGCGCTTTTTGCGTTTAAAAACCTCCCCGAAGGACTGAATGGCTTCGTTTGCAAGGGCGTTAATCAGTCCGCTGTTCACAGACATTTGTCTGGAATGTCGTAACAAACATCAAGAATATGATGCGAACATTTTAATTGGGGTATAGCCAAGTGGTAAGGCAGCGGGTTTTGATCCCGCCATTCGTTGGTTCGAGTCCAGCTACCCCAGCCACCTTACAATTTGTTAATCCGAGGATCCCAAAGTGCCGGATATGAAACTTTTTGCTGGTAACGCAGTACCAGAACTTGCCCAGAAAGTTGCTGATCGCCTGTATACGAAACTAGGACATGCCAGTGTTGGCCGTTTTAGTGACGGTGAGATTAGTGTTGAAATCCATGAGAATGTGCGGGGATCGGATGTTTTCATCCTTCAATCTACCTGTTCTCCTACCAATGATAATTTGATGGAGCTCATTGTTATGATCGACGCCTTGCGTCGAGCATCTGCAGGGCGTATTACAGCAGTTATGCCATACTTTGGTTATGCACGCCAAGACAGACGCGTTAGATCGGCACGTGTGCCTATCACCGCAAAAGTCGTTGCCGACTTTTTGTCAAATGTTGGTGTTGACCGCGTACTCACGATCGACCTACACGCTGAGCAAATCCAAGGCTTTTTCGACGTACCTGTTGATAATGCATTTGGTACGCCTATCTTGCTGGAAGATTTGAAACGACGTGATTTAGACAACCCTGTTGTTGTATCACCTGATATTGGTGGTGTTGTTCGAGCGAGAGCATTAGCCAAGTTAATGAACGACTTAGATTTAGCGATAATAGATAAGCGCCGCCCAAAAGCCAATGTGTCGCAAGTTATGCATATAATCGGTGATGTTGAAGGCCGAGATTGTGTCATTGTTGACGATATGATTGATACGGGTGGAACATTATGTAAAGCCGCTGTTGCACTGAAAGAACATGGTGCCAATCGCGTATTTGCCTATGCAACGCACCCTATCTTTTCAGGTAACGCAGTAGAAAATATTGCTGGCTCAGTCATTGACGAAGTCATAGTGACAGACAGTATTCCACTCACCCCAGAGATGAGAAAACTAGCTAAGGTTAAACAATTAACATTAGCTGATATGCTTGCTGAAGCGATACGTCGTGTCAGTAATGAAGAATCTATCTCAGCGATGTTTGAATACTAATAACCAAAAGCTTAAATTGAGAAAACCGCCCTAGTGGCGGTTTTTTACATACAAAGAGCTGCAGTGAATAGTTAACCTGAACCTCAGGATAAGCGGTGCCTGTCATCGCTGCTATTTTCGTCCCTGATTGCTTTGTTTATCAGGCGTATGGAATGACTAAACGACCTGACTTTCGCATTATCAGGAACAAAAATATCAACACTTACCCATTAACAGGATGCTTCTCACACTAAAAATTTAATAAGCTATTGATATATAAACAATAATAAATTCTTGTCGACAACTCTTATCACAAGTTCAGGTTAATTAATCTAATTTCCTTTATAACGACAAGAACCTCAATACCTTCCTATTCCAATACAATAGAAACAGCAATAATCACTATTAAAATACCTTTTTCTCATGGTGCTAAAACGAGTGATTTAACCAAATCAGCTATACCAATAACCTAAAACAATGAAAAACCGAGTTTGAAAGTTAGCTAACGTTTAATGATGATCAGCACACACTGCGACATTAATTAAGAAGTTGTATCAGTTTTTTTGACAGGTAGCGATTCATTGCCATACTAACTTAAAGATCATTAATGAATTTCTCATTTGCTATAAGCAGTTTATATTAAGGCAATCTACTACTATGTCCGTAAAGTTGAGGTTAAATTTATTCTTTGGTGCGATGTTTTTCGCTGTTATCTTTATTCTGACAACTATTGGCTTCGTCAATTTTAAATCTGCATCAGACGATAATTATTCTACGATACTAGGCACACAAGCGTTTCTTATATCAAAAGCCGTAGAACAAAAGACTAATCGATACTTTGATGTCTTAAATGCTGTCTCACAATCCATTCCAGTAGACCAAAATGGCCCAATTGATATGGAGCAAGCAATCACAGCTTTGCATAATATCAGGGATGACATGGAAGTACTCAACGCCTATGTTGGCTTTGAAAACGGCAATACATATTCAGCAAATAAAAATGGAATAATTCCAGACTTCAATGCCAAAGAATTAAACAGGGAATGGTATGAACGAATATTTAGCGGTGAAAAAAAGATCATAACCACGCCTTATCGCAGTGCCAGTAATAATCTGGTCATGGCATTAGGCGTTCCTGTGACCAGAAATGGACAAGTTGTCGCCACGCTATGCATGAATTTGCCATTAGATAAAATCACTAATTTCATTTCTGAGTTGACTGAAAACAATCAGGTTTATGGTAGCCGTGGAGATGGGTTTGTATTCGCCTCTAAAATACCTTCAGATATAGGTGAAAACTTATTTTCTATCAACCCTTCATTTAAACAATATGCAAATACGCCATCAAGCGAACACTATTATGCGTTTGACGGAGCTGACTTATTTGTTTCAGGCGTCCAAAACGCTGAGCTTGGATGGAATTTTTGGGTTTGGGATACCGTAGAGCAAATCAATTCCAAATCTAATGAAAACTTGCTATTCAGTTCTATCACCGCAATTGTCCTAATTATACTCTCTTTAGGCATTTCCTACATTCTTATCATTCGCTTGATGTATGTCCCAATTGGTGGAGAACCAAAAGACATAGAAGGGTTAATTGAAAAAATTTCTCAAGGGGATTTAGCTTCGTCACCCAAGCTTAGTGGCAATGATATGGGAGTGTATGCCAAAACACTCAGTATGGCTGAAAACTTAAGAGGGATTGTCAGCGATATCAATCAGTCAGCTAAAAAGCTTACGGCGTCATCTGAGACCGTTTCGGGCATGTCACTCGAAGTAAATACCTCCGCAAGTGATCAAATGAAACAATTGGAACAAGCAACCACAGCAATGCATGAAATGACCATGACCGTCGATGAAGTAGCTAAAAATGCTGTACAAGCCTCTTCGGCTATGGATAGAACCAATGAAGATACTTTGAATGGCTTAGATGTTGTCAGGAAGATGAATTCTAGTATCGAAACCTTGGTAAAAAATATTGAGGAAGTTGTTGCAGTCACAAACAGGCTTGATGATGAAACCCAAAGCATTGGCGGAATTCTTGATGTTATCGATGGCGTTTCTGAGCAGACTAATTTATTGGCACTAAACGCTGCTATTGAAGCAGCCAGAGCAGGCGAACACGGGAGAGGATTCGCAGTAGTTGCAGATGAAGTCAGAGGGTTAGCTACACAGACCAAACAAAGCACAAAAGAAATTCAGGAAATGATTGCGCGCCTCCAGTCAGAAGCAAAACACTCAGTCTCTCTGTTAAAAGTAGTCACAAATAATGCACGAGACACCAAAAGTCATTCATCCACTGCAGATAAGGCCCTTTCATCTATACAAGAATCAATCAACGATATTAAGAATATGAATGGACAAATAGCGACTGCTGCAGAGGAGCAGTCCTATGCAGCAATGGAAATAAACAAAAACATAAATACAATCAATGACCTAGCAAAATTAACCCATGAAGCATCACAGAAAAATAGCAGTACTGCAAATTACTTAAAAGAAATCGCTCATCTACTAAGAGAGTCAGTTGTTATTTTTAAATTGTAATCATCAGGAAAAGTAGCTGTGTTGAAACCTTCAAAGTTAAGTTTGGTTTGCATGTTAAGCCTCATTGGGCATGCATTACATGCAGAGGAAGTAACGCTCCAAGAATTAGCAGAGAAGATTAAGCTATTAGAACAACAATTAGCGCTTACCAAAGCACAGTTAAATACAATAAAGGAGCAACAGGAAAAAGAGCAAGAAGTTGTCATCGCTGCAACTAATCCAGAACATCATGAACCAATTAAAACAGAACCTATCGAGCCTGTTGCACCGGTGAAACTCAAGAAGAAAACAAGTGACTCTCCAGTTATTAAAGGGTTAGTGCAGTTCGAAGCAAATGCATTTGACGGCATTTATACGTCCGGTACAGAAGATGACTCAGGCTCAGATGTATTCATACGTCGTACTCATTACCGAGTATTTCATCGTGCAAACGATAATCTAGATTATGTATTGTTGTTTTTTGGATCAGAAGATTCGACCAACGTGTTAGTGGGTTTCGCTCGCTACCAGCCCACTGACAACTTTGAGTTTCGTTTAGGACGAATTAAGGAAGATAGAACGTTATCTCTAGCCTATATAGGTGAGGAACTTCCAGCAGAGAGGCCAATGGTTATCAATGCTTTTGCAACAGCATTTCAAATAGGTGCTCAAGCCCACTATATTACAGACAATAACTTTCGTATTTCAGCGGCTGTAGTAGAAGACAAGAAGTATGCGGGAGATAACGACGGAAGAGATGACGACGGAGACTTAATCTTAGGTTATAACGTTAGGGGAACTTGGTCACATAAAACGAGTGATTCAGTATTACATCTGGGAAGCTCTTATGGTTTAAGACAAATGAATAGTGAGAGCTTTTCACTCACCGAAAGGGGCGGAATTAGGAACGCAGAAAATAGACTCTCTATATCACCAACCTTAAGCTCCGCTAAACATGCCCAAATATATATGGGAGAGTTTGCTTGGCAGAAAAAAGCATTTAGGGTAGAGGCTGAGTACGGCATTATGGATGTCGAATCTTCTCTGGCCACTGAACAGGACCTGTCCTTCAGTGGTTACTATATCAATACCAGTTACTTTTTGGATGGTGTAACCCGTTTAAAATATAACAATAAATATGCACAATTCGGGAGGCCAACCAACCAGAATGGCGTTTGGCAAATCTTCGGGCGATACAGTACGTTAGATTTAATAGATTCAAATGCAGGAACCAAAGTCGACTTATTCATGCTTGGTGCCAGTTATGATTTCAACCCATATTGGAATTTTCAATTGCAATATTATTTAGCGGATGTTTCTGGTCCCGGCCTCTTACAAGCACCTTTTACAACAATAGAAGGGACAGAGCGTGACGGTGATGGCTTTGTTGCAAGATGGAGTTATCGATTTTAAATCATGTTACAAATATTCTACTAGAGAAGTAACTCCCCCTCTATTGGAATAAAACGCGTTGCTGCATTAATTAAAGAGTTTGCGGTAAGTTGCTCGGTACCATACACCTCAACATTAACGCCATGGTTTTGAATAATACGACTGACAAGCATGTCAAAGTCACCATCACCTGATGCAAGGATAATACTGTCTGCTTTTGCCGAAAATTCCACCACATCTAGCGTAATCCCGACATCCCAATCTCCTTTTGCTGAACCGTCTGCTCTCTGGATATAAGGCTTTAATTTCACCTCAAACCCAATAGCTCTTAATATATTCTGGAACTGTTTTTGTTTGTCATCGTTACGGGCGATGGCATAAGCAAACGCCCCAACAACGTTCCTTCCTTCAGTAGCTTTCGCCCAAAAGTGGTTGTAATCAAAATTACGACCAAATGTTTGGCGAGTCGTATAATAGATATTTTGCACATCAACAAATAAGGCAACAGTTTCCAAGTGAATATAGCTCCGAATAGTAAGGCTTTAGATGTTATCATGAGTCCATAGTATCAAACATAATTTGAATAGCATCATTGAACGGGATAACAATCACTAAACCTTGGTTTGTCTATCTTATACGAGTAGAGCAAAACAATGCTTTATATTGTGGAATCACTAACGACCTTGAACGGCGTGTTTCACAACATAAATCCGGCAAAGGAGCCAAGTGGTTCCGAGGTAAAACTATTGTAGATTTAGTTTGGTTTGAAGAAGTTGAAAATCGCTCAATAGCTTCCAAAAGAGAAATTCAAATTAAGTCTTTTAATAAACGAAAAAAAGAGCAATTAGTTTCCTCTGCTATAAAATAATGACGATTAAATGTTCATTCGAATGAATCAAAGGTTAAATTCGCCTGAGTTGTACCAATGTTCCTTTAAGTAATCAAGGTCATACAGGCTGCAAACATAGCTCACATCAGGCTAGTTTAAAAGACAACTTATTCCGACGATATACTCTCATTGTTACCGACAATATCGCGCTTAGGTTCAGTGTCTTTTAAATATCGCTGAGCGGGATATTTACAATGCAGATTGGTATAACTTATCTTGTACCTCCTTCTAGGCAATGATAGAATGCGCCGCCCTTTTCGAGGGGTACTGTAGGGTTTTGGTCGCAAAAACCCTAAATTTAACTATTATTTGGAGACTACTCATGTCTGAAGCAATTTTTAATTTGAGCGCAGTCGTTCGTACTGACAAGGGGAAAGGTGCGAGCCGCCGCCTACGTCACGCCGACAAAGTACCTGCTATCTTATATGGCGCTGAAAAAGAGCCAGTATCTTTAACTCTTGAACACAACAAATTGTTGCAAGCTCAAGAATTTGAAGCTTTCTACAGCCACGTTCTTACACTAGATATTGAAGGCGAAAAAGTAGAAGCTCTTGTAAAAGATATGCAACGTCACCCGTACAAGCCAAAAATCATGCACGTTGATTTCTTGCGCGTAGACGCTACACATGCCATTACTACGCATGTTCCTTTACACTTCATCAACGAAGACAAAGCTGACTCTATCAAAGTTCACGGTGGTCATGCTGAGCACAACATGAACGATGTTGAAATTAGCTGTTTACCTGCAGACCTACCAGAGTTCATCGAAGTTGATGTTGCAAGCGTAGAGCTAGGTCAAACATTGCACTTGTCTGATTTAGTTGCACCTAAAGGCGTTACTTTAGTGGAGCTTGCTAAAGGTGAGAGCCATGACTTAGCCGTTGTTACAGTTAAAGCTGCTAAAGGCGGTTCTGACGATGCAGACGACGCAACAGCCGAAGACGGCGCAGCGTCAGAGGAATAATCCTCATTGTCTGATATTCAACTTATTGTGGGCTTGGGAAATCCGGGCCCTGAATATCAACATACCCGTCATAATGCAGGGGCTTGGTATCTCAATCACCTAGCCTCTTCTCATAGCTGCACACTTAAACTCGATACTAAGTTCTACGGCTATACCGGCAAAATATCAGTTGCTAATAAAGATATTCGTTTATTGTATCCAACCACTTTTATGAATAAGAGTGGCCAAGCGGTCAGCGCTTTAGCTAACTTCTTTAAGATTCCGGTTGAATCAATCCTTGTAGCCTACGATGAGCTCGATTTATCTCCTGGCATCGCTAAGCTAAAGAAAGGCGGTAGCTCTAGTCAGAATGGCATTCGAGATATAGTCAAGTGCATGGGTAACAACAAAGATTTCCATCGTTTGCGCATAGGTATTGGCCATCCAGGCCACAAAAGCCGAGTAACTGGCTATGTATTAGGTAAAGCACCTGCGAGCGATCAACAACTAATGGATGCAGCAATAGACGAAGCTGTCCGCTGCACCGATATTCTGATAAAGGACGACATGCTCAAAGCCATGAACCGTCTGCATTCATTCAAAGCTGAGGAATAATCATGGGATTTAAATGTGGCATTGTTGGTTTGCCTAATGTTGGTAAATCAACCCTATTTAATGCACTAACAAAGGCTGGCATCGAAGCAGCCAACTTTCCATTTTGTACGATAGAGCCGAACACAGGTGTAGTTCCCGTTCCCGACACACGCTTGAATGCGTTGGCCGATATTGTTAGCCCTGAACGAGTCATTCCTACGACTATGGAGTTTGTTGATATCGCAGGCTTGGTTGCTGGCGCATCAAAAGGTGAAGGCTTAGGAAACAAGTTCCTAGCGAATATTAGGGAAACTGATGCAATTGGACATGTAGTGAGGTGTTTTGATGACGATAATATCATTCATGTCTCTGGCAAAGTCGACCCACGTGATGACATCGACACCATCAATACAGAATTGGCACTGGCTGATCTAGAAACCACAGAGAAGGCTCTACATCGAGTGGCTAAAAAAGCCAAAGGTGGTGATGCAGATGCAAAATTTGAGCTTAAAGTTTTAGAAAAAATCAAACCACACCTAGACGAAGGTAAGATGCTTCGCAGCGTAGATTTGAGCAAGGAAGAATTGGAAGCGATCAGCTATATGAATATGCTGACGCTCAAACCAACTATGTATGTTGCCAATGTAAATGAGGATGGGTTCGAGAATAACCCCTACTTAGATCTAGTCCACTCTATTGCCGAAGAAGAAAATGCTGTGGTTGTAGCCGTATGTGCAGCTATAGAGTCAGAAATTGCCGAACTCGACGACGAAGAACGTGACGAATTTCTAGAAGAAATGGGGCTGGAAGAGCCTGGATTAAACCGTGTCATTCGCGGCGGTTATAGCCTATTAACGCTACAGACATACTTTACAGCTGGCGTTAAGGAAGTGCGAGCTTGGACTTACCCCGAAGGCTCAACAGCGCCACAGGCGGCAGGGAAAATACATACTGACTTTGAAAAGGGCTTTATTCGCGCCGAAATAGTCAGTTATGACCACTACATTGAGTTTCAAGGAGAGCAAGGCGCCAAAGATGCGGGTAAGTGGCGCTTGGAAGGTAAAGACTACTTAGTGAAAGATGGCGATGTTATTCACTTTAGGTTTAATGTTTAGTTGTATCACTTCCGATTTATTAGAGAGCCAGCTATAAGCTGGCTTTTTTCTTCAATTTAATCTCGTTATATTCCTATCTTTCGTATGCTCATGAATTGTTTACCTATTAAGTTTGATGAGTATTAATCCCATTTTTGTACAGTAAATATTCAACCGCACTTTTTTGGCTAAATTGAGCTAAAAAACGGTTGACGACCTAAGGCGTAATCAGCATAATACGCGCCACTCAAAAGGAGTGCCCATAGTGGCTAAGTAGCTCAGCTGG
>CAZXIN010000042.1:0-43782 GCA_964640795.1 uncultured Pseudoalteromonadaceae bacterium | reverse complement strand
GATACTTTTTAGGTCGGTACGTTTTGGCATAGTGGAAAAGTCCTCAATTACTGTTGAGCTTTAATTAAATCAATGAAGTGATCAAATAATGGTGCTGCATCATGTGGGCCTGGGCTAGCTTCTGGATGCCCTTGAAAACCAAATGCAGGTTTGTCCGTTCGATGAATACCTTGAATAGATTGATCGAAGAGAGAAATATGTGTCACTTCAAGGTGCTCTGGTAGATCAGCGTCATCAATCGCAAATCCATGGTTTTGGCTGGTAATCATCACCCGATCGTGCTTGATGTCTTTTACTGGATGATTAGCCCCATGATGTCCAAACTTCATTTTTAAAGTCTTTGCACCACTCGCAAGAGCAAGTAATTGATGCCCTAGGCAAATACCAAATATTGGTAGATTTTTATCAAGCAAGGTTTCAATCGCTGCAATAGCATAGTCACAAGGCTCTGGATCACCAGGACCGTTAGACAAGAACACACCATCAGGGTTTAATGCGAGTACGTCTTCAGCACTCGTTTTCGCTGGAACAACTGTCAGTTTGCAGCCTCTGTCCACTAACATACGTAGAATATTATGTTTAGCGCCGAAGTCATAAGCCACAACATGGTAAGGTAAATTAGCTTGCTCAGTGGCGTATCCCTGCCCTAGCGCCCAAACGCCATCTTCCCATTTGAATGACTCTTTGGTCGTAACAACCTTTGCCAAATCCATTCCCTTCAAACCAGGAAATGCCTTCGCTGCTTCAAGTGCCGTACTTTCGCTTAAATCGCCGGTGGTCATGATGCATCCAGCCTGAGCACCTTTATCACGCAAAATACGCGTTAATCGACGTGTATCGATATCAGCAATACCAACAATGTTGTGATGCTTAAGGTAATCAGACAACCCCATTTCATTACGAAAGTTGCTGGTTATCATAGGTAAGTCACGAATAATTAACCCTTTGGACCAAATATGCGACGACTCGACATCTTCGGCATTTGTGCCTGTATTTCCAATATGTGGGTAGGTTAATGTGACAATTTGTTCGGCGTAAGAAGGATCGGTAAGAATCTCTTGATAGCCCGTCATGGAAGTATTAAAAACGACTTCGCCAACTGAAACACCGTTGGCTCCGATAGATGTGCCTTTAAAAACGGAACCGTCTTCAAGGACTAAAAGGGCATTATAGATCAAATCAACCTCCAATTAAGGGCAACCCAGTGAGGTTTTTGAGCAAAACGCGCAAAACGAACACATTCCACAAAAAAACCTATAAAAAACGGGTTGTAAACACATTGGTTTAACAGCCCGTTCTTTGCCAGATATTCGTTGAATGCCATCAGTTTTCGCACCAATTGCGAAAACTTGACAAATTCATATTAGTCTACAGTAACTATTGATTAAGGTCCACTTTATTCAACAATAATTTATTAAAACAGTCATCTTATGCTTAATCTTACCGTTAAGAGACAAAAGCAGCATTTATCCAAACATCAGTCTAGGTTAACTGCCTTACCGTCCAGCGTGATAACCCTGAATTTAATCACATGGATATAAATGCATTGTAGACCATGGATGCACGCATATTGTCGGCCAACGATTAAATGAGATTAAAGCCCTAGAACATCCCGCATATCATATAATCCTGCAGGTTTAGTAGACAACCAATTAGCCGCCCTAACAGCACCTTTTGCAAAAGTAAGGCGACTAGTCGCTTTATGAGTCAGCTCTAGTCTTTCACCTAATTCTGCAAACAGCACTGTATGCTCCCCAACAATATCACCAGCTCTAACCGTAGCAAAACCAATAGTGTTAGGATCTCTCTCTCCTGTATGACCTTCACGTCCATAAACAGCGTGATCTTCAAGAGGCCTATCTAACTCTTCTGCAATAACTTCTCCTAGAGCCATTGCAGTGCCCGATGGTGCATCAAGCTTGTGCCTATGATGAGCTTCGAGGATCTCAATATCCGCACTTTGCCCCATAATACGAGCAGCTTGCTTAACTAAGTTAAGCAACAAATTAACACCCACACTATAGTTGGCAGCGAAAACAATAGGAATATGCTTGGACGCCTCGCTCAATTGAGCCTTTTGCTGTTTATTGAGCCCAGTAGTACCAATGACAATAGGTTTATTGTTCTTAACGCACCAGTCAAGGTTCTCAATAAGAACGGATGGCAAAGTGAAGTCTATAACGACACCAACGGAGTTAACTGACCTATCAAGTTGATTATCGAGAAGAATGTTATTTTTATCGATCCCCGCCATAGTACCAGAATCGACACCTAGTAAAGGAGACCCTCCCCTAACAGTTGCTGCCACGAGACTAGCATTTTCAGTTTGAGAGATTGCTTCAATAATCGCTCGCCCCATACGCCCATTCGCACCTAATAAACCAATATTTGTCATAATTATGCCGACTTGATAATAATTGCGGTGAATTTTGCCTTATCCTTCGATGGTTTTCACTAGCACAACGATGAAATATCTTGGTTTTGTTATAAAACCACTTAGCTTAGGTATACCAAACATCTTGCTTGATATGCTTTAATAGCCCGTCGACTTGAACTGTTTCCATTGAACAAGGATCTTCATGCCAACAACATTTACGAATAATATGATCGATGTTGAGTCACTCCCTAGTGTTTCTAACCTCGATTTACATCCGCTTGAGCGACAATACAGAATTAACAATCAATTACTCTCTGCGGGTATCACCTTAGGTATAGTCACTATCGTTGCTATTGTGAAGTACCTTCCGTTCATTTCTTTACCGTCAGAGTTAGCCAGCAATACACTTTATATAATTTTGGTGACCGTATTTTTGGGAGGATGCCATTTTCTTTATCATGTTTTTGCGGACCCCCTCAAACATTACGCATTGCGCGAAAAAGATATTAGCTATAGCTCTGGCCTAATATTTAGGAAAACAGTGACGCAACCCCTTAGGCGTGTACAACACGTTGAAGTAGAGCGAGGCCCAATAGAACGATATACAGGATTGGCGACAATACAAGTTTTTAGTGCGGGGGGTGCTGGCCATACATTCGCAATTCCTGGATTAACACATGCTCAAGCTATGCATATAAGGCAATTTGTTCTGACACATAAAGAAAATAAAGAGACGAAAATGCAAGAAGTAGAGCAAGAGAAGGCATCATATCAAGATGCCTGACAGCGAGTTGAATTCACAATCTACGGCTTCGGGAGAGACGCAAACTCGACCAACAAATAACCAATGGATGGCACTATCCCCTATTGCCGTACTATATTTTGCATCAAGTACAATCAAGCACGCTGTTGGTAACATTGTTTATTTAGCCCCGGCTTTAATTGCTGGTTACTCGACGTTAAAAGAAAACCCTTTCTTGGGTGTTGTGGCAATGATTGCTTTCTTATCTATTCCCTTAGGTTACGGGGCTCTAAGTTTTATCTTTTATCGCTTTCGCCTTAATCAAGGGTCTGTAGAAATTCGTTCAGGTGTTCTGTCCAAAAAGCATTTAAACTTACCTTTTGAACGTATTCAAAACGTTAAATTCGAACAGCCGTTCTATTATAGGCCTTTTGACTATTGTTGTGTCGAACTTGATACTGCAGGCTCGTCAGGTAAGGAAGCACAAATTGTTGCAATGCCTACTCAAGACGCCGAACACCTAAAAGAACAAATACTAAATTATGCTATAGAAACAAAAGACGAAGAAATCACGGAAGAACGTACAACTGGAAACACTGACACTAGCCATACAGTACCAAACTCTCCTCAGGAAACTGTTTTAAATCGTAGAAGTATTTCTGATCTCGTCATACACGGACTAACCAGTAATAGAGTTTGGATTTTAGCTGCTGCTCTAGCTCCCTTCTACGACAATCTCTCATCTTATGTTGCATCATGGATGACCAACCTCGGTATTGATATTGAGTCACTAGTTGACCAGTCGACAACACCGTTATGGCAAATCGCTATCTTTATACTAGCAGCAACGTTTCTAGTGATACTCACGATGACACTTTTGTCGATCATCGGTGCCATAATCATGTTTTACGGATTCACTCTCAGTAAAACAAAAGAACGCTACATACAACGTAGTGGTTTGCTCACAAAACATGAAGTCAGTATGAAGGTATCGAGGATTCAGGTCGCTATTAGAAAGCAAGATTGGTTAGATAGCTTGTTAGGACGCATGAACCTAATTTTTGAACAAAAAAGTCAATTAGCCCAGAAAGGAGAGCTAAGCGCCGCACAAAGCAAATTGACTATCCCATCGATCAAACTTAATGAATGTCAGCAAATTATTGATGATGCGATGCCTGATAATAAAATGGCCGGCCTCACCTATACACCAATTAACAAGAGGTTCATTTCACGTACTGTATTGTTTCAATTGATGCCCATTTTTTTCCCAATCATGGCAGTATTGCTCTACGAGCAACAGTTTAACATTGTGGGTTTAAGCCTTGTTGCTCTGTGTTTAGCGATTGTACTCGTTATTTTGCGCTGGAAACGTTGGGGATATCATATTGATGAGCAATTTTTATATGTTCGAAAAGGTCTTCTAGGCGTGAGTTATTATTGTATTCCGGTATTTAAAGTCCAGCAAACTCGTTACAAACAAAGTTTGTTTATGCGCAGAACAAAATTGGCTCATGTGGAATTTGTATTAGCGTCTGGCGTTGTTAATGTGCCATTTATCAATCAATCCGAAGCGTTGCATTTAGTTGATAGTACACTGTACCAAGTTGAGTCAACGCAACGTTCATGGATGTAAGAAGACCAAAGGACTTGAAAAACATAGTATGATTTTACTCGAACAGGTTAGCAAAACATTTCACAATGGTGATGAGACAGTAACGGCATTAGATAATGTCTCACTCAATATTCAGCAAAATGAGTTCGTTGCTATTATGGGGAGCTCGGGGTCTGGTAAATCAACCTTAATGAATGTTTTAGGTTGCCTCGATACTCCATCATCTGGTCGATATATGTTGAATAATGAAGATGTTGCTCAGCTATCTGACGACACGCTATCTAACATTCGTAACCAAAATATTGGTTTTATCTTCCAAACCTTCCACCTGCTTCCCAAGCTTGATGTTATCGGCAATATCATGCTGCCTTTGAGATATACATCCATAAATCAAGACGAAGCTATGGAGCGCACTTTAGCACTCGTAGACAGAGTTGGGCTATCACATCGTAAGAACCATAAGCCCTTTGAAATGTCAGGTGGTCAACGCCAACGAGTTGCCATTGCTCGCGCGTTAATCAATAAGCCTAAAGTGATACTCGCAGACGAACCAACGGGTAACTTAGACAGTAAAACATCTAAAGAGATCATGGATATTCTAACGGAACTTCAAAAAGGTGGACAAACCATTGTCATGGTGACTCACGAAGATGACATTGCTGCTTTCGCCCAACGGCAGATAACAATGAGAGATGGAAAAGTATTAAAGGACAATCAATGAAAAGCATATTCACTCTACTCATACTAACAAGCCTTGTTACCTTTCAAATAACAGCTTCGCCACCTTTAGTGTTAACAGGAAAGATCAGCTCAGCTCAAAAACAAACGGTGACCGCCCCTCGCACCGACAATTGGCAGATACAGGTCCAATGGATGGAAGATGAAGGGAAAATTGTTGAAGTCGGCGACACAATCACAGTTTTCGATGGTGCCAGTGTGCAAAGCTTACTCGAACAAAACAAAGATCGCCTTGAAGACGAAAAGCAAAAATATGCACAAAAGAAATTGGATTTAACACTCACTCTAGAAGCCGATAGAAATGCTCTAGTCGTTGCTGAATTAGAAGTTAAAAAAGCCGCAGTAGAAGCCTCAATTCCTGCTGACAAAATTAGTGAATATGATAAAGGTCAATATCAACTTGAACTTGAACGCGCTCTACTGGAAAAAATAAAAGCCGAACAAAAATACCTACTCATTCAACGAGAAAATAAAGCGGAACTTGAAAAGCAAGAAATACAAATATTGAAAATTGAAGAAGAGATTAAATACCAACAAGAACAGCTGTCTCGCTTAAATGTGGTGGCCACAGTCAAGGGCCCTGTCACTCACGCCATGCACCCATGGAATGGCAAGAAAGTCTCAACAGGTACTAATGTTCAAGTCAGTTGGAAAGTGCTTGAAATTCAAGCCATATCTGACTTTCAAGTGGAGAGTTGGGTACATGAAATCGATATCGACGAGTTGAGTGAAAAACAAAGCGTCACCCTCTCTTTGGATGCATACCCACACAAAAAATATACTGGCTACATCGAAAACCTATCTAAGCAAACAGAGCTAAACAATCAGTGGAGTAATAGTGCCTATTATCCCGTGAAGATTAAGTTTCACCAATTGCCTGACGAGCCCCTTTTACCGGGCATGAGTGTTCGTATTACGACTGAATCCTTGGCGAAAAATTGATATGAAAAAACTCCTAATCACATTATTAATGACGTCTGTCTATGGATGTAACAAGCCATTAAATGAAAAAGTAGCAGTGACTAGTACACCCCCAATAGAAGCCCCTGCTGAGCTCATTTCATTAAAACAAGCCAATATTGGACCTCCCAGCATTAACCGCGTTTGGCAATATAAAATTGAGTACTTAGTGCCTGAAAATAGCTTAGTCAAAACAGGTGATGTCATCGTCAGGTTTGATACGGAAGAATTAGAGAGTCGCTTGCTTGATGAAAGAAGTAAATTAGAGGCGGCGCTTAAAGAACGAGAAAAACAAAACCTCGATAACAATGCTAAACAACAGGATTTGGTTCTAGCACTTGCAGAAGCCAAAATGGAATACGAAAGAGCAGAACGCAAAGTGGCCATTACAGATGAGTCTCTATCGGCCGTTGAGAAACAAAAGCAAAAGTTCGACTTCGACATAGCCATCCAAAAACAAATACAAGCCAACAACGCTCTAAAAGCGCACGACAACACAATCAAAGTCAATACTCAGGTCATTGAGACAAAAATAGCCGGTATTCAACGCCGAGTTGCGGACCTTGAGAGCAGTATTACAAAGTTAACTATTTCGGCTCCCAAAGAAGGGTTAGTTGTTTATCAAGCAGACTGGCAAGGAAATAAGCCTGCTGCTGGCGAAACGATATCCCAAGGAACCACAGTGATGACATTACCCTCCATAGACCAATTGGCCATCAGGGCTGAGTTCGATGAGTCTGATACATCGGCCTTACATGTTGGTCAGCGTGTTAAGGTCACCTTGGATGCCCACCCTGAAAAACCATTCGCCGGTGAGATTGTGTCTTTAGGACAAGCCTATCGCAATAAATCGCGCAATAACTTTAAAGTTGTTTTTGACGCGACCATAGTGATGAATGAAACAGAACAAAGCATTATGCGCCCGGGCATGAAAGCAAGAGTGTCCGTCGTCAAGGAAGAAAGCTAATGTATAGAAAGCAAATGAATAAGACTCTCTTTTCTCTACTCTTTATTATAGGGCTAGCCGCTTGTTCAGAAGAGAAACAAACATTACCTGTTTACCAAGTTAAGCTCAGAGATTTTAAAGTCACCGTACCCGCTTTTGGTGAATTGGAATCGGAGCAAGCTGAACTTATAACCGCTCCAGGTAGAAGAACCATGACGATATCGTGGTTGGCCGAAGAAAACAGTTATGTAAAAAAAGGCGATGTAGTCGCACGATTTGATCCTGATAAGCTCATTAAAGACAGTCGGACAGAAGAGCTAGAAATGTTTATTTTGAGGCAAGACATTGCAAAGAGTCAGGCACAGCAAAAGCAACAATTGTCTGAAGTCGATGCAGAGCAACAAATGGTGAATGAAGAGTTTCAATTTACCGACAAATTCGCTATCGATGACGTTCGCCTATATTCAAAACTGGAAATCATCGACAAGCTGCAAAACAAAGATTTCTTAACTGCAAAAGACACCTTTCTTGAATGGAAGGAAGGAAGTATCGATAGGCAAACAGATAGTGCAATTGACGTATTAACCATTAAAGAACGAGGTCATCAGAATAAGTATGAACAACATCAATCAGCACTTAATCAACTTGAAGTCATCGCACCTTATGACGGTTTACTCGTTTATGAAAAAAATTGGCGTGGTGAAAAAGCATCTATTGGCCAAACCGTATTTCCTGGAGCTACTTTAGCTAAGCTGCCTAACCTTGAGAGGTTGCAAGCAAAGTTATATGTGCTAGCCAGTGAAGCTATTGGTCTTGCCGAAAACCAAAAGGTCGATATACGACTTGATGCCCTGCCTGATACAGTCCTACAAGGCGAAGTTAAAACTGTGTCAGGCTTTCCTCGAAGTATAGAAAGACGCAGCCCCATTAAATATTATGAACTGACCGTCAGTGTAGAACCTCGAAATGATTTACACCTCCAACCCGGCAAAAAGCTCACTGCCACCGTGCTTGTGAAACCAACACAAAAAAAGTTAACTGTGCCGGTACAAGCAATCCACAATTTACAAGGTGAGAACTTTGTTTATTTGCATAAAAACGGTAATTTTGAGAAGCGCACTGTTGAAACAGGCGAAAAAAACCTCTACTTCGTTGTTATCACGCAGGGTCTCAATGAGGGTGATAGCATATCATTGAGCGTACCTGAGGTGGCATCATGAATAATTATAAAGCGCTCATTCTGGATGCCATCGGCGAACTATCATCGCAAAAGCTAAGAACATTTCTAACATTACTCGGGATGATATTCGGTGTAGGTGCTGTTATCGCGATGCTCAATATCGGTGAAGGTGCTGAAAAAGAGGCGTTGGCATTGATTGATTCAATGGGTGTTAACAATATCATCGTTGAAGCTAAAGATTTTACCAAAGATGAACTCCTCGAAGTGCGAGAAGAGAGTCTAGGTTTGTCACTCTCTGACAGTCAAGCTGCAATTAACACTTTACCTTTTGTCTCTGATTTTAGCGCAAGTAAACACGTTAAAGTTCACGATATGTATAGTGATTGGGGCAAGTCGAATGCCGAAGTGTTTGGCGTAACACCCAATTATTTTGAACACGGAAACCTTTCATTATCAGCCGGCACCTTTTTTGATGAGCAAAGCAATAAACGACTAGCTCAAGTCGCCGTTTTAGGCTTCGATGCCGCCAAACAGCTGTTCCCGAATATGAGTCCGATAGGTCAATTCGTTAAAGTTAATCACCTTTGGCTCGAAGTCGTTGGTGTATTGTCTGCGCCAACTCAAAGCAAGAGTGAATTTCAAGGAGTCAATGTAAGTGGTGATCGAAACCGTGTATTTTTACCCTTACTGACATCAATGAAAAAGCTAAAAGTAGAAAGCCTCGACAACCAATTAGATACACTCAAATTATCCATTGACAAAAATACCGATCCAACAACAGCCGCTGTCGCAATCTCGCATCTTATAGAACAACGACATGGCGGTATGGATGATTTTAGTTTACTCATACCAGCAGCGTTGCTTGAACAGCAAAAACAAACCCAACAGATCTTTAATATCGTTATGGCTTGTGTCGCTGGCATTTCATTACTCGTTGGCGGTATTGGTATCATGAATATCATGCTGGCTAACGTGCTAGAACGAACAAAAGAGATTGGACTACTGCGCGCCGTAGGGGCAACGCAAAGAGATATCAAACAACAGTTTATTGCTGAAAGCTTTACCATTTCCATATTGGGTGGCGTTCTAGGCGTATTATTTGGGCAATTACTCGCCGCATTGATAGGCTTTTACTCAGGATGGGCTGTCAGTTGGTCTATCCCAGCCATTGTTTTAGCACTCGGTATTTGCATGTTGGTCGGCGTTGGATTCGGCGTATTTCCAGCGATAAAAGCATCTAAACTTAACCCTATAGAGGCATTGCATAGCGATTAAGGAAAAAGCATCGAACGAAAATTTCGCCAACGGAAAAACAGTAGCCACATGAAAATTAGTTCTTTTTCTTAGCTGCTATTTTTTTGGTATTTAGAAGTAATTAATTACCACAAACGGAGTAGAAATTCACCGATACATCATACCATTAAAGATTACTGCTTAATCCTTACGAAGGATAAGCAATGGACTATTAGGGTCTGTTACTTAATCATTCCAATCTCAGTGACCTTCCCATCACGAATTGAAATAATGTAATCTTTACGCTTGATGGTATAGAGCAAATCCTCACGTTTAACCACGTTATCACCAGAGGTAACGTCAGTATATTTGGGCGACCCACAGTACGAAATCACTTCCAGCTTACTGGTTCCCGAACTTATCCACCCTCCATCGCATTTAATATTGCTGATTCTTGTAGCGTTTATCGCCAAGGCCGACATACTGATTATCGCTAAAAAAAACCCTAGAATGCGTATCATGAATACTCCTATGTCTTGATGAGAATATAATCAAAGTTTAAGACATATATTTCGGTTTTGCATGGCGAAAACGCATATAACGTATCCATTAGCGAATACTTAAAGCCTTACTTAATACGCTTGTTATATGCGTTAAATCTATCGAGGTTTCTCTTGCCAACTCCGTGTTCAAAAAACACTATAAAGGCAATAAAGTCGATTGTTTTTGATGTTAGAGCTTACCTTCATGTAACGCCTCTTTCAAAAGGGTTCACCTGTTCAATTTGTTAGGTATTTCTTAACGATGTTCGTTGTTTGGACCCGGTGTAATAAAAAGAAGTTTTGCAGTCTCAACGATTGATAACTTATGCCACTCTCCTGATTTTATCAAACAGGACTGGCCTGAATTAAGTAGTACATCATTTTCCGGATTAGAATCGCCATTAATCCGCACAATACCTGATAATACGAAAATGAACTCATCCCCATCACGATGTACTTCACCACCATGAGGTGGCGCACTTTCCATTGTTACTATACCAATATTTAAACCCTCAAATGACTCTGGAGGTCCTGGTTTCAATTCTATGTCTCTAGCTTCTAAACCGAGGCTGAAGTTTAAAATTGATTTTTCTAAATCTATTCGTTTAATTTTTTCCATTTGAAGTCTTTGTAATATGCCTATTGCGCTTAAAACTTTGATTCAATTTTATCAACAAACTTTTCCACTTGTGCTGAAGTCAGCTTTTCACTTTGATATAAAGATAACATCTGAAATTTGCAGTTGGCAGCGCAGGCTCCCAACAAAGCGATTTTAAGGATTTTTTTAACTGGCTTCCTTAAAATAAAAGTATCAACCCACCAAGGAGAACCCAGTGTTGTTGCTAGTAAAAACTTCCCCAGATCAATAACCCCAAGGATGAAATCTATTAGTTTGTCATACCTTTTGCCCATCGATAGCTCGGTAGCCAGAAAAGTAGAACATACCAACGAGTAGCCAAACTATACCCACATATAGCACAGGCATACTCACTTTTTCTGGGTGGCGTAAATACAACTGTAATGGCAATATCCCACGGATAACGCTAACTAAAGCAATAGAATAAATACCCATTGATATCAACGGAAGCCGACGAATAAGCCCTGCTCCGGACAAAGCATACCCCCCAAAGACAATAAAAATTGCTGAGACAAAAACAGTCCCTAAAGGCGCTAAAAGTGTGCCTTCTTGAGCTGACTGAACAATTGACGCAGGTGCCATTTGTGCTGAATAGCATTGAGGACCAAAATAGATACAAGACAAATGAGCAAAAGCTGTTGAGATAGCGATGAAAGCGGCAATCACCAACAATATAATTCCTTTTTGATGACTTAGCACATGATGATTCCTTAAAACGGTTAAAGCCCAGGTAGCGAGATAAACCTAAGTAATGCAAAAAGCCTACAGCTCTTTATCCTTGTTTGTAAGCTACCAACACCATTTGATAGGCATAAACCCATGTTAGAAAATAACCTAACAACACGACTCAACGTATTGTGCCATAAACACCTATGCGTATGTTTGAATTTGTGATTTTTTACTACATAACCTCAAGTTTGTATAAGAGAATCGATAAAAGCTAGCTAAATCAAAGCGTTGAAGAAGAGATCTTCAATTAAAGACATTATTATATCCTGTCATTTAAGCCAACGTGACTATTTTAGGGATTATCAAGGCAAGGTTGCGCCACTAGGGTCGTTCTCTAGCCAGCAAGCTTAACGCAGAGAAGCCTTAAAATAGGTGCATTGGATGATTCGGCTTATACAAACCTGAGGTTACATACGTAAATGCCCAAAGTTATTAGCTTTGGGCATTTATTCTAACAAACGGAGTGACGACAAACCGAGCTCTAAAGTGTCATATGCAGAATTGGAAAGGGCTTTCCCATATCATCAAGTGGTGAACGAGAAACAATGTTGAAACCCATATGTTCATAAAAACCAACAGCCAATGGATTTTGTTCATTTACGTCTACTTTTGTTGCGCCTAACTGCTCTATGGCGTATTGCAGTAGTACTTTACCAACACCTTGACCTCTCACCTCATTTAAGACGAAAAGCATTTCAACCTTGGATTCATGGACACCCAAAAAGCCTATAATTGAACCACTCTTACCTTTTATACACCTTAACGTAACAGCTGGAAAAGCCTGTTCAACGATGATGGGTTTAAAAAACTCAATATCTTCTTCTGTTATAAAGTCATGAGTTGCTCGGACTGAATTTTCCCAAACATTAAGCATTTCTGCGTAATTGTCAGGAAGCACAGTTTCTACAATCATTGTATGTTCTCTAAAGTTGACTGAAATTCATGTGCAGCCGCGAGCGTGCATTTTAGTCTTTAGGTTTATGTATTGTCCACATAGCATACCGTTAATTTGAGGGGTGTTTTTACGGTATCAAATCGAGTCAGTTTGTTACACGTTGACCTTATACTTAAGATCAAAAGCTTCATCACCAGTGATACCTCTAAACCCCCACTGATAAGGAGCTTGCTCCTTAATGGTAATTTCAACGTCAATTGGAGCCAGCGAAAGCTGGGCTTCTAACTTTTGAAAAAGCGCTTTAATCAGAGATTTTTGAGTTTCAGGTTTACGCCCTGCCATCATATTTATTTCGATAACAGTATAGGCGTCACTTCTGCCATCAGGATAATAAAAATCTTCTTTTTCCAGTGGTACAAAACGGTGTGCTCGTTTATCTTCTGGCATACCGAGAACACTGTGCATACATTCATGAATAGCATCAGATAATTTTGCCTTAATAGGGTTTAGCTTTTCTTTGATGCCGTAAATTATAATCATGTCGATTCCTTAATACCGATAATACTCAATTAGGTAGTGATTATCTTACTACTTATATCGGCGTGAAGCTCCCAGCAGAAAGTCATTATTTCATTGAGCGACAGCGAAGCCCCTTATTCGCAAACCAGAGAAAAGTCAGCACATCGACTCTAAACCAATGCACCTTCTACCTGCTGTGCTAAGAAAACAAGTAGTACGGCTTATACTGTCAAAGTTGGGAGGGAAATGCTGACTTATTAACGTACTGTTCTATAACAGTGACCTGACAATAATTGACGCTTTAAAGCGACGCATCAAGGGCAGGTTCAGCCTCCCTCGCTTTATGCGTTAAGTCTACCATGGCTTTTCTCGCTGAGTAGTGCTCAGTAATAGGCTCCATAAAAGCAATAAAGTCGATAGTTCTAGTGTCTGACGCCATTTTTACGTAATGAAATCCTTCTGGGAATGCTGTCAACATAGCAGCGCCTTGTTCCGGTAATTTTCTTCCTTCGGCATCAGCGACGATTTCAGTCAACGCGTCCATGTGATCTTCGTGCATATGCTTAATCATTCCGCCCTCTGCTGACGATAGCTCTACGTAATTACCCATCCACTCTTCTTTTGAAAACCAATAAATTTCACCAAAGCCACCGATATAACGAACACGCGTTGCCTGCAATGTGTAAAAGCGAAAATCGTGGGTATCTTTATATTGAGCTGCTTGCGGAAATAATCTGAAATAGCGTGCTTGGTTATCTTTACTCACGTTATTCCAACTGGCTTCGGCTAAAACAGTCACCCGAGCGCTTGCTTGACTGTCTACTTGTGCTGCATCGTAAACACATAAACTGACTTTTGTATCAGACGTCATGTTACGCGAATGCTGTGCAATGTCTGATGCATAAATAATGATATCGCCGTCATCAGTCATCATAAAAGGGATAATGGAACCAAATGGATACCCTTTCACCGACAAGCTCTGAGTCGACAAAACGCCAGTATGTTGTGTTCTCATTAAGATTCTCGCTTGATAGATATGATTCTGTTTTTTGGCGGTGCGTGTCAACAACGCTGTTTTTTGTTTAGACATTATTCTTCCATTCGTGATTTAAAATATAAGTGGGGGTATTGGTTATAGGGTTCTGTTGCATATAGCCATTTGTCTCGAAACATTCATTGAGATTGCTTTCTGAAAAGCATGTGTGGCAATTTCCAGTAACGAGCAGCTTGCCCTTTTTAATCAGTGCGACGTGGTCACAGTATTGATTAGCCTGATTAACGTCATGCTCAACTATCAATACTGTTCCACCGTTTTCTTTGTATTGATGAAGTAATAAATAAAGCCTTTGGGATTGTTTAATATCCAATGCAGACGTCGGTTCATCTAAGAGCATAATGGTGCCTTCTAAGCCTCGTTTATCAGCTAACTGAAGCCACGCTCTAGCAAAAGCTAGTAATTGGAACTCACCACCAGACAATTGCATTATTGACGTACCTAGAAAGTGAGTAATACCAACAATGACAGCAATTTTCTCCACCCAGCGGCAAGCTTGTGTCAATGACTCCTTATGATGTTCTCTTGCTAACAGCAAATAGTCGTAAACTTTAATATCGAAAACTGGTTTATCACTCTGTGCAACATAAGCACGCTGAAAACTCAGTTGCTTTAATGTCCATTCAGCCAATGGCTTTCCTTTAAACATCACATCACCACTATCAACTTGATGCTCACCCAACATCACTTTCATTAGCGTCGACTTCCCTGCACCGTTAGCACCGATTAGCGCTGTGATTCGATTTGGTGCAACGTCCATCACAATATTCGACAACAATACTTTTGATGCAGCTGCCAATGTCACATGATTTAAATGAAACATAACTATTTACCCCCTTGCCTTAACAATAAGATACAAGAAGAAAGGAATGCCTAGCGCAGAGGTAATCAGGCCAATAGGTAGTTCAGCAGGAACAATAATGGTGCGTGAAATCGTGTCAGCCACACTGACGAGGCAGCCACCTATTAAGGCACTCAGCGGGAGTGTGTAATTTAAGTTAGTGCCTATCAGCATTCGTGTTAAGTGAGGCACAACAAGCCCAACGAAACCAACAATACCCGTAAAGCTAACGCAAAATGCCGTCACTAAAGCGATGATAGCCAAAGAACGGACTTTAATTTTTGACGTATTAACACCTTGGTAAAGCGCTTGCTTTTCGCTAAGGCTCATCAATGCCAAAGCGCCTTTAATTCGATAGAAATAGGCCATAGCGCCGCTGACACAGGCCACAGTCGCTATCGCTACTTTCCAACGAATACCAGAGTAACTCCCCATACTCCAAAAAGTAATGAGGCGTAGTGTCGAGTCGTCGACAAGGTAAGTCACAATACCCAGCATCGTCATTGCAGTAGCATTAATGGCAACACCAGACAATATGAGTAACAAGGTATCAACGGCTCTATTACCGTAATTAAGGATAAATAAACCACTAACAGCAACGCCAGCTCCAAGAAAAGCCATCATAGGAATAAAAACCAATGTTAGGTGAGCGGGAATCTGGACAACTGATAACAGCATAAAACCAAGCGCAGCAAATAAAGCAGCCCCCGAAGATATCCCCAACAAACCCGGCTCTGCTAAAGGATTTCTAAACAGTGACTGAAGCACTACCCCACAAAGTGCTAACCCCGCTCCAGTAGCAATTGTCATTAAAAGTCTTGGCAAACGAATATCGATTAAGATACGGCGATGAAAATCGGTGCTTGAAGAGCTTTCAACATTAAACATCAAAGCCATTATATCAATGTCCATTGCCCCTACTCCGGCAGCCCAAACACCGACAACAGGCAAAAGACATAACAACACATAGATCCATCGACGAGGCAGGTTATCGTTGTGCCGTTTGATGGCAACTAAGCTCGTTGACTGTGATAAAGTTACCGTATTCATTTACGACTCAATATTTTCCAAAATTGCCAATGTCTTCGCTAATGCCTCTGGCAACCTAGGGGTAAGTCCTAAGAAAGATAAACTATCGACGAAAAATAATTGACAGCCGTGCCTACTAGCCCAAAATTTAAGTTCATTGGTTTGGCAAAGTGCTTCTTTGGTTCGACCATTTACCTGATGTTCTGGCATCAAAATAACGTTGGGATCCACCGACAATAAAGATTCTATTGATATAGGTTTAAACCCCTCTAAATCGCCGTAAGGGTTATCAATATTCAATAACTCCATGATCAACTGCGGCATGGTATTGTCGCCAGCTACCATTAATCCCCTATCACCCACTGACATTAAAAAAACGACTTTTTCCTTATTTGAGTGACGAACTGAGGTCAGTGATGCCAATTGTTGCTCAATTTTATTATTCAAGACCTTTGCCTCAGTTTCTTTATCAACCAAAGTGGCCACCGAGGATATTAAGCTTTGTATCCCCTTAACCGTTTTAGGTTGCTCAAGCAGAGTCATGTCAACACCTGTACTTTCAATCTGCGTCAATACAGATTGAGGACCAGCGCCTGACACAGCAATAACATGTGTCGGATTCATTGATAGAACGCCTTCGGTATTAAGCTGTCGGTAGTAGCCAACTTTAGGTAGGGCTATAGCGTCCGACGGATAAAGGCTGCTGGTATCTACCGCAACTAATTGATCTTGTGCACCAAGTGCGTAGACAATTTCAGTGATGCTGCCGCCTGCTGTTATAATGCGGGATTTGGAGAGCTGTTCTACCCCAGCATGAAGTGACATGTGGCATAACGCAAAAGCCAACCATAGGTGTTTTAAATGCGTTCGTTTAAAGAAAGATTTCATCAGTATTCTCTTTATTAATTAACTTTACATAGAAAGCAACAAGTCAAAAATAGCCCGCCTTGATAAAGCCGTGGTTTATAGATAGAAAATTATCTGCTCCTATCCCCCCACGTACATCAAGGCTATTTGTATTAACGCAATCCGAAGCGTTTAGATAATGTAATCCTGAAGCTTCTACCCGGCTGCTCAATGACTGTTGGGTGCACAGAGAAAGATTGGTCAAATAAGTTGTCGATACCCGCGGTCAAAGAGAACCCGTCGAATTGCTGAGGTGCCCATGACGCATAGATGTCCACAGTCTGATAACTGTCTGTTTCTACACTCCCTTCTGGCACATCACGCTGTGATGAGGCGATTGTTGCTCGACCTCCCACCGATAAATCCAAACCTGATAGGAGTTTTCTCACAGACAAAGTAGCACTATCTTGAGGTATAGAGCCTAAACCAACGTTAGCTTCCCTATCTTCGCCATCAATGGTGAAGCCAGATAACGACAGAGAGAGCGTTTCGGTGGTGTAATGAAATTCAGCCTCATACCCCGAAATTTTAGCGTTTACATTGGTGTTCTGGGTCGTTCCAAAGAAAACAAGCGGGCCAGTAGGCGGCGTAAACTGAGGGGGAATAGCAGGATCAATAAAGGTGACAACCTGATTAACAAAGTTATCAATTTCACTGGAGAAAAATGTCACGGCAGATTCAAAGTTCGCACCAGTATCTTCATGAGTATAACTTGTGCGTATACCGATCTCCGATGTTTCTGCTTGCTCCGGCGCCAAGTCAGGGGTGGGCAAGAACTGATTAATGACAAAGGTGTCAGGGCCCGCCCCTCCAGGTACAATAAAGTGCGTACCGTCGTTAAACAGTTCGGTTAAGCCGGGTGCCCTAAAAGCTTCCGAGACACTTCCCCAAATGCTTAGCCAGTCATAAGCTTTATAATTAATCGCTAAGCGAGAATTAAAATCGTCTTCATTACGATCAGTTTGGTTAGAGTCTTGTTCAAAGTCATCGAAACGTATACCAGGTATAACCGTTAACCTATCAAGAATATTAAACTCTGCCTGAACATATGCGGCTTTAAATGTCCGTGTCGCATCAGGGAATTGGAATCTATTTAACCCGTTGCGTGTACCTGACTGTTCATCTTCAAACCATTCAAAGCCATAAGTTAACGCAATTGATGCTCTATCAGTATAAAAGCGAGTCGTGTTGTTAATATCAACCCCTCGACTAGAAAAATCAGAAATATCCAACCGGTCATCAATAAAACGTTCTTCGCGAATATCAATGTCTGTATCAAACACAGTGGCCTTTATATCCCAAAAAGCGTTTTCTGGATTATTAAAGCTGTAATTAATACGGACATTCCTTTCTTGGGTTTCTCGGTCAACAACGGTATTTGTCGAAGAAACATCATCCGCAGCGGTTGGATTTTCCCCTTCGTTATCATAGGTATCAGCAATGATTTCAACCCTCTGATGAGGCGATATATCAATACCGACATTGATCAACCCGTTAACTAATCTGTCTTGAGTATCAATAATGTCACTACCGCTACCACCTTTAAGATCCTCACCGACATCTCGATAAACTAAATTAGCGAAAGCGTCTACCTTACCTTGTTGTCCAAACAAGCCTGCCGACGTTAAGAATTCATCACCGTTTGATTGATAACCCAACTTTATTCGTGCACCAAGAGACTCACCATCATTAAGTAAATCTTTAGCGCTAACAGTATTGACAGAGATAACGCCTCCTAGCGCTCCACTCCCGTACAATGCGCTTGCACTGCCACGCAATACCTCAATACGCTGAACGAGATCCGGATCAACAAAAAAACGCCCTCTATGTGCGAGATCAAAATTCTGGCGCGCACCATCTAATCGGATAACAATTTGGCTATCGAGAAACCCTCTAATGTTTGGCTCTTCTGATATTCGACGGCTGCCGCCTTGAATAGCAACACCTGGTACTCCTTCCAGAATATCTGCGTAAGACAATGGCTGAAAACGTTGAACCTCGTCCCGTTCAATGACACTGACAGCGCTTGGCGTATTAAATACAGGGCTTTCTAACCGTGTGGCTGTTACGGTAATTCGCTCAAAGTTTCGATCATCTAAATCGACTTCTTCTTTCTCATTCGCATGAGCCCCGCTCCATAGATTAGCTACGATAAGGAGCCCAAGGTAATGCTTGCTATACATGATTAACTATCCGAATTAAATCTGCGTGCACCAGAGAGCTCGTTCTAAAAATACAACAGCTTCTGTGTGCTAGTGACTAAGAGGCAAACATCTTATTGCTAATGATAATGATTATCAATAGCAATATCATTTAAATCAACAATTATTCAGCTATAAGACTAAATTTCAATGAGGGACATTGCTGTGTCGCACCTTATAAGCGGTATAGTAACTTTTATGCTGGAAACTCGGAGATATAAGACTTAATGGCATCACTACCTATACTTTTGATAACATAGCACCCTATTTTTCTTACAGTTAAACAACCATTAGATGAAAGAAAATAAGGTTTCAATCGGGTTATACAACCCTAAAAGCCCAAGTAACGTAGGTTCTGTTCTCAGAGCTGCTGGTTGCTATGACGTGAATCAAGTATTTTATTCAGGTAAACGATTCGAGAATGCGGCTAAGTACCAAACGGATACAAAAAACATCCAATCCAAAACGCCATTACGCGGCGTGGAATGTCTCATCGGTGACTTGAAGAATGGTATTGAATGGCAAGAAAAGGCAACTACACCAACTATTGTTTGTGTTGAACTTGTTGAGGGCGCGACTGCCCTGCCCCTATATCAGCATCCCACCAATGCCTACTATCTGTTTGGTCCAGAAGATGGCTCATTACCACAAGGTGTTATTGATCAAGCTGATGCTGTCGTGTACGTTCCAACCATTGGTTGTATGAATTTAGCAGCGACAGTGAATGTGCTACTTTATGACAGACTAGCAAAGTCTCACCAAGCAATAGACGATAATGCTCGCATTCTCGCGAGTAGAGATACCAATAACAGAACTTATTTCAACAGGGATTAGGGAATTTCGATTACGTTTAGGCGAAAGTTTGAATTAACTTATTCTCAGTATTTAACCTAAGGTTTGTATCAGTCGCTCTCGGTTATTTATTCTTTTCCCGAATCAATTCGGTCTACCAAGTTTGAGTTAATAATCTTCTGATGGATGGGTTCTAGTAAACAACAAACATAAGCTTCATTTTCTCTACAAGCCAGCCCCACAATTTACCTTTTTAACTACCCAAAAGGCTGTGGGGCTGATTTTAATAGAGAATAATCGTACCTACATGTCAGTTTCCCATAAACTTAATCCCACAAACCATCTCTTTAACGGATGAGAGTGGCTGCAAGGCCAATTTCCATTGGGAATTGAGCCTACATACTAGCGTTTATCTTTATAGCCAAAGAACTTATTATCTATAATTTCTTCTGCCACACCGTCAGGTAATGACTTCTCCCAATCACCTCGACCATGAGGCAATAACTGTAAGATTTCACGAGAAAATATATTAAATAGTTCAGGGTCACTACACTCAATACCGTGTAGAAAACCATTTTCTAATAAATGACGATACAAGAAACGCAGATGATCAGGTACTTTAACTTCCGTGAAGTCAGTCGGATTACCATCTTCGCCTTTTTCAGGATAAACAAATAAACGTGTGTGATCAGGAAACAGCTTACCAAAGCCTTCAAGAATTCCACCTTCTACACCACGATAAAAATCTTCATCGAATATTTGTTTAACATTAATGGTACCAACCACTATCGCAATTTGGAGCTTAGTATATTGACGGAAATATGCACGCAAAGAGAAGTAGCGAGTGTAATCCGAGATCATCACGTTGTAACCTAATGAGTTCAATAACTGGACACGCGAAATAATATCTTTCTCTGGCACTTTTGCATCGTGACCATGAACATCATTAAGTGAGATCTCTGCAATAGCTACCGTGTTTTCTGGATCAACGCCTTCCAATTTATAAAAGCATTCCTTGCCCTGCTCAATCATATCAACGTTAAGCTTGGTTACAGGCCTAAACGAACCACGTATAGTAATCACATTCTTTTTGTAGAGCATGTCAGCTGGAACAGCGACCGTACCATCAGGGTTAAACATGATAGCCCGAGTTTTCCAGCTTCTAATTAAATGAATATTCTTGGCGCGGTTATCAACATCTTCAAAATAAGGCCCTAAGAATTCAATAGAATCTATCTCAATACGATTTGGCTTCATATTATCGGTTAAAGAATCGATCATTTTTTTCGGCTCTTCAAAATAATAATAAGCTGCATATATAAGGTTAACCCCAAGTACACCTAATGCTTGTTGTTGAGCCTCTGCGTTATCGTCGAACATACGCACATGAACAGTAATTTCAGACGGCTCAGCGCCTGGATACATTTGCACGCGAACACCGCACCAAGCATGACATTCATTATTTCGGTTGAAACTTTTAGCGGCAACGGTGGCAGCATAAGTAAAGTATCTTGACGACTTTGAACGGATACCAGAAACACGATCGACAACCAAGTCAAACTCTTGCTCCATCATCGCTCTAACACGAGACTTACTTACGTAGCGTCCGTCATCCTGAACACCGTAAATGGCGTCAGAGAACTTCATGTCATAGGCAGACATCGTTTTTGCAATCGTTCCCGCAGCCGCACCAGCTAAGAAGAATTGTCTGGCAACTTCCTGCCCCGCGCCAATCTCTACAATGGTGCCGTATTTTTTATCATCGAGATTAAGTCTTAGCGCTTTTTGGCTCGTTGAGCGTGAACTCACGCTTTTAACATTTTTGTTCATATGGCTTTCCGGTGTGGTTTCAGTCTTTAAGCTGTTAAGGCCTCTTAATTATATGATAATACTCAACAATTCATTACGCACGAAATTTGTGACCTTTATTGGTTTACTGCGACATAAAGGTATATGAATACGAATTCATAGTTGATACTTGCTCTGGTTAAAACACCTACAAAAAAGCCCGCTAAATTTGCGGGCTTTCGGTTCATAAAACAAAGGATCAGTTAGTTAAGTCGTCAAAGAACTTTTTCACACCATCAAAAAAACCTTTCTCTTTTGGGCGATACTTAGCCGTTTCTTCACCAGTTCCCATAGAATCTTCTAGCTGTGCTAAGAAATCCTTCTGTTTCTGATTCAAGTTAACTGGCGTTTCAATGACCACTTTACACATCAAGTCACCGACACTGCCGCTGCGGACAGACTTAACGCCTTTACCACGCAATCTAAACATGCGTCCTGTTTGTGTTTCAGCACTGACTTTTAACTTAACTTTACCGTCAAGCGTTGGTACTTCAACATCACCACCTAATGCTGCACGTGTAAAACTAATCGGCACTTCACAATACAAATTATTGCCATCACGTACAAAAATATCATGCTCTCTAATATGTACTTGTACATAGAGATCGCCCGCTGGAGCACCTGCTTCTCCGGCTTCGCCTTCACCTGACAGGCGAATTCTGTCACCAGTATCCACCCCAGCTGGGACTTTCACTGACAACGTTTTGGTTTTCTCTGTACGCCCTTGCCCATGACAAGTACGGCAAGGGTCACCAATAATCTTGCCTTTACCAGAACAGGTGGGACAAGTCTGCTGCACAGCAAAGAAGCCCTGTCGCATCTGCACCTGACCATTTCCATGACAAGTAGGACAAGTTGTTGGTTTAGAACCTTTTGCGGCACCAGAACCGTCACAGGGTTCGCAGGCAACGAGGGTTGGTACACGTATTTCTACTGACTTACCGCGGACAGCTTCTTCAAGTGACAATTCAAGGTTATAACGTAAATCAGACCCCTGACGAGCACGAGAACGACCGCCACCTCGACCACCGCCACCACCAAAGATGTCACCAAAAACATCTCCGAAAATATCACCAAAATCAGCGCCACCACCGCCACCACCTGTGCGATTAGGATCGACACCAGCGTGACCATAACGATCATAAGCACCACGTTTTTGGTCATCATTTAGAATTTCGTAAGCTTCTTGGATTTCTTTAAACTTCTCTTCCTTCGCTTTATCACCCTGAGTTCGGTCTGGGTGAAACTTCATTGCAAGGCGTTTGTAAGCTTTCTTGATGTCGCGCTCGCTCGCATCTTTGGCGATCCCAAGCACTTCATAATAATCTCGCTTCGACATAAATTCTCTAATCTCGTTACGGCTAAAATCTATTTAACATTCGGTAATCAAACCCAATGTTCAGATACAAATACGGGCGTCATTGCTTTTTAAAAGCGCTGCGCCCGATATAAAGTGATAACTCAACCTTGTCAGGTTGAGTCAAAATTCACTTATTTTTTATCGTCTTTTACTTCTTCAAACTCAGCATCGACAACATCGTCATCTGCATTAGCTTGAGCAGACTCTGCGCCACCCATATCTGGACCAGCACCTTCAGGGGCACCTTGCGCAGCAGCATTCGCTTGAGCAATTTCCATTAGCTTAGCTGATGCTTCCATAAGTGCTTGTGTTTTAGTTTCAATCGCTTCTTTATCATCACCTTTAATAGCGTCTTGAAGCTCAGTAACAGCAGCATCAATCTTTTCTTTCTCTTCAGCAGGGAGCGCTTCGCCAGCTTCTTCAACTTGTTTTTGAATGCTGTGAACCATGCCATCTGCTTGGTTACGTGCTTGAACAAGCTCTTCGAACTTTTTATCTTCTTCAGCATTAGCTGCTGCGTCTTGAACCATTTGTTCGACTTCTTCATCACTCAAACCAGAAGACGCTTTAATCGTAATCTTCTGCTCTTTACCTGTATCTTTATCTTTAGCAGACACATGTAAAATACCATCAGCATCGATATCGAATGTTACTTCAATTTGAGGCGCGCCACGCATTGCAGGACGAATACCTTCAAGATTAAATTGACCTAGAGATTTATTACCCGCAGCTTGCTTACGCTCACCTTGTAATACATGAACAGTAACAGCAGCTTGATTATCTTCAGCCGTTGAGAATGTTTGCGACTTCTTCGTTGGGATAGTCGTGTTCTTCTCAATAACAGGTGTCATTACGCCACCCATTGTTTCAATACCTAAGGATAGAGGCGTTACATCTAGCAACAATACATCCGTTACGTCGCCGGCTAATACACCACCTTGAATGGCAGCACCAACAGCAACGGCTTCATCAGGATTAACATCTTTACGAGGTTCTTTGCCAAAGAAGTCAGTTACATACTTCTGCACTAATGGCATACGTGTTTGACCACCAACTAAGATAATGTCGTTGATATCACCAACAGACAAATCAGCATCAGCAAGCGCACGCTTAAGAGGTTCAAGCGTATCTTTAACCATTTGCTCAACCAATGACTCAAGCTTGGCACGCGTCAACTTAATCGTTAAATGCTTAGGACCGGACGCATCAGCAGTGATGTAAGGCAAGTTAACTTCAGTTTGCTGTGCAGAAGAAAGTTCAATTTTCGCTTTCTCACCTGCTTCTTTAAGACGCTGCATCGCTAACGGATCTTGACGTAAGTCCATGCCAGAGTCTTTCTTGAACTCTTCAACTAAGTAGTTAATCACTTGGTTATCAAAGTCTTCACCACCTAGGTGCGTGTCACCGTTTGTTGCTAATACTTCAAACGTGTGCTCGCCGTCAGCTTCGTCTATCTCAATAATAGAGATATCAAACGTACCACCACCCAGATCGTAAACAGCAACAACACTGTCACCTTTCTTCTTGTCCATACCGTATGCAAGAGCAGCGGCAGTTGGTTCGTTGATAATACGCTTAACTTCTAAACCAGCGATACGACCAGCATCTTTTGTTGCTTGGCGCTGAGAGTCATTAAAATACGCAGGAACAGTAATAACAGCACCAGTAACTTCCTCACCTAGGAAATCTTCTGCTGTTTTCTTCATCTTTTTCAGAACTTCAGCAGAGATTTGTGGCGGTGCCATTTTCTCATCTTTTGCTTCGATCCATGCATCACCATTCTCGGCTTTAACAATACTGAATGGCATAATGTCGATATCACGCTGAACTTCTTTATCTTCCCAACGACGACCAATTAAACGCTTTATAGCAAATAAGGTATTCTGAGGGTTAGTGACTGCTTGACGTTTTGCTGGTTGACCGACTAACGTTTCACCATCTTGGCTGTAAGCAATGATTGAAGGGGTTGTACGATCGCCTTCTGCGTTCTCAATTACCTTAGCTGAATCGCCATCTAATACTGCGACACATGAGTTCGTTGTCCCAAGGTCTATTCCGATGATTTTACCCATCTTTAAATCTCCAAAAACTATTCTTTAAAAGCTTGCTTTTTTAGTGGGGTTACTCTGTTACTTTTCAACACTTTGAGCTAAAAAAACCACAAAAAAACGAATTATTTATACGTTGGTGTCAATGCCACCATCTGCTGCTCTGGATACCATCACCATCGCAGGGCGCAACAAGCGACCATTTAACTCAAATCCTTTTTGCATAACGGCCATAACAGTATTCGGCGCAAAATCTGCGCTTTCTTGCATGGACATCGCTTGATGCAAAGTTGGATTAAATGTTTCACCTTGAGGATCAATCACCTTCATTCCAAACTTCTCAATCGTTGAAATGAAAGATTTATGTGTTAATTCAACACCCTCTAAAATTGGTTTAACCGCTTCATTCTCCGCATCACCTGTTTGTATGGCACGCTCAAGGTTATCTACTACAGGCAACAACTCACCTGCAAAGCGCTCTAGGGCGAATTTACGTGCTTTATCAACTTCTGCATCAGCACGACGTTTCGCATTTTCCATATCAGCTTTTGCACGTAATACAGAATCTTTCTGACCAGCAACTGTGGCTTCAGAAGCAGCTAATGCAGCTTCCAATTCTTGAATACGCATTTCATCAACAGTTAACGCTTGTTCCTCTGATGATCCTTGCGCTTCATCAGCTGCCAAGTTTTCAGCTTCTGCCGAGACCTCGTTCTGGTCTTGTGGGGTTTGTTCGTTGCTCATGTCTTTCACCTAAACTGTCAACTATGTACACAAATTCGATTGCAAGCATTTATGGGGATGGAAATTGTCGATTCAAGACAAAAAAAACGTGTTTTTACTGGTTTTTGCATACTTTTTGAAGATTTCGGGAAGATTTGGGAGTTACTTCAACGAGTCATTTATGGTTATACTGCCTAAAAATTCTCATCGGACCTGCATTTTGACCCAATTTAATACGGTGGGCCTTATCGGCAAACCCGAGCACGATGGTGCAAACGCAACCCTATCTTCATTACTTGAGTACCTAAATAAAAAAGGTTGCCGTGTACTCGTAGAGGAACGTGTTGCCAAGGAGATAGAAGGCACTCAATTTGAAAGCTGTACTCTAGTTGATATTGGAAAGCAGTCTGACTTGGCTATAGTTGTTGGCGGTGATGGAAATATGCTAGGCGCAGCGAGAGTTTTAGCTGAATTCGACGTAGCTGTTGTTGGCGTCAACCGAGGAAACCTAGGCTTCTTAACGGACTTAAACCCGGAAGATTACGACACACAATTAGATTTTATCTTCGAAGGCAAAAGCCAGCTTGAACAGCGCTTTATATTGGAAGTTGAAATCTATCGTAACGGGGAGCTTAAAAGTAGCAATTCAGCTGTGAATGAGGTCGTTTTGCACCATAGTAAAGTTGCTCACATGATGGAATTCGAAGTTTATATTGATGACGTGTTTGCATTTAGTCAGCGTTCAGATGGTTTGATTGTCTCAACACCAACAGGCTCTACGGCTTATTCATTATCTGGAGGTGGCGCAATCCTCACACCAAACTTAGATGCGGTAACACTGGTCCCTATGTTTCCACACACACTAAGTAGTCGCCCTATTGTTGTCGACGCCTCTAGTAAAATCACCATGAAAATATCACACGAAAATGCAGATAGCTTTCAAGTCAGCTGTGACAGTCACGTTGTATTAAAAGTTCTAGAGGGCGATGAGATTATTATCCGCAAGAATCCAGCAAAGCTTTCGTTAATTCATCCTCAGGATTACAATTACTTTAAGGTATTGCGTTCTAAACTTGGTTGGGGCAGTAAGTTATACTAGCCCCAATGAGTAACAGCCTTTTTAAGGTTTATCTTCGCTAGACAACTCTTCGTTGTTTTCTGACTCACTTTCTAACTTACTCTTATCAAAAGAATCTTCTTCAGGGAAATAAGCAAGATCCCTGATATTTTTCTGTACCGCCACTGCAGCAAACAAGCTCAACAAAAATGACATCGCATAAAAGCCTTTTTCACTCAGCTCTAGCTCAGCATTCCAAAGACCTATCGTTAACAGAATCAGTGCAGCACCCACCGAGAACCAACAAAGACTAAAATAAATGCCTGTCACTGGAATACCTTCCAACTGATCTCTCACAGATTTTTGCAAGGAAACCGCTGCAAACAAACCAAAAAGTAGTAAGGTAAAATAGTATCCCTTCTCATTGAGCTGCATGTCAGCGTTCCACAACCCAATTAAATACGCTAACGCGCCCACAAGTAATGCTGTCCAAGATGCACCAATAAAAGCGGCGGTAGGTTTCTGTATATTGTTCATGTTCTCATTCCTTTATTCACTTTCGTACAAAACCAAAAGCGATACCCGTCAAATAAGTTTAACGGCTACGACAAAAAACAAGACTAAACCACTTATTCATACTAGACAAATCAAAAACAACTGTATACATTAACAGTTACTGTATATATAAACACACTTATATCGTTATGCTAACTCATCTCGCTATCAAAAACTTTGCCGTTGTAAAAACATTAAATATAGATTTAAAGCAAGGATTAACAGCCATCACGGGAGAAACTGGTGCTGGTAAGTCTATTGCTATAGACGCGCTAGGTTTGTGTCTAGGTAATCGCGCGGAAGCAAGTATGGTCAGGCCTCAAGCAGAAAAAGCGGACGTTAGTGCAACATTTAATACAGCAAGACAAAAAAAGGTAAAAGCTTGGTTAAAAGAACAAGACCTCGAAACAGATGACGACGACACTGTTATTAGGCGAGTCATATCTGCAGAGGGCCGTTCAAAGGCTTATATCAATGGGCATGCTGTCCCGCTCCAACAACTCAAAGCATTGGGTATACAGCTTGTTAGCATTCATGGACAACATGCTCATCATCAATTGTTGAAGGCAGAAACACAATTAACTGTTTTAGATGACTTTGCCGCCCACGACAAATTAAAAGAACGTGTGAAGGAGGCTTTTCATAAATGGCAGCAAAGTGAGAAGTCTTATAAGAAACTCTTGGATGAAAAACACGCCAGAGATGACCGAAAGCAGTTACTGAGTTATCAAGTACAAGAACTCGACGAATTTGCACTACAAGATGGTGAATTTGAAACATTAGAAACAGAACATAAACGACTCATGCATAGCCAGACGCTACTGGAGCAAAGTCAAATCAGTTTGCACAAACTCTATCAAGCTGAACAAGGTAATGCTTTGTCTATTGTTCAGGAAAGCCTAGAACAATTATGTGAGTTGCAAGAACATGACATGGCTTTGTCCCCCATAGTTGAATTGCTCAACGAAGCATCTATTCAAATCGACGAAGCGTCTCAAGAATTAAGGCATTACACGGACAACTTAGATATTGATCCAATGCGCATGCAACAAGTAGAAGAACGTTACAGTCAAGCGTTAGATTTAGCTCGCAAACATAAAGTGCCACCGGAACAATTATCAGCACTACATATGACCTTAGCAGAAGAATTTTCAGCACTTAAAGCAGATGAAGAGCAGTTAACAACACTCAGTAATGAAGTCAGTGAATTATATGAGCATTATGTGTCTTTTGCTAAACAGCTTAGCGAATCAAGAATTAAAGCAGGCAAAAAGCTATCAAAAGCGTTGTTATCACAAATTCATAGAATGAATATGAAGGAAGCTAATTTTGAGGTTTCAGTAAAGTTTGATGCAACGCACAGCGCTAACGTACAAGGTTTAGATACTGTTCAGTTTTTAGTGTCTACTAATCCAGGTCAACCATTGGATAACATGGAAAAAGTGGCTTCTGGCGGCGAGCTCTCGCGTATAGGTTTGGCGATTCAAGTCATTGGCTCGTCAACAACTCATATACCAACGCTTATTTTCGATGAAGTAGATACGGGTATTTCAGGTCCAACAGCGGCAGTAGTTGGGCAATTACTCAAACAATTGGGTGAGTCTTGTCAAACATTATGTGTAACACACCTCCCTCAGGTCGCTGCCTGTGCCGACAATCAAATGTTTGTCACTAAGTTCACTGACAAGCAAACAACAGAGACTCACATGATTTCTTTATCTCAAAATGAACGAATTGATGAACTTGCACGTCTACTAGCAGGAGATAAAATAACTGATTCAGCTATCGCCAATGCAAAAGCGTTGCTCAATCAACCTTAATGATGAATTTTAATATTCATTAGCAATGAAGTATGAAGCAAAAAGCTCATTATTATTTGCGCCTCTAAGGTTGACTGAGTTAGGATGCTGGGTCTTAGGAGACGTACCCAATAATGATGAAATATAAACACCTTTTCTTTATCACTTTTATAACACTGACCATGCAAGGTTGCGCTAACTGGATTTTTAGAATTGACGTTCCACAAGGGAACTTTCTGGAACAAAAGGATGTCGACAAACTACGTGTTGGTATGACAAAAGAACAAGTTATTTTTGTTCTCGGCAGGCCGGTAGTAAAAGATAGTTTTGACCGCGACACTTGGTACTACGTATACGAAATTAAACGTGGACAAAAGAAAAACGGCGAAGATTTTAGAAGTACATTAATCATCAATTACATTGATGGCTTAGTTGCTTCTCTAGAAGGTGATTTTGATGAGCCTGAAGACTTCAATACGCCGTTAGATGAATTGTAAAATAAAGTATTAATCTTAAAGTACAATTAAGCTCGTTATATTTACGGGCTTTTTTTTGGCCGCCCGCCAGTGATTTTATTTGCTCGACCTTCATCAACTGCTTTTTCAGCGCGACGGCGCCTAACTTCTTTAGGGTCGGCAATCAAGGGGCGATAAACCTCAATACGATCCCCTTCTTTAAGCGAATCTGTTAATTTACATGCCCTACTCCATATCCCTACTTTATTTTCAGCAAGATCTATTTGAGGATAAAGAGACATCATAGAAGAAGCTCGTATCGCTTCTTCTACCGTTGAATCATCGTTAACCAATAACTCCAACAATGTCTGTTTCTCTGGTAATGCGAAGGCAACTTCGATCTTAATTTGTGGTTTTGACACCGTATACTTCCTTTGCTCGCTCAGTAAAAGCTTGAACCATATTATTGGCAATGGCGTTGAACACCTTCCCGAAGGCAAGCTCAACAATCTTACTGGAAAACTCAAACTTTAAATCTAATTCAATCTTACAAGCATCTTCCGATAACTCGATAAAACGCCAACCACCCGACAGCATTTTAAAAGGACCATCGAGTAATTTCATCTCAATGGACTTACCCCGCTCAAGCGTATTTGACGTCGTAAACCATTGTTTAACGCCTGCTTTTTGGATTAAAAGAGCCGCTTCCATTGAATCTTCTGTTTGTTTGACGATACGTGTATCTGAGCACCCCGGTAAAAAACCCGAATACGCTTCGACATCATTGACCAAATCAAACATCGATTCCGCACTGTAACCAATCAAAGCGCTGCGATTAACGCTCGGCATAATCTCTCCAACAATCCAATATCGAGCAAAATAAATTCGCCATGAATTAACAAACCGAAGATCATATCACGAATAACCTTTTGGCTGACACCCCTACTCCGTAGCTGAAATACTTCAGTGGATTTAATACCATAGGTTGTTGAAATTTAGCTATAAGTCATCATTTTCATTAAAACCGGATAAAAATACTGACTTACAGAAGACAAACAAAAGCAACTGCGTATAATACCCCGCCATGAGTAAGAAGAAGTCAAAACAGAACAGTAGCAATACCATTGCTCTCAACAAAAAAGCCCGCCATCAGTACAATCTTGAAGATAAGTTTGAAGCAGGCATGGCACTTGAAGGTTGGGAAGTCAAAAGTATTCGTTCAGGCAAAGTCAACATATCAGAAAGCTATGTCACCATAGAAAAAGGTGAAGCGTTCTTGATTGGAACGACGATTCAACCACTAAACCAAGCATCTAGCCATGTGATTTGTGAACCCACACGCAAACGCAAGTTATTGCTAAAGCAGCGAGAGTTGGAGCGTTTAATTGGCTCAGTAGAACGTCAAGGTTATTCAATCGTAGCAACCGCTATGTATTGGAAGAAAAACTGGATTAAAACAGAAATTTATTTAGGTAAAGGTAAGCACGAAAGAGATAAACGAGACGCAGTCAAAGATCGTGATTGGGCTCGAGATAAAGAACGCATGATGAAACACAAAGCGTGATAATTATCCGCGTAATGTGTTATTCTAGCAGTATGTGCAGTTTGCAGCACAAACACATTTGGGGCTGATTTTGGATTCGACAGGATTCGAGAAGCTTTAGGTGCATGCAGAGGTGCGGTTGGCCTCTTTAAAAAACCGCATTTAAATAGTCGCAAACGACGAAAACTTCGCACTAGCCGCTTAATAACCGGTATAGGCCCTTCCACTTCAGCCGTCGTCTATTCGTGAAGGTTTGGAAGGTCATACTAATAGACTAGCGAGGGAAACTTGTCTGAGGTTGAACCGCAAAATAGTATCAGGCCAGCTGCAAGGAAATCCTGTTTGTCGGAGTTCCAAGTAGTTAAATAAAAGACAAAATAAGCATGTAGTACCGACGGCAGACGCTTTCTGGACGCGGGTTCAACTCCCGCCAGCTCCACCAAATGCAAGTCCACACAGGGCTATAAAAGAGGCTAAAGACCAATTAAAACAAGGTTTTTAGCCTTTTTTGTGTCTACTAAAATCCACCAAGTTCTAGTGACATCCACACTTTTTAGTAGTACTTTATGTAGTACTATACAATCGATTAGTTTTTGGTACTACTATATGGCAAGAAGAACTGCTCCGCTCACTAGTACTGAGGTGAAACAAGCGAAACCTAAGGAAAAAGTCTACAAACTAGCCGACGGTGAAGGATTACAACTAAGAGTCAGGCCAAACGGCGCAAAAACATGGTTGTTAGACTACGTTAAACCGTTCACTAAAAAGCGTACCTCTATAAGTTTAGGAGCTTATCCTGAAGTCACTTTGGCCCAGGCTAGGCAACAAAAATCAGAATTCCGAGAGCGACTAGCCCAAGGGATCGATCCAAAAGAGTATCGGGAGATTACTAGGCGAGAAAAAGTTGATGCTTTAGGCAACACACTGAAGTCAGTAGCCACAGAGTGGCATGAAATCAAAAAGACGAAAGTAACTCAGGATTATGCCAACGATATATTGAGATCTCTTGAATTGCATGTATTTCCTCATATAGGAGAAAAACCAATCGATGGGATAACTGCACCTAGTACTATCGATGTTCTCAAGAAAGTTTCAGCCAAGGGAAGCCTAGAGACTGTCAGAAGATTATGTCAGAGATTAAACGAAATTATGGTGTTTGCCTGCAACACTGGAATCATACATGCCAACCCGCTCTCAGGTATTTCGCATGCATTTGAGGCTCCAAAAAAGCAGCATCTTCCTACCCTAAGGCCGCATGAGATCAAAAGGCTTATGTATAAGCTTTCAACGGCCAATATAAAGCTCACGACAAGGTGCTTGATTGAATGGCAGCTACATACCATGGTTAGGCCCAGTGAAGCAGCTGGAGCCACTTGGAAAGAAATAAACGAAGAAAAAAAGCTATGGATAATTCCAGCAGAAAGAATGAAGAAAAGGCGTGAGCATACAGTACCACTTACTGCTCAGACTCTTGCCTTATTAAAGGTAATGCGACCAATTAGTGAGCATAGAGAACATATTTTTCCAGCAGACCGTAACCCAAAGACGCATTGTAATAGTGAAACAGCAAACATGGCTCTCAAGCGAATGGGCTTCGCCGGACAATTGGTATCCCATGGATTGAGATCTCTGGCTAGTACAACGTTAAACGAGGAAGGGTTTAATCCTGATGTAATTGAGTCAGCACTTGCACATACTGACAAAAATGAAGTGCGTAGAGCATACAATCGCGCACAGTACATAGAGAGGAGGCGTGAGCTTATGAAGTGGTGGTCCGAACATATTGAGAAGGCAGCTACTATGAGTGTTAGCTTAGCGGCTAGTGTTGCAGTTGATTTACCTGAAACATAACTGAATCAATATGAGATTTAGCTCAATTAAGTCTACTCTGTCATATCTGGAAATAATTCAGCGTATTTTTCGTTAATCAACATTTCGAGGGTTTCTGTTGCCGATAATCTATCGGTCTTATTTTGTATGGCATCCAGTTTTTTTATGAGCCCAGACTTACTGACTATAACATGCCCCTTCACTTTAACTGCTCTTTTCTTCTTTTTCCGCTTTTCCGCTTCATTCGGATGGACCCACTTCCTTGCAGCATCTTTAACTTTCTTCAAAAATAGTTCTTTAGTTCCAGGATCAACATGACAATAATCAACGGAAAGAAGAAACATATGATAGTCATCCAACTGAGCATTGTGATTCAGTAAACATGGCCTGAAATAAGAGCCAGGCCTACTTTCCCTTCCAAAAATAAAAAGAAACTCTAAAACCTTCTTACATTGGTAGCGGTTATTTTTATCTAACCAACTACATTCAAACCCTTTGTAATCAGAACGAATTCTCCATAAATTCTTGATATCTAATATTAGATTTCGTTTTTTCTCATGATGAATATGAGCTCTATCGATAGCTTTTATACAAGCAGCTCTAACATCAGAACTACCAACTGATTTTAACATAGTTATGTCATAATTTAGCTTTTTTTCATTTATATGTTGCCAAGCAAAATTGTGTAGTCGCTTATTCTTTAAATCCAACCAATCTAAATAAGAATCATCTATTAATAAGCTTTCGCATTTATTAATACGCTGATTAATAAGCACCCTTTTGTCTTCACCACCTGAAGCATTAAACTCTGTATTCACACCCGAAAGGCACTGCTCAATTTGCTTTTTACTGTTTATAGAAAACAAGTCCGTAGCATAGCCATCGCAATGTAATGTCCATAAAAAACTATCAAGAAACCTCTTACCCTTCTTGTCTAGAAGCTTAGCTAACTTGGTTAAATGTTCTTCGTTCATTTATAAATACTCTACATCGACGACTTACAAAAACATCCTTAAAGCCTCAAAAAACAATCCTAAAACCCCCTTAAAAGCATCCATAAAACATCCGCTATCGCTAGCCAAATCACCTTATATACCTGACGTATAGCAGAAAATGGGCTAACCAGCACTTAAAGCAACGCACATTGTACTACCAAACATAGCTCAATTCCAAAAGTAAGAAGATTTATATTAGCACCGAGCTTGTGTACCTAGATGTCTTTCTCAGTAATGACGTTATCGAGTATCAGTATTAAAGTTTGAGAGTAAACATCAAATTATATACAGCTTAGAGCTATCCTTCTAGCATGCCAAAAAATTCGTTTATTGAGCATAAACAGAATCACTAAAAAATAAGTCCAGAGTTTTAAATATGTCAAAATACCAAAATTTATATTGTGAACTGTCCTAAATCATAACGACATTAATACTACATGCGCCTTGTAATATTAGTATATAGGCCCTTTTTAAGTATATCTGTAATTAGAAACTAGCCAGCCCCCAAAGGCTGGATATATAGATTAATAATTTACATGCCAAACCTCATCTATGTATAAATGAGGACACAGCTAATGATATATAGCAACAATGAAGAAACACTAAATAGAATAAGACCAACATTCAAAGACTTTAACCCACCTAAAAAATATGCACCTTACGAACAAGAAATATTGGATAAAATCCAAGAATTTTTTTTAGCGACCATTAGCCAGCACCCAAGGGTTAAGTTCTATAGAGCTGACTTACGTTTTCCTGAAACCTGCAATCCAGGTTCTCCTTACGAAAGCGATGCCCCTACTTACCATGTAAGAAGTGATTCTTCAGTAATCAGCAGATTCTCGGACTCACTTAGAGTAAGGATACGCAGCTACTTATCAAAATATAAAAGGTCAATTTCTGTTACCAACATCTTATGGGTACGGGAGTTAAGTAAAAAATCTGGATATCACTACCATGTAATAGTCGCATTAAATGCCAACTCTTTCTTTCATCTAGGGGACTATAACAGTTCTGAAAGCTTAGCTGGCATGATCTGCAAAGCTTGGAATAGCGCTTTGGGAATAACGACCGAGGCTCCCTATTTTGTTCATTTCTCAAACGCACATTTCATTGATACAACCAGCAGTTACTCAGAGCTAATGCCGAAGCTCCGTGATACCTATATTCATTTTAGTTATTTAGCAAAGTCCGATACGAAGCCTAAGGGCGACTGTCTTCGTAACTTTGGGTGTAGTAACCTCAATGAAACTTATTGGTCTCTAGAGGCGCAAAAAATAGAACGAAGAGGCTTGTAACAACACTGTACTAGCAGTAAACCTTGTATCTTACTATCGACAAATAGCCAGCTAACAGCTCACCAACCGCAGTTGAAACTGCATCTGTGTAATGCTACTTTATTTACTCAATCTAACAAGTGGAAAGAATGATGAATAAAGATGAGCACCTCAAGCATGAACAACATATGTACGAAGAGGCAATGAAAGTAGAAGCCAGAAAAGAAGCAAAATCAGAGGGAATAGATATGATTGATGCTGAACAAAATATTGAAGATAGACATGAATCGGTGCGTAAAGGCGAACTACCATTAGTCGATCAAACTGATCTACCAAGCTAAGCCCCTATACGGATATCTTCGATACTATATTACTAGTCCTAGAGGATGTGTCTCATCGTACTATGGTAAACTTTTAGTAGTGCGAATTTGGATAAGATCAGTTGCTATTCTCACATAACACCGGAACATAAAGTAAATATAGTCGACGTGATTGTTAAGAAAAATCTAAGTAAGGAGCTTTTGAATTTCTGAGACTATCTCTTTAGTTTCCATCGAGTTAATCTTTATTTCAAACAAATGCGAATGGGATTCTTCTTCAACACCATGCCGCAGCCTTTCGACAAGTTTACTATTCCGGTCAGTCTCGTTAAGACGCGTATGAAGCAAGTTATAATTATCAGGCATTATAAACGCTGTTCGAACATTTTCTAATTTTGAGTTGATTCTAAGCGCCATTCTTGCAAGCGCGTGTGTAATAAGCACAGAATCGTCCTGGGTAAAGGAGCCTTTGAAGAACCCGTAATAGTTATCTAAGACGTAATCCCACTCGAACAATTCATTGTTGTTGTAATATCTATAGAAAGCTTCTTTGCTTATAAAGTGATAGTCAATCCCATCATGCTCATCACTTCTCATCTCCCGCGTAGTAAATGGAACAATGTATTTCAAGTTATTGTTCACTCGAAGTAAAGATTTTATTGCCGAATCTTTTCCCACTCCAGAAGGTCCTGAAACAATTACAATTGTCGGTTTAACTATGTCCACTGAAGTTGATTTCCGTTTGTTCGCCGCTTTTAATAACTTCTCGCTTTATGTTCACGAGCAAATCTTCAAGGGCTTTTCTTCTGTAATCGATGATGGTGAACTCTTGTTGATTTAAAAGAGATAATTGCTTTGAATATCCATCCGGCACAAATATCTGATGGAAAAACCACGGGTTGGTTTTTGGAAAGCGTTGCTTGGAGTTTTCTGACGACTTTGCCTCGTCAGCAATGCTACCGTTTATTTCAGATTTTCCAACGACATAACTTCCTGGACCAAAGAAACAACCAATCAAAGACACGTATCTTGCTCTTCTCTTTTTGCTGTCACCCAACAGCTTAAGAACTCCTTCGTTCTTAAGCTGCCTCCACCAACGCTTTGTATCTTGTCCAGGCAGCTCAGGTGCGTTGTCAAAATCAGAGTTGAACTCTTCAATATAAAGAGAGGTATCTTCGACAAAAAATGGCATTTTTTTTATTAATCGAGCTGCATTCTTAAGTGGGTAACGAACCAATAATTCAAGAGATTGGCCAGGAATATTATCCACTTGAGGTTCAATTAATTCTGAGCCCAAATCGTAAAATTCTAACTTCAAGTTGTATAGTGAAAACAACCACCTAAATTGCTGTTTCTTCTCTTCAGATGAAGTAGAAAAGTAGAATGTCAGGTCCAAGCTTTTTCCGCTCGTTTCATCTGTTAGTCTCGGGTTGTTGAATAAGTCCTCATTACCAGCTAGTTTAGATGTATTTTGTACTCGCCTGTAAACCAATATTTTGTCAGTTTTATTCGAATAAACCTTTTCTCCGAACAGCTTAAAGCCAACTTTACTGTACAAGGAACTGGCTGCTACGTTCAAAGGTTTAGCCGTTACTTGAATGCTAATGTTTTGAAGCCAAGAAAGGTTCTGATAATAGTAATCAATGGCAAAATTTAGCAAATGCTCTGCTAGACCATTCCGCCTTTCTTCTGGAGAAGTTACAAGCCTGTGAACGTACACTGAATCCATAGGTAACGAATTGTCGGATATTCTGAAGTAACTAATTAGTAGACAAACGGGCTTTCCGTTTCTAGAGATAACAAAGCTTAGTAGCTCTCTCTTGAAGTCTATAATGCCCTGTGGAAGAAAATAGCTTTCGTTTACTGACACCCCTTCAATTTCCATTAATAGTTTAATATAGGCTTGGCACTTAACGGGGGTTTGGTAGTCTGCTTCTGCCAGAATGTAGGCATCGCCATTTTTACCTATTACCTCAATTGGAGTCATGGGATAAGTATCCATTCAAATTGGAATGATTGTGATACAGGTTGAGCATTATCTGAACGCACCGTAAATGTAATTTCTTTGGCTGTCTGGTCCACCTTGGAAGTAATTTTTCCAACAATAACCAATCCAGTGTAATCATGGTCACTATTTATCATTATGACTGGATTACTTCGCACCTTGTGGTTTATTTTAACTTTCTTCGTTGCAACTGTTTGAAATTTGCCCAAATTGACTTCTTGGCTTCCCGTGAAGATTCTCGTAGAGAGTTTATCTTGGTTTTTCTGTGCAAGCTCAGAAGTAGTTTTTAAGTCATTTTTGAAATTATTGATGTCATGTATGGCACCCGCCAGAAAATATATAAAACCCACAATCGAAACGCCACCTACTGCCTGAAACACTCTATTCTGATGCTTTGCGAGTGAATTCTTAATACTCCCAAAGAATGTGACTGGTGCAGCCTGCTTTTTTGTTGGAATTGGCTCGCCCTCTGTATCCATTATTTTTCGCCAATTCATACCATAATGATGGCTTGTATTAGCGTGGCTGTCTTTAAAGTCGTTTTCGATTTCACTTGAAAGCTCAAATACAAATAGTACACCGATTGCTTCACCCATACTAAGATAAATGGATTTACTAGTGTTATTCACTATTGTCATCTGTAAGATTCCTTTCCAACGAGGATCGATATACGTTGACACTAATGTCAACCCAATATCTGTCAAACTTAGCCTAGGCAAGATAATTCCCGCAGTGACACCGTCGAGCTCAAAGTACTCGTTGCTAAGCACAGAGATCGTCTCCCTTGGCTTTATCTCAGCCTTCCCGCTTATCAAAAGAGACTGATAGTTTTCCCGGTTTTGAAACCTCAAAGACTTCCTTACATCGCGCTCATGCCTCTTGATTATTGGTCCAAGAGTAATAGCAAACCTAGCTGCTTTAGTTTTTGGATATACAAGTAATCTATCGTAATAGTCGTCACTTTCACTTTCATGTAACTCAAAAACTTCTTTGTTTATATGATCGAAGTTAACGTAATACTTAGTTATGTTTTCCCGATCTTTGCACTTAGCAATGAAATCTTTGGTGGTTAGCATCTTGTTTATTATTACCTTTAATCTAGCTGAATAATGCAGAAAATAGTAAGACCACCCTAGGCAGCAACAATGACTCATGATGCCTAAAAATCCGAAAATTCATACTCTTTAAAAACTTAACTTTAACAACAATTTTTACCAAAATGTTACTGTCTATGAAAAAATTTAAAAAAAGAGGGTTCCCCTTTTAAAGAACTAACTCCTGAAAATCAGTATCGACCTCTTCTTGAGTAATACCGATATATCGCAGAGTGACTCCTTCAGAGCTATGCCTAAGCATCTTCATTACTCTTCCAATGTCTTTAGTATTTGAATAAAGATGGTACCCCCTTGTCTTTCTCATCGAATGCGTACCTAGTGATAAGTTCAGCTCCTTCCCTACCCCTTCAAACGCTTTACTGACAGCCCTTCGAGTCAATGGCTTAGCTACTCTGACCTTAGACTGAGGGTTACGGTAAGACTGGAAGAGATAAATGTGCTTTGGGTGTTTCTTTCTTATACGAGAAATAACCTCACGAGCCTTCTCGTTGAGGCTGATACTAGCGTTCTTGTTAGTCTTTGTTTCTTTTACGATTAATCGTTCATCGTTCACTTGATCAAACTTTAATGATAGTAAGTCTGATATTCGCAATGCGAGATTCAACCCCAACTCCCACACGTCAGCCATTTGTTGACTATAACGTATAGAAAGTAGGTGGCTGATCAGTTTTAATGTATCCAGATCTTTAACAGCATGAACTTCTGCCATAACAGGTTCCTTTTTTGGATTAAATTGATAGTTTTGGGATGCAAAGGACTATTGGTATTTTTAAGCCTTTGTTTTATATAGAGTTCCAGGTTCCCAAAAGAGCAAAATGGGAACCTAGAAATAATGACTTATAACATGCCTCGTTGAGCAAAAGAGACGCAGTGGCTGCCCACGACAATATGGTCTAAAACCTTAACGTCGATTAGCCCGAGTGCATCTTTAAGCCTATGGGTAATTTGCCTATCAGCGATAGAAGGCTCTGCCATTCCTGATGGATGATTGTGCGCCAAAATCACAGCGGCAGAGTTATTCGCAATCACAGACTTAACCACTTCGCGCGGATAAACAGTTGCACTGTCTACTGTGCCTCTAAATAACTCTTCAAACTCGATAAGGTGGTGTTGACTGTTGAGGTGCATGATACAAAATGCTTCATGTTCTAATGTTGCTAATTTGAACTGTAGGAAATTCATAGTCTCAGTTGCTGAACTGAACGTTGGTGAATTGACAAATTTCTCTTTTAGAATGTTAGCGGCAGAAGCCAGAATATCTGCCTGACTATAGTATTCAGTAATATGCTGCTGGTTTGGCATGGTTAATCTCTCTGTATGGTTTATGCCGACCAGTGATATAGGTTTAAAAAAATCTCGAATATCGCATATAGGGCCTGATAACAGGCCCATTGTTTATTGATATCGTCCTCCCCTTCTCGCCCAACTGTATCCAGCCACAACTCCCATCAGGAACAGCTCTGTTATTGGTTTTGTAGCAAGTAAGATCATCTTTTCTCTCCACTGTTTTCAATGTACTGATAAATACTGGCTCCAACGATAAAACCGATTGCAAATGCGATTGGCATGTACTTCTCCTCTGAATTGTTGAATTTCGAGCTAGGGCTTACCTTATTGCTCGACAGCTGCTTTTCTGCTGCTGCGTATTGATCATGTAGGTTTAAAACTTGTTGAGATCTGATGAGGTACTGAGATTAAAAATTACACAGCTCGCTAATCCCATGAAGAAAACTAACGGAGATCATCATGAGATTAATTAAACTTAAAGAAGTCATGCACATTACTAGCCTAGCCCGCTCGACAATCTATAAATACGTTAAAGACGGTGAGTTTCCAAAATCAGTTTCTCTTGGTGAAAAAGCGGTGGCTTGGATTGAAAGTGAGGTTCAAGAGTGGGTTAGTTCAAGGGTTAGAAATCGAGTACTTTTAGCATCTAGCTTGAACGCTCACTCTTTCGAAACATCAGTACTGGTGCTAGACAAAAACCTCTTTACACTGATGGGCGGGTGTTCTAACCCAATTATGTTCAAGCTATTGACGTTAAGACGAATAGCGTCATACCAGGTTATTTTTCCATACTAAAACTTCCACCTCTTATAAACCTGCACCTAAAGGTCGAAAACTGTTATCAAGTAGCAGTAGCAGATAAATAGCAGAAATAGGTTGGTGCGAACACTTATACAGATTTGCATTGTTGGCAACATCAGTTGCTCTCAACATCACGGTGGCATTCTTTGATTTGGAACAGCCACAGTAATTCTCCCGTATTGTCGGAAATTTAAGTATGGCGACATAGATGCGAGTATGATTATCTTTGCGTACTAGATTTTCCAAGTTAGCTTAACGAACGCTAATGAAAATTAACTTTTAAGGAAACAAAAGATATGCCCGTAAGCTTTGAGCAACTGCGTGTTGGGCAAAAATATGAACGCCCACACCTTGCAAATACATGGGGATACAAAGGGTTTCAAGCAATTTCAAAAGGTGTGGTTACTCCAGCAAATACTAAGTACATAATCTTGTTTGTTACAAAGCAAAAACAAAAATCGCTAACACAATACAATGATTACCTCGACGGGGACTATCTGCACTGGGAAGGTGAGGAAAAACACGCTTCGGACAAACGAATTATTGGTGCTGATGCGAAAAACGATGAAATACACTTGTTCTATCGAGATGTACATCACACTCCGTTTACTTATCACGGTCAGATCCGACTCGAAGAATCAAAGTTGCATACAAAACAGCCTAGTAGTTTTGTCTTCAAAGTCGGAAAAGATACGTTTAGTGGAAACCCAATACACGATGTTGAAGAGCATAAAGCTGAATATCAATCACTTAACCAAACTGAGAAAGAAGCAATCGTAAAAAGCCGTGTTGGGCAAGGCTTGTTTCGTGAGAGGCTAATTGCATTTTGGGGAGGCTGTTCTGTTACAAATCTTCGGAATATATCGTTGCTGAGAGCTTCACATATTAAACCGTGGCGTGATTCATCTAATAATGAGCGGTTAGATCCTATGAACGGTTTACTATTAAATCCAACTTTAGACCACCTGTTTGATCAAGGCTTAATTTCTTTCGACGATAAAGGCATGGTTATTTTTTCACCGAGGATATCCCGAATGGATATTGCAGGCCTGAATTTGCCAAAGAATATTAAACTTCGGGAAGTACCCGAAAAATTGGCTTTTTACATGAAGTTTCATAGAGAACATGTATTGAAAGGATGTTAAAAAAGGGCTTGTTGAGACAAGCAACGGGCATTCAGGTTCCCTCGAAAGAAAGCTATTAAATGTAAAAACTGACTCAATAGTAGCCGCTCACTTTTGGATGTATAAGAACAATCAAGGGCATAACTGAACTATGCAACAGGCACATTTTTAGCTAATTTGCTGGCGTTGTGATTCAGCAATTCAAGAATTGTTTTGTCTGCTGCGCATCTTCAACGAATATTGGCTGCACACAAGGTACAGTAAATCTGTTCAAGTAAATCCAAAAATTCGCCTAATATGGCTAGCCTAAAAACAGCATAGGTTAAGCAATAATTGTTTTGTTTTATGTGTTCCAATTGAATTGTGTTTGATTTGGAATATCCGTTGATGGTGTTCTTAGAGGTTGGTACACCCTTTATAAAGTATCTTCAAAAAGAGTTTCTGGCAAAGTAGTCTCATTTTGCCAGAGACCATTCTTGCTTCTTACGTACCGCCGACACATAGATACTATTTTATTGTCATCACCAAGCCTTACTTTTTGTCTAATCAACTCACCCAATTGACTATATACTTCGTTTGTAAATCCAGAAGAAGATACAAAAAGCCCCCCGTCGGTTTGATTCGCTACGTTTACCTCCACAAATTCTGATATATGATTTTCGTTTGGTTTTCCACCTTTTCTCCAATGCTTTATTTCGATGAAATATGTTTTCTCTTGGTTAGAAACTCTGCATTTCGCAATAACGTCTTTTCCCCCGTCTTTTGATGGTGGCGTCAATTGAACATCAAAACCAATCTCTTCTAATGACACCGCAATAACTCGTTCCAAATCACGCCATTCAATATCTTCTAGTGATCTTGGATGTCTCGCTATCAATTCACAGAGCTTAAAAATCATAGTGCGAACTATTATATTTACACGCTCTAAATTTTCTTCTTCAACTCTTCTTGGGAATATACTTTGAATTGATTTGCACAAAGCTTGGATGCCGGCCCCGTCCATTGAACTTACAAGATGGACTCTTTTGATACCAAATTGCTTTGAAATCCTGTGTTCATCGATAATCGCTTCATTCAAATCACACTTAGATACAACAAGATACTTCTCCACGGTATCGGAATTTTGGGCATATTTAGTTAATTGCTTATGCCAATGCTCAAGACCTGAGACAACATCGTGGTCGGTTGCGCTAACGACGAATAATGCCAATCCAATGTCTATATCTCTTATCTCGTCTGCTATTTTATGAAGATGATCGTGATTCCGTGTAAGGTCGACAATTGATATGCCATCGTGGTCTTCAAACTCTGCTTCGGTAATAACCCCTGTTGTGATCTGATTGGAACGGTCAAGCTTATCGACCAGTAAACGTTGAACAAGAGCAGTTTTCCCCGAACCGTTGTTACCCATCAATACTATATGCTTCTGTCTTTTTTCGCCTTTAGCTTCTTTCAAATTTATTAAATCCTAATTCGCAAAAGCTCCCCTGTTTACTTGAGGGTTATTTCGTCATTTAGATGAAGGTCGTAAAATACACAAGTTTGTTTGTACATGCGATATTTACGAAAAGGTTCACGTATTTGGGCAAAAGTTAAGTGAACTTATATTTCATCAGTGAGCCAGTAAAATTGACTAATGACTAACTAACCCCAACTCGATGTATGGACTCCACCACCTTACTTTAATTAAAGTGGTGTCGCCAAAAC
>CAZXIN010000041.1:0-47512 GCA_964640795.1 uncultured Pseudoalteromonadaceae bacterium | reverse complement strand
CGGGTATGGTTGGATTAGCACTGATCGCTTGTGTCAATATTTCAAACTTGTTCATAGCCCGTATTGTCCAAAAACAACGTCAAATGGCCATTCAAGCGGCCATTGGCGCTACTAAAAAACATGTGTTCAAAACTATTTTTGCTGAAACTAGTCTATTGATGTGTCTATCTACCGTATTGGCCCTAATACTCGCCAATGTCGGTTTTTTTGTGATGCAAAAGTATTTTGTGGCAATACTGCCCAGAGTGAACGAATTGGACCTCAATTATATCAACGTGGGTGCTTCAGCAATTATCAGCCTTATTATCGCGTTTGTTTTCGCAAAATTAAGTTCCCACATGCTCAATTACCGAGCGCTTAACACCAGCTTGCAAAGCAGTGGCAAAGGAAGTGCTTTACAGGTATCAAAAAAGACGCGTCAACTATTGATAACCAGCCAAATAGCGCTAGCGACAGTGTTGATATTTGTCAATTTTAGCTTGCTCAACAGTGCGTTGAAAACAATCAATACGCCTTTAGGTTTCACGACTAGCAATATCTCTGTTTTGGCATTGAATTTTTCTTCAGTGGATCCCGCTAGCGAAGAAGAAGTAATTTCTAAAATGGTTGAGATAGTCGACAAAATCGAAACACTACCCGAAGTTGATTCTGTTAGTCAGTCTTACTCACCCTTAGCTGGTTTTTGGGGAAGAGAATTCATCAATGTCTCTAGCAACGAGCAATATACTCCGTATTACGATGAAATTGATCATAGATATTTCAATATACTAAAGCAGCCATTGGTACGAGGGGATAATTTTACTCGCTCCGATTTCAGGGATAGTAATAATGTGATGATTGTTAACCAAGCTTTTGCTCAAGAATTAACAACGGATGGTGACGCACTAGGGTTAAAATTATCGACTGGAGGGTATGATGGTACATTTGAAATAATAGGTATTGTTAAGGGAATAAACCTTAAAGGTAGATATGCGTTAGGTCGTGAAGACATCACAGGCACAGCAGTCCCAAGAGCTTACATACCAAGAGGACTTGAAAAGCAAAGCTTTATGCTTAAATTTAAACCGGGCCAATCGGTTAGTCGTCAACAACTAGCAGAATTGCTGGCTGAGGTTGACTCTAGATACTCTGTGTATAATTTCAAAACGCTGTCCGACATTGTCAATCAATTCCTTATTACCGAAATAACGGTATCAGTAACGACATCGGTTTTGGCTAGTTTCATATTTTTATTAGCTGCCATAGGGTTGTACGGTATTTTGAGTTACGGGACCCATCTTAGACAATACGAATTTGGCACTCGCATGGCATTAGGTGCAACACGAAAAAATCTGATTGTTATGATTATCTCGGACAATATTAAGACGTTATTAGTGGGCTTTATAGGTGGTGTTATGCTGTTTTTACTTGCTTATATATTCTTCAATGACTATTTTCAGCAATTTATTTATTGGCAACGATTACTGATATTATTGGCAACTTTACTATTGATAACTATTGCGACTTTATTCTCGTGTTATTGGCCACTAAGACGTTACATTAACGAGCGCCCAATCGTTAATTTACGAGGTAGTGATTAGGCTCTCTCTAGTTAAAACCACAACCAAAATCACTGAGGTTTTAGATGACAAGAGTTAGTTAAAGCTAAACATCGTCTTTAACTAACTCTTGTTAATACTCGGCCTGATTAACAGTGCCTTAATGTCTGCTTTACCTAGCTGCCCTCTGACTAGTTAGCAACAGAACGATGGCAAAAAAGCAGCTAATCATTAGTTGGCGGACATTATAATTGTGGATCATAAATACCGCTACAACTGGCCTCTAAATAGCTATTCCATTCGGCAAGAATATTGAATAAATGGTTCGAACTTTCTCCAGAATGGCCCACCATTTCTTTATCTCATTGATTCAATTCGATAATTTTATTTAGTCTATTTACCTTTTTCCTCTAAGTATCTGAAATTTAAGCGTATTGTAGTTCGAAACCTTATACAAACCTTTTATGGTAAAGGCAGTTTCCCTTTGTTAAAGTTAATTTACTACAATGTAGTTAAATATGAATAAAAAAGATATCGAAGAATGAAAAGGGGTAATGAATGAGGTATGTCTTGTTTTTTGTAAACGTAATAATCTATGCGTACTCTGTTTTTCCGAACTTTGCAAATTCACGGGAAGTAACTCTAGAAGAAAGCGTAGACGAGTTCGTCAAAGCGTATATAGATGACAGGTCATTTGTTGGTGCGCAAGTTGTTGTAATTGAAAATGACAAAACGGTAGTCAATTCACCTCATGGCTTTTCTGATTTAAATACCAAAGCGCTAATTAAAGATAAGACTGTATTCGCCTTAGGCTCCAACACAAAAATGCTAACAAGTTCAGCAATTATGCTACTTCAACAAAGAAACCAAATTAAGCTTGATGACCTTGCAGAGAAATACATAGCGTTAAACTCGCTAAAAAGAAGCGGTGTAACTATACGCAGTTTACTATGCCATACATCTGGATTACCTGATATATATAACATTGAAGACAAGGGGAATGTTAATCAACAATCAATAGAACAGTTCATTAATTTGTTGAACGACGTCCCAAAAACTGCAAAACCTTTCGAAGAATTTCAATATAACAATACGGGGTATTTGTTATTGGGTAAGATTATTGAAACGGTGTCAGGGCAAAGTTTAGGAGATTTTTATCGAGAGAATATTTTTTCTCCATTAAACTTAGAGAGCACCTTTTATCTAGGTGATACCTTCCTACCCGAGAATATGTCTAAGTCTTATGAAGAAGATTTCTCGGCTTTTGACCAATCACACCGGTACTTTTCAGAGTATAGAGTTGCTCAAGGAGCTGGCGGTGCTGCTGGTTCACTAGAAGAATTTGGTAAATGGCATAAAGAATTGATTGAAGGAGAGCTTTTAACCACTTCTTCAATTGAAGATAGGACTTCCCCATGTACACTGATTAACGGAAAAGAAGTTAGTTACTCTTCTGGCACATATGGATTCGGATTAAAAATGAGTAATATTAAAAACTTAACAGCATACTTCCATGGTGGCGCCATTAATGGTTATGTTTCGGATGCTTTTTATTTTCCTGAGTTGGATCTCACAATTTTATTCGCAGTAAATACATGGAAAAACCCTAAGGAGTTTAGAGATAAATTAATTGATCTGACTTTAAAACAATATTTGAAATAACTTAATGGTTTTGAGCGAATGATAGCCTTTCGGTAATGCTCTCAATTCACAGCTGGTTTGGTGCGTAGAGAAAGCCTAGCCCAAACCTCAATACCCTCGTAACGATGTACCTGTTCAATTATTAATTCATTTATGCCTAAAATAGCAGCTGCGTGGGGCATAGGTATTTTCCATTAAATGATTCTTCGCAAAATCAGTTTAATGGAATACCTGTGTCCCCGTTTAATGATGTAGAGCCAGACTTTAGCGCTTGCAGTACTGCCATATGCTTTTACATTATTGACTATTGCTAGAATTGCAGTTCGGGTTTGAATCAAGTGTATGAGTGATGAAATCTACAGCATCATCAACAGGTTGTTGGTTTGAAAGCAAATAATGATCAAGCTCGTAGGATGTGAGCGTGAATTCATGGTTAGTGTTTTTGGCTTTAAGGCGTTCCAATATCGCTAGAGACATCTCGTGAGAAGGCCAAAGATTGTCTTGTTTAGCCGTTTGCAAAAGCACTGGTACTGATATTTTTTCGACAGGTATCTGAGCTTGCTCTTTTGAATCAAACCTTCTTAACCCAGCTTCATGTATTCCTCTTGCTTTTGTTACTCCTTCAGTTAAGAAAGTCAGCGTTCCTTTAGAAAACCAAGGATATTTGACGAATGGAAGTGGATTACCGTTATATGTCCAAGAGGATCGGCTCAGAAGGGAAACCTCACTTGCTTGCCATATAACATTGGATGGAGCGACTGCTACAAAAGTATCTGCAATATTGGCGTTTGCAGCGATGAGCAGTGCAAGTTCAGCGCCCTTTGAGCTACCCACTACAGCGACGCAACGTTTCTCTCCATTTTCTGCTGTTGAGAGGCTTTTAATGCGTCTAATAATCGGCTCAATAGCGACCTCTTTCAGTTTGGGTGGTGTTCCTTGTGAGCCATGGTAAGCGATGCTAGCCATAGAATAACCGTTAGCAAGGATAGCCTCACCAATCTTGGAGTGGTGAGTGATAAAACCTCCCTCAGACCCACCGAGAACTACCACAATGTGTGAATTGCCCTTATTGTTTTGCTCTTGAGAGTAAAGAATATGTGCAACGCCATCGTTTATGGAGGTCTGTTTAAAAGTTACAGGGGATTCTTCCGGCCCTGCCATGAACACCATTTTCGCAGGATGTCTAAATGCAGGGTACTTAGCTTGCAAAGCCTCTTGGTTTTTTTTTGCACTGCAACCGACAAGTGAAATTAATACAGTACTTAACAAGCAATAAATCACAGCCTTTGAAAATCGCGAATAATACAACAAAACATTTTCTCCTTGATGTCTTAGATATTTGCAGGACGGAATAGCGTAATGCTGCTAAGTAGAGTTACGGCCCGAGCAAAAGTTCCCACTTCATTGCTTCGGCATAAAAATCATTACAAATAGCCTATCGTTTTTACCCCATATTTCTTGCCTTATGGGAATAAGGTTATATATGAGAACACGATAGTCATAGATGGATAGTTAATGTTAGTTATTGATACAAAGTAGACCATGAATTTTTAAGAAAAGAGCTAAAAGAGCAACGTGTGATCTTGGATTTTAACTTCTTAATTAAGGTTCGGCGTGATTGATTATTTGAATAATAAACACCTGCACACTCAGCCTCTCATATCGTCATTCCATTCGGTCAAAACATCGAGTAAATGGTTCGAGCTTCTTCCAGAATGGTCCACCATTTTGGTGTTACCGATACTCAATTCCTTCAAAAGCCCAGTTTTCTTCTTTTGAGTGCTTATCTAACCCTACTGATTTTTTGCTGATAATATTTGTCTCTCGATAGGCACACCATTGAGAATGACTTTTTTAATGGTGTCGTAAGCAGAAACATCGATTAGCGGATTTTCACTTAGCAACAGCAAATCTGCTTTCATACCCACATTGACTTGACCTATGGAGGCTTGCATCCCTAATGCCTTAGCATTTTGGATTGTCATTGAGGTGAAAAGTACTTCAGGGCTTAAACCTGCCTCCATCCAGTGATTCATCTCTAAACGTGCGTTTATACCAGGAAACTGTGTATAAAAAGGTCCACTTGGCGTATCACTGCCAAAAAGCAAAGTAGCTCCTTGTTGAGATAGCATTTTAGTGAAGGTTAAAAGCTTATTGATTGGGGTTCGGTACTGATCTCCTACTTTGCGATACAAATCTTCGGCGTCAACGGAATCTATTCCAAAATTATGGATTAAGTCATTTTTCATCCATTGGCCATCATCACTTTGATACCAATCTAGTAACGATTTTGGGATAGCATGTTCTAGATATGGATTTAGGAAGAATTGAGGATCAAACATCTCTTTCTCACCTGCAATCACTTGAATGGTTGGTTGTACCCATATATCAGTTTCAGCATAGCGACTAACGAACTGTCGTTGAGTTGAAGTGTTGGCTTTAGATAAATTGTCCCAGTGCCACATACCATGAACAATGCCATCGACGTTTGATGCTAAGCCAAATTCATGTGATTTCTGAGAGTTACCATGTAGCACGACTTTTAACCCTTGTTTATGGGCATGTTGAATGATCTCCTGTACTAACGTTATCGGCGGTACTGGCAGGTTTTTCCATCGTCCAAATCCATGTTCGTAGAAGACTTTGATGCAACGAGCACCTTCATCTTTAGCTCGATTAACCATTTTCTCTGGTGTTTGCTCTGACTTTGAAAAATTGGCTGGGTAGAGTTCAGCTTGTTCTGGATTGAAAATAATCTTGCTAGCCTCTGGGGATTCAAATTGATGTTTGTGATTCGGCTCCAGTAGGGGGTAACCGTTGGGGATGAAGATCGGACTGCAAAAAAGGGTCTTAGGAGCTACAGGCTGGCTATTCCAATTCTCGATAAACGAGCGATGGGAGACTAAATCCAGTAACGTGGTGAAGCCAAAATACAAGTAACTGCGCGGGATTTGTGTTATTGCCTCATCAAAAAAATCAGGATGCTTATTGCCTTCACTTATATAACCCGGAATGCCTTGGAGGTGAACATGTGTGTCTATTAGGCCAGGTATTAAATATTGATTTTTACCGTCAATCATAGTCTTCGATAGAGGAAGGTTGCGACCGATATGGGTGATAATTCCATCTCGAACGAACACATCCTTAGGATGACTGACTTCAGGCTTTTCGCCGCTAATTATACGCACGTTACGTATTAATAATTCGTCTGCGAATGCAACCTTCCACGAAAGAATAACGACTAAAAATAGAAACCATCGACCCAATTGAGCTTGGTGATAGCTGGATATTGTTTGATTGAACATAAACGGTCTTCTGTATTGCCAATAGAGGATTCCGATTGTTAGGCTAATAGTGTTTCGTTGACGACCTAAAACACGATCGAGGTCTGTTTTTAAACACAAAAACTATTTAATGGATGCAAAAAAACTATGGAACAAATACTGTCCCACGGCCAAGCAGCCAATGTAATGATTTGCTTGGTGTTAGCTATTCATCTTTTTTCTGTTAAGGCAACAGTGCGTTTACCAGCTAGGATGTTAGGGGTAAATTACTTAATGTATAGTTGTCAAAGCCTTTTACTCATTGGATGGGTAAATGATTTGAGTCCGGCATACATGTCCATTATCAGGCCGGTTACCGCTATGCTCATAGGGCCAGTTTTCTATTTCTATTTTCTAACCGTCAAACGATTAAAGCCTCAATTTAACAGAGTTGATTATTTGCACCTTATTCCATGCCTATTGTTGCTGCTAGCTTTTATGATGCAAAGCCGCGTACTCTTCTTGACGGATTATTTCATCATCGGCAGTTTTGTCTTTTATTTGATACTGATGGCTATCCCAATGCGACAAGGTAAAAAGCTGTTTAAGCACTTGGAAACTGAGCCCCAGCAGCCTTATACATGGTTATGTATCTTAGCTTGCATGATGGTTATCAATATTGGGGTAGATATTGCAGTTCTTGCAGAAATACAAGCAGGTAAGGCACTTAACGAAAGCCTAGCTTTATTTCTAGGAACCAGCATATTTCTGATCATCAACGTGACGGTCGCGTTTGCAACAATAAGAAGAAACCCGCTAATTGAATGGATGTATGAATTGAGTTTGCGGACATTCTCTGAAAATGACATTGTATCGGCTCAGAACAAAGAGCACTTTGCTAGATGGGAAATACTCGTTACTAATGAAGAGCTACATAAAAGAGACTTTGGTATAACATTATCTGAGGCTGCCAAAAAACTACAAATACCTTCAAGACAATTATCGAATGCCATTAATCTGTGTTACGGAAAAAGCTTCTCTCAATATTTAAATGATAGAAGGGTAGATGAAGCCCGACGCCTCATACAGGCAAGACCTGAAATGACCATGATAGATGTGATGAATGCTGCGGGTTTTAGTAGTAAATCCAACTTTAATAAAGAATTCCAACGAGTTTTAGGCATGCCTCCTTCTAAATATAGGCTGGCATCAATCGATTGAAAGCAATCAATGCACTCTAGGATGGAGGATATAAAACAGCTACTCAATAGCAGTCGAATTTCGCAAAACTTGGTCATAAATACCCGCAGAAAAAGCGTCAATGATCTGTCATCACCCATGACTATTCTCTATTGCCTAAGTGTTTGATAAATGATTGCTCACCAAATTTGATGGCGACTTTAGTTTTCTGGCGATTAGATGACTTCCTGTGTTTTTTACTAGAGCTAGTTGATTTGAACATTTTGAAGAAATAAGAAAACTAATAAATTTGTTTTGGGAAATGTATAAGTTTTCGCTCTGTTGGCTAGGTACGATTAAGGTATTGAAGCTGTACAGAGAGACCCAATATGCCTCTACTAGGTGACAGGACGCGAATATTACTCAAGCTATTCGTTCCTCAAAGGAAAGCACTAAACCCTCGTTATGCCATCCCCGATACTGACAAAGATTTGAACGGAAAAACTATCGTCTTTACCGGAGGCACAGACGGTATTGGCCGTGCTGCAGTCGAGATGCTTTACGAGATGGGAGCGAATGTTATTTTGCTTGGTCGTAACAAAACCAAGGCGGAAGGAGTAGTTAAAAGGCTGAACATTAATGGTAAGGGCAGGGCAAGCATACAGATTTGTGACCTTGCATTGATGGACAGTGTCAAAGCGTGCGCTGAGCGTATTCTCGCAGAACATCGTCAGATCGATATACTGGTTAACAATGCAGGTATCAATATGACAAAGCGCGTGATCACCAATGATGGTTTTGAAACCAACTGGGCAGCTAACTACTTTGGTCCAAGGCTGCTCACAGAGCTACTTCTTGATCGTATCAAAGAATCAGCTCCGGCACGTATTGTAAACCTGACCACGAATACAGAATTCATATCTGAAATAGACTTTAACGACATTCAATCGAGAGCAAATTTCGCTTCAGATGAAAGCTATGTGGAATCTAAGCTCACCATGAATATTTTTACCATCGACTTGGCGAAAAGGTTGGAAGGCACAGGCGTGACAGCAAACTCACTTTGTCCTGGTTACATCCGCTCTAATCTGCTCAGCCATTTGGAAGGAGTTGAGAAATTGATGGGAAAAATCATGCACTATATGGCATCACCTACAGAAGTGGGTGCAGACCGTATTGTAAGGCTGGCGATTTCTTCTGCGTTCAATGACGTAACAGGCATTTACGTCTGTGAAGACGAGGTGAAACCGCACCATATTGAGGCACAAAAACAAACTAAGAGATCGCAGGCTCAAAAGATGACCGAACAGGCGCTTTCTGACTGGCTACCAGAACTTCGCATTAATAATGAAAACAGTTAAGGTTTAAGGATGAATAAGGACACTGTTCTCATAACTGGATGTAGCTCTGGCTTTGGCCGGCTAACAGCAAAATCTTTCCAAGAAAAAGGCTAGAATGTCATTGCAGCAATGCGTACGCCCCAAAAAGAAACTGAGTTTTCCAAATTGAGCAACGTTCTGGTAACCAGACTTGATGTCACTGAACATCAGAGTATTGTTGATTCGATTGCAGCAGGTGTTAAAGAGTTCGGTACAATTGACCTATTGGTTAACAATGCTGGGATTTCGGGCGTGGGAGTGTTTGAGCAATGGGGTGAACTAGAGGTTAATGCAATATTTGATACGAATGTGTATGGCCCAATTCGGGTGACACAGCACGTTCTTCCCGTTATGCGTAAACGAGGGGAGGGGGAGAGTCAATATCTCGTCTCTCGCTGGGCTATTCGGTTCACCTTATTCTTCTGTTTATCGTGCGGATAAGTAAGGCACAAAAAATAATGTATTTGAGAAATAATTAATGAGTGAAGTGATACATGTTAAATCAGTCTCAAAGTTACATGACTATCTAAATCTACCTCGGCCGATTAATCCATTGATAACGGTTATCTCTCATATTGAATTTCAAGGAAAGGTTAAATCTAATACGACTTACGCTTCTGAGTTGTACAATATATCGCTAAAGCAAGGTACTGAATGTGCAATGAAGTACGGGCAGAGTTCTTATGACTTTGATGATGGCTCATTGGTCTTTCTTGCTCCCGGACAAAAAGCGTTAGTGAAGGATGTTGAGGTGGATCCTGATGCTACGGGCTGGACGATTGCCTTCCATCCTGATTTGATACGGCAGTCAGAGTTGGGGCGTAATATGGAACAGTACACATTCTTCAACTATGAGAGTAATGAATCATTACATCTGTCGGAAAAAGACATAAAAGTGTTCACTGGTATCTCTGAAAAAATCAAGCATGAGGTTTCACTCAAGATGGACAGACATACACAGTCATTATTGCGCGCTAATCTCAATCTGTTTTTAGTTTACTGCGTTCGGTTTTATGATAGGCAGTTTTATGTTCGCTCTGATATAAACAGAAAATATGTTGATCGATTCGAGAAACTACTTAATCGCTATTATGAAAGTAGTCGACCTTTAGATGCAGGTTTACCGACGGTTCAATACTGTGGACAACAATTAGGTTTGTCACCTTACTACCTGAGCGATTTGTTGAAACGAGAAACAGGCAAAACAGCATTAGAAATTATTCATCTGTTCCTGATAGATAAAGCGAAATCGTTGATACTCGAAAACAACCTGAACATGACACAGATATCCTGTGTTCTGGGGTTCGAATATCCGCAACACTTTTCTAAGCTGTTTAAAGCCAAAGTTGGTATGACTCCGCGAGCATTTAAAGCGTCATTAAATACTAAGCATTAAAAACAGGGATGAGTTAAACGATGAAAGTTACTACAACCGGAGTGACAGGCATGGCTGGCAGAAGTGTTTTAACTCAATGTGTTGAGAATGATCGCGTACAAGCAATACTCATCAATAGGAAGAACAGAGAAAGAATATAATCACCTAGTTGTTCAGGCTTGGTGCGCTTTTCCCTCAGCGAGGTATAAAAAGTAAAGTTATGTTGTATAACCTGTTTTATAACTGGTTGCGTCCGTTCTTTCCAATGCTGAAAAGGGGGGCGTCACTATAAGCGAAAGCTTAGGTCAAGCTATGATCAATACCGTTATTTTTCCACAGAGACTAAATGTGCTGGAAAACGAAGACATTAATCGGCTAGCAAGCATTTAAGTTCAGGTGCTTAAGTTGAAAGGTAACATGATGAGGCGACAAGCCTGACACAACCTCACCTTCTCTCCTTTCTATGCTTTTTCCTTGTTGATATTTTGTACCAATAATACTGCATCTATTCATCTTAATAGCCTAAAATAGCTCTACCCAAATATATATCCCTGCGGGCATACCAAGTTCCTGATTTATCTTTTTGGGGTTTAACTATTCCGCATCCACCTCTGCATTGCCTTTTCTCTCTTTGCCTCTCCGTTAGTAAAGGATCATCACTAAATTCTGCACTATCAATGTAGTAAGTTCCTTTTTCCGGCTCAATGATATGTAAATGAATATGCTGAGGAACATCCCTATTAGGGTAAGCTTTGGGGCGAATGGTAATGAAACTGTATTTCCCATGATCGTCAGTCATTGCCCAGCCACGAAGCTTTCCATGGGCGTTTGGACCCTCAGGGTATATCCCTTGATCATTTGTCTGGTAAGCGTACACGATGATACTGGTAGCTGGACTACCATCAAGTTTATAGATTGTCCCATGCAGCATCATTTTCTCACCTTTCTCTTCAATAGTGACAATGCTTGATTCAGATTCTAAATCCTTAGGCATTCTGTCAAAAACAAATTCACAACCTTGACATGGGCCACCAATAACAGGTTCATTTGCTCGTATGGAAATGGAAGTAACTAATAAAAAAGTAGGAAACTGATAGCTCTATTCATTTTCGGCTCCAATTCAAAATTCAATCTTTGTTAAATGTCATTTTGGTTAAGGTGTTATTTTTCTGAACGTAATGGTGATAGAGGGCGGCAGATACATGCCCTAGAATGAACAAACTAACTACCCATTGCCCCATTAACTTGTGGATTTGTTCCGCTGGCTTTTCCAGTTGCTTAAAGGTCAAACCAAGAAACTCAGGTAGCGCTATACCTTTAAGGAATATCAAATCGCAGAGAAAAAAATATTGAATATTGCCATTCCCAAAAGACAGGTAATTTGCAATCGACAAGTAACCACTCAATGGCATCATCATCATGATGAAGTACAACGACAAGTGACCAAACTTTATGGCGGAGTTATGTGGACAAGTTTTCGGCCAGAAAATCTATGAATACTCTTGTTTTGGGGGCTAGTTGTCGGTTACTGGTAAAAACGGCATTAACGGGTGTTTCTTGTGACTGAAAATCTAAGCATTTTAACAAGCCTGCGTTGACCTCCTTTTGAATAAACCATCTTGGTATATTAATAATTCCCAAACCTTTTATTGCTGCATCTTTTAGTATGGATAAGCTGTTGGCTCTGAAATTACCTGAAACGGGAACATCGATGATTTGTTGATTGTTGTATAAAGACCAGAGTATTTGGTTGGTGTTAGTCCGAAAGGATAGGCAGTTATGTATGGAGAGGTCATTGACTTTTTTGGGGCACTGGTACTTTTCAAAATATGCTGGACTGGCACAGACAACAGATTGGCTGCTCATTAACTTTCTTGCTATTAGGCTTGAGTCATTTAGATGACCAATACGGATAGCAATATCAAAGGCGCCAGACACCAAATCTCGTAGGTGAGTGTCCAGAGAAAGATGTATCTTAATTTCTGGGTAGTATTTCAAAAAATCTGAGAGCAAAGGTTGAATGAAAACCTCTGCAAAATCCTTCTCAGCCGCAATATGTAAAGTTCCGTTGGGAGTGTCTGTCAACTGACTGACTGCTAGCTTGGCTGCTTCTACTTCAGCATTAATACGTTGCGCATAGGCGTAATATAGCTTACCTGCTTCGGTCAGATTTTGTTTTCTCGTGGTACGTTGAAATAGTCGTGCACTGAGTTCTTGTTCCAATTGGGATATTTGCCTCGATACTGCCGACGGGGTGATATCGAAGTGTCGAGCAGCTTCTGAAAAACTGCCTGTTTCTGTTACTTTGATGAAGATGTCTAAGTGATTGATAATTTTCATTTGTGAGTTTTTAGCACAAGTGCTTGGATTAAAATACTGTTTTTTGCGTAAAAGTAAAAGGAAATAATGCGCCCCTCATTTTGTTGATAACCTACAACTGATATTTAAGAGGAAATCATTATGTCTAAAGTCGTACTAATTACCGGCTCATCAAGTGGATTTGGACGCTTAACGGCATTGGCGCTAATAGCCAAAGGGCACAAAGTCTATGCCTCCATGCGTGAAATGGATGGAAAGAACGCAACCATTGCTCAAGAGCTTATGAGTGCAGGGGCACACGTCATTGAGCTTGATGTGACTGATAATGAATCAGTGCAATCGGCTGTCGATGCATTAGCAAAGAAAGAGGATAAGGTTGATGTGCTAATTAATAATGCCGGTGTTGCTGCTTCAGGTATTTCTGAAAGCTTTAACGTTGAGCAAGTTCACGCTTTGTTTGATGTTAATGTTTTGGGAGTGTTCCGAGTCACCCAAGCCGTGTTACCACTGATGCGTGAGCAGCGAGATGGACTTGTCATTAACATAGGCTCAATTCTTGGGCGAGTAACCTTCCCATTTTTTGGCTTATACGGTGCCAGTAAATACGCTGTAGAAGCGATGACTGATAGCTTTGCGTACGAGTTCTCTCAACTTGGTATTGATGTTGTACTTGTTCAACCAAGCGCTTATCCAACCAATATGTATGCGAATGCCATCTCACCTAAGCGCTCTGAAGTCGTGAGTGCTTACGGTGATATTGCTGATATTCCAATGTCTATTGGTTCCACTATTGCGTCTATGTTTGAGGGAGAGAGCGCGCCACAACCCAGTGATATTGCCGATACCATTGCGGCACTCATTGAGCAACAGGCCGGAGAAAGAGTTAGGCGTGTTGTTGTGGGTAACAGTTTTGGTGCTGATGTGGCTAATGAAAAAATTGCGCCGATACAATCGCAACTTATGGAAGCTTTAGGCTTGCAATCTCTTGAGCATATTAACGTTTAGTTTTTGTCAACAATTGGGAAATTAAAAATGTCGGTAGCAGATTTGTAGACGTTAATCACTTTCTGTTATTGCACTTTCTTCCTTTTTAAAACGCAACTATCAATAGAAACAGCTCACACAAAGTAGTGTGGCTGACGGTAGTATTATCATTGTTATGAATATTGGAAATATGAAGTGAAAGAAATCTTTGGAATTAAAATACAAACAAAACTATTAGCCGCTCTAGTTGCCCTAATGGCTTTCTTGTCTAGCATGGCTAACGCGTCTTTAATTGTCGATTTTGATTCAATAAACGGCTTTAACCTAGTATCTAATTCGAGCGTTACCGAAAGTGGTTTCAATTTTGACCTTGGTAATGCCTCTTTTATATTGAATGGCAGTACAGGGAGCAACTTTGGAGGCTTTGACTCTCAAGTACTTGAAGTAGACGGCTTATCTACATTTGTTATTTCGTTGGCTAGCGATGAGTTATTTGATTTCAATTCAGTGTTAGCCAGTCAAAGTGGCAATAACCCGTTAAGCTTTGTTGGGGTATTTTCTGATAGTAGTACGATTGTCAGCGATGTATTTGCTCCACCGTCATCAAGTCAAGGTGCTAGTGTGCTTTCATTTGTAGGATTTAACGCCATTGCAGAGCTTCGTGTATCTACCAATAACAGCTTTGCTTTGTTTGATGATTTTACCTTCGATACTGCTACCACTGTTAATCAAGTACCTGTACCAGTGACCTTCTGGATGTTTGTCCTTGGTTTAATTATATTGAGGTTTAGTATTGCATCTAGACGATAATTTTTATTCGTGTCAGGTATTCCCACTATGACGCTAGCAGCGCGTAGTGGGAAGTGTATAGTCATTATCATTCATCTAGTAAATTGATTCTGTGATAGCCACGCTCCAAATGAGTATGCTCTTCAGTTTGCAATGATGAAGAGCCATGTCTTACCTATTACTAAGCATGGTGATCTCTCGTTGCGGGAAGGGAATAACAATGCCTGCTTTTGTAATAGCGTCGTGAATGCATTTATTGGCAGCGTAACGTAATTCGTAGTGCTTGGTGGTTGGGGCCCAGAAGCGTACACCAAAGTTAATACTACTATCGCCAAAATTATCAATGCCTATAATCGGCGTATGTGACGGTTCTATATCTTCTAACTCTGACAGAGCACCTTTAATAAGTGCAGTGACTTGTTCAGTATTACTGTCGTAAGCAACGCCTATTGATAGCTCAATTAAACTGTTGTTATTGGAGTTATGTAATATCTCACCCACCACTAGGCGATTAGGAATTTGGATTCTAACGTCGTCTTCGTTGACTAGTATGGTGTAGCCTAAATGTACTTCTTTAACCAGACCAGCAACTCCCTGAACTTTTATTGTATCTCCTACAACAAATGGACGAGTGATAATGATGGTAAAACCCGCTGCATAATTGGACAACATACCTTGAATGGCGAGGCCAACCCCTAAACCTAGAGCACCTAGTGCGGCTAAGAGAGGCGTTACACTGATACCTAAGTGGCCCAAAGCAATGACTGCCACCATAACCAATAGCATAACCTTGACTATACTGCCGGTAAAACGACTTAAGGTGATGTCGATATCCCGGCCACGCATTATTTTTTCTACTTTCTTGCCTATTTTTGCGGCGAGCCATGCGCCTATAATAAGCAGGAAAATAGCGCCTATAATTTGAACGCTGTAAGTCACGACATATTCAATGAGTATATCGGTGATTTTTTGTATTTGGGCTATGTCTTCGTTCATGTCGTTTTCTTATTTTTGTTCGTGTTGATGGAGCTCATTAATCAGTGTATCGGTAAAATCTGAGGGTAGAAAGAAGAAAACACCTCAAACGCGTTCTGTTTTGAGCTATGTATGAGTTCAACTAGATCGTACTTTTCTTTATTGTTATGCTAGTGGGTTAGCCGCTTCGACTATTAAAACTTCAGTAACTTTGTCATTTTCATTTGCCCAAAAGGTATTAGGGCGAATTGGTTGTCTATTTATCTAGGAATTATATGAACTATAAGTACATGCCAGCTCAACGTTTACAGAAAAAGGAAAGGCAATTCTTAACATACGGATTACGTTATTCATGGTTGGTACTCTGCGTTTTGGTCACCGCCTGTTCATCTCCGAACAAAACGGCTTCAGAGGGCGCTGTGTCAACGTTAGCGAATCAAGCGGTGGTTTCCAAAAGTGACACTTTTACTGTCCAATTGTTAGGCATTAATGATTTTCATGGCCAAATTCTTCCAGTAGAGAATCTAGGTGGAATGCACCACTTATCACATCATTTATTAAGTGCCATCGAATCGACGGATGAACACACGTTCATTTTGCATGCAGGGGATCATGTAGGGGCGAGCCCTGCTGAGTCAGCTTTACTCCAAGACGAGCCCGCGATCGATTTTCTGAATATTTTACAAAATAACTGCAATATTCAGCGCGATAAAACTTGCCATATTATTGGCACTGCCGGTAATCATGAGTTTGATGAAGGCAGTGATGAGATGCTCAGGCTGCTCAATGGCGGCAACCACACGAATGGGCCCTTTATTCATGCCCCTTGGACTGGTACGAATTATCAAACTGTCAGTGCAAATGTGACTTATAACAAGTCTCAGCAGTTATTGCTGGAACCATACGCTATACATCAAGTAAACAATGTTCCGATTGGCTTTATAGGGATTACTTTAGATATAACACCTGAATTAGTTATCCCTGGCATGGTTGATAATTTGGAATTCAAAAACCAGTCTGAAGCTGTATCGCACTATGTTGATGAATTACAAAGAAAAGGTATCGAATCTATCGTTGTGATTGTGCATGACGGGACGACAGCAGATTATTATGATGGGGATACACAAGATGACGCAGTTATTCCTACCGATAGTCGGTTTGGGCGTTTTTTGAAGCAATTACCAGATGCTGTTGATGTAATCGTTTCGGGACACTCTCATCGTTTTACTAATGCCTATGTCGAAAACAAAAACGGCAAAAAGCTTTTAGTCACTCAAGCCTTTTCGAGTGGTCGAGCCTATGCTGACATAAGCATTAAAATAAACAGAGAAACGCGAGACATTGTTGAATCGTCTGCTGAAGTTATATACGCGAATGTCGACATAAAAAGAAAGCTAAGTTCAAAATCAGCAGACTCATTAAAGAAAATAAGTAAGCTTGTGTCGAACGCGAATGAGTATGCTAAAGAGTATACTCGGACGGTAATCAACACTTATGAGCCTATGGCTGATGAGATCACATTGGGGCACTTTATCGCTGATGCCCATCAATATGCGTTAAAGTCAGATTGCGCCATCATGAATAACGGAGGCGTGAGAGCGCAAATGGAACGCGGCAAAGTGACTTGGGGAGATCTTTTTGCAATACAACCATTCGGTAATGCGTTAGTCGAGCGCCGTTATTCTGGCGAGCAGTTGATGTCTCTTATTACCGGGGAACATTTTTGGAGCCGTGGTGTTGTTATTGACTCTGATGGTCAAATAACCTTGGACGGAAAAGCTATCGAAACCGATCATGATTATACAGTTGGCGGAAACGCTTACATTATGAACAGTGAGCAATTTTCTGTCGGTGAATTGGTAAAAATTGAAGGGGTTGATATAGAAAAGACCGTTGATTACGTTAAGTCTTTACCAACACCTTTTAGCTTGTCTGATACCCCAACAACGCCTCAGTAGATTTGATTTGTCGATAGATCCACGGCTACATGTAGCCGTGCTATTAGGGTGCTCATCTTTAGAGATGTTATGGGTTGGTTTATTTGAATGATAACGAGGTGAATAGACTTTCAGCGCTTGATTTATTGCGTACCATAGCAATATCTGGGCTATGTTTTTCACGCTTGAGGTGCTGGATTAGCATGCCTTCCAAAAGCGGCAACAGTGGAAACCTATTTTGTGTGGCCTTATCAACATGAGATTATGACAATAATGTTTCACTCAGGTATACTCTCGCACCATCAGTAGCTGCATCAAAAAACGGTATGAATCAAGCTCGTATCATCGAACCCCAAGACTATAGTTTTCCAGCACCACCTCCGGCTTTAAATGAGGTTTCGCAAAAGGAATATCGTGACAATATTAAGCAGCTTTTAGTTGAAAAAGATGCTGTTTTAGTTGCTCATTATTATACAGATCAAGAGATCCAATCATTAGCTGAAGAAAGCGGTGGATTCATTTCTGACTCTTTGGAAATGGCTCGCTTTGGACGAGATGCTAAGCAGCAGAATCTCATCATTGCTGGTGTTAAGTTTATGGGGGAAACTGCCAAAATTCTTAGCCCAGAGAAAAATGTTTTGATGCCAACCTTAGAGGCCACTTGTTCCTTAGATATTGGTTGTCCAGAGACAGAATTCAATGCTTTCTGTGATGCGCATCCCGATAGAGTTGTGGTTGTGTATGCGAATACGTCGGCAGCCGTTAAGGCTAGGGCGGATTGGGTTGTAACATCCAGCATTGCGGTTGACGTGATCGAGTACTTACACGAACAAGGCAAGAAGATCATATGGGCGCCAGATAGGCACTTAGGTGCATACGTTGCCAAACAAACAGGCGCTGATATCTTACTGTGGAACGGTGAATGTATTGTCCATGATGAGTTTTCATCACAAGCACTAAAAACAATGAAGCACTTACATCCAGATGCGGCTGTTTTAGTACACCCTGAGTCACCATCAAGTGTTGTTGATTTAGCCGATGCAGTAGGTTCGACAACCCAATTGATTCGAGCGGCGCAAGCGTTACCGAACAAACAGTTTATTGTTGCTACAGACCGCGGTATTTTTTATAAAATGCAGCAAATCGCCCCTGATAAGGAGTTCTTTGAAGCGCCTACCGCTGGGAATGGAGCATCATGTAAAAGCTGCGCACACTGTCCGTGGATGGCTTTAAATGGTCTAGAAGCCATTCAAAAGACATTAACTTCGCCTGTCGGTCATGAAATTTTTGTCGATGATAACATTCGAGAGAAAGCTTTAATTCCTCTTAATCGTATGTTGGATTTTGGAGCTCAACTGAACGCGAAAAAATAATAAACAGGCGCTAACAAAAGTTAGGTTTTTAGCTTGATTCGAAGTCTATAAACCCCTAAGATACGCGCCCTCGGTTACACCCTAATGTAACCTAAGACTTTGGAGAGATGGCTGAGTGGCTGAAGGCGCACGCCTGGAAAGTGTGTATACGTTTATAGCGTATCGAGGGTTCGAATCCCTCTCTCTCCGCCAATTCCTTTTTAAAGTGAGATGTCATCTCACTAATGAATAGAAAGGTAATTTTGTAGAACGAAAATCTTCAGTGGCATTATTACTGTGACTAGAGCGCTACATGGAGACAATGCGGCGATGGAATAAGCTCTATCTAAGAAGAGAGTGCTTTGGCTGTTGCGAAATACAGCGCTTCAACAGATTTACCTACCCTCGACAATGTACTCAAATTAACACTATTCACCACTTTTTTGACAGTATACTCTTCATGGCTTCGCTTCGCTCATTTTCAAGCCCGCATACCGGCTTCGCCAATCATAAAATGTCCCTTGTAATATACCCATGTTACGACAGATATTGTCTACTTTGGCACCTGATTCATGCTGCTTGATAGCTTTGATGACTTGTTCCTTGCTATAACGCCTTTTTATCATGAGATCTCCATTGTCCCCAGTTTATTGGAAGCTCCAATGTCATGGTGTTATTTCTATGGAATAGAACATGAGGTGCGGTGAATAGTTACTCGCGATGGAAAGTTTTGAAACACTTTATTGCTATTTTATAAATAGAACTTTTTGTAGCCTTAACGTTTTGGAAATGACGAGTTTGGCTGTTATGAGATCAATCTTAATAATGTTGGGGTTATTGCTAATTCCATTTTGGGTGAGTGGAAGCACCATTCAAGATAATTGGTTTGTAGAAACAGAAGATGGGAAGCTGTATCTGGAAGTATCCGGCTTAAGCAATGCGAGTGAGCTTATTCTTTTCTTACATGGAGGACCAGGTGACGTTGAGTTGGGCATGTTACCGTTCAAAGAGAATGTCGGAAAATTACTTGAGAAACAGCACCTCATTGCTTATCTGCATCAAAGAGGGGCTGGCAAGTCAACCGGATTCTCCAACGATAGCCTCACAGTGGCTAGTAATGTCAATGATGTAAGGTTGGTTATCCAAGATTTACGTGAAAAATACGGTAAACAGCGAGTTACAATTGTTGGGCATTCATGGGGCGGAGCCCTCGCGGGTGCTTATGCCGTTGAGTTTCCTGAAACGGTTAGTCATCTTGTCTTTATGTCTACATTTCAAGATGCAAAGAAGCAGGTGCAGTTTAGCTTAAATGAAAGCATTGCTTGGGCTACACAAGTTAAAAATCTCGACGCCCTAAAAGAGTTAGAGAGTATCGAAAATGCCGAAAATGCTAACGAACACTGGCGGACACTTGCTAAGTGGTCAAGTCAAGCTAATGGAGGAATTGGGTTACATTTTGATTTCATGACATTCATCCACGAGCAGAAGATAAACGAGAACTATCCCAATTGGCAAAGTCGCCGCAATCTCGTAGCCGATGCAATGCAAGGAGAGTTTCGAAATATAGCATTGGAAAAAAGGCTATCAGAAATCAATATCCCAGCGTTATTTATTGTAGGAGAGAGGGATTCGATAACTCCTGCAGCTTTGATGAAAAGTGACTTTAACAATTATCAAGGACGCAAGCATTTTGTATTGCTAAGCGAAAGTCATCATCTACCTTATACAGATGAGCCAGCTGAAGTTGCCAAGGCAATCATGTCTTTTATGATCGAGTAACGAGATAAGTAATACATTGGCGCTCGACACAGGCATTTAAGATAAGTGAGCAGGCAGTAGATTTGTAATTTAATACAGTACGTGATTTTTCACTTATGGCGCCTTAGATATATATGAGGCGCTTTTATGATCTTACGTATGTCTTTCGCAGAATTGTCAATTTGTATAAAGAAAATGCCTTCCTCTAAACCGTTTTAGGGTTTTGTGGGTATCAAACGATACAAATGCAGAGGAGCGATTCTTTTTTTCCTCAAAAACACCAAACCTCATTATTATTGGGGTTTGGTATTTTTGTAGGATAAATAACCTCAGGTTTGTCTAAGTCGAACTACCCAATACACCTACTTGAAGGCTTCTCAGAATTAAATCTGCTGACTAGAGAATAACCCTAACAGCAACCTTGTTGATGATCCTTAAAATAGTCACACTGGCTTATACCATAGGATACAATAATGTCTTTAGGTCGTCGGGGTTGTCTTAAGGCATATATTTCAATCGCTTTGTTCATTCTCTTATACAAACTTGAGGCTAAAGATTAACGGTTGTGATGAATCTTTTCGAGGACAGCAACTAGGCTTGATGTATCCCAACGACCACCGCCAATTGCTTGTACTTCACCATAAAACTGATCGACGAGTGCGGTTAGCGGTAAGTGCGCACCAATGTTTCTGCCTTCGTTCAATACGATACCTAAGTCCTTACGCATCCAGTCAACAGCAAAGCCAAAATCAAATTCGTTGTCGATCATGGTCGATGCTCTATTGTCCATTTGCCACGATTGAGCTGCACCTTTTGAGATAACTTCTACGACATCATTTGCATTTAATCCACTGGTTTTGGCGAAATGAACCGCTTCAGATAAGCCTTGTAGAACGCCAGCAATACAAATTTGGTTAACCATTTTTGTTAGTTGGCCATTGCCTACAGGGCCAAGTAGTTTGTGCATTTTTGAGAAACAATCAATCAGTGGTTTTGCGCGTTCATAATCCTGTTCACTGCCGCCCAACATAATCGTGAGTGCACCATTTTCTGCACCAGCTTGTCCGCCAGAAACGGGGGCATCCATATAACCGATGCCTTTGTCGTTAGCTATGACAGATAATTCGCGAGCGACTTCTGCTGAGGTGGTTGTGTGATCAATAAACAAACTTCCATGACCTAAAGTATTGAAAATACCATCCGAACCAACGGTTACAGCACGTAAGTCATTGTCGTTACCTACGCAAGCGAAAACAACGTTGGCATTCTTAGAAGCGTCTGCCGGTGTAAGCGCTAAGCTACCACCATATTGCTCTACCCATTTCTCTGCTTTAGCGGTTGTACGGTTATAAACAGTGACGTCATGTCCTGCTTTTGCGAGATAGCCAGCCATGGGGTAGCCCATTACACCAAGACCAATAAAGGCAACTTTTTGTTTTGTCATGCTTTTACCTGATAAAATTGAAGATCATTATTCATTCAATTATGCCAAAATAATGGGAGCAATGTGTTGTCATTTAAAGCTGTGAGTAGGAGAGCTGTATCACAATATGAAAATTCATCACATAGAAGGGTATGTACAATCTATTTACTTGGTAGATTACCCTGACAAACTCATGCTGTTAGATGGTTGTTGTCGGGCTGATATACCGATAGTTGCCGATTTTATTACACAAAAACTGAAACGCGAGTTATCAGATCTAGATACTACAATAGTCACTCATATGCATCCAGATCATGCTGGTGGGGCGCATAAGTTGAGACAGCTGACTGGATGTAAAATAGTCACAGCAAAGACCAACCGGCATTGGTATCGAGGTGTCAGTGGTATGCTTATGCATTGGACTGATATGACTTTAGCCATATGGGTTGCTGGGCGATTAGGTAAAGAAAAGAAGAATTTGTGGTATTCGCCATGGCTTAAACCCGACATTACGCTGTCCGATGGCGATAGTATTCCCGGTTTTACCCATTGGTGCGTGATAGAAACGACGGGGCATACCGATAGAGATTTGTCAGTATTGCATCAACCGAGCAAACGTATTTACGTTGCAGATTTGATGGTGCATGTGAAAAGTCGCTATATACCACCGTTTCCGGTTTTTTATCCTAATAAGTATTACGACTCGATTTTGAAATTAAGAAAATTGGCCCCGACATCTGTCATGCTCGCTCATAGCGGTGAAGTTGAGTTAACAGAAAATGACTATGAGCACTTACTCAATATCGCACCAAAATCACCTAAGACACCATGGCGCGTGATTAAAGCAAAGCTTGCCACACTTTGGTATAACACGCCCTAACTCACTTAGAAATTGAGTACGATGGCAATGATAGTGCCTATCACCATTGATAAACTACTCAGGAATGTAAGTATCATTCCCAGCCCACGTTTAGGTGGGTTTTTAACGTAAACTATAGCGAATATTTGTCGACCTACGAGATAACCTATACCGGGTAACAATACCCATGTAGCACTAACGTAATGGCTGAATGCAAGCACAGCAGGTATGTAGATAATGATCTGTTCTAAGGTGTTTTGTTGGACTCTATAAAGGCATTCCCAAGTTTCGTTGCCAGTAGTGGCTGGTGCGTTAACATGATACTTAGAGCGACTTAAGCCGGTAACCATTGTAAAATAAATATATTGTAATAACGCTATCATGATGAGTAGAACAGCAACTTGCATGGTTATTTCCATTGGTACAAATAATGAAAGCAAGCATACTATTGATTGGACTCACATACATCATGCAAAAAACAGTATCAGTATCGATTCACTTAGGAGAGTAGAATGACTCAAAGTCAACCTAACAACCCACTTCACGGTATAACATTGAAGAAAGTTGTTACAGATCTTGTTGATACATTAGGCTGGGAAGTTATGGCTAAGTATGTTGACATTCGCTGTTTTAGTCATGATCCGTCAATAAAAAGCAGTTTAACTTTTTTAAGACGCACGCCTTGGGCTAGAGAGAAAGTTGAGCAACTTTATTTGAAAACGTTTCATGATTGATTTTTGCTTTATTTAGCCGATTTCAGGCAGCTGACTACTATGTGTGCCTCTCTTTAGGCTCCTATCGTGGATAATTAAAATTTTTTTAATGAAAGTTTATTTCAAAAAACGATATTAGAGCCTGCATATTGTCATACTTATTCGCTTAGATTGGCCGGATGAATTGGCCTTTATCAATGGCTTTTGAATAGCTTTTAGCTCTTTCCTCTAGTGCTTTTGTATTGATACCTTGCTGTATAAGTAAAGCCTCTACTTGCACTATATCGAGATCTTGCACATCATGTTCCACTGCTATTAAACCCCATATGTAAGCCTTGTCGAATTTTTCTAGCTTCATATAAATAGTCGTTAAGCTGCTGAATATGCTGGTATCAATTTCATCATCTTTTTCATGCAATTCTAAGGCGTGTTGTAATGTTTTGACTGTCTTGGGCAAATCAAATTTAGTGTAATATGACGCTAACGCGACTTGTAATTCTGATGTTTCTAACTCTCCAGAATCCCTGTACTCCATAAAGTGTTTTAAGGCATCTTCATTGTTATGGCGTGACCAATGATAGTAGAGCAAGTGTGGATCTTTTGAGTCGCGTGTTTCTTTAGATAAGCGCCTCAGTTCGCGTTCTGCTGTCAACAAACCTTCAACACGACCAGCTTGCTTTTCTTTAAATTTAATATGCTCTATTTTTGATGCTTTATCGATGCACTTTTTATAATCTTCAAAAGCTAGTAGCAAATCATACTTGTTGATATCCCTTGGCTCTATCGAGTCATTATACCTTGCTCTTATGATGATTGATTTCTCGGCTCGACACCAGCTGTCAGCGTTGAGATCAGAGCAAAACGAGGATTCGTCTTCACAAATGTTCGCAATCGACTTTTGAGACATTCCGTCACACCCTGTTACCGAAAAAATCAGAACAACTAGCAAAATCCGCAACATGCTTTCTATTAGCTCCATGATGAAAAATTACAAATAAAACGACTCAATTGGCTCAAACAGGATAATTTATGTAATTAAAATCCAGTTTGTTGCAACCCTGTCCCTTCATTTAGAATGCGCATCGTCTCAGAGTGGCGCGCTCTGCAAAGACAACCTTATAAGTAATGAAAGTATAGGTAAACTAAAATCATGAACCAAGAGTTTGAGCAACAATTATTATCTAGCTGGCAAGAACGACAAGAATTTGCTGAACGCATGCAACCTTTATTGGGTAAGTTGTATCGTGAACAAGCGGTAGAAGTGAGTGTTTACGGCAGGCCACTTCTGGGCGTGACCAGCATTGATATTATTAAAGCTCACAGAGCGGTTAGGTTATTTGAATCTCAAAAATTGAGATTGCGCGAGAGCTGGCCGTTACTTGAAGCCCTCAGTGAGTTAACGCTAGCACCGGGTCGTGTTGATCTGGGTAAGTTGGCATTTCAATATCACCATACTGAGCATTCTCATCGCTCAATCGACGCTTTTCTGAGAGATAAACTGGTTGACTTAATTGATGTTGAAGATCGCCATGAAAACCAAGATGTTGTGCTTTACGGTTTTGGGCGAATTGGTCGCTTGATGGCTCGGTTACTGATTGAGCGTCACGGTACGAATAATAAATTACGTTTACGTGCAATAGTTGTTCGAGGTGGTAAAGAGGGAGACTTAGAGAAGCGAGCTAGCTTATTGCGTCGCGACTCAGTTCATGGTCCTTTCAATGGCAGTATTACTGTCGATCACGAACGAAATGCCATTAAAGCCAATGGTGTGTTTATCAAGGTTATCTATGCCAATAACCCAACAGAGGTTGATTACGAGCAATACGGTATCAACAAGGCCATTGTGATAGACAATACGGGTATGTGGCGTGATGAAAAAGGCTTAGGCCAGCACCTTGAATCTAAAGGGGCTAGCAAAGTTATCCTTACTGCGCCAGGTAAAGGCGATATTAAAAACATCGTATTTGGCGTAAACGATAACGAGATTGAATCTACTGATACCATTATGTCTGCGGCAAGTTGTACAACGAATGCGATTACGCCAGTGCTTAAAGCAATCGACGAAAAATTTGGTATCGCTCATGGTCATGTTGAAACGGTTCATTCATATACAAATGATCAACACTTGATTGATAACTTTCATAAGGCAGATCGCCGAGGCCGTAGCGCAGCGTTAAATATGGTTTTGACCGAAACTGGCGCAGCTAAAGCGGTAGCTAAGGCCTATCCGCAGCTTGCTGGGAAGTTGACTGGTAACGCAATTCGAGTTCCAACACCTAATGTGTCAATGGCTATACTTAACTTGCAATTGAATGAAGCAAGCAGTAAAGACGATATGAACGAATATATGCGTAACATGTCTTTATTTTCTAACCTTCAAGATCAAATTGACTTTACCAATTCAACGGAAGTTGTTTCTAGTGATTTGGTTGGCTCTCGTTGTGCAGGTATTTTTGATGCTCAAGCTACTATTGTTTCTGACAATAGCGCGACACTTTATGTTTGGTATGACAACGAGTTTGGTTATAGTTGTCAGGTGATGCGAGTGGTACAAGAAATGGCTGGTTTACATTATCCTGTGTTACCTTAATTGAGAATACTGAAAAAAGGCGGTAATTATTACCGCCTTTTTCCTTTCTATGTCAATATCACTCTATAGCAGTCACCTAACAAGTCGTTGTATGTCAAAAGTTATTGTTAACAAACCGAATCTATCTGCGCCAGTTCAAATAGAAAATGCTCAACCAAGTTTATTCAGTAAATTAAAAGGGTGGAGTAAAGAGCTTGCCATATTTGCCGTTATCTTTTTTGGTATAACCGCTTGGCAGACGAAGGACATGCTCGGTACTGATGGCAGTGTTGAAGTTGCAGCAACTGTCTTGCCTTCATTGGCAGGGAATACAATGCCATTAACAGAGAATGGTAAACCAACACTCGTTTATTTTTTTGCGCCCTGGTGCAATATATGCAAATTGAGTATCGGCAATTTAGAAGGGGTAAATAGCGATAAATTTAATATTGTTACCGTTGCTCTTGATTACGACAGTATCGAAGCTGTCGAAAGCTTTGCTCAAGAGCAAGATCTCACCGTTCCCGTTTTGTTAGGTACGCAGGATTTAAAGCAGCGATTTAAAATTAAAGGGTATCCTAGTTATTACTTACTCGACGAAAACCGAAAAGTCGTCTCCAAATCCTATGGTTATAGTTCTACATTAGGAATGAAACTCAGAGCTTGGGCAAATAGCTAAGCTTTATGAAAAGCTTAGCTTGCTTGGATATCGACCTTAAATGTTAGGAATTTGATACGCCTAACAGTAAACAAGGGTGACATAATTAGTCACGCTATTTTAGAGTTATGTTATGCTCCTAACATTCTGATAATAACGCCTTTATTCACATGAAAATAACCAGTAATTTTGACAGCGGAAACGTCAACGTGGTCGCTGCAGAATCTCCCGACAATATTCAACTTTCTATCAATAAAGACAATCAATCCGATTTTTATCAATGGTTTCATTTCAAGCTCGACTCAACTCCCATGGTTGAACATAAAATAACGCTTATTGATTTGAAAGAATCTGCATACCCAGATGGTTGGAAAGATTATCAAGCTGTAGCGTCTTATGATCGAAAAGAGTGGTTTCGTGTTGATAGTGAATTTGATGGTAACAAGCTCGTCATAGAGCACACGCCTGAATTTAATCATACCTACTACGCCTACTTTGCTCCATATGGTTATGAGCGACATTTGGACTTGCTCGCTTGGGCGCAATCATCTTTTGACTGTCAGCAAGTGAGTTTGGGAGAAACACTGGATGGGCGTGATTTATCAATGTTAATTATTGGTGAGCCGGGCGATGACAAAAAGACCGTTTGGATTACTGCCCGACAGCACCCCGGTGAGACAATGGCTGAGTGGCTAATAGAAGGCTTACTCGAAAGGTTGTTAGATGATGAAGACGGCATTGCTCGTTCTCTTCTGAATAAATGCGTGTTTTATGTTGTACCTAACATGAATCCAGATGGCTCGTTCCGAGGCCATTTACGTACTAATGCCGCAGGCATTAATTTGAATCGTGAATGGGCAGAGCCAAGCATGGAAAAAAGCCCAGAAGTCTATCTGGTACTATCAAAAATGCGTGAAACGGGTGTAGACATGTTTCTTGATGTGCATGGCGACGAGGCGCTGCCATATAATTTTGTGGCTGGAGGGGAGGGTAACCCTAATTACAGTCAGGAGATTGCAGCATTAGAAGAACACTTTAAACAAGTACTGATGCAGACCACGCCCGAATTTCAAGATACCTATGGCTATCCGAAAGACAAGCCTGGTCAAGCTAATTTAACAGTTGGCTCTAGTGCCGTTGGTAATGAATTCAAATGTTTGTCTTACACACTTGAAATGCCTTTTAAAGATAATGCGAATTTACCTGATCCAGCATTTGGTTGGTCACCAAATAGGTGTAAACAGTTAGGGGAAGACGTACTTGTGGCTATTCATGCTGTGGCTGATACGTTACGCTAGTTCTAATAACAAAAAACATAACACATTTTAAAACAATAATGATTAAGGAGAATATCTTTGGAATCCGTCGCTAATATACTGCTAACTCTCGATAGTTTTTTGGGGAGTTCTTGGTGGTTCCCTTATGCTTTATTGGGGACAGGTTTATTCTTCACCATTTATCTTAAGTTTCCGCAAATTCGTTACTTTAGACATGCTACCAAGGTAGTCAGCGGAAAATTCGATAAAGGCGGGGAGCCTGGTGATACGTCTCACTTCCAAGCACTTACTACTGCGCTATCCGGCACCGTTGGTACAGGTAATATAAGCGGTGTTGCTTTGGCGATATTTGTCGGTGGGCCGGCCGCTATCTTTTGGATGTGGGCAACGGCATTTTTTGGTATGACAACCAAGTTTGTTGAGGTCACACTATCACACAAATACAGGGTTCAGACTGAAGACGGCACCATGGCTGGTGGCCCGATGTATTACATGGATAGACGCCTAAATATGAAATGGTTAGCGATTGCTTTTGCGATAGCAACAGTTTTGAGTTCTTTTGGCACAGGTAATCTTCCTCAAATTAATGGCATTGCCACGAGTATGGAAGCGACTTTTGGCTTTAATCCAATGTATGTTGGTGGCGTTTTAGCGGTGCTTCTAGCACTGGTAATTTTGGGCGGTATTAAGCGTATTGCAGCCGTGACGTCGAAAATTGTTCCTATTATGGCGCTTATTTATTTAGTGGGTGCTTTAGGTGTTATTTTTGCAAACGCAGGAAATATCGGTCCAGCTTTTGGCTCTATTATCGGCGATGTCTTTACTGGCTCTGCAGCGGTTGGCGGGTTCTTGGGTGCTGGGATAGCCGCAGCTTTTACAAAAGGTGTTAATCGCGGTTTGTTTTCGAATGAAGCTGGTCAGGGTTCTGCGCCTATTGCCCACGCTGCTGCTAAAACGGAAGAACCTGTATCAGAAGGTATGGTATCTATCCTAGAACCTTTCATAGACACCATCATTATTTGTACTATTACTGGTTTAGTTATTCTGTCTTCTGGTGTTTGGACTGAGAAATTCGACAACGAATTTGACCGTTCTGACATGATGATTGTTGCTGGTGCTTACGTTGAAACTAACGAGCAAGACCATGCTAATATTGCTAGCTTTGTTGGTGGTGGTGAAGGGCATGGTGTTGAGCTTTATAACGGTGAAATTCGTGTTGTATCTGGCAAGGCACTCAATCGCGACTTCACCGTGATTAACTCACGTTCATTTGCTGAAGATGTGACTTACAAGTTGTCTTCAGAAGATGATATGTATACTGGGTCGTTAAAGGTTGTTGATGGTGCTATTGAAAAGGATAATATTGTCGTTTCGGGTAAGTCACTCATACACTCGGCTAAGCTAACGACTAAAGCCTTTACTCGTGGTTTCTTTGGTGAGTCAGGTCAGTATATTGTTTCTGTTGGGCTATTGCTGTTTGCCTTCTCTACGGCAATATCTTGGTCTTATTATGGTGATAGAGCCATGACCTATTTGCTTGGGCCACGTTCTGTGATGCCATATCGCGTGTTCTATGTTGCTGGTTTCTTTTGGGCATCATTTGCTGATACAACATTAGTGTGGCACCTATCTGCTGTCGCTATTGTCGTCATGACATTACCTAACTTGCTTGGTATTTTGTTATTACGTAAAGAAATGAAAGAAACAGTTGATGAATATTGGCAAAAATTTGGCAATAAATAATCGTTGATGCTGGTCATTATAAGCGAGGGATAACCCTCGCTTTTTTGTATCTGCAATATAGAAGTGCTTGTTGAACTTCGGAAGCGCTTGCAGATGGTATAGCTTTCATTAGTAGTCGCTATTCGTTATAGTGCTGCTCCTTATTTCGGAGGATTTCATGGCATTAATTGATTGCCCTTCATGCAGTAAAAAGATATCTGACAAAGCTAAACAATGTTCACATTGCCAGGCTGACTTTACTAAAACGTCAACTGAAGATGCTGAGCGTAAACAAGGTTTATCTAAATTTAAACGTAGTCAACGAATTCAGAATCAATCTATGTTAGCGATGATTATGTTTATTGGTGGCTTGGCTTATATGTTCACAGGCGAACGAGTTGCGCAGGGTAGCTTAGAATATACCGCTGCTATATCAGTTACCGTATTAGGTTTTGTGTGGTATATCGTTAATCGCGTGAGAATGATTTGGTTAAAGAGGTTTAGTTAGTGCAATTAGATTCGCTTATTAAAGCAATGACACCTGAAATATATGAGCGGTTGTCACAAGCGGTGGAAACAGGCAAATGGCCTGATGGCGCTAAACTGACTGAAGAGCAGCTTGAGAACAGTATGCAAGCGGTCATGATATATCAAGCTAAAGTTTTGGGTAGCGACCAACATATGACTGTGGGCTCTGACGGTGAGATTGTTAATAAGAATCGCCAAGAGCTCAAACAACAGTTTTCTTCACAGCCTTCAATTGCACGGTTTAAGCAGGATGATTTTTAGTAAATTCTTTCGCCCTAAGTGGCAACATAGTGACGCCAATATTCGACTTGAAGCCATTCGAACATTAGAAGCGAGTGACAACGAACAGAAAACGCATTTGCATGAGCTGGCTTTTAATGATCCTGACACCTCTGTTCGCCTTGCGGCACTGAACAAGCTGGATAATTTTTCTATCTGGTGGAAATTGTCGCAAACAGATAAGACAGAAAGGGTTCGCAAGTTCTCTTTGCAAAAGGTAGAGAAGCAAGTTCTGGCTTTAGAGCCTGAAAATATCAGTGTCGGAGAACGCGAGACATTTCTAAAAGAGTGCACTAACAAAGCGCTGTTAGAAAAAGTAGTCAACCAACTGTATGACGATTTAGATGCCAAATTATTGCATAGCATATTAGTTAAGTTAGATAAGCCTCAAGTTACTCAACGTTTATTTTTTAAAACACAGAGCATTGAATTACAGCGTGAATTGTTGCCTTACTTTGACGATGAAAATAATCTTGCCAAAGTAATAAAACGTGTTGAACACGATGAAATTATTGCTTTAGCTCAAAAAGCGTTGGATGAGATTAAATACGCTAAATCACGACCTATACAACTCGAGAAAGAGCTAAGGCTAATATTGTCTAAGTTATTGGCACTTAAAGACGTCAATGACTTTGATATGTTAAAAGCGAGTAGAGAGCAATTAAGCCTTTCGTATGATCAATTAAAGGCCGATTTTCAATATTTGGCGACTGCGCTTTTGCAAGAAGTTGAAGACAAATATCGGGATATCAATAGACGACTTGATAAGCAAATGGATGATTTGTCTGTTGTTTGGAAAGAACAGCAAGCTGCGATTGAATTAACACAAAAGTTTGAAGAAGCATTCATTAAAGCTAAAACGAAATTGCAAGAGGTTGGCGCTGTCATTGCAGAGCAGTCTTCAACACTGACTTCTGACTCAATAGAAGGTCTGAAGGAACAGCTGAAATCAGCTGCAGACAGTTTACAGAACACTTTGAAAGCGCTAGGTGGAGTACCGGATCCTAAGCAGAGGAAAAAATCTGAGGATTTGTTTAATCAGCTTTCATCTACAGAATTAACCTTAAGTAAGTTGCCCGATTTTCAAGAGGCTATTAAGAAAGGCAAAGACGTCGTTGATGAACTAAGGAAAGCTACTCTGCCAGAATCTTATGAACAGCTTGAATCAGCAAAAGATGTGTTCGAGAAGGCTAGGTCGGGTTGGCGAGCCTTTCAGTCGCCTTATAAAGCGAGTTGGCCAGCTGATCTGAAACAAGAATGGAAAACACTTGAAAAAACTTGGCAAAGTAAGCTTAAGCAAACAGCAGATGAAGCTGAGCAATCCATTAAGCAAACGCGCTCTATGTTTAAAAGAACCCAGAATCTTGTCAGAGATGGTAAATATCATGGTGCCATGCGGTTATTCGAGAAAGCTAAAGTTAGCTTTGAAGATTTGCCAGAAAAACCGAAATCAATGCTTGAGCGATTGTACTCAGAAGCAACAGATCAAATAGAGAATTTGAAAGGTTGGCAGAGCTACCTCGCACAGCCGAGAAAGCCTGCGTTGATCGAAGAAGCTCAGGCAATAGTTGACAAGCCACTCGCAATATCTGAGCAGGCTGACAAAGTAAAGTTGCTGCGTAAGCAATGGATAAGTTTAGGTGTTAGCGATGATGAACAAGATCAGGCACTGAATCAGCAGTTTGACGCCTTGTGCGAAAAAGCATTTGAACCTTGTCGAGAACATTTTGCTGAACAAGAAAAACAACGACAAGAAAACTTTGTTGCTAAACAGGCACTCCTAGAGTCATTTGAGGGTTTAAGTGAATCGTTATCTGATGGCATATCGCTGTCAGACGTATCTAAGCAATTAAGAGCGTTGCAAAATAAATGGCAAACAATTGGTGAAATTGACTATCAGTACAGGGATGAAGTCAATCAGCGCTACAGAAAGGTATATACGCCGTTGAAGGAAAGCGTTAACGCTTATTATAAGGATAATGCTGCACAGAAGACTGATTTGGTTGCGCGAGCTGAGAAGCTAGCTGATATGGAAGATTTACAAGAAGCGACTGAGCAGTCTAAGCAATTACAAGAAAAGTGGAAAGCGATTGGTCACGCAGGTTTTAAACAAGAGAAGACTCTCTGGTCTAAATTCAGAGCTTTTAATAATCAAGTTTTTGCTAAAAAAGAAGCTATTTATTTGCAGCAACGTGAAGATGAGAAAGCTTTAGTTGATACGCTTGAGTCGCGCTTAAATGCGCTCAATGACGTAATCGACAATAGCACAAATAAAGCAGAACTAATTAGCCAGGTAGATGACGAGTCCCAATCATTGCGTCTTGATATGGAACCTTTGCATCCTAAAGCGGTAACACGTTTAACAACCAAGCTCGATAAATTACTCAACAAACAACAACAAAAACTCGATAACTGGGAGCAAGTTAACGTTAAACAGAGGTTCAACATACTGTTTGAGGCTGTGTCTTTATGGACAGAAACAGAAAAGCCACAGGCTTTGGCTGAATTGCCCAGTGCGTGGCAACAGTGTTTTGATGACCTTGAACCTAATCCGGAAGATGATGAAAGGTTACGATTAACCTTAATGCTTGAAATTATCGGGAATATTGATTCGCCACTTGATGACGCTGGTCTACGAAAAGCAGTTCAGTTGGAGATGATGGCAGCGAAACTTGAAGAGGGTGAATCTCAGGATAAAGAAACCCTGCTCAAAGATTGGATTAAGTTGGGACCGTTGTCTGCAAACGAGCAAGTGCTGCTACCTCGTGTTAAAGCTGCTTTTGTTTAATACGCCCTAGGGGAAACATTATGTCGATCACAAAGACTCAAGCGCCATCTGGCCTAATACCTGTTGAGCAAGCAATGCAAAAGCTTCTATCCTCAATAGAGCCAATTTCAGAGAGACTCAATGTCCGTTTAGAGCATGCGGTAGGTTGTGTTTTAGCGAAAGATATTGTGGCGACAATGGATGTACCACCCTTTGACAATTCAGCTATGGACGGTTATGCCATACGGTTTGAGGACTTGGCTTTTTCCTCTTCTTTTAAATTAGTCGGTCAAAGTTTCGCAGGTGAACCGTATAAAGCACAGATAGGCTCAGGCCAATGCATTCGTATTATGACAGGCGGGGTGTTGCCTAATGGTGCAGATACTGTTGTTATGCAGGAAAATACTGAAGTTGAAGGCGACCGCGTCACTATGACTGTAGCGCCCAAATTAGGCCAAAGTGTTCGTAATGCTGGAGAGGAATTAACTCAGGGACAAGTCGTATTGAAGCAAGGAAGGCAATTGACCTCGGTAGATGTTGGTATTATGGCTTCTTTAGGCTATGCCAAAGCCAGTGCTATTCGCCCTTTGCGAGTTGCTGTGATATCAACAGGTGATGAGCTAAAACCTTTAGGCTCAGAGCTTGGTGATGGAGAGATTTATGATAGTAATCGTTACGCGATTATTGCACTACTTAAAAAGTTTGGGGCTGAGGTTATCGATATCGGCTGTGTAGCCGATGACAAAGAAAAATTAGCCGCCGCTTTTGTGGATGCAGACAAGCGAGCTGACGCAGTCATAACCTCAGGTGGCGTGTCTGTCGGCGACGCGGATTACACGAAAGAAGTACTTGAAGAGCTTGGTCAAATTAATTTTTGGAAGTTAGCGATAAAACCAGGGAAACCATTTGCGTTTGGTCGACTGCCATCAAGTTACTTTTTTGGTTTACCGGGTAACCCTGTTTCCTCAATGGTGACTCTGCATCAACTTGTTGTACCTGCACTTCAAAAGCTCTGCAATATGCCGGTTAAAACAAGAGAATCTTATCAGGCAACCGCATCTAAGCGGTTCTTTAAAAAGCCAGGGAGAGCCGATTACCAGCGTGCGATATTTACGAGAGGGGTAGGTGGAGCTCTAACCGTTGAGCCTACGGGGGGGCAAGGTTCATCGATGTTAACGTCTATGAATGAAGCTAACTGCTATGCCGTTTTACCTCAAGAATCTGATAATGTGGATGTTGGTCAAGCCGTCACAATTCAACCATTTGATCATTTGATTAGTTAAAGCTCTATAAGGCACATTCATTGTGAAAGTAACATTGGCGCCTATGGAAGGTGTCGTTGATCATTTGATGCGAGACATACTAACGCGTGTAGGTGGTTTCGATCTTTGTGTAACAGAGTTTGTGCGGGTTGTTGAGCAGCTTTTGCCCGAGAAGGTCTTTTATAAATACTGCCCAGAGCTTCGTGAGAATGGGCTCACTTCGTCAGGTGTTCCAGTAAAGGTACAATTACTCGGCAACCACCCCGATTATTTGGCAGAAAATGCGGTCCGTGCGATCGAACTTGGCTCCCGTGGTATAGATTTAAACTTTGGGTGTCCGGCTAAGACGGTTAATAAAAGTAAAGGCGGCGCTGTACTTCTGCAAGAACCAGAAACACTCTATAAAGTGGTTAAGGCCGTGCGTGATGCTGTGCCTGCAGAACAGAGCGTCAGTGCCAAAATTAGGTTAGGGTACAATGATAAGTCGTTGGCGTTTGAAAACGCACAGGCTATTGAATCAGCAGGGGCTGATTTACTGACAATTCATGCTCGTACACGAGATGAAGCATACGATCCGCCTGCTCACTGGCATTGGATTGCTAAGATAAAGTATCGAATTGATATTCCTATCGTCGCCAACGGGGAGATATGGGATAGGCAGTCTGCGCTAGCTTGCCAAGCTGATTCAGAGTGTGACGATATCATGATCGGTCGCGGCGCCTTATCTATGCCCAACTTAGCACATGTGGTTCGTGGGCAACAAGAGCCTATGTCCTGGCATGACGTACTTAAACTGCTTCTGAGCTATTCCGATTATGAGATTAAAGGGGATAAAGGGCGTTATTTCCCTAACCGTATCAAGCAGTGGCTCCGTTATTTAACGAGGCAGTATGCAGAAGCTCAGCAACTGTACTTGCAGTTAAGAGTACTTAAAAATACGCCGGAAATTATTAATTTACTTAAACAACAGACAGAGTTAGTCATGATTTAGCTATATATGTTGAATGGAGCGGTATACTTGCTAGAGTAGTGTTTCGTTAAATCAATAGACGCTAATTTATGAAGCTTCAACGTGTTAAATCTCTTAGCTTGTTAACCAGTATTGCTGTCGGAGTCATGTTATCGACAGGTTGCCAAGAACAAGCGACAACGGAGTCGTCTCCTCTAGTCACCATCGACAAAGACCCTTTCCCTAGTACTTATCAGCCTTTACCAAGCCAAACTGTAGTGTTTAACAACGTAACTATTTTAGATGGCATTGGAGGTCAGATTGAGAATGGTTCTGCACTTATCCAAAATGGTAAAATACAACAGATAGGCGAAAGTGTTGATGTACCTTCTGGAGCAACAGTCATTGATGGGGAAGGTAAATGGCTAACTCCAGGTATTATTGATGTGCATAGTCATTTGGGGGTGTATCCAACACCTGATGGTGGGTCACATGCGGATGGTAACGAAATAACTAAACCTGTGACGGCACAAGTATGGGCCGAGCACTCGATTTGGCCTCAAGATCCGGGATTTAGAAGAGCGTTAGCGGGTGGAGTAACGTCAATGCAAATCCTACCAGGCTCCGCCAATTTGGTCGGGGGCCGAACCGTTACAGTGAAAAATCTTCCTAATCGCGTTGCACAAGATATGAAATTCCCTGGTGCGCCTTATGGTATTAAGATGGCTTGTGGTGAAAACCCAAAACGGGTTTACGGTGAAAAAGGTGGACCCTATACGCGTATGGGGAATGTTGCGGGTTACCGTCAAGCTTGGGCTGATGCGCAAGATTATATGCGTCAGTGGGAGCGCTATGAAGCCGACCATAAAGCTGGCAAGAATCCTAAACCACCGAAGCGTGATTTGAAAAATGATACCTTGGCAGGTGTGTTAAAGGGTGAAATATTGGTCCACATGCATTGCTATCGTGCGGATGATATGGGCACGATGCTCGATGTTATGGAAGAGTTTGATTATCAAATAGCTTCCTTTCAGCATGCTGTAGAGTCTTATAAAATTGCTGATAAGCTGGCAGAAAAGAACGTATGTTCAGCTATGTGGGCTGACTGGTGGGGCTTTAAAATGGAGGCCTACGACGGTATCAAAGAAAATGTCCCTATGGTTCACAAGGCTGGTGCTTGTGCCATAGTCCACTCGGATGATGATCAGGGGATCCAGCGCTTAAATCAAGAAACAGCTAAAACGTTAGCTGACGGAAATAGAGTTGGTTTGGATATCTCCAAAGCGGAAGCATGGACATGGATATCATCTAATGCTGCTAAGTCTCTCGGTATTTTTGAGCAAACAGGCTCGTTGGAGGTAGGCAAGCAGGCTGATGTTGTTTTGTGGTCAGCAGATCCGTTTTCTACTTATGCACAGGCAGAGAAAGTTTATATTGATGGTGGCTTGGCATTTGATCGCACTAACCCAGAACAATGGCCTGTGTCTGACTTTGAGTTGGGACAAACAGGCGAAGGAGACGTGAAATGAGCTTCTTGAATAAGATGAAAAAAACGACGCTTGCCCTTTGTTTGTCTGCATCATGTGCTGCAATGGTTAGCGCGCAAGATATCGCTATTGTGGGTGGTACAGTCCATACCATGTCAGAAAGTGGCAAGTTAGATAATGCAACGGTATTAATCAGCGATGGAAAGATTGTTGAGGTCGGTACTAATGTCAGTGTGCCTTCTGGGTTTGAAACAATCGATGCAAGAGGTAAGCAGGTCACTCCTGGCTTTATCGGTGCTTTTACATCTTTAGGTTTAGTTGAAGTAAACTCGTGGGCAGGCACTGTTGATTCGACTAGCGCTAATGTTACTGTGAGCCCAACAGGGGCTGCACTTGATGTTTCATATGCTGTTAATCCTGATTCATCGTTGATTGCGGTTAATCGTATTGAAGGTTTTACTTCGGCGGCAACGGCCATGAGCAACACAGGTACGCTGTTTAATGGGCAAGGCGCAATGATGAGTTTGTCGACGGATAGTCAACTTATTGAAAAGCCAAGAGCCTTTATTGTTACTGGAGTTGATAATGGTGCCGCTGATAGAGCAGGGGGCAGCAGAGCCGCTGTTTGGGCTTCTTTGCAGCAAGCATTTGAAGAAGCGCAGTCATTCAGTGCAGCTAGCGTATCACCGACTTCCGAGTGGCATGGGTTAACGAGTAAAGCAGATGCTCAAGCTTTGTCTAAAGTGGTTAAAGGTGAGGTACCATTGTTGGTTTCGGCACGTCGGGCGGCTGATATCCGGCAAGTTATTGCGCTGAAGCAGCGTTTCTCTTCACTTGACATTACACTGCTGTATGCAACAGAAGGATGGCGTTTAGCTGATGAGATAGCGGCGGCTGATATAAATGTTATTTTGGATGTTCAATCTAACTTACCTTATGGCTTCGATCAGTTAGGCGCGACAATGGCTAATGCTGGTAGATTGCACAAAGCGGGAGTATCTGTAGCCATTGGTATGGATACTCATAATATCAGGCTCGCGAGACAAGAAGCGGGTAACGCTGTTGCTAATGGCCTGCCATGGGAAGCGGGACTCGCCTCTCTAACGTCTAATGTGGCGAAGATCTATGGTGTTGATGACAGTCTCGGCTCACTTGAAAAGGGAAAGAAAGCTAATGTCGTTGTCTGGTCAGGAGACCCACTTGAGCTGATGGAAACTGCTGAGCAGGTTATCATTGAAGGTGAAGTCATGTCGATGGAGTCACGCCAGACTAAATTACGTGATAGATATCTCAGTCGAGATGCTAGCAAACCAGTTCAACATACTAGACCGTAACGTGTTGATTTAGGGCCTTCAATAGGCCCTAAAATAAGCAATTTAATATTTCTGAATCAGTTTTATTCTATACCCGTTCCACTTCAAAATGCTCGTTTCAGAGAGTCACAGCACGTTCAATGCAAGGCGCATGGCTGAAGGCATGTCGGCCACCTGTCGAAGCCGTGCAACGACGCCGTGGACGTGCTGTGACTCTCCCTTTAAGGGGCGGGGCTAAAACCCATGCACAGGACCCACACTTGCCTTGACGTGTGAATGACCATGCCTGCGCCAACCGCGAGTCCTGTGCATGGGTTTTATCTCCCGCTGAAATCGAGCATTTTGAAGTGGGACGGGTATAGCTATCTAAAAAGAAGTTTTAATGTCTTCTCAAATTGGAAACTTGATCTGTATTGTTATTGTTTGGGGGCTTGCAGCTTATACCTTTGTTTTTGGGTTCGCTCATATGCAATGGACAAGTTGGTCAGTAGGGCTGCCTTGGATGTTTGGTGTTTCTTTTCTCTTTGGTGGTGCGGCTTATACCTCTAAATGGTTGATGAATAAAACAGCGAGCCAGCTTTAAAGGAATAAAAAAGGCGCTATATTAGCGCCTTTCTCAAAAATCTTTTCGCTACAGTCCTGTTACCTCTACCAGAACAATAACGATGAATACTGTTTAAACGACGGTATCTATTACCGTTCCGACAGTTGCTGATGGATCAACAGTTGGTGTAACCGCAGTTTCTTCAGCTGTTTCCAAAGCTGTCGCGTCGGCGGTAGAAACTGTCGTTGGGTCTGCACTTGCTGGTGTTGATGCAGCCGCTGGTACAGCAGTTGTCGCATCTGAATCGAAATCAGCTGCTGGTGTAGCAGCAGTTGTTGTGGTCGCAGCGGCAGCCGCTGCAGCTGCTTCTGCAGCAAAACTAGCACCTGTTCCTACAGCACTTATACCCATAATAATTACCTCTAATTAAAAAAATTAACCTCGAAACAAATTGTAGTGCATAAATCGAACTATTACTGCAAAAATAATGTGTTTAATATCAAATGTTTCTAAAGTAGATGTCACTTTTTTATCACTACCACGCACATTTATTGTATGAAATACGTACAGCCTTGATCAATCTTTTCCGGTCATTCAAACATTATTCATTCAACAATGGGCGTAACTGAGTTGCCATAAATTCAGTGATTATGGGCTGGGCTTCTGCATTAGGGTGTATTCTGTCTTGCTGCATAAGCTTGTCATTCAAAGCAATGTCTTCTAGCAAGAACGGGATAATAGGCACATCATATTCATTGGCAACCACAGCAAAAGTATCAGTAAAGAGTTTGGTATAGCGTCGCCCAAAATTTGTCGGTATTTGCATCTGTTGGATAATGACACTCACGTTTTGTGCTTGAGCTGTTTCAACCATCAGCTTCAAGTTGTCTCGCATTTTATTAACGGGGTAACCACGTAAGCCATCATTGCCACCAAGCTCTATCAGCATATGTGTCGGGGAATGCTGCTTTAATAATCGGGGCAAGCGAGAAAGCCCGCCATCTGTTGTTTCCCCGCTAATGGCGGCATTAACAATTGTGATATCTTCACTAGCCCAAGCATTTTGTAACAAACTTACCCAACCTTGTTCTTGCTTTAACCCATAGGCAGCGCTTAGGCTATCTCCCAATATCATTAATTTCACCTCTTTGGCCCAAAGTTGATCTGATATCAACAAAAAGGGTATAAGCATCAATATAAGTTTTAAGCGAAGCACCACGATGAATTCAACTCCTGCAAATATGATAGAAACAAACAGTATTACTAAAGTCGTAGATACGACAGAAGGACAACTACAGATCCTTCAACCAATTAGCTTTAATGTCAAGGCGGGTGAGTCAGTTGCCATTGTGGGCGCGTCAGGCTCCGGTAAGTCGACTTTATTAAGTTTACTCGCGGGCCTAGACGAAGTCAGCGATGGCAATATTCTACTTGATGGAAAAGCACTTAAAGGGATGGGCGAGGAAGAACGTGCTCAATTGCGTGGTGAGAAGGTCGGTTTTATCTTTCAGAGTTTTATGTTGGTGCAGAGTTTAACTGCACTGGAAAACGTCATGTTGCCCGCTGAAATTGCTGGTATGCATGATGCACGTGAAAAAGCGCAGGAAATTCTGGAAAAAGTGGGGTTGGGACATCGTGGCACACACTATCCAAATCAGCTTTCTGGTGGTGAGCAACAAAGAGTAGCCATTGCCAGGGCGTTTATCACTAAACCCAAAATCTTATTCGCAGATGAACCGACCGGTAACCTAGATGCAGCGAACGGCACTAAAATTGAGAACTTGTTGTTCGATTTAAATAAGGGTTCCAATACCACCTTGGTGCTGGTGACTCATGACAATGAGTTGGCAGAACGTTGCCAGCGTCAATTGCATATGCATGCCGGAGAGTTAACTGAGTTAATGGGTGAGAAACTTGATAATTCGGAACAACTAGCGCGTCAGGCGGGGTAGAGGTTATGTGGTACAAACTAGCTTGGAGGCTATTCCGTCATGAAGCCCGACGAGGCGAACTGACGATCATTTTACTGGCAATTACTTTGTCTGTGGCAGCCGTTTTGTCGTTGTCTTTATTTAGTGAACGTTTGCAGGCTGCTTTAACAGAGCGAAGTGCAGACTTTATTGCTGCTGATCGCGTGTTGGATTCTCGAAAACCTATTGATCCTGAGTGGCTCAACAATGCGAAAGATAACGGGCTGAATACGGCCCATCAAGTTTATGCGCGATCAATGGCATTTGCTAATGAGCAAATGAGCTTGGTCAGTTTGCGTGCTGCAACACCTGAGTTCCCACTGAAAGGTGATCTTAAAACAACGGACCAACCTTTTGGTGTAGGCATTGTTACTGAAGACACACCTAAGAGTGGTGAAGCTTGGGTTGAATCTCAGTTATTTCAAAGCTTGGGACTTGAGATAGATGCACCCATAGAAATTGGTGATATGACATTCACGGTGACGCGGGTGTTGTCGGAGGTTCCAGACTCTGGTTTTAGTGTCTTTGGTGGCGATCCTAAGGTGCTTATCTCAATTGATGATCTGGATGCAACTAATATAACAGGCCCTGGCAGTCGGGTGACTTATAGCTATTTCTTTACCGGTGAAGGTGCACAGTTAGACGACTATTATGATTGGCTAGAGCCCAACCTTGATCGTGAAATTCATCGCTGGGAATCTGTGGAAGATGACGGTTCTGCTATTGGACGCTCTGTCGCTCGAGCAGAACAATTCTTTTTATTAGCAAGCCTACTGGCCATTGTCCTTGCCGCAGTATCTATCGCTGTTGCGGCACAACGTTATAGTCAACGGCATTATGACCCTGTTGCTATCATGAAAACATTGGGTGCAAGTAAAGGGACAATTCAGAAAGTTTACCTCTTACAGATTATATTTATCGCAACTCTGGGGATTCTGCTAGGTACAGCTGCGGGTATGTTAATCCAACAGGTTATTGTCACCGTAGTTGCACAGCGAATGGATATTGCACTTGATGGTTGGCATTGGCGCCCATTGATCATTGCAGTATTTACTGGAGTGATTTGTGCGCTGATGTTTTCTTTGTATCCTATGCTCAAACTTTTCTCAGTGCCACCGTTGCGTGTTCTGAGACGTCAAATGGGTGCTGGATTAAGTTCACGTGTTATTCAATTTGTCGCTGCTGGTGGCGCAATATTGTTACTTATGTGGGCATACAGTAACAACATTGTTATTAGCTTGATTTTGTTTGCTTCTGGGATCGCTTTGGTCGCTGGCCTAATGCTGGTTACCTATGGTTTGATTTGGATTGGTCGCAAGCTTGGACAAGGAAAAATGGGCGCTTGGCAATTGGCTTGGGCTCGTATTCAACGCCGTTCTATGGACAACAGTGTTCAATTAATTAGCTTCTCAATTACTATCATGTTGCTACTCATTGTCTTGGTGATGCGTAATGATATGGTGCAACAGTGGCGCGATCAGCTTCCAGAAGGCACTCCGAACTATTTCTTAGCGAATATCACCGAAACACAGCTGCCTAATTTACAGACTCACTTTTCAGAAAACAATGTGATTGTGGATGACTATTTCCCTGTTGTAAGAGCACGGTTTGTTGCTATTAATGAAGAGAAAATTCGTACCCGCGTTTCTAAGGAAGAGGAAGAAAACGTTGAGCGTGAAGGCCGTGATGGGTTAGGCCGAGAGGCTAATTTGACTTGGAGTACAACGCTAAGAGAGGGAAATACTGTTGTTGATGGGACGTGGCTGAGTGATCAAAACGAAGCAAAAGAATATTATGGTGTTTCAGTTGAAAGTGGTATTGCAGAAGGCTTGGATATAGGGTTAGGTGATATACTAACCTTTAATATTGGCAGTGAAATTGTCAATGTTGAAGTAACAAGCCTACGCGAAGTTAATTGGCAGTCAATGCAGCCCAATTTCTTCTTTGTGCTTCACCCCAAATCTCTAGAGGGTTTTTCTCCTACTTTTATTACGAGCTTCCATTTGGATAGGGCACGTAAAACTGAGATTACAAAGCTGATGCAGCCATTTTCAAGCGTGACTTTATTTGATGTCGATGCTCGACTAGATCAATTACGTTCGATTATTGATCAAGTATCAGTGGCGGTTGAGTTTATCCTTGTTTTAGTTCTAGTAGCTGGGGCGTTGGTACTCATCGCTCAGGTTCAAGCCAGTATGGATGAGCGACAACAAGAGTTAGCTATATTGAGGACCTTGGGTGCTAAAGGAAGGATGATTCGAGCCAGTGTTGTTTTTGAGTTTATCATTATAGGCGTTGTAGCTGGCGCTATGGCTGCAATAGCTAACGAGCTTGCGTTATTCTTGTTGCAAAGCCAAGTGTTTGAAATGCAAGCTACGGTTCATTGGGAGTTTTGGCTGCTGGCGCCAGTCATTGGCGCGAGTGTCGTTGGTATTCTGGGAGCCGTAAGTTGTTGGCGACTATTGTCATTGAACACCAGCCATTTGTTGCGGCAAATGGTTTAATCTCTTTTGAACAGAAGGCGCTACAAGATGGCGCCTTTTTATTGAATATTAAGATGGGCAAGCGCTTGAGCTAAATCAGGGTGCTCAAATTTAAAACCTTGTTGCTCTAGCTTCTGTGGAACAACTCGTTGGCCATAAATAAGTAAATCAGACATTTCACCGAAGAGTATTTTTAAAGCGAATTTGGGCATTCTCAGTAAGCATGGCCTATTAAGTTGCGCAGCTAAAAGTCGACTAAACTCCAAATTAGTGACTGGGTTTGGCGATGTAATGTTGTATACGCCTTTTGCTGTGGGACTATGCAATAGAAAGCGCAGTGCGCCTAGTACATCATTAATGTGGATCCAAGACATATACTGCTGCCCTGACGCCATAGGACCCCCTGAACCGATCTTAAAGGCTGGTAGCATTTTTTCCAAAGCGCCTTCTTTCCTTGATAGAACGATGCCTGTTCTTAGGAGGCAAACTCGTGTTTTATCGGACTGAGCTTTCAGTGCGAGTTCTTCCCATTCTTTGCAGACTTCATGGCTGAACTCATTGTAGACGTTCTTGTGATCCTCAGTGACAATCTCGTCACCCTGCCTTCCATAGTAGCCAACAGCAGATCCACTGATAAAAATTTTAGGGGGATTTTGACTCTGTTCTATGAGTTGGACTAATTTTTCAGTAATAGACCATCGGCTGTGTGTTATTTTATTCTTTTGCTTTTTACTCCAACGCTTATTAGCAATGGACTCACCCGCTAAATTAATAACAGCGTCGTATTCATCCAAATTAGCCAGTTTATCAAGTGAAGAAAATAAGTGTGCTCTGCTACTAACATAATGAGTTGCTGCGGCAACACTGCGGGTATAAACGCTCACGTTATGTTGTTCGATCAGTGTTGGAATCAAATGTGATCCAATTAAACCTGTTCCGCCAGTAATAAGTATGCGCATATTATTCTCAGTAAAATACTAAGCTTTGCTACAACTTAAGCATAGTGAGACCGAATCGGCAAATCGTAAGGCGTGTGGCTTATCGACTTCGACTTCTGCAAAAGTTACCCAAGCGTGTTCAGAGGCGATTGCTAAAATGTCTGATGTTAGCTTTTCTAATAGTGAGAATCGTTGATTCTCAACCAGATTAATAATGCGTTTAGTAATGGTTCGATAATTTAAAGCGTCGTCCATTTGATCTGAGTTTGTCGCTTGTTCTGCACTGTAGTTGATTCTGACATTGACAATAACATCTTGCTTATTATCGATTTCGTCCTGTTTAATGCCAACATAGGTGCGTAATCGTAAGTTTTTAATTCTTATTGTGGCTAAATCTAACTTCATCTTTAAATTCCGTTGTTGATATGTTTTTTGCTTTAATTTCGCAGACTTAGTGTCGCGCTTTCCATCGACAGTGCTATCTGCTAAGTTTGACACAAACATCTAACGATAGTCTCACAAATGGAACTTAAATTTACGCCAGCAGTTAAAGTACTGCTTGTTACCGCCTCCTTGGTGATAGTTTTGGCTGGTATAAAAGCGGCTAGTGCCATATTAGTCCCTTTTTTGCTGTCGATCTTTATCGCAATGGCCTGCAACCCAATTATTGCAAGAGCTAGTCGTCACAATATCCCACGTTGGGTCTCGGTTATCTTTGTCATACTGATCATCGTCATTTTTGGATTTATATTGGCTGGATTAGTTGGGCAATCTATGTCTGAGTTTTCGGAAAACCTGCCTGTCTATGAACAGCAATTACAGTCTGAATTTGTCTGGATTGCAGGGCAATTGAGTTCGTTAAATATTATTGTCGATAAAGAGCTGCTTATTTCTTATCTTGATCCATCTATCGCCATGAACATGGCCAGAAATTTGTTGTCTGGGATTGGTGGCGTCATGACTAATTTTTTGCTTATTTTATTGACGGTTGTTTTCATGCTATTCGAAGCTGAGTCTGTCCCTAAAAAAATTCATATTGCACTGGATGATCCCAGTATGAAGATCCAGCGCATTGACAAGTTTTTGGAGTCTGTTAAGCAGTATCTGGCTATCAAGTCGGTTGTTAGTTTGGTTACCGGATTAAGTGTTGGGTTATGGTTATACTTTCTCGATGTTGATCACTACATGTTGTGGGGTGTGACGGCCTTTCTCTTTAATTTTATCCCTAATATTGGCTCCATCATCGCAGCTGTACCTGCTGTATTGTTAGCGTTAGTGCAGCTTGGGCCGGCGACAGCAGGGTTTGCAGCTTTAGGCTACGTAGTAACCAACATGGTGATGGGGAATGTGATTGAGCCTAGATTTATGGGACGCGGTTTAGGACTATCGACATTAGTCGTGTTTTTATCATTAATCTTTTGGGGATGGTTACTAGGTACAGTTGGTATGTTGTTATCTGTTCCTCTTACTATGATTGTTAAACTCGCTCTAGAGTCGAGTGACGATAGTCGCTGGTTTGCTTTATTGCTTGCTGGTAACGACGAACACAATCAATTGCCGGCAACCGAAAACAAATAATAATTAACCTCACTACTATCTCTGACTAGCGTATGGCTGTTAAAATACAGCCATTCAGTTATTCAGGAAAATTCATATTATGACGGTTGTTACCCGTTTTGCGCCAAGCCCAACAGGATATTTGCATGTTGGTGGCGCTAGAACAGCACTTTACTCTTGGTTATACGCAAAAAATAATGGTGGAGACTTTGTTCTTCGTATCGAAGATACCGATATCGAACGTTCAACGAAAGAAGCTAAGGACGCCATTCTAGATGGTATGCGCTGGCTTGGTTTAACTTGGGAACAAGGACCATTTTACCAAACGGAGCGCTTTGATCGTTATAAAGAAATGATCCAGAAGTTGCTTGATGAAGGTAAGGCCTATAAGTGCTTTATGCCAGCTGAAGAACTGGATGCCATTCGAGAAGAACAAAAAGCGCGTGGTGAGAAACCTCGTTATCCAGGGACATGGCGAGAAAGAACTGACCATCCTGCAGATATGCCTTTTGCTATTCGATTTAAAAACCCGCTGACGGGCAGTGTGATTGTTAAAGATCATATCCGTGGTGATATCGAAATAGCGAACGAAGAACTCGATGATTTAATTATTCAGCGTAGCGATGGCGCACCGACCTACAACTTTTGTGTTGTTGTTGATGATTGGGATATGGGAATTACTCATGTTGTTCGTGGTGAAGATCATATCAATAATACACCTCGACAAATTAATATTGCAGTGGCTTTAGGCGCGGCTATTCCTGAGTACGCACATGTCTCTATGATATTAGGCGATGACGGTAAAAAGTTATCTAAGCGTCATGGTGCGGTTAGTGTTATGCAATATCGTGATGATGGCTTTTTACCGCAGGCGCTGCTTAATTATTTAGTTAGACTAGGATGGTCGCATGGTGACCAAGAAGTGTTTTCTGTTGATGAGATGATAGAGTTGTTCAAACTTGAAGATGTCAGCTCATCAGCTTCGGCATTTAACACCGAAAAGTTGATTTGGTTGAATCAGCATTATATTAAGTCTTTGCCGTCAGAAGAAGTCGCAGAGCATTGCCAATGGCATTTTGACCAGTTAAATGTCGATACATCTAATGGGCCAGCATTGAGTGAAGTTATCGACATCCAGGCTGATCGTGTGAAAACGTTGAAAGAATTGGCGGAAATTAGCCAATATTTTTATCAAGATTTTGATGAGTTAGATGCAAAAGCGGCTAAGAAGCATTTGAGACCGGTTGCAAAGGACGCATTGCTATTGGTTAAAGAAAAGCTTCAAGCTGTAACTGATTGGAATCCTGAGGTGATCCAAGAAGCGATTAACAATACCGCCGAAGAATTGGACATTGGTATGGGGAAAGTTGGTATGCCATTGCGCGTTGCAACCACAGGCTCTGGTAACTCGCCCTCTCTTGATATGACATTGAACCTGTTGGAAAAAGCGAAGGTTGTTCAACGAATAGACAATGCGCTCATTTATATCGCAAATAGAGAAAATTCTTAAAAAAATCGTTGACATAAATCGGGCTGCTGCCTAGAATGCGCCCCGCTGTTACGGAACGGAACGGTCGCTTTAAAGGATTCGGGGCTATAGCTCAGCTGGGAGAGCGCTTGCATGGCATGCAAGAGGTCGGCGGTTCGATCCCGCCTGGCTCCACCAAAAACCTAGTCCCCTTCGTCTAGAGGCCTAGGACACCGCCCTTTCACGGCGGTAACAGG
>CAZXIN010000040.1:0-53072 GCA_964640795.1 uncultured Pseudoalteromonadaceae bacterium | reverse complement strand
GTGCGCGCATCATACTGACCTCAGTTTCTGCGTCAACTGCTTTTTTGATTTTATTAATTGTTTGGACAGTTTTAATACAATTCAAAATCCATCTAATACTAAAGTCTAATAGGTAAAGGCCGCATTATGACAATAGTTGGCGTTAGCAAATTTAAGCAGTAAGATAGTGTTCCTTCATATAAAAATTATTATAAAACGTTAGGTAGTTACAACATGTCTTTTTCATCCAAAAATATCGTCGCGACCGTAGTGCTTGCTATTGTTGGTTTTTTCTTAGCCCCTATGATTTTTTCACCTGATAACATAAATATAGCCATGGCTATAGGTATCATTATTGGTGCTATCGTCATTATGGCCCTTCAAACAAATAGTTCAGAGGAAGTCTCAGGTGACGAAGAGTTCGTTACGACCACACTTTATGTGGGAAACTTGCCATATAAATCAAACGAAGATGCTATCCAAGATCATTTTGAGAAAATTGTTAAAGTGAGTTCGGTTCGATTAATGAAAGATAAAAGAACAGGTAAGAGGAAAGGCTATGGCTTTGTGGAAGTAGAATCTAAAGGTGCTGATAAAGCTATCGACAAGCTCAACGATAAAGAATTCCAACAAAGAAATCTCGTTGTTAGGTTAGCTAAAGAGAAAGTAGCACACTAAGTATCCTGTTCCGACTTGGAAACAATTAAAAAAGCCTGCTTGAAGCAGGCTTTTTTATATCTACTTATATAGTTGTATCTTCGGTAGCGTTTTCAGGCACATTATCCAGAAGTCTTCCATTGAAGCTATTAAACCGATTAAGAGCGTTAACCAGATCCGGTGTTTCAATTTGTAGGACTCGGTTGAATACATCGTTAATGAGATCATTAAACACTTCACCACTCTGTAGCAACTGTCTAGATTGTTCAAAGACACTGAGTAAGTCAGAAAGATAATCAGCAACAGGTCGGACAGAACTGACACGTTCCTGTTGATTCGTTTCATTACTATCACTGAACTCAGACACTGATTGATATGTTTGTGTCACTCTTGTTTGCTGGATGCTATCTAGCTGTAAAGCAAAGCCTGTTAACTCAGTTTCATCAAATCCTAACTCAAGTGCTTGCTCAAACGCTGCATCAATATCACCATCAAAGAATTCCGTCGCTAAAGATGCTGTATCACTAACTAACTCTCCTATAGCTCGCAATTCATCTTCATCTAACTCTCCTTCTACAGAAAAAGAGAAATTGCTCCTTTCAAAGAATACCGAGCTTTGCTCAATTTCCACAGTTTGTTCAATTGTCGCATCGCGATCAGTAGGAATTGCATTCGCTTCATTATTAATGGCAGGGGAATCTTCAGGAGAGTCGTTTTCAGATTCGCGATTTGATGATTCTGCCACCGCCTGCTCAGGAAAAACATTTTGTGCAGGGCTTTGCACACTAACCGGCGATGCTTCATTGCCTAGGGATTCCGACTGAACTAACTCATCTACATCATCATCTGTTTGTTCTGCTTCAGACGGACGTCCTTCATTAACAGTTTGCGGTCCAATTTGTTCAGCTGCGGCTTGATTGGTTTGCTCTTCTCTCGTTTGCAATAAAAGAGACTGGCTTTGCTGGAACTGTTGAAGGTCTTCGAAACGAATCCTAACTTCGTCACCCTCTCTCGTTCTAATACGCAAATCGCCTGAACGCTGATCCGAGACACTGATAGTCTGCTCAATGCGCGTTTCACTTTCTATCACTTGCTGATCATTGGGTACGGATCTATTCAGAATATCCCTTTCTATACCAGCAATCCCTTCTTCGATTAGGTTACGACTATTATCGATGCCTTCTTGAATGTCATCATCCAAGAACCCTTCTAGGTCATCTATAGCTTGACCAATACCGGTTTCAACACCACGTCTGGCTTGCTGAAACAAATCAAGTAACTCGTCTTCATCTCCACCTCGAGCTTGAGCGCCTCTAATAACACTGCCAACAAACCCCAGTACATTCCTTGCTACTTCTTCAAAATCGAAACCACTGCGTTCATTATTGTCAGGCAATGAGAAATTAGGCCTTTGCTCACTGACGCTCAAAGATTGATTAAACCCATTGGTCAGTACTCTTGCACCAATGAATGATTGTGAACTAATGCTAAGGCTAGTCGATAAACTCACTCGGCTCCCCTGTGCACCAGTCGCCTGCCGATTATCCTGAGTCTCAGTGCGTAAATTTTGCTGACGACTGAGATCAGCCAAGTTTGAGCGTTCGGCAAGAAACGCTCTAATATCGCTAATACTCATGTTGAATTACCTCAATACCCTCAACTTACTATATCGACCGCCATTGTTCATTATTTAATCTTTTTTACTTTATAACACCAATATTCATTGTAGTTCGTTTTCACAGACTCACATGCAAGCTTAAATAATCAAAAGTTATGCTCTGCAGAGTGTCATTGCGCTCTTTGTATAATGTTATACAATCCTCGCCCCTCAAGAGGAGACATCATGCGCGCAACCGATATCAATACAAACCAGTACGAAGTACAACTCACTCAAAAAGTGGAGCATGTCCAAGAGAGCTTTACACATCTGCCCATGCCAGAATTGGAAGTATTTGATTCTCCAAAAATTAATTACAGAATGAGGGCTGAGTTTCGTATCTGGCATGATGGAGAAGATTTATATCACATCATGTTTGATCAGGAGACAAAGGAAAAATATCGTATTGATCAATTTCCACAGGCAAGCAAGTTGATTAATCTCGCCATGTCAAACTTAATCCCAGCGATTAAAGACAACTCTGTACTCAGGAGTAAACTTTTTCAGGTCGACTATTTATCGACTCTAAGTGGTGAGTTAATTATTTCTTTGCTTTATCACAAACAACTAAACGAAGATTGGGTTAGCGAAGCGGAATTGTTAAGCCAATCGATTATCCCATTACAAAAGATCAACATCATTGGACGTGCAAGAAAACAAAAACACATTATTGGTAATGACTTTATTAACGAACGACTACCAATAGGAGATAAAACGTACACTTTCAAGCAGATTGAAAACAGTTTCACCCAACCAAACGCTGCCGTTAATTGCAAGATGATAGAATGGGCTATAAAGGCGTCAAAAGCAACGGCACAGAAGAGCGACTTACTGGAGTTATATTGTGGCTTAGGGAACTTTACTATTCCACTTGCGGCCAATTTTAAACAGGTACTAGCAACAGAGATATCTAAAAGCTCAGTATCCGCTGCCAATGACAATCTACATTCAAATAATATTAAGAATACTTCTGTCGTTCGTATTTCAAGCGAAGAGTTTACTCAAGCGATAAAAGGAGAACGTAAATTTCGTCGACTAAAAGACACTGATCTAACCGCTTATCACTTCGAAACTATTTTTGTTGATCCACCACGTAGCGGTTTGGATGAGGAAACGTTAAATATGGTCAAACACTATCGAAACATCATTTATATTTCGTGCAACCCTACAACGCTATTGGATAACTTAAATACACTGTGCAAAACACATTATGTGACTCGTTTTGCTCTTTTTGATCAGTTTCCCTATACACATCATGTTGAGTGTGGCGTGTACCTCGAAAAGAAATAGAAAATATGCATATCAAGTCCGCGGTTTCAGCGAATTTGCACCTTTAGCAATAAAGAGAAGTTGCTTTTTCAATTTATTGGCCAGCATCTCTCGCTGATTTTTATCAGCCTCCATAATCTCGGCACCCGCGCTGAACACCAACTTAACCATGGCATCGGCTTGTAAGAAAGCAAACTCGGCCGGAACATGACTTCCTTTACGAATAAAGTCTGATAATTCGTCAATAAAGTGCTGTATTTCGCGAGATACAGCTGCTTTAAAAGCCATAGAAGTCCCAGCATGTTCAAGCAACAATAGTCTGAAAACATTGCTTTGATCCGAAGTGAACAACATGAAAGTGTCGACCGATGTATTAATAATACCAGTACCCGAAGCTATTTCTATTCGTGCTTGGCGCATCAGCTGCCTCAACGCTAACCCCGCCTCGTCAACTAAAATTAATCCCAGTTCATCAATATCATTAAAGTGTCTATAGAACGAAGTGGGGGCTATCCCTGCATTTCTAGCGACTTCACGCAGACTAATCGTTGATAGTGTGTGTTTTTCATCCAACAAGCGAAATGCTGCATCAATGATCAGCCGACGCGTTTTCTTTTTTTGTTCTTGCCGATTCATTGCACAACTCGCTTTATGGTCTATATTACGAATATCATATTATCGTTAAATACATTAAACACCTATATTTCACTTGCCAATAAAAACCTAGACCTTCAAAATAGCGTACAGATGTAAGCTGAATAAATTGACACAACTTATGACAGATAAAACAAAACCTCGCCTACTGATTACCAACATCTTAGTTTTCGTAGTAACAGGTCTTATTTCTCTCGTTTTCCTTCCTATTGAAATTGTACTCAGGGGGTTAGATTGGGCAGAGATCATCACTTGTATTACACTAATATGGGTGACGGGCATGTCAATCACAGCGGGCTATCATAGGTTATGGGCTCACAAGGCCTATGCTGCAAACCCAATAATTAGAGTATTGTTAGCTATTGGCGGTGCTATGGCACTACAAAATAGTATATTGCATTGGGCGTCAGATCATCGAGTTCATCACCGTCATGTAGATGATAATGACAAGGACCCTTATTCAGCTAAAATGGGGTTCTGGTATTCCCATATTGGCTGGATGTTAAGAGAGTATCAAGCTTCTCGTTATTCTGACTACGATAACTGCAAAGACCTACAGAAAGACAAGGTTGTTATGTGGCAGCATAACCATTATCTCCCAATCATGCTTATCGCAAATTTTTCTATTCCTATGTTCATTGGCTGGTTAAATGGTGATATTTGGGGAATGCTAATTGTTGCTGGAGTGTTCAGATTAGTCATTGTCCATCACGTTACCTTCTTTATAAATTCACTTGCTCACATATGGGGTAAACAACCTTACACAGACAAAAATACTGCTAGAGACAATGGTATTCTGGCATTTTTTACCTTTGGTGAGGGGTATCACAATTATCATCATATATTTGAGTATGACTATAGGAATGGTATTAAGTGGTGGCAATTTGATCCAACTAAATGGCTTATTAGGGGATTATCCTTTGTTGGGCTCACAAGCCAACTAAGACGCTGCCCTGAGCAGCGAATAGAACAAGCAAAAGCATCAATGCAACTAAAAAGGGCACAAGCTCGTTTAGAAGCTATGCCTAATGCCCAAGAACTCCTCGCCACTTTGCAGGAAGAATATGATCTACTAGTCAGTAAGATGTCTGAGTTCTATATCGCCAAAAAGCGAATGATGGATGCTAAAAAAGCTAACTTAATGCGCTCATATGATGCCTTAGATTTGGATTTCAAGTACAAAGAAATAAAGAATGCGCTAATTATACAAAAACAAAAGTGGTCAGTGCTTCATCAAATGCAGATTCAGCCTGCTTAGTGAAAACATCAAACTAGTGGATAATATAGACAAACTTAAGCAGTCCATAAGCCTTTGCACATTGTGCAAAGGCGAACTGCCTTTCCCTCCTCGTCCTGTTGTTAAGTTTTCCCACTCTGCCCGTACAGTTATTATTGGGCAAGCACCGGGTTTAAAAGTCCAGAAATCAGGTATTCCATGGGATGATGCTTCTGGAGATAGGCTTAGAGATTGGTTACAAGTCAGCAAAGAAACGTTCTATGACGAATCTCATATCGCTATAGTACCAATGGGCTTTTGCTATCCAGGTAAAGGAAGTTCTGGAGATAAGCCTCCACAACCAATATGTGCAAAGACTTGGCATAATAGTATTTTTTCATTGATGCCCAACCTAACCTCCATTTTACTTATCGGACAATACGCTCAAAAATACTATCTGCAAGATGATAGAACATTAACGGAGCGGGTACGAAATTGGCGAGACTACCTACCTAAATATTATGTGTTGCCACACCCTTCGCCACGCAATAATATTTGGCTCAAAAAGAATCCTTGGTTTGCAGAAGATAATCTACCTGCCCTTCAGCGTGTCATCAAAGATTCCATTTAACACTAGAGCATGTTGATCTTTGCTGTACAGTTTTTCAGCAAGCTGTTTGTTATTCAAACAAAAATGAGACTGTGAGGTTTATAGACATAAACGAATAGGCTCTGATGCGGTATCAATAACAAACACTGTCCAAAGGATTCTTGCTCTTTGACTGTTTATCCGCTTAGCCTTCTCCACGATTCGTCAAAAAATCACACAACGCTTCGTACGGCATAGGCTTCGCATACAAGTACCCTTGAGCCTCGTCACAACCCAACTTTAACATATAGCTTGCCTGAGCTCGAGTCTCAACACCTTCGGCAATCGTTAGTAGCCCAAGCTTACTGCCCAAAGTCACTATTGTCTCAGCAATAAAAGCGGATTTTCCTGGGGTCACTTCATTCACAAACGATCGATCTACTTTTAACCTATCAAGTGGTAGCTGTTGCAAATAACTCATTGACGAAAAGCCTGTGCCGAAGTCATCTATAGCTATCTGAAACCCGAAGGATTTAAGCTCTTTCAACGAGTCGACTACTATCTGAGGCTCGTCCATGACAACACTTTCGGTAATTTCCAACTCCAAACATTCAGGTTTTATTTTATATTTAGTCGCAATATCTTTAACTAAACTGACAAATTGAGGATCTCTGAATTGTGGCATTGAAATATTAACTGCCATTCGTAAATCTTCGTACCCTCTTTTCTTCAAATTGCAAAGTTGCTCACATGCTTGCTCTAACACCCAAGCCCCAATATTAACAATAAGTCCTGAATACTCTGCGAGCGGTACAAAAACACCTGGAGAGATATAGCCATCGTCAGTAGGCCACCTCAACAAGGCTTCCATCCCGACAACTTCCTCTGTCATTAAATCAACTTGGGGCTGATACCATACTTGTAAGCGACGGCTAGAAAAGTCGGTCCTGAGCTGCCTTATCATTGCAAGTCGGCGTGTTGTTTCTTCCTCCATTTCGGAGGCGTAGTATTCGTAATTACTGTTAAGGCTTCTCTTCGCGAGGTTCAGTGCAATATTGGCTCGCTTTAAAACATCAAGGCCCGTTAGCTCACATTTCGAAACATCACAAAAGCCTATAGATACATTGATAGGAAGTAATTGATCGCCGGCCTGAAACGCACTTTCAAAAAGCTTAGACAAATTAGTTGGTGCAATATCCACTCGATCGCCAATTACACCAAATACGTCGGCAGCGATACGACCTAGTTTTACTGTCTCACCGAACGTCTCTCGCATACGTTCAGTAACAGCAATCAATAGGTTGTTACCGGTCTCTTGCCCTAATCCATCATTAATGTCAGAAAAATGATTCACATCAATTAAAGCCACTGTATTCAGTCTTGGATCACACTCGCCAGCTTTAGCGGTATCCAACATATTGATGAACTCGGTTCGGTTAGGTAGCTTTGTTAGGAAATCTCGAAACGCTGCATTTCTTAACTGATGAAACAAATTAACGTTTTCATAGCCTACGGAAATGCTTGAAATGAAAACCTCAATCAGTTGACGATGGATTGGACTGATTTGAGAACCGATTTTTATGAATACAGCGGCTTCATACTCAGAGCTATTAAGATAAAGTACCGAATAATTATCTGCATATATATGCTGTTTACTACTCAAGCATAAATTGACGTTGTTAACTATACGTTTATCAGAAAGTTCATCAAGAGGGCTATTAATGTAGTCAGCATATTGACCAGCAGCTCCTAGTATATAAACGCTATCCTCTTCTTCATCAAGAACAGAACCAGCTCTTGCACACAGAACACCACCTGCATCTAAACCAATTAGTGAACTAATTTGCGTAATGACACCTTCACAAAACCCCCTGACTGAATGCTCTTCAAGCAAGTTAGCAGATGATTTAATAATCTTCTCAAGACCAATACGACTTTGCTCTATCACTCTAATTTGATGGTATGAGCGAATTGATGCAATCATCGTTGTCACGAGTTTACTTCGTGTTAGTTCAGTTTTTGTCTTATAGTCATTAATATCATACTCTTTGATGATACTTTCTTCTGGTGCATACCCCGGTTGTCCAGTACGTAAAACAATACGAGGCTGGCGCAAACCTAGTTCTTCTCGCATTTTTTTGGCAATGATGAGTCCTGCATCATCCGTTTCCATGACAACATCTAACAATATAACAGCTAAGCTATCACCTAATTCTTCGAGATGTTCTAATGCCTCAGCACCTGAATAAGCGTGAAAAAATTTGAGTTCTCTATCATTTACTGTGAGACCAGCAAGCGCTAATTTGGAAACAGAGTGTATTTCTTCGTCATCATCAACAAGCAAGATATTCCAATGACCTTGGCTCGTATTTTCTTCACCATTAACTTCATCTTCATCAAGAAAAACTAATATATCGTTTTCATAAGTTGATCTGTCCATACGCTTTTTTCTCTGAAAATAGTAGAGACTGTTGCTCTTTGTCGCATAGGCACTGTTCAATTCAAACATACTTTGAATATAAACAAGCGCCTCGACACCTAGCTGACTAAGCCAAAAGAGACCAACACCTCTAAGGTGAATCGGTTAATATCCACTCTATCTTACTATTATATTAAGCAAAACTAAAAACAGATCAAATTCGCACAAAAACAAACAAAACTAGCTTTCGTCAATACAGCAAAGTAATCTACCGATAAGTATTACTGTGTTGATATATCAATGTCGTCTGTAGAACCCACATCGCATCGCTCAACTGCGACTGTAACAAGCCAATCAGTAGAGCAAAAAAAAGAAGCTTCGCCAAAGCCCGTCAAAGTGGCCGAAGTAACAAGTCAGGTGTCACAAACACATCAGCAAAAAATTGAGCGCTTATTTGCTCAAGCAGGTGTTTCACCCTCGAAATCCCCAGATGTTAAGGAAGATATCAGTAAAAAAGTGAGTCGCCGTCAATACATGGTATTACAGCGTAAGCTCATGAACTTAGAGAAAATTATGGGATTGGCTATGCAATATAGTCTTGAATCGACAAACCAAGAGTCAATTGACCCAGATTGGTTTTTCAGTTTTATTCAAATGGCTGAGGAGATACATTCTCAACCCATGCAAGAGTTATGGGGTAAAATTCTGGCTGTAGAAGTCGCTAAAACAGGAAGCTTTTCACTACGAACGTTAAGAATACTTAAGCAATTAACACAAAAGGATGCACAAACATTTAATAAAGCAGTGAGTATGGCATGCAGGCAGAGACAACGTTCTAATCCCAAAATCCTGATAGGCTATTACCAAAAGCCCAGCCTGTGGTCATTCTTAAGTTTACAGAAACATCATCAAATTAACTTAGCCGAGTTTGGATTGAGTTACCCAGAAATTTTGTCATTGATTGATATGGGCCTGATTTACAATAGCGAAATAGAGTCAGGAGAACTGAAACCAGGTCAGAAAGTTGAATGGCGATGCGGAAAAGAAGCTTTCTTCTTAACAGCAGCAACAACAGGGGTGGCTCTCAACTATTATAAATTCACTAGCTCAGGCTCCGAGCTTTTAAATCTTGTTGGCGCTTCTGCCAATCAACATTATCTCGCAAGCCTAAAAGGACAATTGGGCCGCGCTTTTAGGATCAGTTGATTTTATGTCAATCCATGGCGAGAACTGATCACTGTGGATTGGTATTATAAGTTTCTGAGTCAATAAATGTCTGTTAAAAAAAAGCGCTTGATATCACTATCAAACGCTTTTCTTATTTAGCAATGAATCTGTAGGCAGTTATATACCATCACCAAACTCATGAAGCCCACACTCTCTTTTAAGGCCAAAGAAACGAGTATCTTGTTCGGTCATGCCAGCTTCCAACGGTCTTGTTGTATGCCAATCACCAACCGAAACATACCCTTTTTCCCATAGCGGATGATACGGTAGATCATGTTCTTTCAAATAGTAGTGCACATCTTTATTCGTCCAATCCAGAATTGGATAAACCTTAAATTGTTGCTTTAACTTTTGTACAACTGACAGAGATTGACGGCTGTCAGATTGATCTCGACGCAGCCCAGCAAACCAGCTCATCACTTCAAGTTCCTTTTGAGCACGCTTCATTGGTTCTACTTTATTCAGCTTATTGTATTGTGTAATACCCTCTTCACCTTGTTCCCAAAGCTTACCGTACTTCACTTCTTGCCAACTAGCCGATACATTAGCCGAATACACTTTCAAGTTGAGATTGAGACGCTGAGTCAACAACTCAATAAATTCATATGTTTCAGGAAACATATAACCCGTATCTGTCACAACAACAGGAATATCAGGGTATTCCTGAGTAACCATATGCAACATAACAGCAGACTGAATACCAAAACTTGATGACAACATAAAGTTGTGGGGCAAGTTATCCAACCCCCAACGGATACGTTCCTGAGGTGTTTTAACCTCTAGGTCAGCATTAATTTCTTGCAACGCTTCAGGTGAGAATAAAAACTTCTCTTCTGTGTCGTTAGATTGAATAGCTAGGTTCATCATAGAAATCCTTCGCCGAGTTAACGACGGGTAAAACAACTTTTGTACGAATAACGAAATCACCAAAAGCTTCGTTAGGCTGTCTTTCACTTGCCCAACGACTGATCAAATCATCTAAAATAGTCATGATCTCTTCTTCACTGATGTTCTCACGATACATTCTTGGAATACGTGTGCCGCTGCGATTACCGCCCAAATGCAAGTTGTATTTACCTGGGCCTTTACCAACCAAGCCAACTTCTGCAAGCATTGCTCTCCCGCACCCATTAGGACACCCAGTGACGCGATAGACAATATGCTCATCTTTTAAGCCATACTTGGTGAGAATGTCTTCAATCAATGTTACCGATTGAGGCAACATTCTCTCTGCTTCGGCCATAGCAAGCGGGCATGTAGGTAGGGATACACACGCCATCGAGTTCTTGCGCTGCTCAGTTAATGAGTTTTCAATCAAACCATGTTCACGAGCTAGGCTTTCAATGACGTCTTTATCAGCTTCTTCCACTCCCGCAATGATCAAGTTTTGATTTGCAGTCATGCGAAAATCACCTTTGTGAATTTCAGCAATTTTGCGTAAACCTGTTTTTAATGGTTTATTTGGTAGATCGAGAATACGGCCATTCTCAATAAACAATGTTAAATGATGTCTTTTATCAATCCCTTCGACCCACCCAATGCGATCACCACGGTCAGTAAACTCGTATGGGCGACTCTCGGCAAAAGTCATATCAGCACGCTTTTCGACTTCTGCTTTAAATGCATCAACGCCAACGGCTTCTAATGTGTATTTCGTTTTTGCATTCTTACGATTAGAGCGATTACCCCAATCACGTTGCGTTGTAACAACAGCTTCAGCAACCGCTAACGTTTTATCTAATGTAATAAAACCAAAGTCATCAGCTTTGCGAGGGAAAGTGCCTTTATCACCATGCGTCATGGCTAAGCCACCACCAACAAGTACATTAAAACCAACAAGCTTGCCGTCTTCAGCGATAGCAACAAAATTCAAATCGTTTGCATGTACGTCAATATCATTTTGTGGAGGAATAACGACCGTTGTTTTGAACTTACGAGGCAAATACTTAGGCCCAAGTACGGGCTCTTCCGTACTTTCAACTTTTTCACCATCCAACCATATCTCGGCATAAGCATGAGTCTTAGGAAGTAAATGCTCACTTATCTTAGCGGCCCACTCCCATGCTTGTTGATGTACTTCTGATTCAATTGGATTAGGTGTACAAAGTACATTCCTATTTACATCACCTGCGGTAGCAATCGAGTCAATACCAACGCTAGCTAGCGTTTGGTGCATTAACTTCATCTTAGGTTTAAGCACACCATGATATTGGAAAGTTTGGCGTGTCGTTAAGCGCACACTGCCGTAAGTAGAATGATCTTCCGCAAACTTTTCCACAGACAGCCATTGCTTAGGTGTAATGACACCGCCCGGCATACGAGCTCGTAGCATAACATTATGCATAGGCTCCAGTTTTTGCTTTGCACGCTCACCACGAATATCGCGATCATCCTGCTGATACATACCATGGAAGCGGATAAGCTGAAAATTATCTGAAGTAAAGCCGCCTGTTAAGTCATCTTTCAAATCTTGAGCAATTGTTCCGCGTAAGAAATTACTCTCGCCTTTGATACGCTCATTGGGTGATGGTTTTTGATCTTCTGGGTTATTGCCAGCCATTAGTAGACATCCTTCTGGTATCTTTTTGCTCGACGCAAATCTGTTATATATTGTTCAGCTTCTGCTTTACTCTTATTGCCATATTTTTCGACAATACTAATGAGTGCATCATGAACATCTTTAGCCATTTGGTTTGCGTCACCACAAACATAAAAATGAGCGCCATCTTCTAGCCATTGATAAACTTCTTCACCTTGTTCAAGCAAACGATGTTGTACATAAATCTTGTGTTCTTGATCTCGTGAGAAGGCCAAACTTATTTTGTCTAGTACGCCGTCTTTAACAAAACGCTGCCACTCAACCTGATATAAAAAGTCCTGAGTAAAGCTAGGGTTGCCAAAAAACAACCAATTCTTCCCTTCAGCTTCTTGCGCATCTCGTTCTTGCATAAATGCACGAAATGGCGCTATACCCGTACCTGGTCCCACCATAATAACGGGGGTATTAGGATCAGCAGGTAGCCTGAAATTATCGTTATTTTCGATATAAACCTTAACTTCTTGACCTTCTTCGAGTCGCTCAGCCAAAAAGCCTGAAGCGCCGCCTAAATGCTTCTTACCAAATGCATCATATTCAACGACAGCAACGGTCAAATGAACTTCTTCTTCTACTTCCGCTTGGCTAGAGGCTATAGAATAGAGTCTTGGCGATATAGGTCTTAGAGCATCAACCAACTGCTGAGCTTCCAATTTAGTTGGAAAGTCACGAATCACATCAATAATTTGACGATCCGCTAAGTAATCTCTCAGCTCAGCTGGCGCTGCAAGTAATGTTTTAAGCTTTTCATCCTGCGACGATTCACCGTAAGATTTCACAAAGTTTGGATAGCTTTGTGTTAGTTCAAGCTTCTCAATTAACGCTGCCTTAAGTGAGAATGAATCTCCAGACAAATTAACTGTATCGTCACCATCTAATGACAGTAATTCCAAAATCTCATCAACCATTACCGGATCATTCGTAAACCAAAGCCCCAAAGCATCACCGGGTAAATACTGAATAGCTGAATCTTCCAACGATATTTCTATATGGCGAATATCTTTTACTGAATCACGCCCAGTGACTTTTATTTGGTCACCCAAGGTTGCCGTATAAGGGTTCTTTTTAGTGTATTGGTGCACGACTGGTGCTGTTTCTTGCAGAGTAACCCCCGGCATAGCCACAACCTGAGACGACTTAGTCAGTTCGTCTTTTAATTTGGATGTTAGAGATGCAACCCAAGCTTCAGCACTTTCTTCATAGTCAACATCACACGAAACTAACTCTGTGACAGGTTTAGCACCAAGCGCTGCAAGACGTTGATCAAAATCTTTCGCTGTTTGGCAGAAGAACTCATAACTTGTGTCGCCCAATCCAATAACGGAATACTTTAGTGCATCTAATTTTGGCGCTTTTTTGCTACCTAAAAACTCATGTAGTTCTATCGCATCATCAGGCGCATCACCTTCACCATGCGTACTGACAACAATAGCGATATGGGTTTCATTCTTAATAGATTTAGGTTTAAAGTCCGCCATATTGGTCAACTGGACATTCAGCCCAGCTGCCTCAGCATGATTCTTAAAGTTTTCTGCAACACCTTTCGCATTACCCGTTTGCGAACCATAAAGTATGGTCAACTTAGCAGCAGGCTCTAAACTAGCTTGAGGTTCTACGCTTGTTAAAGCGGTAGCAGGAAGTTGGGCTTGCGCTAATCCAGCTAGATAGCCACTAACCCAAGTTAGTTGGCTTGGATTTAATGGCGCTACAGCCTGATTCAACTGCAACCATTGCGCTTCATTGAGCATAGATGCCGGACTGTAAGAAGGTGAATTTGTTGATGACATAATAAAGTTAACCTTTAGGGCCTGTTAATCTTTGTTGTATACATTTTGTTCTAAATAAAAGCATCTTGACTGAGACATGAGCTTTTAGACTTAATCAACTAAGCTAAAAGTTCACAACATAAAACAAGGTGCCTTTATAACGAATCCGAAGGACAGCATTTGTTTGCTATTTATCCTGTATTAGTCCCTGCTCATGTAGATGGTACACATTGCATGAATTGCTTTGTCTAAATAGCAAACAATTCGCTGCAAAAGTATACGTCAAAGATCAACAGACCCTAATCAAGTGCGTCAAGGTTAGCTGTCTTATTGAGATCGGGAAAGACGATAATGGGATTTTTTATTACTTTTAATACTAAAAAACTATGACTGTTGACCTTTTGGCTATATTTTGCTGCTAAAAAAGCGTATTTCTGCGAACACGCTTAACCATAGAAATATCAGAAATGTATTTCTATACCAGCAAAAACACCATCAAAATCAAGATCTGTCGTAATATCGTCTACGTCATCAAGTTCCAAACGCAGTGAGCGATAACCGAGTTCAAAGCCTACATCGACAGCTAAACTTTCGACAACAGCATAAGTGAGTGCAACTTGATAATCATAGAGAGTGTTATCATCGATCGATAAATAACTACCTTCTGCGTATGCTCCCCACCCTGTAAACGGAACCCCTATTTGAATTCTAGAGTAGAGCAAAGGTACAACACCGGAAAACCTCTCCGCCGCAAGCCGAGTGGTTTCCCCTAAGTCTTGAGCGATTAAATCACCTTCTACATATTTACCGTTCAAGCCAAAATCAAAACTAAACAAATTGTTGTCGAAAACCTCATAATAAAGGATAAGGTCGGTATGAGTGGCATCAATGTCAGTTGCTATATTACTATTTGCAGTAAACAACTGATCACCGAAATTAAATGACTGTGTCAAATTAACATCGCCTTGTGTATCAAGAGATGTTCGCCTAACTTTGACATTAGGTATTAAAGGTACAGGATGCTCTACAGCAATATGAAATGAAAATTGAGTTTCATCATCAAAGCTAAAGGGTTGGATGTCATTATTATTAGCGAACCCTCCTTCAGTTGACATACCCCAGCCCTGCACACCAGCATACACTCCTAGTATGCTATCGGCCTTTGCACTGGCAAGCGGCAAAGCCGCGAGTAATATTATCCAACGCGTTGTTCTCATAATTTACCTGTTATCCTTGAACCAGCAATTCAGAAAGATCTATCAATGCTGCATTCGCTCTTGAAATATAGTTCGCCATAACCAAAGAGTGATTGGCTAACATGCCAAAGCCATCACCATTGAGAATCATAGGGCTCCAAAGCGTCTGTTGTGTTGCTTCAAGCTCACGGATAATTTGTTGTAAGCTTACTTGCGCATTTTTCTTTTCGAGTACATCAGCGAAATCTACTTCAACAGCCTTTAAGAAATGCAACAATGCCCAACTCGCGCCTCGAGCTTCATAAAAGTTGTCATCTAACTTCCACCAACTTGTCTTAATATAAGGCTGGCTATTTGTTGGTGTTGATTGTCTAGCGGCGGAGTCACCAGCCAAATCAGTGTTTAACATTTGCTGCCCTACACTCACACTCAACCGTTGAGAGAGGCTGCCCATTCTTTTTTCAACCTGTTTCATCCAATCTCTCAGGTTATCTGCCCTCGCATAAAACTGAGCTTGATCTTGGCTAATATTCGCCAAACCATCTCTGTAAACATAGAGTAAGCTAATGGCATCGCGATAACTTGATTCAGAAGACGGGAGAATCCAGCTACGACTGTCAATATTAAATTTAGTATGGGCCTCGATTAATGCCGGGTTTTCAACTGATTGAGACTGGGAACGACTGAAATCTTTACGCATAGCAAGCGACAAGTCCCTAACCATTTCCAATACACCAAACTCCCAGCTCGGCATATTATCCATCATGACACTAGGCACAATGACGTCGTTAGACAAATATCCCCCAGACTTATCTAAAAGAGTTTCGCTCACTTTAATAAGCGAAGTTGTTACTGTGTACCCCGTTACTGTTGGTACACTCTGTTGTCGAGCTTGCTCATTGCTGTATTGTTTAACATCGAATATATCAGGCTCAACACTCCAAAAAATACCCAAAATGTAAAGAATAAAGATAAATACCCCTACTCCTGCCAAAACCCATTTCATTCGAAAGTATTGTTTCATAACCAACCTTAATGATGCTTATGCTTTGATGCTGAAGGCTCTTTAACTATGGCACTAAATGTCAAATTTTCACCTTCACTCGTGACTAATTGGATATCAATGGCTTCGTCCTTTTTTAAAGGACGCTGCAGCCCGAACATCATTAAATGAAATCCTCCGGGTTGAAAATGAACAACTTCACCGGCACCAACATTCACTTTGTCTTGTTTCACCATACTCATGACTTCACCCTCCATAATATGCGCATGCAACTCTACTTTTCGCGCTATATTAGAGGTTGCACCAACAATCGACACCGACTCATCACCTGTATTCTTAAGCATAAAATAAGCCGACGTATTAGGTACCCCCGGTGGTAAAAGTCGTACTGTTGCATTTTCTATTTCTAGATCAGCAAGCGATAGGAAAGAAACTGGTAACAATGACAACAATAAAAAAAGTCTCTTCATTTTAAAAATTCACATATCGAAACAAGAAGTTACCATGCTACAGATCCCGAAGGCGAAAGCCAATATCAAAGCGTTACAGTTTGTAAAACACAAATTTAAGCCAATACACGATACTTTTGTGAAATTTGTTAAATAATATGTCAACCCTTTGGTTTTGCATGGGCTCATTGTTAGCATGCTGGCCAAATTTCAATCAATGATAATTTACTTTTGGTCTTAATCTCATGAAAAACATATCCAGAGTTGTATTAGCCACCTCTTTGTTGGCGACAGTAAGCACCGCCTCTCAAGCACAGCAGTCACCTTCATTAAAAGCACAAGCGAAAGCACAAACTATTTTGGAGAAAGCGATAAAAGCATCTGGCGGCTTTGATTCTCTTGCGAAAGTAAGAGCATCAAAAACAACCTTGTCTACGCAGACCGCACGTGTCGGGCAAGGGCCAAAAGCAGATTCAGAAATCACGCTAGGGCAGCCAGCAAAAACCATCGCCTACCGCTCGGGTGGACGCCTGGCTATTGAGAATTTTGCCAACAATGGCAACCTAACGTTTCGTTACGTCAGTGAAGCAGGACAAGATTGGGCTTACCTGACTGGACAAAACGCTGTTGCTACGGTGGATCCATTAGCTGCCGCGGGCGTTCTGGATCGAGTTAAGACATCTGCGCATGTTTTACTAAAGGCCTCTGAGCGCAGCGCACAACTTAGATACATAGGTAAGCATAAAGAAGGCAAAGACCGATTTGAGATGCTCAGCTATGCCGACGCTCTGGGTCGCCAACAAGTCTTATATTTCAACACGAAGTCTGGCTTACTCTCTAAGATAGAATCTCTTACTGCACATCAACAGTGGGGAGATATCACAACAACCATTAGCTACTCAGATTATAAAGATGTGGGAGGCGTAACGTTCGCCCATCAAACAACCAGTCAACAAGGCGAAGCTATTGTCCAAAAAACAACTGTCGACTCCATTGAAATTGGCAATAACATCGACGAAACATTATTTACAAAGCCTGAAGATGCTGGCGAGAACCCACCTATCAATGCAGCCACTAATACGCCGAGAGAATTGACTCTGGAAGCACTCTCCGATGGTATCTATTACATTGAGAATGCCGCTCAGGGGTACAACGTTATCGCTGTTGATTATAGCGATGGGATACTCGTATTAGAGACACCACAGTCGACACAATCCACACGCGACGTCATTGCTGCTTTAGATAAGAAATTCCCTAATAAGCCTATCAAATGGGCTGTGCCAACACACCACCATTTTGATCACTCTGGAGGTATCTATGGATACCTAGAAGCAGGCGTACCTATATTAACAACCAAAGGTAATGTTAAATTTGTTCAAGAAATAGGTAAAACTAGCCGCAAGATTGGCAAGCACAGCGGTGTTTCCGGAAAAGTCGTCGTCGATACGTTCGATGGCAATAAAGTTATCGGCGAAGGAAAAAAGAAAGTTGAACTATACAATGTTGGGCCAAACCCGCATGCTGAAGAGATTATCGTAGCCTATATCCCTAGCATTAAGAGCTTATTTGTAGCCGATATTTATAGTTATAGAGGAGCCGTCAATCCAGCCAATGCGAACCAACTAGCATTCGCTGAAAAGCTTGAAGAAATGAACCTCGATATTGATACATTCATCGGTGTACATGGTCAAAAAGCAACGGCTAAACAATTCTGGGATTCGGTAAAGCTTGGGCGTGAACAAAGTGAAAATGCAGGTGACTAACCTGTACCTTTAATTGACAAGCTAAACTCAAAGGCTGTGCAGTATTGCCTTTGAGTTTTCTTAAACGTCGCGAGACTCTGTACCAACGTTATCAGTAGTAATGGCGCTTTCTTTTAGAAGAACACAGCAAAATTACGCCTACAATAATTAAAATGGGCCAAAATAAGGTCACAATGGAAAGCAACGTAGAAGCAAAAACAAGTAATCCTGCTGCTGCTATAAAACCTACAATACCAAATGTAGAGCCAATATATATCAGTATTCCCAAAGCCAAAACAAAACCTAACAAGTGAGCGAAGGTAGAGATTAAGCTCACCACAAAAGAAATAACTGAACCAATCATTGTCATTATTGAGTGAGGGAAATCATAGTTCCAATGAATGTTCATCATGTGAAATGAATGGCCATCAAACCCCCAATTAATGAGCAATATACAACAAACAATAATGAGTAATGTTTTCATCGTTAGCATTTCCTTTGTTTATTGAGTAGGTGTGTTTATTAAAGCGTGTTGCTATCTATTCGGTAGTAATACAACAGCAACCACATAAGCTAGTGCAACTGGTACAGGCATGAAAACAAAAGCAACGATTGTTGCAGCTCTTACCCACAATAGATCGAATCCAAAGTGTTTAGCTACTCCAGCACAAACGCCAGAAACCTTTTTGCGTAAGGTGTCCTTATAAAAATACTTATTTTCGCCGATGGTCTTCATTCTTACCTCCAATACTCTAGCTTGCGTGGACCTCATAGCCCACGCTACTGATCAAAGCCTACTAAGCAACTTTCTTTTTAAGTGCTGCTAACTCCGCTTCGACATCTCCATCCTTTTCAAGTTCTCTGAATTCTGCGGCAAGAGATTTCTCACTACCCACCACATCATAAGCATCAATTTCTGCTTCTAAGTCGTCAATCTTGGTTTGATAGTTCTCAAAACGTGTAATGACTTCGTCTATCTGAACGGTTGCTTCCTTCGCCTTCACTTTAAGACGAACATCAGCCGTTTGTTGGCGCATCACTAAGCTCTTCTGCTTCGCTTTTGCCTCAGCAAGCTTTTCTTGCAAACGTCCAGCGTCCTCTTGTAGCTTTGCAAGGTTATCGCTAATAGAATCCTGTTGTTGCTGTATGGCTTCCAACTGTTCTGTTACCTTCTGCTTTTCGAGCAAAGCCGATCTTGCTAAATCTTCACGGTCTTTAGAAAGCGCTAACTCGGCTTTCTTTTGCCACTCATTAGACTTAGTTGTTGCAGAGTCTATTTTACGTTGATAGCTCTTTTGATCAGCTAAATTCCGAGCCGCTACTGAACGCAATTCAACAAGCGTTTCTTGCATCTCCTGAATGATCAAGCGAATAACTTTTTGCGGATCTTCCGCTTTGTCCAACATAGCATTCAAGTTAGATTGCACGATGTCTGAAATTCTTGAAAACATGCTCATAATGTATATCTCCGTGTTTAGATTGTGCTGCGAAAGTGGTTAGTACAGCGTTTGGTATTTGTTGTATAAACTAATCCAATTCCCATGCCAAAATATAACCAATTGTTTTTTAAGGAATTAATTAAAATTAATTCCTTATCAAGAAAACTCGCTGCTAAAAACTAGTTTTTTTAACCAGCAAGTTGGTTAATTTCACAACGTGAAACCTACTCGTCTGGATTCAGAGCAAGCACGCCTTCTAACAACATCAACTCGCATCAAACCCACTGAATAGTGATAAATTGATCTCTACTGTTAAACCACTTCCCTCTCTGCGTGGTTCAACATGGATTTGCGAACGCAAGAAAGCTCGCGGTAGAACAAGAATGGAAATATTTACCTTTGAAGTCACACTCACATTAACTTATACGAATCTATCTAAATCGTGTTGCTCTCTGCCGCATAGATTTCGTTCCAAATAAAGACTTTTGATTGCAGCGCGTACTTGTAAGCCTATAAATTATAAGTCAAAAGTACGCGACAAAGAGCAGCACGCTCTAATGAGGTTAAGTTAATGACCATCTCTACAGCACATCACTAATGCGCTATTTGCAAAATAGAGTTAGCTTATATAAATCAGTTAATAGGGTATTTGATCGGACAAAAAAGGAGTACGTTTTTGGCTAGGAAGTAACCCTTGAAGTCATACAGTGATAATAATAATTCTGAGGAAACAGAATAAAGAGCGGCGAGGGATTATTGTCCGCTCTTCATATATCCAACGACACGTTGGCTTAGTGAACTTTTTGAATCTATGGCAGCGAACAATATTGCTGCTGCCACATATGAAAGCAAAGGAGCAAATATCAATGTTAAGATTTGCGATTCGATAAACATAACTCAATTACTCCGACTTTTCTTCTTCTTCGTCTTCAGTTTCGATATCTGTAATAGTCACTCTTGTCAGCATAGTGCTTGGCTCTAGCTCAAACGAATGCGCTGCATTAAGAATATCTGTATGTACAGCAAGTCTAATCTCATCGACAGTTGTTTCAACGGCATGAGCAATCATCGCACTCGCGTATTCTTTTAAAGACAGCTCAGTTGCTTGGCTGCTAGTACAAAATAGCGCTGAGGCGATTAATGCTGAAGTAGCTAATTTTTTGTTCGTTAACATGATGGCTTTCCTATTAGTTAGTTAAATATTAAGTCGTAATAAAGAACACAATAGTTGTTGCCAAACTTGTGCCAACTCGCCAATAAAACATAACCATATGTTTTTTATAGGAATTTAATTTAAATAAAGGATAATTTAAAAATAAGAAGTGGAGATGAATTAACGTTTTAGCAAATATGACCACTGATCTGGCGAAAATAGCCAACACTAATCACACTCAAGGAAATAAGGAAAGTCGAGGGACTATCATCTTCAAACCTTGGTTAGATATTCCTCTTTAGGGATAACAGCAGACTGCATTGCATCGAGTGCATCGACTAAAAGCTGAGGATTTGTTTGATACTTTGCGCCATTTTGACTTAAAAAGCGGCGCCATACTCGCCCTCCAGGTTGCCCCTGAAATAACCCCAGCATATGCCTAGCAACATGCCAAACCCTTCCTCCAGTATCAATATGAGACTGAATATAGGGCAACATACGATGAACAATTTGCACTCGGTCGAATGGAGGCGATTGCAGCCCAAAAAACTGCGTATCAACTTCACCAAGGATAGAAGGGTTTGCATAGGCTTCACGACCAATCATAACGCCATCAACAAACTTCAAATGATCATGCGCTTCTTCCAATGTCTTAACACCGCCATTCAAACTGATATGCAAATCAGGAAACTGTTGTTTTAACTCATACACTCTTTCATAAATTAGGGGCGGTATTTCTCTGTTTTGCTTAGGGCTTAAGCCTTTCAACCAGGCTTTTCTCGCATGCACTATTAATGTCTGACATCCAGAATCAGCAACAACACTGACAAAACGAGTTAAATCTTCGTACTCATCCATATCGTCAACACCAATTCGGCATTTCACGGTAACCGGAATATCGACTGTATCCATCATTAATTTTACGCAATCAGCAACAGTTTGAGGTTCAGCCATCAAGCACGCACCGAAGCGCCCATTTTGAACTCGGTCAGAAGGGCAACCAACATTAATATTGACTTCATCATACCCAACTTCTTCAGCTCGACCCGCACACTCAGCCATAGCGGAAGGGTCTGAACCACCGAGTTGCAATGCCACTGGATGTTCTTGCGAACTAAACGAGAGATAGTCACCTTTGCCATGAATAATTGCACCAGTAGTTACCATCTCAGTATACAGTAGTGTCTGTGCCGATATGAGACGCAAGAAATAACGGCAATGTTTATCTGTCCAATCAAGCATAGGAGCAACGGAAACCTTGCGAGAAGCGTTTATGTCTTTATGTGAGGGCATGGCTACAGTATCTGATATCTAATTACGGCGTTTCTTGCGTAAGCAAGTGAATACAACATTTTACATGGCTTCGTCTATAATCAAAAGCTAATAACTAGAGCGTGTTGATCTTTGCTATACAGTTTTGCAGCGAGTTGTTTGTTATATAGACCCTGATATCGTATCAATAGCAAACAAACGCTGTCCAAAAGGATTCCATATCCACACAGCAAAGATCAACACGCTCTAGCTAATTGAACCCTGTTTATCACTAAATAAGGCATTAAGCATTTTCTACATTGTGATAAACTGTTACTAATAATAATTGAATGAATTTGTTTATGGCTTTGACCACAATCGTTAATAAAGCACGACAGTATTGTGAAGCACAGGGTGCTCGTTTTACACTTCAGCGTGAAAAAGTTTACTCACTTTTAATAGAACATGAGAGTTCTATGGGAGCATATGAGCTGTTAGATGCACTAAAAGTGACAGAGCAATCAGCCAAACCAGCCACAGTTTATAGAGCATTAGACTTTTTACTTGAATTCGGGTTGGTTCATAAAGTTGAATCCAGCAATGCTTTTATCGCTTGCCATCATTTTGGTTGCAACCATCCGGTACAATTTTTGATTTGTGATCAATGCAACTCGGTAAAAGAAATTCAATCAGAAGGTTTACATGAAACATTGGACAAGCAAGCTAGGTCTGAAGGCTTTAAAGTAGTGAAGCAAACAATCGAAGCACATGGACTTTGTCAAAACTGCCAATAGCATTGGTTAACTAATTAGCCTATATTAGCCAAAAAGCTAATTTGAATAAGCAAACAGGTTAGCTATGATTTTCAATAAAAAATTAAGTGATAAGAAATAGACAGTAGCGACATGCTAAATAGAGCTGTTTATGAATCACATTCAACCTAGTTAAGGATTAAAGCGTTAAATGAAAGCCGAATTTATTAATCCATTTATTAGTGCTCTTCGCAATGTACTATCAACAATGGCCCAAACAGAATTGACTCCAGGCAAACCTACCAAGAAAAAAGACAGTGTTGCCCGCGGTGATGTATCTGGTTTAATAGGTATGGTAGGACCGAATATGAAAGGGTCTATGTCGATTACTTTTGATGAATCGTTAGCATTAGAAATTATGCAGAGAATGCTCGGTGAAAAACCGGAATCGCTAAACGAAGAAGTGACAGACATGGTCGGTGAAATTACCAACATGGTTGCAGGTGGTGCAAAAAATACGTTGGGTGATATGGGTTATGACTTCGGTATGGCGACACCTATCGTTGTGGCTGGTAAAGATCACACCATCAATCATCAGGTCGACGGCCCGAGACTTATCATGCCTTTCAAGTCTGACGCTGGCCAAGCAAGTTTGGAGATTTGTTTCGATAAAGCACCGTAGAATGTGTTAATAAGCAATCAAAAAAGCCTAAAAGCTAAAGAACTCAATAATAAGAGCGAAAAAATAATTCGCCGATTATCAAATGGAAGAGGAAGGAAAGCTATGAAATTATCAATGGTTGCTGGGCTTATAAGCTCAGCTTTATTAACCGTGAGCATAACAGCTCACGCCGATGACAAAGCCTATGCAACATGGGGAGCTGGTTTCGTTGAATACTATGGCGCATCTGACGAAAAGCCACCCTTAAATGCAGATTTTGAGGACGGAACAGGCTTCGGTCTGGAACTCGGGAAGCAATTCTCACAGCATTGGGCAGCAAGAATAGAAGTTGCTCATCAAGACATCAATGCAAATACCCCTTTATTAGATCAATCAGGGGAGCGTTTTGGTGTTGACGCACTCTTACTGCTTGATGAAAGTTTTCTCTACTTATTTGGCGGCGTTAAACTTCAAGATCTTGACCGCTCATATAAGCTATTAAACGTTGGTATTGGCAAACATTGGCAAGTAAAAGACAACTGGCGCATTATCACAGAAGTTGCTAGTTACTTTGACACCGACGACAGCTACAGCGATATAGGCCTTAAAGTAGGATTAGCTTATAATTTCGGTGGCAAAAACGTTACATCAGGCAGAAACAGAGATAGCGATAACGACGATGTCTTCGACAGTTCTGACGAATGCCCAACGACACCTGCCGGTCAAGCTGTCGACGCTAGAGGTTGCTCTCTAGACTCTGACAACGATGGTGTTCTAAATTCAGTGGATCAGTGCCCTAACACACCTAGAGGTACGGCCGTCGATTCAAGAGGTTGCGCACTCCCTAAAGACAGTGATGGCGACGGTGTTTACGACTCAGAAGACCAATGTCCTAATACACCAAGAGGTGCAAAAGTTAATTCTGTTGGTTGTAGTGTCGATACTGACGCTGACCAAGACGGTGTCATTGATAGATTAGATCAATGCCCTAATACACCAAGAACGGACAGAGTAGACAGAAACGGATGTAGCATATTCACAGATAACGAAGTTTCAATTGAATTGAGTGTTCAATTTGATAACGACAGTGCTGAGATAAATCGCCCGAATCATCCTGACTTTGTCGAATTTGCAGCTTTCTTGAATAGATTCCCTGAAACAAAAGCTGAAATTTCGGGACATACATCAAGAGCTGGTGATGCAGGTTATAATTTAGCTTTATCGAAAAAACGCGCACAGGCGGTTAAAGCATTGTTATCCAGTCAATACGGAATCCGCTCATCTAGGTTAACCGCTGTTGGTTATGGAGAAGAACGCTTGTTAGACGCCTCTGGCACAGCAGAAGCCGCGAGAGTAAATCGCCGGATTGAAGCAGTGGTTACGGCTAGCGAGAAAGTGAAGCAAAAACGATAGTTCACTAGCGCTTGCATCGTCTGGAAATAGGTTGATGCTTTTTAAGAGGTCGATTGTTTATCAACTACAGTCGACCTTTTTCATCTAATGCACCTGCAAAACCTGTCAGTCACGGATAGAGCCATATCACCAGCAGTTAATATAACTTGATATTCCGCCAAATATTATCGTATTGCCTTTCCTTATCGAAGTGATGTATTAAGCACTGGCGCTATTGGATGCTGACCTCGCCTTTCGATAATCAAGTCTATTAGCATTGATTTGGTTAATACGAGAAATAAGATAACAGTACGGAAATAAAATGGAGAGTGATAGGAAAACCACTCTCAAAGCGGCACAAATAAATCTACAAAGGTGTTACTCTGGTTTAGTGAAAATTCCTTCATAAAAAGTAAAAGTATTTCTACCAACCCCTTTTACTGAACCAAGGACAGCTGCTGCCTCGGTTATTTCAGGATCCATTATAATTCCACAAGCCCGACCACCAAGACGGTTATAAAACGCGGTCAAACTTCTTGGACCATTGGCGGCTAAGATGGGAATACTATCGAACTCAACGCCTGACACACCTTGTTCAATTAAGGCATCCTCATAGTCAAAAGGAGAGCTTAAATCCAGAGTGCCCGTGAAACGATTAAAAGAACCAGCTTTAGTATTAATGGCATCAAGAACAACAGCATCTAGGCTACAACTCATAGCGACAGGTTCAACAGGTGCAAAGCCAAACAATGAACAACGAGCGTTTACTCCACTACGTAATGCACTAATGGCTCCTATATTTCTAATAGAAGAGCGACTACCACATTGATTGATTGTCTCTTGTGTTGTATTACCAATATCAAATAACGTAGCAAAATCCGAAGAGTGACCAGCAAATATTTCACCCGTTTGCGATTGAAGTTCGTTAGACACACTAATGACATAAAACATTTGATGATTCAGTTCTTCACTCGGTGTAAACTGGATAGTATCGTTACCTATCAGTTTTGAAACACCTAAAACCACTTTCCCGGTATCTCTTTCAATCAAAGAAATGGTATTCTCATCATTAAAACTGCCAACAGCAATTTGCTGGTTAAATGTGAAACTCATCGAAGCCCCAACAACAACTTTATTTTCAAGGTCGACAGGAAACTGGTCAATGATTTGAAACGAGGACTCTGTATTTGCATCATCCAAACTAAACCCCTGACTGAAGGCTGCTCCCGAGAAAAGTATGGCCGTTGACAACATGGCAAGGTTTAATTTAGTCAATAAAGCTTTTTTTTTCATAGTATTTCTTTCCTAATATTTGATTTTTTTATATTTTTCGAAAATCACTCGTTATGAGTTCAAAAGTAACTGTGGCTAGTTTACATATCTGAATTGTATTGAATGTCTGTATTTTGTTGTGTTTTGTTATTGTTTTGTTTAACAAAGCAGATAATAAGAATTCCGATCTAACTTCAGCTTGACACTTTAGATTTGAGATAACGTTAATCAATCAGCCAAAGGAGAGGTCATTAATTCAAGGGCTTATTAAAGAGAGTTCAAATAGGAAATGATAGATTTGGTTACAGAGCAAGGTTATTGAATATCCCATTCAGATAAATCCGAACATAAACGAGAACTTAAAACACCAAAGCAGATGACTAAAAATTATGTGTCAGACATTGGGAGTTCTGACACATAGAGTTCAGAGGTTAAGACTCTGGGTCAAAAAACAAATCAAGGGCGATGTCAAATGTGCCAGCATTAAATGGCTCGAGAGGACCGTTGTTTATAGAGAGAAATGAAGAGTTTGTGCCCGTCAATCTATCAACTCCAATTATTTGATTAGGCACACCACTTGGTCCTTCTCTATAAGGTAATGTGTTTATAACAACGAATACATCAAGTTCCGCATCCCTCTGTAAAGCTTGGGTTATTATCCTATTAACACGAGCTTGGCGCGAATATGTTACTGGAGTGGCATCTTCTTGATTAGCAGTCACAAAAAATTGTCGATCAATGGTCATTGAGATATTTACCGTACCATCATCGGATACTTTACCAAGAGTTAAGTCAACACTTCTGAAGTTTGAAACAACCGAAGGGTCTTCAGAAGTTGTCGAAAAAATAGTACTAGCTAACCTTGAGCCTCTTGAGAGTGAGTCCAAAACCTCTTGCCCATCAAAACGCTCAGCATATGTCGCAAACTTTGCATTCTCTACAAAAGGTAACAATAGGTTCTGTTGCGCATCTCCATCAGTAAAAAAACCTGCGTTTCTAAAACGCCTATTTTCACCGATAAGGAAATCGATGCTTTGCGCTCGACGAGTAGATGAACGAACTCTAACTGCGTCGCTTGGATCAGGTTCGATAGCAGCCTCTCGCTTCCCATTGTAAAATTCTTCAGTAAAAAGTGGCGTTCCGCTAATAGCTCTAGCGGTCTCACTTACGCGAGCAGGAGCAACAGGGCGACCATCTAATGGCGTAATTTTAACAGCATAATTTCTATTCTTGGGCACCGGTAAAACAAAATCACCATTGACTGGAACCACTTCTTCAAAAACAAAACTATCAAAGACACCAAAACCTTCTTCTTCAACAATCTCTACACGAGCCTCACCGCTAATAGTTGATGATATAACTCGTCCGAAGCTATCAACTGCTTGAACAACTGCTCCAACTATAGGATCATTAGTCTGCCCGTTAACTACACTTCCTTTTAGAACATCAAATCTTCTAGTGAAGTCGATATCACCTCGTTGCAGTGCCGCAATACCTGTCTGCGCAGAACCTTCAGGATAAATAAATGCAGAAGCAGAAATGTCATCAGTATGCAGCCGACGAGTCTGCAATTCAGAAACATGATCATCTGGATCAATGAACGGGAACATCGTTGCACCATCACCATCAGTTCTAGATGTTTGATTGACAGCAGAATGTGCGAGGCCATGTGAATGGCCAAATTCATGAACTGCAACCGCCAGTAAGTCGACACTGGCATTTGACTGCTCAGTATTCTGCGGTTCAGTTTCCCACATGACTTCACGATTGAACTGAATGTCGTTATCGATAATTGTCCCAGCCTTATAATCGCCAGCGGGCCATTCAATATCGCCATCTTGATCAATATCAGTACAAGTGTTGATTCCTACCTGTGCTGGATCAAATACGTCAGGATCGCCATCACCATCTAAATCTTCCCCAGCTACAAATGTAGCGTCTTCTTGCAAAGAGCTTGAAGGGGAGCTAGCTAGCGCACCAAAACCGTCTTCAGTTGTAAAAGTCACTTCATTAATAAAATCAAAGGCTTGCCTCGGCCGATCTCCTAAGTCTACCGACGCCACAATTCTCATGTTAATGAACGAACTACGGATGCTATTCCACTGTTTAAACCCTTGGTTAAATATTTCTCTAACTTCTTCAAGAGGTATCTCGAGTTGCGAACCTTGATTGGCAGTTAACGAAGTGTTGAGTGTATATTGTACGTTCGCACACCTAGCATCCCAAGATATTCCTATAAGATCTGACTCCTGCAAATCAATTACTTGCCTCCCAAAGTTTGCTTGTATATCAAGCTGTCTCCCCGGACCTGAAGCTAATGCATATGCTGCTAAGATACTGGATATACTCGTTCCTAATACTGCGGATAATAGTAACTTAATTTTTTTCATATTTTTGTTCTACCGATTATCTGTATTTATTGTTTTGTACTGAGTGAGGTAACTTGTTCAATCACTTGCTCTGTCATCGTTCGTCCCCCAAGAGATTCAGGTAGCGAAACGATATTGTCATTAACAACAAAGCGACTCTGACCGTAATCAGTCAATATAAAACTCCCATCTTCTTTAGCTTTTAGGAAAAGAAAGTAATCTCTGCCAGCAGTAAAACTTGATACCCCAGGTACAACCTCAGAAATCTTCAATTTTCCTTTTCGAAAACCTCCTCCAGGTGTCAACAAAGATATCGTTTCATTTACATTACCAAATGCGATTTCAGTTACTTCAAACTCTGTCCTTGTATACGTTTGGCCGTTGATGATCTCGCCTTCAGACGATATCGCTTTTGCGATAACACAGGCGTGCGACCTCTCAACCATAATATTAGTTTGCAGACTTTCATTAGTGGTAGCATAACTAATACCTATGCTTCCAAAACTTAAGCTCAAGTTAATAAGCAACAGTTTAATAGTTAGTTTCTTCAAAATTATCTCCAACACGATTAATTTAAAAATCGTAAGCCATAATCACCGACTCACCAAAAAAATTATTACAATAAAATAGCCAAAAAAAATAAAAAATATGTATAGCTTTGTATGCTTTTGTATATAACCTGAAATTTAGCAGCGTAATTATGAAGTAATTCGACGAAAAATAGTCAAACGAAGGTTCAGAAAAACTATAGTGAGTTTACTGTTATATAAAATCACGGAGTAGAAGAATAGTATGAAACACTACTTCAATGGAATCGATACTGTCACTAACATTAATTAACCATCTAAGCACTGTCCATAGCAACACCAAAGAAAGCTGAAAAGCTATACCTTGTAAATAACGTTATTTAGTAAAGGCGAAAATTACACTCACATACACTACTCAACAATCCAGTATGCTACTTTTCACTGCAAAGCCGATTAAAGTAAAGAAATATTAAAATCTTTAGCACTTTCATTAAAAAACACTAAAAATTTAAAATATTTTTAAACAAATATCGTTACTTAATTAAAAAAAACCAGCTATTGCATCTAAAGCTATCAAAGGTCTTGAATTTTATGAGAGCTGGAAACCTCTCCATATGGATATTTCGTTAGGTAGTTTAAAGCATAAAATAAAATCTACCTGAACCGAGATTACTCAACCTTATCTAGTTACCCCTGTAACCTAATCTAGAATGTCACCATAGATTTTTAAAATGTTTACACTTAAACTAAATATTCAGCAGGACTGATAATGGGGTAATCTCGTCACACTGCAGGTCATGTGTATTGATGACCTCAAAAAAATCGGAACCTAAATTAGATTACTCAAGATTGCGAAAAGTGAAACAGGCAGTGATCAGTAACAGTATTGATTTTTACTGTCGTATAAATATTAGGGGCAAAAAAAACAATAAGGTTGAAAAGCCTCATGGCTCACCTTAAACCATAGTTGAATTTTCTTAGCAGCTATAAAACTAGCGCTCGACCAGCATATACCCCCTTGAACGTATCGTTTTTATCAAGCATGTATTTAAGCTTCCATCGTCTAGTTTAGCTCGGATGTTAGAAATGTGAATATCCACTTGTCTACTTTGTCCATCATACTCAACGCCTTTTAACCGCATAAAAATCTGATCTCTATCAACGACTTCACCTCGCTTATCAACTAATAAGCTAAAAAGTTCATATTCTGGCGAACTTAAGTCAATTAACTGTTTATTCTTATATACTTCTCTCCTATATTTATCGATTTCAATATCATTAAAAGTAATAACACCCTGATTAGTTTCAGCTTTATAAAAACTTCGCCTTAAAACAGCTCTAGCTCTCGCCAAGAGTAAACGAGGTTCTACGGGTTTTGAAACATAGTCGTCAGCACCAAGCTCTAAACCTAGCACCTGATCAATAGTATCAGTTCTCGCTGTTAGTATAATAATCTTGCCCTGAAAGCGATCTTTAATATATTGACAAATTTTCAACCCATCCATATTAGGCAACATAACATCAAGAAGAATAAGGTCTGGTGAGGTTTGTTCAATCTTTTGAATAGCAACCTCGCCATCATGCTCAATTTGACACTCAAACTCAAATTGTTCAAAAAACTCTGCAGTAAGAAGTGCTAAATCTTTATCATCCTCCACAATTAAAATTCTATATTTTTCCATATCATGATTACCCCAATTTAAAAGTTAAATTTTATGCTGGCTTTTCCAATTGTTTTATCGCTTTCAAGTCCACCAAATATGTCCGTAGTTCTCTCACTACTCTCCAGATCGATAAGAAATTGCCAATAGTGATTTAAACTGTAAGTAACATTTAGACGCAAAGACTTTCCAGCGTCAGCAAATCTATCACTGAATACTCGAGCTTCTCTAAAATTCACATTTAAAGCAGACATGTATAACTGCCACGTCCATTTTGGCGAACTGTTAAATATTGCGCCTGCAGAATAACGTAAGGCTGTATGGTCGAAATTATCACTAGTGTTCGTTTTCAAATACTCGACCCTACCGAGTATAAAGAGGCGATCATCAAAATAAGCTTGAGACCATTGGCTAGACAAGTTCAATGTATTGCTATTAAATTCGTCTAGAGTGGATATCAGGGTATCAAAAATACCGAATTCACCATCATCAATAAAATCACCAAATTCAACAAAAGCGAAGTCCTCATATTCTGCATGTGAAACCTCTGAACCAATTTTCCAATTTCCATACCGATTAAGAAAAGCCACGGAAATACCAAGTTTAGTATTTGTCAGTTGCTTCTGTTCACCTCGCTTAAGTAGTCGATGGTTGATATTCGTTCCTACCATAAGACTGTCGCTCAATGACCAATCAATTCCACTATTTATATCTAGCTGTCGTCTCTCAAACTGACTGAACTCATCATTTTTTTGTTCAATTATTGAAAGTGTATTCGACCAGATTAAATTTTCATTTTCATGATCATAGCGGTGAGATATTTGAAAACGGAACTCATCAAAGGAGCTTTCAAATTCTGCTTCGTTTCTGGGACTCTCCTGAAACTCTGTCTGAAGAACACCGTCAATACTAAAAACATCCCCATCATTACGCAGGAATAGTTCACCATCACTACTAAGAATTATTACCCCCTCAGTAAGCGCAAGATCGTTTAAAAAAAAGTCACTAGAATTAAGACTAACGTTACTATCGATACCAAAACCTGCTGTTAAGTAACCTTTAAATTTATGGTTAGAAAAAGGCAGGTGTTCTTCAGTTTCAACCTTCTCAACCAGTAAAAACTCAGCGTCGGCTTTCAGCTTTTCTACATTTAGCCTGACATTTATAGGAAGTGCATTAAAAGCTAAGACTTTTTCAATTTCTTCAAGAGCTAATAATGGCTCACCAACTTCAATATAAACCTGAGATAACTCGACCCTAGCCCTATGCCAATTAGGATTCTCCAATAGTTGATTCTCTAAGGACACTCTAGCCAGTTCCCAATTATAATTTTGAATATGTTTAAGAGATTCTTTAAACTCTGGATCAAAGATTGTTTGCGCAACTAAACGAGTGGACAAGATGAAATAAATGGAAAATACAAATAGAAAAATTCTAGGTGTGCCAAATATTATGTGAGTCTCAGTATCTTTTTCTACTGAACAAGCTTTTTGGTTAAAACTCAGAATCATTATTTAACTCTCTTCTTAATTTTTCTTCCATCGCCTTTAACTGCTCTATCGTTTTACGTATATCTTTCGGCTTTTTTATCTTGTTTTTTTTATCCCCTTTCCTTTTTGCGCTTCCCAAAGCAACACCTGTTGCATCTTTGAGCAAATTACTTTTGTCAAGTTGATTAAGTTCTTTCTGCAATGCCCCACGAACCCCAACTCCATACTCTGCACTTTCCCAACCTCCCCAATCAATTGACTTGCCGCTACTTTTATTCTTCTCATTATTTTGGGACTTCTCGTCATTTTCTTTTTCAGGAGCTTTTGAAGCGCTAGCCACAAAAACAAAAAAAACTAGACTAATAAACAAGATGACTTTCCATAGAAAACTCCTGAGCTTCATGCACTACCCTCAGCTAGTACAGTTTTATTGATAGGAAAGCTAACGGAAAAACTTGCACCTCCCAAGTTGTTGTTTTTAGCTGTTACTTCTGCGGAATGTTCCTTAGCGACTTGCTTTACAATTGCTAATCCAAGCCCATAACCTTGTCTCTCACTTGAACGACTCAAATCTCCTTGAAAAAAAGGATTAAACAACTTATGAATTAACGATTCATCAAGCCCCTTACCATCATCATCAACGGTTAGCTTAATCATTGAGTTATCGAAGCTTAGCCCTACATTAATTTCACTTTTGGCGAATTTGGAAGCATTGCTGAGTAAGTTCTCTAGCAATCTATTTATTAGCGCTTTATTACCATCAAAATAAAACTGAAGAGACTGCTCATACCTAAAGTTAATATTGATATTTGGTTTAACAAGGCGTGTACTGTCGAGTAATTCGTTGACAAGGTTTACTAGATTTAAGGGTTCAAAATTCACGATTTTAGTTGTGGATATTTTTTCGTAAGTTAGAAGCTCATCAATCAGTTGATTAAGCTGATTCAAGTCACTTTTACATCCCTTTAGCACAGGATGTTCACTACCTATGTGTGCTGCAATTGTCTCAATCCTGAAGTGAATTTTAGCAATTGGAGTTCTCAAATCGTGAGATATTCCGCGAATCATCTCGCCCTTTTCATTTAAGAGGTTTTGAATTCTTTGTGCCATTTCATTGATCTTTAGATTCAACTGAACAATTACGTCATTATGGCTTTCTATATTTTTTTTAATATCATTGGTAGGGCTAATAGCGTCAACTTGATCCTGCAATAAATGGATACGTGTCGCAAAACGTTTTATAATAAACATAACACTTAAAGCTACTGTTATTAGCATTAACATTAAGAAAGAAGACATGATTCTCGGTGGGTAAGGATCAAAAAATGGGATTGTCCCTAAAGCTAAAACATCTGACGTACTTCCCCAAGGTGTATATACATTAACTGCCAAACTCCGACCAAAGTTTTTCTCCCATTCAATTATGGATTCTCCACGCCCTAAACGTTCTAGTTGGCGAATATCGGATATAATCTCGGAACTGGCTAACCGATATACTGGGTATGAAAAATGACTCGTTATTTCATTAAAGCGCTCTTGGCGTTCTCCAACACTATAAGTTCCTAGCTCATTAAGTAATAAGAAGGCTGTGGTCGTGATAACCTGCTCAGTTAAACTTTCAATTTTTACCACTAACTTGTAATCATCATTTCTTAACCTGTGCTCAAAGATAAAACTGTCTTTTTGTCCTGTAGCATCGCGAGACGAGAATATTGAAAAATGTTGCAGCTTTTCTTTATCGTTTAGCTTAACGTCAAAGAAGCCGATATCTTCATTCATTAGTGAGGAGACTAGTTCTAACCACCTATCGCGGTTTTCAGGTGCTTGCCTTTCTACGCCTGAGCGCAATAGATAAAAAGTACCAGACAGTGTTCTTTCAAGATGTGCCTTGTATCTATATTGGTTGACAGAATCTAATACAAAGTAAGAAGCGAAAAATACAATTACACAGCCAAAAACAATTGTGCTGTATACTCGTATGAACAAATATTTCAGAGCTTAACTCCTAAGTAATACATTAATAGTTACATTAGAGAACGAATCATAGATAATTTTTATCGTACCCTATCAATTCCTTAGTAAACTTTAATTTTAGTTAAGCAAAAGGTTATACCTAAACCTCCTTTTCAGTAATCATTGATGATAATAAACGAAGGTATCAAAGTATCTTTTTTCAATAGTAACAGTGTCGCTTTAACGAGCACTCCACACAAACAATTAGACCTAAAATTCAGTAGAGCGTGAGTCTAAATAACTTGAAGCTAACAACTCTTAACAGTACAAACATAACTTAAATATGCTATGTAATACTCTCCATTTCTAAGAATAACAATTATCAAATTAAGTCATCTTTTCGATATAAGATCAATTCTTCAAAACAAAAACATTACAATTAAAAACATTAAATACAAACTCATACATTTATGACATAAAACACCATATACAACACCAAATTTACATGATTAGACATAGACACTACACCTAATAAACGAATAGTGTTATCGTTAATTTATACAACCCTTTTTCCTATATAAGTTTAAGGCCAACATTAGCTATGTTGACATGATATGCTTCCAAGACCGCCACCTATTGAATGCTATTACAATTGGAGAGTAAACGACTTAACTGACTTGATTATTACCCCCATCCCGGCAAACATTCAGCTAGCTTTATAAGAACCTTGGATAAAGGTAGGACTTCATAATATTTGTGAATAATTTTAAAGTGCCTTAACTCTGACTTCCTGTCGGCAACTCAATCGTTCACCTATGATCCATAGCGATTTTTCACTTAAACTCAAATTAGCTTTCCCCCCTTGAAGTAGTCCGATTGTTGAACTTTACTTCTTAGTAAACAGGGGCCTGATAGTTATGCTAAATCAAAAATTAACAATATATGATTTAACTTTTACATCAATACTATAACCAATTGAGCGAAGCTAGTATTCATGAGAGTTTATGTTAAAACTAGCAAGGTGACGAATATTATTACATTGTGACTTTTCTTCCTGCTATAACATATAGCCTCATTTGTAAATTTATCACATGGCTGTACATTATTTATGCATTATAGAATAATGAACTAGAATGTAGCTTTATGGTTCAAAAATGTCACTTTATGGGTTATTCAACACGCTCTAGTATTCATCATCAAAGGCTGGCCCGACATAATTATCAAATCTTGAAAATTGCCCTTGGAAAGTTAAGCGTACCGTACCTATCGGACCATTACGCTGCTTACCAATAATGATTTCCGCTATCCCTTTTTCTTGACTGTTCTCGTGATAAACCTCATCACGATAAATAAACATGATCAAATCTGCATCTTGCTCAATAGAACCCGATTCACGTAGATCTGAGTTAACAGGCCTTTTATCGGCTCGTTGTTCCAATGTACGGTTTAGCTGCGATAGAGCAATAACAGGTACTTCAAGCTCTTTTGCCAATGCTTTAAGCGAGCGTGAAATCTCTGCAATTTCGAGAGTCCTATTGTCACTTTTATCGGGTACGTGCATCAATTGAAGGTAGTCGATCATAATCATGCTAATACCGCCGCGCTCTCGTGCTAGCTTGCGTGCACGTGAACGCAGCTCCATCGGTGTTAATGCAGACGAATCATCAACATACAAAGTATCTTTATCTTTAAGCATACGCATTGTATTGGAAATACGTGCCCAGTCTTCATCATCCAATTGAGCCGTTCTAATTTTCGTTTGATCTACTCGACTAAGTGATGCCAACATACGCATCATGATCTGTTCAGACGGCATCTCCAAACTAAAAACCAACACGGGCTTTTCTTCCATCATCATCGCATTTTCAACCAAATTCATGGCAAAAGTCGTTTTACCCATAGAAGGCCTAGCGGCGACAATAATTAAATCCGAAGACTGTAAGCCACTGGTTTTTTTATCCAAGTCAGTAAAGCCTGACGAAACACCCGTTATTTCTTTGTTGTTTTTAACGAGTGCTTCAAGCCTGTCAATCGTCTTGGTTAGAACAGACTCTATATTGCGCGGTCCCTCATTTTTACTGGTTCGTTTTTCTGCTATTTCGAAAACTTTACTTTCAGCTAAATCAAGAATCTCAGCGGCACCCCGCCCTTCAGGGCTATAGCCAACTTCGGCAATCTCATTGGAAACACCAATTAATTCGCGTGTGATAGCCCGCTCTTTAATAATATTTGCATAAGCAACAACATTAGCAGCACTAGGAATATTCTTAGCAAGCTCGCCAAGGTACGAAAAACCACCGGACTGCTCTAATTCATCAGTATTTTCTAATTCATCTGATACTGTAATTAAATCAACTGGTTGGTTAGAACCGAGCAAACGCATGATGGCACGGTAAATAGTTTGATGGGAGCGATTGTAAAAGTCAGTCTCAATTATAATATCGGTTACTTTGTCCCATGAATCCGGTGCGATTAGCATGCTACCAAGAACAGATTGTTCAGCTTCCATTGAGTGAGGGGGGACCCTTAGTTTCTCAATTTTTTTATCGACTTCTTTTTGCGAGACTATTTCCACAACATTGTCTTTGTATTTAAGTTCTATTCAGTACCTATTATGAGGGAATTTCAAAAAAAAAGCAGCTCGATAAGAGCTGCTTTCTATTATAGAGGGTGTTTAATTTAACGTTCAGACAATGTCACATCACCACCAACGGTTGAAACGTCGACACTTGCATCACCGCCGTTAAGGCTAAATTCCAACCAACGGCGAGGCCCATACTTAGCTCTCCTCATTTTATCATCGCTCAAATTATTGCGTATGCTCCCACCGGCGTGAGACTGTATCTCAAAGCGAGCAGAGACATCCGACTGAAAGTACAAATCAATATCACCACCGATAGAGTTCGCCCGAACACCTCCGCTTTTCATCAAATTTAATTGACTATCAACATCGCCATTGACCGTATCAAGGCTTAGGGCTTCAATGTCTTTTAGCATAAGATCCATATTACCATTGACTGTTTCTATACTCACGTCACTGATTTCACTGGCCATGTCAATATCGCCATTCACCGAATTCAAGAATATTTTATCCCCTTTTGAACCACTGTCATCAATATCACCATTAACGGTCTCGATCTTTACAGCACCAGCGAGGCTTTGCGTTTCTATATCACCATTAACAGACTCAAGCCGAATTCGTCCTTTTAAATCTTCGGCATCAATACCACCATTAATCGTTTCCGCCTCAACTCCGCCATGGACCCCTTTAATTTCTACCTCTGCATTAATAGACGAATACCTTACTCGGCTGTTCTCTGGTACCCATATCGTTAAGATATCACCATCATGACGACTACTATTCCTAAGGCGATTAGGCATTTCGACTTCTATTCGAATATTGTTTCCATTCCGTTTAAAAATGAAATCTTCAGCTCTATCATCAAGCTCGCCAACAACTTTAACCTTATCTTTGTCCCACCCTTTGATCTGCGCATTTCCAGTAACGTGCTCTATTTCTACTCGACCATCGCTACTCGCATCTAGAATCTCATCAACCTTTTGACCTGCCAACGCTGGGACACTGCAGCAAAAGCCCAATGTCAAAGCTAATAATGAACCTGAATATTTCATTTTTACTACCCCTAATAAACTAGCTAGATTTGTGTCCATTTCGATGAATGCACCGTCTCTATTAAATCAATTTGTTGTTGATGCACATGCTGAAGCATCTTTAACAACGCAATATTATTTGGTTCCTGCAAAAGGACTTTCTTCACAGCACTGGCTGCTTCATCCAACTCTTTTAATTGTTGTTGCCAGTTCTCTGTCAACGCTGGTTGGTCTTCAAATCTCACTAATAATGCAGACTTTTGCTGCTCATGTTCCAAGGCCATTTGTGCGATAAAGGCCTCATTCACCTCAACTAAGCGACTGCCGCTCCAGTTGAACCATGCAAACGTTGCCATGACAAAAAATGACGCAGCCATGGCATACCAAACAGGTTGTTTATCAAAAGCAACAACAACACCATTTGAACTAGCCTTCTTATTATTCAGGCTGATAGCGACTTCAATACCTGACCATAGATCGCGTTCAGGCTGACACTCTTGAGGTAAACTCTTTATGTCATTTAGGAGTTGTTGTTCAAATTGTTCGTTATTCATATCCCATCCACTCTTTTAATAACTGCTTTGAACGATGAAATTGTGCCTTACTTGACCCAACAGCCATATTCAACATCGTGGCGATTTCTTCGTGGCGATACCCTTCGATTGCATGCAAAACAAACACGAGTCTCGCTCTTTCTGGTAGCCGAATAACATAATCATCCAAAGCAATACTCCCCACTGATTCCTCTGCGCTGTGCTGCATCACTTCAGAGTCTTCGATGGAAAACATTTTCTTCCACCAGCCTTTCTGTTTACGTATATAGGAAATCGTAATATTCGAAGCCACACTATGTAACCACGTAGTAAATTTACTATCGCCCCGATAGCTTTCTATTTTTTGCCAAAGCTGTACAAAAACTTCTTGCGTTGCATCTTCGGCCAACCCTTTATCCGCTGTAAGCCTATAGCACAAAGCGTAAACGCGACCTAAGTGCTTATCATAAAGCTGACGATAAGCTTGCTGATCTCCTTGACGTACAGACTGAACTAGACTTTCATCAGTTTGAACACCAAATTTATCTTCCGCAGCTACAATGTTTTCTGTTGATACCAAGTGCATTTACTCAACAATTATTATTGTTTTAGTTGGTTTAGAATATATGTCGCAAGACAAATTAAGAAGGTTTAAACAGGAAAAAATTATTTTTACTATCAAAGGGGGTTATTTTAGCATGGGTCAATTTCATAGACTAAAAATGAATTGGGTTAGTGTCTGGCGCTACCTCGTTATCCTTTTATCTTGCCACTTTTTCTCGGCAGTAGCGACAGCAGCTGAATGGGAGAAAGTTTATCACCACAAACCGAGTAATGAAGTTATTAATGGCTCTAAACAGAAACTAATTGATGCTATTGAATCAGGCAAGCACATCAGATTGGTGCTAAGAACTGGGGCAATTACACATGCAATGGACGCTAACTTTCTCACAATATACAAAGAAGAAGTATTTGCTCAAATAGATAGAATCAAAGGGCAAGCTCCACAGCATTCGCCACTGCAAGTTAATTTAAAGGAAAATGATCATATAGGCTTATATGCTACAAACGGAGAGTTTGAAATAGCATGGTTTGCAAACTGAGCTTATTATCAAACATAAAAAAGCACCGCTATAAAGCAGTGCTTTTCTCTGTAATTACTAAAGAAGAATTAAGCTTCTTGGATAATAACTACATTAATTGATGCTGTTACATCAGCATGAATTTGAAGTGCTACTTCAAATTCACCGACTTCACGTAGTGTACCAGTAGGTAATTTCACCTCTGATTTAGCTATGTCAACGCCAGCAGCAGTAATTGCTTCAGCGATATCGCGTGTGCCAACAGAACCGAACAATTTACCTTCGTCACCTGCTGGTGCAGCAATTGTTACAGTAGCTAGTTCAGCAACTTTCTCAGCACGCGCTTCAGCTTGTGCCAAAACACCAGCAATTTTTGCTTCTAGTTCAGCACGACGTTGTTCGAATTTTTCGACATTGTCTTTAGTTGCTGGAACAGCTTTAGCTTGCGGGAACAAGAAGTTACGCGCAAAGCCTGACTTTACAATCACTTGGTCACCCAAATCGCCTAAATTAGCGACTTTGTCTAGTAGGATGATGTTCATCGTTACTACCTCTTAGTTACGCCAATGGCTTATTTATGTGAATCAGTATACGGAAGCAATGCCAAGAAACGGGCACGCTTTATCGCAGTTGACAACTGACGCTGGTATTTAGCGCTAGTTCCAGTAATACGGCTAGGAACAATCTTACCACTTTCAGTGATATAGTTTTTCAACATAGCTGTATCTTTGTAATCAATTTCCGTAACACCTTCAGCAGTGAAACGACAGAATTTACGACGTCTAAAAAAACGGCTCATCATCAATCCCCTTATTCTTCAGTTGCAGCAGCTGGAGCCGGTTTTTCGGCAGCAGGTGCTTCGGCAGCTGGTTTCTCATCACGTCTACGATCATCGCGACGCTCTTCTTTAGCCATTGGCGAAGGCTCAGTAACAGGACCCTTAGTACGCATAACAAGGTTGCGCAAAACAACGTCATTAAAACGGAAGGCTGTTTCTAGTTCTTCGATAGCTTCTGAAGATGCTTCAGCGTTGATTAGCACGTAGTGTGCTTTGTGAATCTTTTCAATTGGGTAAGCCAACTGACGACGACCCCAGTCTTCTAAGCGTTGGATAGAACCACCATCTTTAGTGATGATGTCTGTATAACGCTCGATCATACCAGGAACTTGCTCACTTTGATCTGGGTGAGCCATAAATACAATTTCGTAATGTCGCATAAGTGCTCCTTACGGGTTGTAGTCTTTTACAGCACAGCCAAACTGCTTGAGACAAGGAACTAAAATAATTAACGGCCGATTTGAGGGCGCGAATTATACGTAAGTGTTAGCTCTTGAGCAAGCGTTATTATACGCACTGCCTATATGGCATGAATAACCATTAAAAAGTGATAGCAACTTTGCTTTAGTAATTAGCAAAATGCGACGATATAGCCCGAAACATCGCCATATGCTTTGCATTCCATTGATGACTTTTGTCATTATATAAATGGTTGGCACTGGTATTTGCAATGATTAACTGTTGATCGGGGTCGATAAAAATAAACTGATTGTATATACCTTGTGCATTAAACTCATCGTCTCGCCCTACAGGCAACCACCACTGAAAACCATAACCATGCACAGAGCCTGACAAAGGGTTGTCTGCTCCTGGTTGCAAATGTGGAGCATCTGCTGTCGTTGACGCAACAACCCAATCTTTAGGGACAATTTGCTTTCCCTGCCAAATACCTTGTTGCGAATACATCATACCGAACTTTGCATAATCTCTTAAACTGACATTAAGACCACCTAAAGCCAGTTCCATACCACTATCATCACTCAACCAATAAGCATCATTCTCCATGCCCATTGGATCCCAGATCTTCTCCTGCAAATATTGAGTAAGAGAGCCCCCAGTAGCACGCGTTATAATCATACCCAATACTTGCGTGTCGATACTGACATAGTGATGATATGTTCCTGGCTCCCTTTCACGAGTTAGAGTCGTAGCAAACTCATCAAGCGACTGACCTAACGCGATTGTCCTCCCAAAGCGGTTAATATCTGAATAGAAATCACCATAATCCTCATTGAACTTAACACCTGAAGACATTTGCAATACATCTTTAATACGCACACCGTCATAACCTGAACCTCTAAGTTCAGGTACGTAATCCGTGACAGATTGTTCAATACTCTGTATATGCCCTTCGTCGAGCGCGATACCAAATAATGCCGATATAAACGACTTAGCCATAGACCACGAAATATGCTGCTTGTCTTCGTTAAACCCTAGTCGATATTGTTCATGCACAATCTTGCCGTCTTTTATAACCAGCAAACCTGTTGTCCGGTTTTGTTCAATAAAATCAGTTAACGTGATTTTATTGCCATTAAACTCAAAATAAGTCGGCAGTTCACTCGGGGCTTCAGGCAAAACAGTGGGAGTATCCGCAGCATGAAGCGTCGTAAAGGCGAAAAACTCATGCATACCGATGAAGTTATCAACAATCTTATCCTCATCATACAAGGTAACGACCTTATAGAGCCGGTGAATTGATTTAAGATTCAAAGCAGTGATGCCTAGGACAACGATAAGTAGGGAAAAGAGAACCGTTTTCTTTGTTATTTTCATTGACATAAACGACCTAATTATAGCTAAAGTGTTTTCCAAACAGATTAACACGACGACGACATCCTGCCCCATGTTCTGTTAACATTATCAAAAAAACCACACTAGCTTTTTATGCAAATCCCAAGAATCTTTCACCCTGATACACTTATTACAGATACTCAGGTGGCACTCACTCAAGACGCTGCCAACCATATCGCAAACGTTTTGCGCCTAAAAGGCGGTCACCCTGTCGTTTTATTTAACGGAGACGGCAACGAATACTCTGCACACCTAGATTCTGTCAAGAAGCGCGAAGTTATTGTATTTGTGGATGCAAAATTAAGCTTGTCGGTAGAGTCACCTTTGCAGATTCATCTTGGACAAGGCGTATCAAAAGGTGATCGCATGGATCTCGTTATACAGAAATCTGTCGAATTAGGTGTGCATGAGATAACACCGATAATCACTGAGCGCTGTGTTGTAAAGTTGTCACCGGAACGTTGGTTAAAAAAACAAACACAATGGGAAAAGATCATCATATCTGCATGTGAGCAATCCGGTAGAAATGAAATCCCAAAGCTACATCCAGCGACATCCATACAGGAATGGGTCAAACAATCGACAAAACAACTAAGGCTAACGTTAGCCCCCAAATCAGAACAAAGAATTAATCAGCTTCATTACCAAAATCAGGGGTTTCGACTGTTGATTGGACCAGAAGGCGGATTATCAGAAAAAGAAATGTATTACGTTGAAGAATCAGGATATCAATCCGTTAGCATGGGACCTAGAATACTCAGAACTGAGACAGCTGCACTAACAAGCCTATCTATTCTACAGAGTCACTTCGGCGATATCTAAAGTAAATGGAGTTTCATTCTAATCAATCAAACCTGAAAAACACTAGGTCAAGAAAGAGATGGCAAGAGGGTAAAAAATTACCAATAAGCCTTTAAGAAACAAAGATTTAGGTTAATTTTTAACACATTTATTCTTCATCATAAAGCTGTTATTGTTTAGAAAGTAAACATAGCCACTCTGTGGCTCTAGTTAGAACTTGAATGATAACGGTCGCTAACATGCAAAGTTTCTTGTCGATTAATCCTTCAGAGGTTGTGCTAACGAATAGACGTGTAACACAAACTCGTGCCATAGATGCTGGTAGAGCAAGCGCTTTCAGTCACCTAGTCAATGGTGAAGGCTTAACGCTTGTTTTAACCGAACTCATCACAGCACTAGAAAATGCCATTCGAGGCGTCAAGTGCTCAATTATGCTTTGCGACCAAGAATCACATACACTGAGTTTTTTTGTCGGCCCTAGCATACCCTCAACCTATGCACATGCCATGTATTCACTCGCCATTGACGAACGAGCAGGTGCAAACGCGAGAGCTGCTCATACAAGGCAGCCGGTTATCAGCGCTAACATTCGCCAAGACACTTTTTGGGATCGCTACAAAACCATTGCGAGTCATGCAAAATTAGCCGCTTGCTGGGCCTATCCGATTATATCGCCATCGAAAAAGCTACTAGGAACATTCTCTCTTTATTTTGAGCACCCGATATCCCCTAGCGAACAAAACCTCGATACTATAGAAAAAGAAGCGCATGTCGCTGCTATTATTATCGAACGAGCACAAAACATTGAGTCGCTTCATAAAGCCAAACAAGATCTCCAAAAGAAAATTGATGTCAGCACGCGTGAACTTGAAGAATCCAACAAGCTGTTGAGTAAAGCGTTAGAACAACGTAATGATGTTCAAAAACAGCTGGTCGAAATGGAAAATATGGCTTCCTTGGGTATCATGATGTCGAGTTTAACTCATGAGATAAATACACCAGTAGGTGTTAGCGTCACAGCTATTTCACACCTAAAAGAAGTGCAACAAAAAACCCGAGCAAAGCTTGATAGCAATCAACTGACACGTTCAGAGCTGGATTCGATGTTTGACGAAATAGATGAAGCCGCTTTTATCATTGAAAGAAACCTCTTTCGTTCAACTGAACTCATAAAAACCTTTAAGCAATTGTCTATCGACCAACACAGCGCAGACGTACGCCGCTTTAATGTATGTGATTACATTAACGAAATACTGTTGTCACTCAAACCGCGCTTAAAACATACAAATTTAAGTTTCTGTATTGATGTAGAACCAGAGCTTTATATTCTCAGTTACCCTGGAGCCTTTAGTCAGATATTAATAAACCTGATTATGAACTCGGCTATACATGGCTTTAAAGAAAAACAAGCCGGGCGCATTTGTATTAAAATGTCACGCCTTGATAACGATCTTTGCCTCGACTACTCCGACAACGGAAAAGGAATGAATCAACACACAATCGATAATATTTACAAGCCATTCTTTACCTTAGGGAGAAGTATGGGCGGCACGGGCCTTGGCATGAACGTATGCTACAACCTAATTGTTAAGTTGTTAAAAGGAACAATAGATTGTGAATCGGATTTAGGCCAAGGGGTTCGCTTTAGGGTTCGCTTCCCTCAATCGTCGCATATCAGCTGAAGACATAAGCCCGTAGGCATCAACCTTCTTGCTCCGTCAAAATTTATATACTAAAAATCAACTCACTCTTACCCCTTGAATTTTTGCTATCTCGCCATTACCTATGATACTTATTCATCTACTGATCCCCTAAGAGAAATAAAGTGGCTATAAAACTCGGCATAGTGATGGACCCAATTGACTCCATCAACATCAAGAAAGACACGAGCTTTGGTATGCTTTTGCAAGCACAAGCACGTGGATATGACATATTTTACATGGAATTAGCCGATCTTTATTTTGATCAAGGCCGCCCAATGGCGCAAATGCGATCATTGTCGGTAAAATCGGACCCAACTGATTGGTTCACTTTAGGAGAAACAGAAACAACGTTCCTAGGTGAACTAGATGTCTTATTGATGCGCAAAGACCCACCAGTAAATAACGAATTTATCTATGCAACGCATATGTTCGATTTAGCCGAAAAGGCAGGCACACTTATTGTAAACAGAGCACAAAGTTTAAGGGACTTTAACGAGAAGCTATTTACTTCTTGGTTCCCTGATCTCATCCCTCCTACCTTAGTTACAAGCAAAGCAAGTCTTATCAGAGAGTTCCAGCAAAAGCATGGCGATATAATCTGTAAGCCACTTGATGGCATGGGCGGCACATCTATCTTTAGAGTTAAACCAGATGGCAATAATCTCGGCGTCATCATGGAAACATTGACGGAGTATGGCAATCGATATGCCATGTTCCAGCGATATATGCCAGAGATAAAAGATGGTGATAAACGTATATTAATTATTGACGGTGAAGTCGTTCCTTATTGCTTAGCAAGGTTACCACAGGGTGGCGAAACTAGAGGCAATATAGCAGCTGGAGGAAAAGGTAGACCACAGCCAATATCAGACTCAGATCGTGCGATCGCTGAGAAAATAGCCCCCACATTGGTCGAGCATGGTCTTATTTTTGTTGGCCTTGATGTTATTGGTGACAAAGTGACAGAAATTAATGTCACCAGTCCAACTTGTGTCAGAGAAATTGAAGCAGAGTACGACATCGATATTATCGCTATGTTGTTTAATGCTATCGAAAAACGTTTGAATGCTTCTTAGGCTATAAGTACTTAATGCTTTCGTTAGAAAACCACTTTTTAATTGCCATGCCTAGCTTGGCAAAAAGCTACTTCGAGCGCACGCTGATATATATGTGCGAACATAACAAAGAAGGGTCAATGGGCATTGTCATCAATCAGCCCGTTGGCATGACTTTACTGGAATTGCTCAAACAGGTTGACATAAAAACCCCAATCGATGAAGAAAAAGGCAAAGAAATCGTTAGAGCCGGTGGACCAGTGAGCGAAGACCGTGGATTCATTATCCACTCTTCGCAAAAAGGGTGGGATTCAAGCCTACAATTAACATCTAATTTGATGGTGACCACTTCGACCGATATCTTATCAGTACTAGGCAATGATGATGCTCCAGCAAAATCGATCACTGCCCTTGGTTACGCTGGCTGGGAAGCCGGTCAACTTGAAGACGAAATACAACAAAACTCTTGGCTAACCGTTGAAGCAGATGAGTCTATTCTATTTGACACCCCCATCCATCTTAAATGGGAAACAGCATTACGCAAACTTGGTATTGAAAGCTGGCAATTGACCGATAACGTAGGTCACGCCTAAGATGCAAGCACGATCACGGACAGTATTGGGGTTTGACTTTGGAACCAAAAGCATCGGCATTGCTGTAGGTCAAGAAGTCACAGGTACAGCAACACCTCTCAATGCTGTAAAAGCCCTTGATGGTATTCCTAACTGGGATATCATCGGTAAAGTGTTTGAAGAATGGCAACCACAGATTGTTGTTGTAGGCTTACCTTTGAATATGGACGGCACTTATCAACAAGTTACCTACTCTGCTAAAAAGTTCGCAAACCGCCTACATGCAAAATTTAAAAAGCCAGTAGAAACTTGGGACGAACGATTAACAACAACAGACGCCCGCGCGCAGCTATTCGAACTCGGTGGTTTTAAAAAACTCGATAAAGGAAAAATTGATAGCGTATCCGCTTGTATTATTGTTCAAAGCTGGATGGAGCAATAATACCACCCCATCGTGAGAACTGATCACTCAGCGACGGGTAATGACCTATTCTAGATAGAATCTCTACTGTAAAACTCCCTTCACGGTTTGTTAATCAAACAAAGATACACACATGAAAGTTTATCGAATAAACTGCTGTCTATACGATAAATATAAATAAGAGTTAACTTCATTATGCGCGCAATACTCGCCCTGTTTGTTTTTCTAACAGTTTCCTTCAACGTATTTTCTCAAGAGCAGCAGCTTCCAAAAGAAGAACCGCTTCAGATGATGCCGGAATGGGAACTTCGTAATGAAGCTGGCGAACTCGTCAAGTCGAGTGATTATAAGGGTAAACCCGTTATACTCCACTTTTGGGCTACTTGGTGTCCTTACTGCAAAAAGCTTCAACCAGGTCTTGACCGTGTTTATCGCAAATACAAAGACCAAGGGCTCGAAATGATCGCTATCAGTATCCGCGAAGATGAAGGCGCAGCTCCTCAGGCAGCTTTAGATAAGCGCGGTATGGCATTCAAAACATTGATATTGGGCGATGAATTAGCGTTTGATGAATTCAATGTACGTGGCACACCAACGACTGTATTTGTTGATGCAAAAGGCCGCATCGTGGGTGTCACAGGCACCTCAGATCCAGAAGACCCCAATCTTGAAATAGCTGCTAAGTTTCTTGTAGATTCAATTGCAGATTAACTAACCTACTCAATGCCATCTAAAGGCGCTCTCTTGATAAACGATGTTATACAAGAGGCGCTTTAACGCCTCCGTCTATTACGATTAAATAGGCCACAATAAACTACTGAAATAAGTATTAGGTTCTTATCTGAGACAAGATTTGCGGATACCAGCTCATATAAGTATGAAGCTGATCTTTCGAGTCAATTTGAAAGCCGAGTTTGAGATATACCCGAATGGCCATTTGGTTAATGTTAGACACAGTTAATCCGAGTGGCAGGGCACTTTGTTTAGCGCAAGCTTGGAAAGATTGAATAATCGCCTGACCAAACCCATTTCCTCTAGCCTCAGGTAAAAAAGCAATATCAACGATACGAATCTCGACTTCATTAAAATTCAGTGTAGCCCTGCCTACAGCTTCTGTGTGCTTTTCAATAATAAAATACATGGCATTGGGAAAGCGCTCACCATAATCTTGCTGCTGAGCCTGAAATTGCATATCAACGAGCGCTTCAATAAAGTCAGGTTGAGCATTGAGTAATCTAAGATCCTCGCGAGTGCTGTTGTAAAGTCGCTCCAGAAACCCTTTATCTTGTTGCCCAGCTGGACGTATATTAAGCCCATCAGGAATCGGGATACTAGACTGCATTAATCATTCCTTTTAAAAGTTATTGTTATCACTAAAGTTACAGTCCTCAATAACTCACAGCCACCGCCCGAAGAAAGTGGCTGCAATAACTAAGACTGACTAACTTCTAGAAGGGAAAATACCCTGTAACGCGATACAGAAATTCATAACTTGATAAGGGTTAAGAATACTGAAAGCTTGACTGCTACCGTTATTATTCACCGTGACACCGCCACTCGTAGTCACCCCACCTAGATTAACCAGAGACTCTGGTGCAGGCCCAGCCTTATAAATATGCTCAGGCTGATCTTGCCCAGGCAAATCCGATGGTGTCGCTAAATAATCGTTAGCTCTTGGTGTTGCAGAATCACCTGTTTCAGTGGTTGCCTGAAAAGTGACAGAACCACTTGTTAGGCTGGCAGAGTGATTGTGCACTGGCATTTGGTTAACGGTCATGGTGTGGTACTCAGTGCCTCCTTTAGCACCCAAACGGTAGTCATTAAGACCAGGCCCGTGACCTTCATGAATCGGTACACGTCCGCGTAAGTCTGGTAGTGAAAGCGTCGTTCGTCCATCTCCACCAAAGGTTGTTCCCAGTAAAGAAAAGAGTGCAGAGTTCTGTGATATCGGGAGTAATTGTCCATCGCACATTGCCCATCCTCTTGGCGCAAAATTGCAACCAAAGAGTGTAATTTGTGAGATAAAAGGTTCAGCCATTTCTTGATTCCTTCTTCAACATTATTATTGAGGTAACGAAGCACTGTTTAGCTGCCACGTTGCCCATTTTTTCGGTCAACAAAAACCACCCACATCTATCTGCTAACCAAATTTGGTTTTAGTCAAACTCGCGCGCACGTAATCAGGGTTTCATAGTGCTCCGGCCCCTTAGGTATAATAAATGTCATTTCCTTACCAAAATCAGGGTGGGTCACTGTGTAGTTTCCTTGAGATAGCCTTACATCGGATTCAGCTTTGTAATTCACTGCAAAAGAATGCCACTTATCGTTACTGGGAGAAGTCTCTTCGACACACTCTATGGTAAGTTCACAGCAATTTTCCTGATCATCGATCACTTGAACAGTTTGGTTAACAAGTCCTGATAAAGTCGTAAAATTGAAAAGTGACATAGTCTTCCTCTTGTTAATCCAACATTAAATGAGCACTTTGGAACTTGCTTTGGGTGCGACAAGCCAACTATTAGATTAGGTAAATTTTATTAATATTACAAAGAACTATTAGTTAAAAATAAAACACACCTTAAAACCCTTAAGAATTAAAAGCAGAGATAATCAAATTAAAAAATATAAGGCACTTTATATTGTCAGCATTTTTTACATTAACTGATGAGAAAAAGGGCAATAGGGACAGTATATGGCAATTTCACACCAGCATTCAGCAATAATACGAATGGGGCAAGCTAGGCAGGGAACAGCAAATGAGCATTATTTTACTAATTAATACAAACACTTAAAACGAATTTCGCGCATATAAAAAGCACGTTTAAAATATTCAAACACCTAACACTATTTAATTAATAGTGTCAGGTATTTTTATAATTACACTTTATTCATTTTCAGCCACACCATTGAAACCATTAAAAAACAATGGTTTACATTTTTGGCGTAATTAATGCTTATCAAGGTTGTAATGCTCTAGCTACATAAAATAAATAACAACCTAAGGAGAAGCATGTGTTTACACAGCTATCAACTTCATTCTTAAAAAACACCAAAGGCTGTATAGGTGCTTTATTGCTACTTTTCAGCATGAATAGTCATGCTGCGATTATTGAACAAGAGACGACTCTTATTGGCGGCAACACTTACCAGTTAGATTTTAATGTTGTAAACGACAGCATTGCTTCAGGGATATTTCATTGGTTTGTCACTCTGGATGGAACCTTATTTGAGAACTTAGTCTTGTTGTCAGGCCCGACAGGATGGGACACTTTTGTCATCAACTCAGCAACAGACAATCACACTTTTGGCGCACAACCACCAGGCTTTTTCCCTGCACCTCCGGGCTTCCCCTTTATCTCTCTAGGAAATGAACAAGGCGGCTTTTCACTGCAAGTCGACTTTCTTGGTTCTGGTGTTTTACCCTTTTTACCAGGTGGTGTAGCCAATGAAGACTTCACGGTAGAGGTGGGAGATTTTACACTCAACAGTCCACTGGTATCAGTGTCAGGCTCCCCAACAAATCCAGGAACGCCACCAGCACAAGTGCCAGAGCCTTCCACATTATTGCTGCTTACGTTGGCCTTTTTTGCCATTGGAATATTGAGGCGTCAGCAAAATGCGATCTCATTGTCTGGTAAGTGTTATTGATAGTAAGCTTTGTAAAGCCTTTGTCTCTAGCAAAGGCTTTTTAGTGCCGCGTAGCTTACCTTTAATGCCAATCCGTATGACAGTGAGCAAATGCGCATCTATGAATTAAAATAAAAGTCATGATTCATGGCCACATTGCCAACAAATCTCAAAACTCGCGTCGTTTTTCTCTTTGCATGAAGGACAAAACCAATCATCTTTTCCTTTAGCACTCGCAACGATTTCTTGTAGTAACACCTCAGCTTTAGGCTTCCATTCTTCATCGGTTAACCAAACTTCAGGTGAACAATCAAAAGGGGACAAATCCCCCATCCCACCAATTGCAAATTCATTTTTAATAAAGCAAGGTATCCCCTCAGCTTCAAGCATGTCCTTGATTCTAAAAATAATGAATCGGTCATCACTAGAATATAGCTTTAACATGAATCTCCTCTAGCTATGATAATGCACTTCAATGTCTAATCCATATCAATAGAAACGTTACTCAACGACCCTAAACTGGTCCCTTCTTCCGTCTCTAGTTTAAACATTAGGCGCAAGTCATTCGGTGAATCAGCGTGATGTATCGCTTGGTCATAGCTAATTTTATCGGCTTTATACAAATCATATAACGCCATATCGAAAGTTTGCATCCCAGCTTCTTTCGCCTTTTTCATTGCGTCCTTCAACGCACCAATCTCATTACGCTGAATGAGATCCCTTACTAACGGGGAGTCCAATAAAATCTCAATTGCAGCGACTCGACCGTTTCCATCTTTTGTCGGTACAAGTTGTTGCGCGATAATAGCGCGCATATTCATACTTAGGTCAAAGCGCAACTTTTCATGTTGATCCTTGGGACATAGATGCATGATACGTTCAATTGCCTGATTGGCATTGTTCGCATGCAGTGTCGCGACACATAAATGCCCTGTATCTGCAAACGACATAGCATATTCCATGATCTCCATAGAACGTATCTCACCGATCAAAATAACATCTGGCGCTTGTCGCAACGAACTCTTCAGCGCATCATCAAAAGACTTAGTATCAATACCGACTTCACGTTGAGTAACAACACAATTTCCATGTTCATGAACAAATTCAATCGGATCTTCTATGGTAAGTATATGGCCGTTGGACGAATGATTCCTATGCCCCATAAGAGCTGCCAAAGACGTTGATTTACCTGTACCTGTAGCCCCCACGAACAAAACCAATCCACGTTTCGACATAATCACATCTTCCAAAACTCGCGGCAGACCTAAGTCATCAATCTTGGGGATTTGGGTCACAATGCGCCTAACGACCATGCCCGCCATATCGCGTTGCCAAAAAGCACTGCAACGGAAACGACCGACGCCGTCTCGCGCTATCGCAAAGTTACATTCCTTGGTTTCTTCATACTCGTTTTGTTGCTTTGACGTCATTGCATCATGGACCAAAGCTAATGCCTGCTCTTCAGTGAGCTTCTCATGGCTAAGTGCTGTCATTTCTCCGTTAATTTTTGCACTAACGGGAAATCCAACAGTCACGAAAAGGTCTGACGCTCCTTGCTCAGCCATTTGTTGCAAATAAGGGGTTAATTGCATTGTATCAATTCCTAAAATTGAGGCTTCTTATCAATAGACTTAGCAGCCGCATCTTGTTGTGAAATAAGCCCTTGCCCAACAAGGCGTTGTAAGCACTGATCCATCGTCTGCATACCATGTTGCTGACCAGTTTGAATCACGGAATACATTTGCGGTACTTTGTCTTCACGAATAAGATTACGAATAGCAGGAATACCAATCATAATCTCATGCGCGGCCACTCGCCCACCGCCGACTTTTTTCAATAATGTCTGTGAGATAACCGCTCTTAATGACTCTGATAGCATCGAACGCACCATAGACTTTTCCTCTGCTGGGAATACATCAATAATACGGTCGATCGTCTTAGGTGCTGAGTTTGTGTGCAAAGTACCGAAGACAAGATGCCCTGTTTCTGCTGCAGAAATCGCTAAACGAATAGTTTCAAGGTCACGTAACTCACCGACAAGGATAACATCGGGGTCTTCACGCAACGCTGAACGCAGTGCATTGTTAAAGCTGTGTGTATCACGATGGACTTCACGCTGATTGATCACTGACATTTTATTTTGATGCACAAATTCAATTGGGTCTTCAATGGTCAGGATATGCTCACGCTTGCTCGCATTAATATGATCAACCATAGCGGCCAAAGTTGTACTCTTACCGGATCCTGTGGCACCAGTTACCAAAACAATACCAGTAGGCTGGTTAATAATATCTTTAAATATTTGCGGGGCGCCAAGTTGATCAAGCGTCAAGATGTCGCTCGGAATAGTCCTCAATACAGCAGCAGCACCTCGATTTTGAATAAAAGCATTAACCCTAAAACGTGATAACCCTTTCACTTCGAAAGAAAAATCTGTTTCCAAGTTTTCTTCATATTCTTTACGTTGGCCGTCATTCATGATTTCATAAATCAAGGCATGCACTTGTTTATGGTCCATCTCAGGGACATTCAAACGGCGCATTTCACCATCAACACGAATAATAGGGGGCAATCCTGCACTTAAATGCAGATCAGATGCTTTATTCTTGACACTAAAGGCTAAAAGTTCGGTAATATCCAACGCTTTGACTCCGATGTTTTTGTTCAAATTATGCAAACAATAGCAGAACGGCTG
>CAZXIN010000039.1:0-54619 GCA_964640795.1 uncultured Pseudoalteromonadaceae bacterium | reverse complement strand
GTGAAACGATCTCCACAAGCCTAGCTCAGGTGTTCGATGAATTCGGACACGGTGTCATTCTCCGTGGAACGCCCGTTGTAATAGACAAAAATGATAAACGACCATATATGTCTGAGCAACAAGCCTATAATTTGTTGAGCTCAGCATTATCAGAATATGGTAAAGCACTAATGCACATGCCTGCAAGGATTGTTATCCATAAGACTTCGAAGTTTAGAGATACTGAGGTTAAAGGATTTAATCGTGTGCTTGAGGAAAAAAGCATTAGTGCAAAGGACTTTGTTTCGATAACAAGCACTGACATGCGTTTGTTCAGTGATTCAAACTATCCACCGGTAAGAGGCACTTTACTTTCTATCAATGAAAGTGAAGGTATTCTATACACACGAGGAACCATAGATTTTTATCAGACATATCCTGGTGCATATATTCCAAATCCGTTAAAGATTGATGTGTTTGAAAATGATTCGTCACTTGAGGAGCTTGCAGAGGAAATTCTTGGATTAACCAAGATGAACTGGAACAACACGCAATTAGACGGGCGTTTACCAATTACTCTTGAGTGTGCAAAGAAAGTGGGCGAAATAATGAAGTATGTGGATTTAGGGGAGAAACCTCAGGTCAGCTATAGTTTCTACATGTAGTCTTTGCTATGTCTAATACTGTGTAGTATTAGACATAGCATGTAAGGGTAAGTTATAATATTCCCACGTTAACAGACAATTATATATATCTTGGCCATATCTAAACCAACGCCGTTGTTTCCAACCTATAGTGAACTGACTGATCTGAGTCTTTCTGACTATCCGCAGCTCTGTGAGTTCTTAGACAATCAACCAACGTGGATGAAACAACACTGGCACTGGGCGAAAGATTACCTACTGTATATCGGACGTAACAAATCTGAACACACGTATGTGCGTTTTAGAAATGACATCGAAAAGTTTTTACTTTGGGTATTCATGGTTAACAAGCAACCAGTCGATGACTTACGCAAAGCGGATATTTTGAGGTACATTGATTTTTGCGTGGCTCCGCCAGGTAAATGGATAAGCGCTCAGCTGCACGACCGATTTAGTTTGAGTAACGGATACTTTGCTTCAAACCTTAAGTGGACACCATTCAGGCAAACGCCACCAAAATATGATAAAGACAGAATACTTGACCCAAAAAAATACAAACCTTCTCTACAGACTTTAGAGTCGACATTTGTCGCGCTTAGCTCCTTTTACCGACACCTGATTGACGAAGAGGTTTGCTTTGGTAATCCCATTCCGCTAGCCAAACGTGATTGCAAGCACCTGATAAAAGATAGTCAAGTAAAAACTATCAGCCGGTTAACTGAGCACCAATGGCAATACCTACTCGATACCGCAGTAGAGCTTGCAGATGAAGATGCAGTTTATGAACGAAACTTGTTTGTCATCGCAACAATGAAAACACTATTTTTACGCTTATCCGAATTGTCTGAGCGCCAGGATTGGATACCGCTAATGAGCCATTTTTGGACCGATGAAGGCAATAACTGGTGGTTTAAAGCATATGGTAAAGGTAAGAAAATCAGGGATATTACGGTACCTAAAGGCTATTTAACCTTTCTTGCTCGCTATCGGGAGTGGCGCGGGCTTTCCACTCTACCATCAAAAGGTGAACAAACTATTTTAGTTGAAAAAATACGTGGGCGTGGTGGCCTAACGAGCAGACAAATATCAAGGTTAGTTCAGCAAGTTTTTGATGTGGCGTATGACAAAATGAAGTCAGAACAAGGGTTAGAGGCTGCACAAAAACTGAAAGAAGCGACAACCCATTATCTACGCCATACCGGAGCAAGTATGGAGATTGAGCGTGATAGGCCACTTAAGGATTTGTCTGAGGATCTGGGACACTCAAGTAGTGCGACAACCGATACTGTTTATGTGCAAGTTGAACGTAAACGTCGCGCTCAAAGTGGTAAAGATCGCAAGGTTGAATAATCATTGCTCCTTTCACTTATTGATAAACATTTCAACTATAGGAAAGCTGAAATTGACTGACTTTTACACAAAGTTTGCCTGTACTTCACCACTGACTCACGATGATGGGAAATGGATAACTAATATCGACGCTACGATTACCACCTATACCGAGGATGATAAGAAGCAACTGGCAGGAAAAGCGACGTTTTATTTTGTTGATGTTGATTCATCTATAGAAAATGGACAAAGTACATTCTGGTTATTCGATGAACATGCAACTACGTTTGATATATACTCAGAACTGTACATAGAGGACTCGAGTGAATTTAAAGACGAGATTTCAGAAGCACTCGACGATGAGCTTTGGAGTAGTAATCTGTTTATTGTTGACCGCATTGAGATTTTGCCTGATTTCAGAGGCCAAGGCTTAGCAAATTTAGTCATCAATGAAGCAATTAGGCTCTTTGCTGGTGATAGCCAATTGTGTGCCCTTAAAGCATTTCCACTTCAATTTGAAGGTTCATTGGACCAAGAAAAATTAGAGCATGATGAATGGATTACGGGAATGAAATTTGATGGCTTTTGTGGTTGTGAAACATCAGCTATGTTAAAACTGACTCAATTCTATCAGACTATAGGATTCTTTAGCTTTTCAGAAAATAAAAATTACATGATAAGGAAGATTGAGTAACTTTATCCGAAGGCTATTGTTGTATGTAAATGATTCTTATTCGCTATGGGCGGATATGGGGTTTTGTTTAATAAAACCCTATCACCACCTGGGAATGCTAGACGCCATATTTTCAAAGTTGTTGTCCCATATTGCCTTATAAATGAACCTGTATTGTAAGGGAGTCCATACCTGTCACACAGTGACTTAACTCTTGGCGCTACTTGAGGATAACGGTTGCTAGGCATGTCTGGGAATAAATGATGTTCAATTTGATGATTCAGATTTCCAGTCATGATTGAAAAAAGTCGCCCGCCTTTAATGTTTGCAGAACCTAACAGTTGCCTCAAATACCATGAGGAACGTGTTTCACCTTCAATATCTTCTTTCCTAAAAACGTGAACATCATCAGGAAAGTGGCCGCAGAATATGATGACGTTTGTCCAAATGTTCCGCAAAATGTTGGCTAAAGCATTGGCAGCGGCAACGTAGAAAAAGAATGGACCTGATAATAATGGCCAGAGTACATAATCTTTCATAATTTGGCGGGCAGCTTTTGCTCTAAAACGCCTAAATATAAATCCAAAATGTTCTTTTTGTTCTGCTGTGCCTGAAAAGAATTTTTTCCAATTCATCTCTTGAATGCCAATACCCCACTCAAAGAAGATAGCTAGGATAACATTGTACAGCGGTTGGAGAAGGTAACGAGGTGCCCACTTTTGCTCAGACGTTACACGCAATAACCCATAACCTACATCATGATCTTTATAGAGAACATTGGTCCAAGTATGGTGAACCACATTGTGTGTCTTTTTCCATTGATCAGCAGGGCTGGCATGATCCCATTCCCATACCGTTGAGTTGATTTCTGGGTGGCGCATCCAATCCCATTGCCCATGTAAAACGTTATGTGAGATCTCCATATTTTCTAAAATCTTCGAAATAGCGAGAAATAACACGCCTATGCCAGCCACACCGTAGAATGTATTCCAATTTGTGAAAGTATGATCAAGCCATGTGGGTAAAAAAAAGAGAGAAGCAAATATAACCAAACGAGATACCAGTGCCATCATCCTCTGTGTGATGATTAATCTTTTAATATAGCGCTCGTCTTTGGCCCCTAAACTCTGAATGGTTTCTTCATAAATTTCATCGAGTTCTCGGCCAAACTCTTCGATTTCATATTTATTTAATGCTACAGGTATTCTTTTCTCTGTCATTCTATCCAACAACCTTATGACAATGTAATAAGTACATTTTAGTTAAGCTCGCAATCGCCAGCCGCTGCACAAATACAGATTTGTACGACACTTCCTGGTTCATCGATAATAGTGCCTGTTCTTAAGTCTCTTACACTACCTGTTTTAAGAGTCCTGTCACAAGAGCGGCAAATACCCATTCGACAGCCATGCTCCGGATTCATCCCTGCATCCTCAAATACACGAAGCAGTGGTGCTGTGCCGCTCGCACTAATTGTATGATTGTTATATGTCACCTGCCCCCCTTTTTCATCACCAGTCAATTTAGCTTTAGGTGCTAAGAAGCGTTCGGTATGTAAATGTTGCTCTCGGTCGTTTTCTTTAAAGAACTTTTCAAGCGAATCTAAAAGTGATTGAGGACCACAAGCCCAAACCTCGCGTTCACGCCAATCAGGGCAATGAGCTTCAATTTGTTGCAAGTTAAAGTACCTCTCGCTTGATGTTGACTCACCCAGTTCACGCGTAAAGATCGGGAAGTAGTGATATAACTCTGGGTACTTCTTAGCATACTGTTTGAGCTCCTTGCCGAAAATGACATCGTAAGAATGGGGAGCGTAGTGCATGTGAACAATGTTCGGCACATTGCCAACAACAGCATAGTTTCTTAACATACTCATTATTGGCGTGATGCCGCTGCCGGCAGTTATGAACAAAGGTAATACTGGTGCAGCTTGAGGTAAAACGAAGTCACCTTGAGGAAGCCCTATTGGTAGATAAGCCCCTTTTTTCACATGCCTAACAAGGTGGTTAGACATACGACCGCCGTTGAGTGCTTTTACAGTAATGGTAATACAGCCGTCACGCCTTTCAGGTGCAGAAGAGATAGAATAAGTTCTGGTGAACTGCTTACCATCGATGGGTACTCCCACTCTAATGTGTTGCCCTGCCCTATGTGTACGCCAGTTACGGCCAGGTCTTAGAGTCAATGTACGGGAGTTTTTAGTTTCGTCCCACACGTCCACGACTTGAGCTTGAAGGTTATGAGATACCCACAGTGGGTTAACTAATTCAATATAATGAGACACGGTTAATGGCGTTGCGATGAGATCAATTAAGCTCATGACGCGTTGCTTAATCGTCTTAGCACTTTTCGGCATTATGAAAGAAACCTGAGTGATTTGTTGAGTTGGGTACTGCTTACATGATAACGCGTCATTACCTTGATACAAAAGGTATTTGTATCAAGGGGTATGAAAAAACTAGTGTTTTTGTAAAAGATTGAAACTTGCCCTTTGGGCTAAACCAATATCAAAGGGCATGACTATACTAGATCAACACGCTCTAGCGCCTAGCTGATAAGCTCTGCCATTGCATAAGCACAGTTTGAGGCTCATATGACGACAGAATATGTTCTCTAAAATTTTTTAACGATGTGAAACCAAAATCCGCAAGATGGCTTTCAAGTTCCTTGTATATTATGAGTAACTTGTTATCAAACATGCTTTCCTGCAAAAAAGATTGCTGTACTGGTAATTTTTCAACAGCATCTAGGGTTAATTGTTCAACCATAGTTATTACTCCTGTAACGACCTGAGATAACAACTTACGAGTAAAATGCTAATCGAGCAACTAACTGATTATGATAAAACGCGATGTGTTTATTCCATTTCGTCATTGATTTTTATGGATGCTTTTAGGGTAAAGGCTGTAGCTAATATCATTTAAAACATGCCAAGCTGACAGATCTATTCAGTATAAAGAATCTTTGTTTAATTGCTTTCGAGTATGAATAATGAAGCAACAGCAAATACTGTACATATAAACAGTTAACTGTTAAGTTATGAATTCAATGTTACCAATATCATTGACAATCAAAGTTTGTCTATTTAAAGAGAGTTTACGTTATGGCTGTTATTACAAAGTATGTTGTGGAACACAAAGGAGCCGAAAAGCTAGTGACGACTGATAAGAAAGAAGCTGAAAAATACGATCGTATGTTAGACGTCGCTGATAATCTTTCTGAGTACCTTAACGCTAAAGGAATCGAGCTAGAGGAGAATATGCTTGAAGATATCTCTATTCTACTGTCTAAGAATAAGGATGATATCGGCAAGCTGTTTAAAGGAATACAGGCACAGGTTCTTTTGCAAAGTGAAGGCGGTAAAGTCATTGATTTAGATAAAAAGAAGGCTTAAAAATTGTACTGTTTGAGTCATTGCTTTAATGAAGCACTCTTTCTTGCTCCTCACATAAGTTTAAGTTGATCCTTAAATACTCCTAAGTCATCAAATTACTTCATAGTTTATTAAGACAAGTAAAGTGGTGACTTAACCTGATACCCCTATCTCTCATGTTCTCCTGTTTTTTTATATTAAAAAGTTGACTATTCCTGATTTAAAGAAGAATTGTTTTTTAGTAACACTTTGCCTTAAGTAAATACTATAGTTTCCTTGCTAAAACAATTGAAACTATAGTATCTATTTTATTTTGCCTGCCATTCAAATCAACTATAATTCTTTGAAGTAAAAAGGAAAGTACTATAGTATTTCAATAGTTTTGTTAGTGCTTTATCCTCCGTGCAAACTGTGGGAATAATTGAGCGTGTCAAAGTACACATGGCAAACTATTAAAAAGTTTTGCGGTTACTGTTAACTATTATTGAAGATCCTAAATGTCATTTTCCAAAAGACTTGTCGAGCTTAAAGGTGATTTAACGCACAAAGCTTATGCTCAAAAACTAGGCGTAAGCGAAGCTTTGCTCCGTAAGTATATGAATGGTTCAGATCCAAGTTTGAGTAAAGCAGCTCAAATCGCCGACAAAACTGGCAAGTCATTAAATTGGTTGGCTTTAGGGAACGATTCACCCTCCCCCATAAACAAGGCTATAGATTTATCTTGTTTAGAGGATGCGATGGTCACTGTTGAGCAAGTTAGTAGAAGAAATGGATTCAAGTTAACATCAAGTCAGGTAGCCAAACTTACTATTACTAGTTACGAGTATATGAAAAGCATTAATAAAGAACCTACAGCAATCGTTGACCAAGAAGCTCTAGAGAATTTTATCGTACACTTATCAAGAATGTATATTATATAAGGTAGTTTAGGTAATCCTTGTAATTTGTACCATTATTTTGAGAAATCGTAATTTTTTAATTGTACTTATAAGTCGTTATTTTTAAGCCACTGATTCAAAAGATTAATTTGGCCTTTTTTGTACGCTGCATAGGTTATGCGTAACGCATTATTAAGGATATCATTGTCCGTCCATTGTGTGACTTGTTGTATTTCTTCATAGCATTTAGTTGCTTCAGGGCTTAGATAGCTTCTGACATGCTTTTTCCCTAGTTGCTTTTGCTTATCTCTAAATCTTTTTTGTTTTTCTGCATTCTTTGAAAGTGTATTAGGCATATTACTCTTGCATACCGAAATCGGAGAAGCTTCAGTGTAATACCAATCGAGAATAATACCAATCCGCATAAATGGTCGATTACTTAACAAACGTAAAGGGGCAACCAGCCAGACTTTGCTCTAAGGATTGGTAGAGGCTCATCAGATGGACAACTACTTATACGTTATGTATAGCGGTCATCTTTATTTTTTTACTGCTAAATTTACTGTTCGGAGTTGTTTAGCGTACAAGTGTTCGCTAAATTAGCGCCTTCAATTTTAAAAGGTCATACATAAGAATATGGAACAATCAAAATTTAGTAGAGAAGAGTTGTTAGCTTGTAGTCGTGGTGAGTTGTTTGGGCCTAATAATAGCCAGTTGCCAGCGCCTAATATGCTTATGATGGACCGTATTACTAGTATCAAAGATAGTGGCGGTGCTTATGATAAGGGCCAAATAATCGCAGAGTTGGATATTCGCCCTGACCTTTGGTTTTTTGATTGCCACTTTCCTGGTGACCCTGTTATGCCAGGGTGCTTAGGCTTAGATGCAATGTGGCAGTTAGTCGGCTTCTTTCTTGGTTGGAGCGGTGGTCCAGGTAAAGGCCGTGCATTGGGTGTGGGTGAAGTAAAATTTACCGGACAGATATTGCCAACGGCTAAAAAAGTGACTTACACCATAGACATGAAGCGAGTGATAAAACGTAAGCTATTTATGGGAATGGCTGATGCAGTATTACATGTTGATGGCAGGGATATCTATCAAGCTAAAGATTTAAAAGTTGGTCTTTTTCAGGATACGACTAATTTCTAAATAACAAACGACTCCCAGATAACATGAAGCCCCAGAAAGGGGCTTCTAAGATGATGTTATGACTAACGCTGGGCTAATCCTTGGTTTCTATCTTCAATGGCTTCTCGCCATCCTCCTAACCACTCTGAACGACTTTCACTTGCCTGAAATGGACATAACTCTTTTGATCGTCCCGAGATACCTGCTTGATAACCTTTTGCATGTGCCCTTGATAACTTATCGCGTTTTTGTCTTTTCATTAATTCATTACCTCATCCAATAATTATTTGGTAAAACGTAGTTATATTAACTACACATACTGTGATAGTGCTTATGGATAATTAGTTCAATTAAAAAATTTTTATGACGCAATTGACATTTGTTAAGCTTTTGAAAAAAAAGAGTATTAAGTTATAAATCGTTTTTTTATTAAATTTAATTTTTAATAGTTAATGGTAATAATGAATATTAATACTAGAGCGTGTTCAAATTTCGTTCTAAATAAACACTTTTTGGTTGCTTCAACATCTTGAGCCTATTCATGGGAAACAAGCACACGTCACAGCCTCTGCCTTGTTCAAAAACAAATAAACTGTTGTAAAATTGAACACAAAAGATCAGCACCCTCTAAGCGCTTCATGAGATATGATTATTATGAATTGGGCGAGAAGTAACGATGTTTGCTTATTGATTAAAGACAAACAAAAAAGCGACTAGTGATAGCCGCCTTATAACCTTAAGTAGTGTGTGGATTTTGTTAATGCTTATCTACGTAATTTTCGTCTAAAAACACCCAATAGAGTCAGTAACAACAGTCCTCCTCCGAATGCGGCGCCATTTCTTTCCGTACTCGGGTTATTTTCATTATCAATAGCTGTGCAGTCGTCAATGACACCACCAGGGATTGGTACTAGACGCAAGGCTACGAGTACTTCTTGTTCCGTTTGTTCACCCTCTGCTATCTCTTCATCTTCAAGTGTTAAAGGGTTACGTATCGCTTGTCTAACCAAAGCAGTGGCCGCTATTTCACCATTTTCATTAATATCTGAAGCGCTGATAATGTCGAATGGGGAGTCACATTCAAGTAAATCATTAATGTTGAGAAAAGTATTGTCTGCGGGGTTAAAAAGAAATCCTGAGCGGCGACGTTGTTGAGTCGTTGTAAAATCTGACTCAGCATCGCCCACAACCATACCAGCATCATTGATTGCAGAGGCCTGTACATCTGAACTCGAAAAGAAATCTTCTGGGAAAATGGTTTCTTGCGTATCTACATTATATGTAAACATCTTGAAAACATTTCGACCGCTAATTTGTGTTCGCGCATGCCCTGTTACGATATTATTGTTATTAATATCAACCGCTGAGCTGGTATCAAATTCATTAACATCAGTAATACCTACCGCTTCACCATCAATAAATACGGCTGCATAGGTAGACGGTCTATTTTCTTCTCCCTCAACTAGGTCAAGTGACTCTCCGGCAGCAATTCCTTGATCGTTAACCGCTAAAGCGCGGCTAAAACCTTCAAAGAAAGAATCTTCTTCAGGTGTAAACAACAACCCCAAAGTTGTTGTAGACAAAATATTACCGTCTGCATCTAATTGCCATAGAGCCCCTTGGATATTATACCCAAGCTGTTCCTCATTAGAATCCAATACACCCGGGAAGCCATCTCTAAACGCTGCGTTTGTCGCCAAGTCGTTAGATAAATTGTCACCAATCGCTGATAAACAGACTTCAAGCGGTATATCACCTCGCATCGTTTCATCGTTACAAATATCAATCGCAGCCTCAATGCCAGCAAATGCGGCCGTTGACATACTGCCAGCAACTAACAAAGAATTATTGATATCATTAGCACGGCTCCAGCCGCCTGCAACAGTATTTTCAGGAGGAAGTTCTATCGTTTGGCCATTAATAAAAACAAATCCTCGCTCTGCAAACTCTCGACTAACGAAACGTACTTCGTCACCATCTTCTTCTACAAAGTCTATTTTTGTATAGGGAGCACTTGATTCACCTAAATATAAGTTTTGATCAACGACAGTATTAACAACCGAGTTAATGCTACGACTTAAATCACCAATATCACTATCAAAAATGTCAAATACAGAAAGTCCTGTAACTCCGTTTTGGTCACCTAAATATGATTCAAAACGACCAACGCGTTGCCGTTGAGTTGATAGTGTCGCCGTGTTCGAAATAGGGTTGTTGTTCAATATGTAAGAGGCCAGAATTATGGCGTCTCCGTCATTGATATCACCATTCATAACGGCATCAATATCTGACAGGAAGAAAGTCAAAGCTGGGTCTTCAAAATCAACAAGAGTTAGGTCAAACGGAATATTAGCCGGAGCAAAGAATTGCGTTGTATTAGATGCAATCCCAGTCACTGTTACCGATACATTGCCATCTTCGCCAATGGCTGTGGCTGTGCTATTAAGGCCAATATCAGTTGTAGGTATGACAAAGGCTTCATAAGTTGCCGCATGAGTCGCTGTGCTACTGATCATTGCCGCAGTGATAGCAGACAACATCAGGCACTTATTTTGTTTCACTAATTTTATCATTTACTGCTCTTTCATTTCTTCTAATTCATCCCAGCGTGCATAAAGCTGGTCTAATACGTCTTGCAATTGACTCAAATCACGTAAAGATTGGTCAGTTACTTCATTACTTTGCTTAAAAAAGTCTGGCTCGCTTACTTTCTGCTGCAATTCTTTGATCTTATTTTCAGTATTATCAATATTTTGAGGTAATTCGTCTAACTCCAACTGGTATTTGTAAGATAATTTTTTACCTTTAGTTGGTATTGATTTAACGGGCTCCGGTTTTGGACTACCATTGCTTTGAGAAGTTTCATTCTTTTTCTGAATAGCCTGCTGTTCTTGCCAGTGTTCTATTTCAGTGAATCCGCCAACAAAGTCATGGATATTACCATTGCCATCGAATAGTAAGCATGACGTAACAACGTTATCGACGAACTCTCTATCATGACTAACAAGTATGAGTGTCCCGTTATATTGAGATATGACATCTTCCAGTAACTCTAAGGTTTCAATGTCAAGATCGTTTGTCGGTTCGTCGAGAATCAACAAGTTACTCGGTTTAATCAATAGCTTGGCCAGCAATAACCTATTCTTTTCACCACCCGACAAAGCATGAACCGGAACATTAACTCGCTCAGGTGTAAATAAGTAATCTTGTAAGATACTGATGACATGTTTACTGCGACCATTAACTTCAACTTCTCTTTTGCCATCAGCAATAACATCAATGACAGGTTTGTCATAATCTAATGCTTCCCTATGCTGATCGAAATAAGCGACTTCTAATGCGGTCCCCTGCTTAACATGGCCTGACTTTGCTTCCAATTCCCCAAGTAACAATCTAATAAGTGTACTTTTACCACAGCCATTGGGGCCGATAAGGGCAAGCTTATCACCACGTTGCAATATCAAATCTAACCCGTTGACGATCTGCTTTCCTTCAATATCATAGTGAAGATCATCACAAACAAATACCATTTTTCCTGAGTTTGCTGCATCAGTGACTTTAATTTTCGCCTTTCCTTGACGATTACGCCTTTCACTAAACTCCTTTCTGAGCGCTTTTAAATCCCTAACACGCCCTTCGTTTCTCGTTCTACGAGCTTTTATTCCTTGTCTTATCCAAGCTTCTTCTTTACTCAGCACTTTATCAAACAAGTGGTTTTGATGTTCTTCGATCCTCAGATCTTCTTCTTTTTTATCGAGGTATTGTTGATAGTTCCCCGGGTAATCAGTCAATATCCCCCTGTCTAAATCTACAATTCGAGTGGCAAGGCTGCGTATGAATCGTCTATCATGGCTAACAAAAACTATAGAGCCGCGATAATCCAATAGTGTATTTTCAAGCCATTTGATCATTTCAATGTCCAAATGGTTGGTTGGCTCGTCCAGCAATAAAATGTCAGGCTTAGGTAATAAAGCTCTTGCCAATGCCGCTTTTCTGCGCCAACCACCAGACAAAGTACTTAGTTTTACATTACCCTCTAAATGCAATGAGGTTAACACTTGCTCAATACGTTGATCGTACTTCCAGGCGTCTAGATGATCGATTTGTTGTTGTAGCTGTTGCATACGTGTTAACAGCTTCTCTGAACTATTGTTTGCTAACTCGTCGATTAAGTGATGGTAATCACTCAGCAATTGACCAATCTCTGGAACGGCTTGTGCGACATAATCGAATAATGTCTGATCTGTTTGTTGTGGAGGATCTTGAGGTAACAAAGAAATAACAACGCTACTATCAAGTAGTCGTTGACCATCATCCAACTTCATTTCACCAGAAATAACGCGCAATAATGTTGACTTTCCACACCCGTTTCGACCAACTAGACAGATCCGCTCATTTTTCTTAATAAGAAGTTCTTGCTTATCGAGAATAGGCGGATTGCCAAATTGTAAGCTGGCATTTTTTAATTGAAAAACACTCGCCATTACAACATTCCTTTGACATCTTGGGCATCAAATGGCCAAAACAGTTGTTCTTTCGTTCGGATATTCATCACGACAGGTATAGATTCCTTATAAGCGTCAAGTAGTGTTGCATCTGTTATTATATCGATAGTTTCAATATCATGTGTTGGATCAAGGCCAACACTTATTAATACACCTTTAGCTATATCACAAAGATGACATCCTTCTGTTGAATATAAGATGAACTTAGTTTGCATCTGTCAAAATCCAGCAGTTATGTATTCTTTTGTTACGTTTAAAGTCTTCAGGGATTGACTGAGTAGTGACATCTTTTACAGATAAACCGAACGTTTTTAATGCATCGATATCTATTTTAAAATGACGTAAGTTATTTGAGAATACAATCTTACCTTGAGGACGTAAGCAACGCTTACACTGCTCTATCAACGTCAAATAATCCCTTTGAACATCCCATGTGTTTTCCATTCTTTTCGAGTTAGAGAACGACGGTGGATCGACAAAGATCAAATCATACAGGCTGTCATGAGTATTTAACCAAGTAAGGCAATCAGCTTGCTCAAATTGATAAGGGGCGTAAGGTGCATTTAAGTTGTTTAATGCAAAGTTTCGTTTCGCCCAATCTAAATAGGTTTTAGACATATCAACCGTTGTGACTGATTTTGCGCCACCCATAGCAGCAAATACCGAAACAGATCCTGTGTATGCAAAAAGATTTAATACATCTTTCTCCGATGACATCTCTTTGGTCATCTGACGAGCCAATCTATGATCTAGAAATAGTCCAGTATCTAAATAATCCGTTAAATTAACCCAGAATTTAGCGCCATTCTCATAGACCTCGATAAACTCCTGCTTTTTATCTAGTTTTTGATATTGCTCTTTACCTTTTTGCTTACGGCGGGTCTTGACTATGATATTTTTCGAATCTACCTCCAAAGCAATGGGTATTGATAAAATAACATCATTTAATCGTTTTTGAATTTTATGTTCAGGAATGTCCTTGGGTGCAGCATATTCTTGCACAACAACTTTATCTGCGTAACAGTCGACAGCAACATTATACTCGGGTAAATCTGCGTCATAGACTCTAAAACAGTTTGTGTTTTGGCTCTTACGCCATTTTTTTAACCTTTGCAGGTTTTTCTTCAATCGATTTAAAAAATCATTGCTGATTTCAACATCAGGCTTTATTTCGCTATTTTTATCATCCAACGAATAATTGACCAGAATACATTCAAGTTTACCGTTAAACAGTTTGTAGTCTTTATCCGAAACCATCTTCAACTGCTTAAGTAAGTCTCGATTGGACGTTAATAACGACATACGCCAATTTAAGAAATGGGTTTTCAGGTGTTCTCCCCACGTTTTAAACACTGGAAGTAATTCAGAGACATCACCTAGCCGTTCACCAAAGGGAGGATTTGAAACGATATAACCCTCAGCTTCCCCTTCTAATGTTAAATTCAATGCATCTTGAGTTGTAAATTGAATATACTGCTCAACGCCTGCTAATTTGGCATTTTCTTTGGCAATACGGATCATATGAGGATCAATATCGTTAGCATAAATTGATGGTAAATCATTCGTTTGTTCTTTTTTGGCTTCACTTTTTAGTGAGTCCCAACTCTCTATTTCATGACCTTTCCATGCACTAAAGCCCCAACGCTCTCTTGCCAATCCTGGAGCAATTTTAGCCGCCATAAGTGCTGCTTCTATGATCAGCGTAGCTGAGCCGCACATAGGGTCAAGTAGTGTTTTATCCATATTTTTTGACCAGCCACTTCTCATTAGCATTGCACTAGCAAGGTTCTCTTTTAAAGGAGCTGCTCCGGCACGTTGGCGATAATGTCTTATGTGTAAACTCTCTCCTGACAAGTCGAGGTAAATCGCGACTTTGTTTCGACGTAGGCGACATTGAATACGAATATCAGGTTGTTGCTTTGCTACAGATGGCCGCTCCTCATAGAGGTCATTGAATTGATCAACAATGGCATCTTTTACCTTCAATGAACCGAATTGACTATTTCTAATCTCATTGTTTGTACCAATAAAATCAATAACAAACGAATCATTAACAGAGAAATGCTGCCCCCAATGAACACTCGAAGCCAACTGATATAGGTCGTCGGCGTTTTTAATCTCTTTTTCTGTCAATTTGATTAAGACGCGGTTTGCGAGACGAGACCAAAGGCATATCTTGTAGGCGTCAGACAATTCACCATCAAAAAATACTTGTCCAGGTTTAACACTGACATCAACCTCTGGACAGCATTGTTTTATTTCGTCACTGAGTAACATATCTAAGCTTTTAGCTGTCGTAACGAGAAACTGATGCATGTTTATACCTAAGGTGTGTTTATAGTTGTTTCAATGCTTGAAGCACGTTTGAAAATGAGCCGAGATTATACGGGAATCTTAGCAACATTGGGTGGATTTTATTTCTAACCTACCACATACATAGATAGCTGTTTAAAGAGGTCGGCTAAATAGCCTATTTGTCATGACTTTTAGTGGTGAAAATCGACTCAATACTTTACCGTTTTCTAGTTTGATATCAGACTCCAATAGCATGCAATAAGCACTATTCGTTTCCAATTGAAGAACAATGATAGTTGAATAGGCTCCATCTATTTGTATATAAGCAATTTGATACTGCGCAATAATTTGTCTCGCTGGTGCAGGTTCAAAATGCCAACTTTTAGCTGCCATAGGTTTACCAAAACAACATAATGCTAAAGCATTCATTGCGAATTGGGTTTTCTCTGCGTCAGACCACCTTTCTAGTTCATCGAGTTCTTCAATTATCGTAGAGTATATAGCATGCTGTTCAAGTGTAAATTGTTCAGCATTTTGGGCACAGGATATTAGAGACTTTAAGTCGTATGCAGTTTGAAAGCACATATTATTGCCCAGCTCTAATGCCAAGTATTGATCGCTAATGTGCCATCGCCAATGTTGATTCGGTTGTAACATGAACTTATATTTTTACAAATGATCTAACACGTTCTTAACGATACTGGGCCCTTGGTAAATTAATGAGGAATAAAGCTGTAGTAAATCAGCACCAGCCTCAATCCTTTGTTTGGCATCTTCGTGATTTGAAATGCCACCAACACCAATAATAGGCATTGCACCATCTAAATGATGATTAAGCGTTTTTGTTAAAGCTAAGCTTTTCGACCTGACAGGAACACCACTCAACCCTCCTATCTGATCAGCATTAGGGACACCTTCTATCATACTCCTGTCAATGGTTGTGTTAGTTGCAATAACACCGTCAACTTTAGCTGCTACCAGAGATTTGGCGATAGACTCAACTTCTTCTTTAGATAAGTCAGGAGCTATTTTAATTAACATAGGAACATATTTCCCATGTTCATCAGAGAGAGATACTTGCTTCTGTTTTAAACCCGACAGCAAGCTATCTAAGGCTTCACCATACTGTAAGTTTCTTAAACCAGGGGTATTCGGTGATGATATGTTAACGGTAATATAGCTTGCGTGAGCATAGACTTTGTCCAAACATATTAGATAGTCATCTAATGCGTTCTCTTCGGGCGTATCTTTGTTTTTACCAATATTGATACCTAAAACACCGTCATACTGACTCATCTTTACTTGTTCAACGAGGTAATCTACCCCTTTATTATTGAACCCCATTCGATTAATGATCCCTTCAACTTCAGGAAGACGGAAGAGTCTCGGTTTGTCGTTGCCTAATTGTGGCCTCGGAGTGACAGTGCCAACTTCTACAAAGCCAAACCCCATGGCTGCGAAAGCGTCTATGCACTCCCCGTTCTTATCCAAACCAGCGGCTAAACCTAGCTTGTTCCTAAAAGTTAGGCCAAGCAACTCGACAGGCTCATGTTTAACACTCTGTTTATAACTTAACGACAAGAGATTACGCTGACTCTTTTTAAACCAATTAATGGCAAAATCATGTGAAGCTTCAGCATCAAGAGAGAAAAGGAACTTTTGTAGTAAGGAATACATAATAACCCTAAAAAAAACCCTGACAGTCGCCAGGGTTTATAACAATATTTAAATTATACTCCGACCACTTATGTGGTCAACATCATATTGGCTTAAGCACACTTAATACTCAGTAGCATCAGTTCACGCAAAGCGACCGAGAACTTAGCGAACTCATGTGTTTTACTCGTTTTGAATTCAGTCATTAACTGCTCCCACCGCTCCAGTAATACGTCATGCTCTTCCATCCAATTCTGAAGAATCTTTTCTGCATTCTTAGATTTTTGATCCGTACGCATCAAAACAGCAGTTAGAGAGCGCTGTTGCCAGTCCAACTCTTCACGATATGACGCTCTAGCCAAGGCCTGCCAATGATTATTCACAGGTTGATTATTCACTTGCTCAAGGAACCAGTGAAGTTGTAGTTTCATACCGAGCTTGAAGTACAACGTTGCTACGAGCGAGATATTACGTGATTCAGTTTCTGCTATTTGTGCCAAATCCAAGCTTGAGAACATCGTACTCAGCGTTGATGTTCTGTAGGCAATTTCGGCAGGAACACCTTTTTTAACCAAACTCTGTATATTGTCTTCAAGCATTTTATATTCACTTTCATCGAGATAATGCTGAAGGTTCTTATGTAAATCCTGATAAGTATCGTGATACAGATCAATATTCTGTTGAATCGACAACTTCTTATCAACATGACGCAATATCCAACGTGCTGCGCGACGTAATGAGCGCCTCATATTGTTCAACATATCCAATTGGACGCTAGAATCTATTTTATTGTCTAAAGCCTCAACATCTCGCCACAATGACTCTAGATCGAACACCCCTTTCACTATGGTATAGGCATTTGCTATTTCATCGACTGATGCGCCAGTTTCTTCTTCCATTCTAAAACTGAAGTTCATACCCATATCGTTGATCATATTATTGGTCAACTTAGTCGCAATAATCTCACCTTTCAATGGGTGATTTTGCATTTGTTTGGCATATTTCTCGCGAAGTACTTTCGGGAATGCCGTGATTAACAAAGACTGATGATAGGGGTCTTGAGTTATTTCTGGAATATTCAATTCTTCTTTCAAGACCATCTTGCCATAAGCTGTTAACACAGAAAGTTCAGGGCGTGTTAACCCACTATTAGTGGTTAGTCTTTCAGAAATTTCTTCATCACTCGGTAAGAACTCTAACTCTCGATTTAAATGGCCACTTTTTTCAAGGCCATGAATAAACCTTAGTTGCTCCTTGAGTAAGCTTCCTCCACCTATGTGCGTAATTGAAATAGACTCTGTTTGCCTATAGCAATCTTCAATAACGATATCAGATACTTCATCAGTCATGGCATACAGCAATTCATTGCGCTGTTTAACAGTAAGATCACCTTCCCTCACCAAACTATTTAGCAATATCTTGATACTGACTTCATTGTCAGAACAATCAACGCCGCCAACATTGTCGACATAATCAGTATTCATTCTGCCACCTGACATGGCATATTCAACTCGACCAAGCTGTGTCAGGCCAAGATTACCGCCCTCACCTATTATCTTAGCTCTAACTTGTTCACCGTTAACTCGAAGATCGTCGTTAGCGCGATCGCCAACTTCAGCATGAGTTTCATTTTTACCTTTAATGTAAGTACCAATACCGCCATTCCAAAACAGATCGACTGGCATTTGTAAGACCAAATGAATGAGCTGATTAGGTGCCAATGCTTTCTCTTTGGTTCCAAGCCACTTTTTCATTTCTGGCGTTAAGGTAATAGATTTTGCTGCTCTTGAGAAAATACCACCGCCTTTGGAGATAAGTTCACGAGAGTAATCGTCCCAACTTAGCGTTGGGTTTTCGAACAATCGTTGTCGCTCGGCGTAAGACTTTTCTATATTAGGGGATGGATCAAAAAAGATATGTAAGTGGTTAAATGCACAGATCAACTTGGTTTGTTCTGACAACAGCATGCCATTGCCAAATACATCTCCCGCCATATCACCAACAGCAACGCAGCTAAAAGGTGTTGTTTGGCAATCAATATCAATTTCTCTAAAGTGACGCTTGACAGACTCCCAAGCCCCCCTTGCAGTGATGCCCATTTTCTTATGGTCATAGCCGACACTGCCACCTGATGCAAAAGCGTCACCTAACCAAAAGTTATAGTCATCTGAAATGCCATTGGCGATGTCAGAGAATGTCGCTGTCCCTTTATCTGCTGCAACAACTAAGTAAGGATCATCTTCGTCAAGGCGAACCACTTGTTTAGGTGGAACTATCTCTCCTTGAACAATATTATCGGTAATATCTAACAGCGCTCGTATAAAGGTTTTGTAGCAAGCTTGACCTTCTTTTTGGATAGCTTCTCGACCTTGATCCATAGGAAGGTGTTTACATACAAACCCACCTTTAGCTCCAACTGGAACAATAACCGTATTTTTAACCTGTTGGGCTTTTACCAAACCTAAAACTTCAGTACGAAAATCTTCTTGTCGATCTGACCACCGCAGGCCACCTCGAGCAACCTTGCCGCCCCTTAAATGCACTCCTTCTACTTTCGGTGAGTAGACAAATATCTCAAATTTAGGCATTGGCAATGGCATTTCAGGTATAAGCTCTGGCAATACCTTGAATGAAATATAGTTTTTCTCATTGCCATTTTCATCAAGCTGATAGAAGTTTGTACGTAAGGTGGCCATTATCATATCTAAGTAACGGCGTATGATTCTGTCGTCATCAAGATTAGAGACGTGCTCAAGGTTCTCTTTAATGTCTTCTATGAGTGCCCGTTCACCTTTCTCGTTGCGATCAATCGCTGGATCAAAACGCTTCTCGAACAAATCTATCAGCATTTTTGCAATGGTGGGATAAGACGCTAACGTTTGTGCGATATAGCTTTGACTAAAGGAACTCCCCGTTTGTCGCATGTATTTGGCGTAAGCTCGTAAAATACTAACCTTACGACCAAGTAAAGCCGCTCCTAAAACAAGGCGATTAAATGAGTCATCTTCAAGCTCGTTATACCAAACTTTCGCAAAGGCATTTTGGAACAAGGTTTGCTCTTGTTCCACATCCATACGGTTATTGCTGTCATGAAGCATGGAAAAGTCCATGATCCAATTAACATCGCCGTCACTAGATTTAATTTGATAAGGGCTTTCATCAATAACACGAAGGCCAAAATTTTCTAGCATAGGTAGAACAGCAGATAAATGAATCGGCTCTTTTTTATGGAATAGTTTTAGTCGTACAGATTTGCTGTCGGGGCCTTGCTCCTGTGGACGGTAAAACATCATATCTAGCGTGTGTTTTTCATCTAACAGTTCAAGCTTGTTAATATCGACAACACTCACACTAGGTAAATTATGTTCGGTATAACTTGGTGGGAAAGCACCGGCATATCGGTGGCCAAGCTCTTTGGCCTTCGCTTCACCATGAACATCCCCAAGAGCGGTTGCTAATTTATCAGTCCAGCCTTTGGTTAGTTCGATGATATTTTGCTCTATGTCATTCACATTAATGTCCGCATTATTATCTTTTACTCTGGCGATATAGTGAGTTCTTGCATACACAGATTCAGAAAAGTAGGTTGTAAACTCAACTTCTTCATCGGTAGCAAATGATTTCTTCAGCAATGCTTGCGTATCTACTCTCAACTTAGTGTTGTAGCGCTCTCTAGGCACGAACACGAGACATGAGTAGAATCGACCAAAGGTATCCTTACGCATGAAGAAACGAGATATGCCGCGTTCTTGCATCTGGAATATACCCAAAACAATATTGGCCAACTCATTGTCATTACCTTGAAGTAATTCATCACGAGGGTAAGTTTCTAATATATTAAGGAAGGCTTTATATGCATGGCTGCCTTGCTCAAAACCTGATATAGCACAAATTCTATCTATCTTCGTTTTTAACACAGGTAACTGTGTTGCACTGCTGTTATAAAAGTCAGCAGAGTAAAGGCCAAGGAATCGATCCTCACCAATGACATTCCCTTCATCATCGAATCGTTTAATACCTACATAGTCCATATAAGCTGGACGATGAACGCGCGCGCGCGAATTTGTTTTGGTAAGAATAAGAGGAGTAGAACTTAATGTTTCTTCACGTGCTGACGCCGGTAACTGAGATAACAAACGATCACGGTCGTTTATCGAGTTTTTCATTAAACCCAAACTAGAGTCATTTTCGGGGATCCAGCGATAGTCGCCTTTTACAGCCTTAGCACTATAACTTCTGTAGCCCATCATGGTGTAGTTATGATCTTTTAACCAACATAAAAATTGATAAGCTTGTTGTTGCTCTTCTTTAGTGGCTGGGTTGTTCTGAGATTTGTATTCGTCAATAATGGTATTGAGTCTGTCACGCATTGGCTTCCAATCACTGACAGCCAGCAACACTTCACCAACAACTGAGTGAAGTTCTTGAGTTAATGTATTTAAGTGTTCTTGCGAACTTTGGTGATCAATTTCAATAAAGAAAATGGTCTCTTTAACCAAGGATTGACTTTTGCTCTTCGAATCCAAGAAGCCCTGAACAACATTGTCTTTGTCTCTTTTTAATGAGATAGGTGTGTGTAATGTTAGGTGGGCCGTAATACCTAGTCGATTAAGTGTCATGCGCACCGAATCAACCAAAAATGGCATGTCTTTTACTATAATTTGAATGACGGTATGTGTGCTTTGCCAACCATGTTTTGATAATTCAGGATTGAACACCCTAATACTAGGATGTTGGCTATCGAATTTAATAAAGTCGTTCCATAAACTCAGTGTCGCGCCATAGAGATCGCTATCATTACGACTTTCTAAGTCATCTTTAGATATAGTGTTGTAAAGTGTCTGCGCAAACTGAACAACTAGGTCAGATGTAGACTTATCAACTTTTTTACGGATCAGTTGATATACACTTTCCATCAGAACTGAATGTTGATTGTGTGATGCCACCGTCATGGTTTCGCCTTTTTTCTGGGGTAAGGTTTTATCTTAAGCTACACCTATATATGCACATGTTGCAGCTTTTGGATATTCTCACCAAATTATCACGACATTTAAAGAAGTATTTTACGTTTGATTAACATTTATACTGAGTTTAGCTTAATAATGCTAAATTACTGCCAAATAAGTAGTTTTTAGATTTTCGAGGGAGAATATCAGAGAAGTTTGTCGAACAGGAATGACCACTTACTAAAAAGGCCCTTATAAGGGCCTTTTAATGTCAATATTTGCTCTGTGTTACTTTATTTAGGCCCTTTAGGATCACGCCAGAATAATGCAGCAAAAGCGGGTAAAACAATAATAGCTCCCAGCATATTAACGACAAACATGAATGTCAGCAAAATACCCATATCAACTTGGAATTTGAGTGATGAAAATACCCAAGTACTCACACCAATTGCTAATGTTATGCCTGTGAAAAGCACCGCACTTCCACGCTCCTTTAATGCATCAAGATAAGCATCTTTAACAAGTGCTCCTTGGCGTAATCGGATAATCATAGTGGATAAGATGTAGATTCCATAATCAACACCTATTCCAACACCTAAAGCAATAACAGGCAATGTCGAAACCGTGAGACCAATATTCAAATACGTCATTAACGCTTGGGCTAAAATCGATACAACATACAACGGCAATACTACTGAAAGTGTTGCTTTGACCGATCGAAAGCTCAATAGACATAAAACAATGACTGCTGCAAAAACGTATATCATCATTGGGTTCTGAGAAGCCTTTACAGCTTCATTAGTTGCTGCCATAACACCAACAGGGCCAGATGCTAATTTGAACTGTAGTTTAGGCGATTCATATTCTGTTCTAAACTCTTTAATAGCTGCAACAACACGCTCAATCGTTTCAGCTTTATGATCTTCCATAAATAAAATCACAGGCATCACGGAGCAATTACCATTCAATAAACCAGAAGATGTTGGAACACGTGAAATTGCTTGTACCATAGTCTGTTGGTTTCGAGACAATACACGCCACTTCGGATTCCCTTCGTTGTAACCCGCATTAACGACTTTAGAAACTGATGCTAAACTGACGGTCGATTGAACGCCTTCCACATTTTCAACACGCCACTGTAGTTCATCAATTGCATTCATTACTTCATATGATGTACAAGATTCTGGCTCCGTTTCTACCAGTATGGACATATAGTCAACCGTTATCTCATACTTATCTGTAATCAGCGCAGTATCTAAATTGTACCTAGAGTCTTGATGCAGTGCAGGTGCTCCAGCATCTAAGTCACCAATTTTCATTTCTTGAGCTTTTATCCAGCCTAAACCGAATAAAACAGCTGTTATGACCAGAATGATTTTGGAGTGCTTTGCATTTGCACAACCAGCAACTGTGTCCCAAAATGTACTTGCTCGCCCTTCCTTGTTAGTAAATTTGGCTTTGTATGTTTCCCCAAGCTCAACATACGACATCAAAACAGGTAGCAAAATGAGGTTTGTTAATATGATAACGGCAACCCCTAAACTCGCTGTAATAGCTAGTTCTCTTATAATACCGATGTCAATAACCAATAAAGTCATGAACCCAACAGTGTCAGACAAAAGTGCTATGCCACCTGGTATTAGTAGTGTTTTAAACGCAAACATGGCAGCTTCTCGGGCACTCATCCCTGTGATAGCTTGTTTACCATGTGTATTAATCATCTGAACACCATGACTAACACCGATGGCGAAGACAAGGAAAGGGACGAGAATAGACATAGGATCTAAGCCGAACCCTATGACGGTAAGAAGGCCTAACTGCCATATCACCGCAACAACTGAACAAACAAGTGGTAACAGTGTTAAGACAAAGGACTTACTAAAAAAGTAAACAAGAACAGCTGTGATAAGAATAGCAACGGCGAAAAACAGAACAACATCTTTAGCGCCTTCAGCAACATCACCGATCATTTTAGTAAAACCAATAATATGCAAGGTAATATCGTCGTTTTCGTATTGACCGCGCAATTGACTTTCTAATTTGCCTGCAAATTCTATCGTATTGAGTTGCTCACCCGTTTCAGGATCTAGATCAAGCAATTGTGCTTTTACCATAGCACAACTGAAATCGTCAGAAATTAAATCGCCAACAATACCTGCCTTAGTAATATTCTTGGAGACAGTTTGTATTGCATCGTCATATTTCGCATTAAAGTCAGCAGGTATCACTGGGCCACCGGCAAAACCACCTTCAACTATTTCAGTAAACCGTGTTGAAGACGAAAAGATAGACTTTACTAAAGAGCGATCGACACCAGGTATAAAGTAAACTTCATCATGCACTAGTTTAAGCGTATTAAAGAAATTCTCGTTATATATGTCACCTTGAACGTTACATACTGAAACTAAGATACTATTGGCCCCGCCAAAATCCTTACTGTGCTTAATGTAGTTCTTCATGTAAGGGTGGTTAAGAGGGATATTCTTAGTAAACCCCGCATCAAGTTTTAGTTGAGATGCTTGGTAACCCAATCCTAATGTTGCAAGGATGAAAAGAAAAATAACAACAAGTCTGTTACGAAAAATAACACGTTCCAATAATTCAATAAGATTACCCATTATTTTTCAGCTCCTAAATAATCCAGCGCCTGAACGTTAACTCCTTGAGCTGTCACAGTGACCAATTTTTCTTTAAACCAAATGCCATTAATAATAGCGACTCCTGCCGCTGTTTGTGCATAAGCCGTTTCGCTTTCCCCTGAGATCAATAAAGATGTTCCATTATTACCTAGTGCAATCAATTGATTATTTGGTAAGGGCACTAAAGAGTTGAATGAAAGCTCTCCGGTTCCATCTACTTTATCCCACTGTTTATTTTCTTCATTGAGTTTGAAGACATTCCCTCTAAGGCCAGCAGCGTAAAGTCCATTACCTTCAACACTTTCTATATCAAAGAATGATCCATAATAGTTAACATCCATACGTTGCCACGACTTACCATCATCTTCGCTGACAGCTAATAAGCCAGATTCTCCAGCAATATATAGTTTGTCACCTGAGCGATTAATACGATTCAAGTGAGGCAAAATAGAACCAAGTTCTTCAAGATAAAACTCTTCGTCTTCGAGTTTTATTTCTTCTAAGTACTCTTGATCTTCTGACGACAAAAATGTTGCATGTTGTACACTCGTCCAGTTTTCACCAGCATCGTCTGTTTCATAATAGGTACCATAAGCGCCAATAGCAATGCCTCGCTGTTTATCTAAAAACAAAACATCTAAAAGTGGTTTTTCCGCTTCAGGTTGAAATTGTTGAATTGTCCACTCAGTCCCTGCATTGTTAGTATGCAAAATGATACCGTCATGCCCTACAGCCCAGCCTTCATCATTCATAAAATAAACAGCGGTCAGGGTAGACTCAGTCGGTGATGACTGTTGTACCCAATCTGTTCCGTTAGAAGAAGTCAAAATATGACCTCGTTCACCAACGACATACAAAGACTTATCAGCAGCACTGCTAATATCTAGTAGTAGCGATTCTTTTGCTAGTGGGGCAATGTAAGATTGATCCTGTTGAGCAATGGAGTGAGTGTTGGCAACCAGTCCGCAGAGCAGGAGTACATTTTGAAGGTTTTTTTTAATCATATAATAATCGTCTGCTATAAATGAAAACGGTTGGCAGAGCCAACCGTTTTTCAACCGTTCTAACGTCTGCCTTCCCTTCGCAGGGCTTGCGGTGTAAATTTATTATTGTCTAGCTCTACAGCAAAATCATACGTCTTCTCTTCATTATCTAACCCTAAAGCTAAGTAACGTCTTGAATTAAGATCATGATTGATTTCTAGTGTAGTCCAATGCGTAGGGACCTCATAGTAATTTATACCATGGGCAACATTTACCCTATACAAATCCCCGCGATTATCATACATATCCGCAACTTGAATTTGCCAACTGTCTTCATCTAAGAAAAAGACACGTTTTTTATATTCGTGACGGAATTCGTCTTTTACATTTGCTTCAACAACCCAAACTCGATGCTTTTCATAACGTGTTAGCGACGGTTCAACATGGCCAGGTTGAAGGATTTCTTTATATTTAAGATTATCCGAATGAATTTTATAAGCGTTGTATGCAACATACATTTCTCGCTTACCTTTTAATGTCCAATTGTAACGGTTAGGTGCACCGTTAAACATATCGAAGTCATCAGTCGTACGAAGACCATCAGCACCAGTACCAGGAGCGTCATACGCAATATTTGGTGCTCTTCTTACACGACGCTGTCCCGTGTTATATGTCCATGCTTGACGAGGCTCTCGGATTTGATCCATTGTTTCGTGAACTAGAAGTGCAGTACCTGCGAGACGAGCTGGTGAAGTCACTTTTTGCTTAAATCTAAACAAAATATTATCTTCAAAAAGCTTCTCTGGTGTAGCAGTTGACTCAGAATAATTTACTTTTAAAAGTTCATCGAAACCAATAACGTTATAAGCACCATTCGCTGTTGGTGCCGCTTGACCACCAAAACGTCTTATCGACTCCCCTCTATATCTGAGTAAGTGATTCCATATAGCTTCTAGTCCATTTTGAGGAATAGGAAAAGGGACACCTATAGCTGCATTCTTAATACCATTACCACCCTCAACTAATTCAGCAGTCGTTGCATTTGATCTAGTTGCGTCATAAACGTGTTGTGGATTAGATGCCGTTCTTCTTGTTTGATAAACCGGCATGTTATAAGTATCAGGATAAAGTTCGAACAGCTTTTTCTGACCTTCAGATAAGAATTCTGCATACTCAGATACGTTAGACGCGGTAATGACGAATAACGGCTTATCGTCAGCGAATGGATCAGGGTGATGATCACCAACTTTATATCCTGCTGGTGCCGTTGTTATCCCTCCATTCCAAGCAGGTATACTGCCATCCGCATTACCTGCTTTTTCACCACCGAGTGGTGTTAACTCTGTACCTAGTTTTGCAGCCTCTGCTTCAGATATTTTAGCATTTGCAACTGATGAGCCAAATACTAACGATACCGCGACAGCGACTAGGGCTAATTTCTTCATCTCACATACTCCCTAGATTGCGTAATTAATAACTAACGAAACAAAATCACGGTCTGATAGTGCGTTGCTTGTACCAACACCATCCCAGAACGCGTTATACGACACACTTGCTGTCCAACGATTTAAGTAGTCGAAATTTAAACTGAAATTGGCTGACTTACGATCTTCTATAAATAAAAACAGCGGGTCAGGCGTTGTACCTTCCACGTCATGAGAGAACGTCGCTCTAACATTTAGGTTAATGCCTGCATAAATGTTATTGAAAGCAGCATTTGCTAACAAGCGATACCCCCAAGCATCATCCGATGGGAATGGGTTTGTTTCTGGACCATTTGATAGCCCAACTAACAAGCCTTGCCTAAAGCTAACAGAGCCATCAGGAAGCGTTGTTGCTGGCAACCCGCCGCTTCTGTTAGTACCTGGACCATTTAACCTAAGTACTTCAGGATCTGGGAAGTCACGAATATCTACATAACCAAATTCACCTAACACAGTGAGATTATCGGTGCCTAATGCAGGCCCAAAGACATGGGTTAGTGTAAATTGCGCTTGTAATGTATCTGATTCAACGAAGCCCGGTAATGACTCACCAGGGCCTACCGTTCGGCCAAGGAAATTATCAAGTTGAGAAATACCCGCTAAGTCAGGTCTTAGGCCTGCATTTGCTAGCTGCTGCGGGAAGCCTGCAAACAATAATTCAACATCGTCTATCTGAAGAGGTTCATCTGCACGATAGGCTATTTCACCTGCCAGCGCCGTTTCACCGATATTAGTGTTGAAGCTAAAACCATATAATTTGATATCTTCGTTGTAATTAAGTGTTACTTCAGTAAATGCACCTAATTCTTGAATGTTGGCTTCAGTGATTGTATTTGAGGCTAGGAAACCAACATCTGCGCCAATACTTTCAGCTGTAAAGTTTGAAGCAGACCCAGATAAGATAGGTACTTTATTATGATAATTAATCAAGTAGAAACTAAACTCAGTCTCATTAAACTTCTCAGCGTAATAAGTAGCTTTTAGGCCGTACTGTCCTTGATCACTTGGGTCATTTCTAAAGTTAACACTGTTTCCGCGGATGGCTACTGTTGTCGGGTAAGCGAGATAAGCTTGACTGATTAAGCTAGGATCCGCACCAGATCTGAGTGCTCCACCAAGCTCATTTAAGTTGCTAAGTAAGAAGTCTAAATTGATATCAGGGTTAGCTGTAAAACCAAGTTGAACGTTCTGTGCTTGTCCACCCTCGCCTACAAAATCATTGGTTGATAAGAAGCTACCAGAAACAGGTAAAACACTATTTTGCCATTCATACTGGTAGTAAGCAGAAAGGCTGAAGTTATCAGTCAATTGTGCTGATAAAAATGCAGTACCAACCGGAATAAAGATTTCTCTCAATTCAGCACCTGGTGATTGAGAACGAGCAACATCAACAGGGTTACTGGTATTAATACCGTGTTGGATAAATGTACTTTCGCCCCAACTAATGACCTGCTCACCAACACGGAACGATATAGGCACATTCCCAATATCAAAATCTGTATAGAAAAAAGCATCTAGAAGACGAGCGTCCGAACACAAGAACTCTGAAGCTCTTGGATCTGCGCAATTATTGTTCGCTAGGCCAGTAATCGGATTTAAGTGATCACGATCACTATCTTCCTGTTCAAAATCATAGAAATAGAAGCCACGAACAAAAATCCCACTATTCTTATAGCGAATATCAAGCTCGTGAGTACCTTTAAATACAGTCGAAAAAGCTTCGCCTGAGTCATGATTTAAGTTACCTAAATCACCATTATTTGAAAACCCACCTTGGCCTTCGCTAAATATTTGGCTGGCGCTAAATAATGGATTAGTTGCAGGGTTGAACCCTGTAAAGTCAAAATTAGGTAAATTACTATTACCGATAAGAGATAGGTCCCTATCTTCTACTCTGATACTAGTACCCAATGAAAATGTTGAGTCAAAATTGATTGCCCAATCACCTTTATCCCAACCAACTGCCAAGGCAGGTGAACTGGATAAAGCTAAAAACGTTGCAACACCTAGCGCAACAGGTGTTCTTGTGAATTTCATAGGCTTTGGCTGCATTTGAGATGTCCTCTCCTATTCCTATAGTCTAGCCTTATAAGAATTAGTCGTTTGAAATAACATAAATATTCACAAAATGATTACATCATTTTGACGCTTTAGCAAGAACTAATCGTACCAGTTGGTGCTATATAACACTTGGCCTATCGACTAGATCGGGTCTTTTTTTTGTTATTTTTATGTTGATCCTTGGCAAGGAATATGAGACAGGTAATCCATAGAAATGCCTATTCTCACAATTTATTTACAAAAAAATTAATTTAACGTAAGTCAAATTGTTAGCGTTGCTACAAGACTTAAGTTTTAAAGATAGTGGTAAATCTTTGATTTCGCTATCTAGGGTATGTTGAACTTCCATGTTCAATTTTGCAGCAGTTTGTTTGTGTTTTGGACAAGGCTGAAACCGTGGTGTGTGGTTGTTCCCACGAATAGGCTCTAACGCAGTGCAAAGCGCAAACAAACCCTGTCTTTTGGATTCGTCATAAAAGCATTTTGGCTGAGGTATAAACTTACCAACTTAGTCATTTATTTTTTCAAAAGTTAATATTTTATTTTCACTTGATATTGTCATTTTAAATTTGCCTTTGATTCCCTTCTTCGTTGTGTATTTGCGTAGATTAGATACAGGCAGTTGGACTCTTTCTCCAGAGTTGGCTGTCATGATAGCGACATTTCTACCTGGTTCATAAAGCTGCTCGCACTGTAAATAGCTGACATCGATATCAAAAAAATATGTCTTCATACTTAAAACTTAACTTAGTTCAAACTCTTTGTGACTTTCTCAAATAAATCTGGACTGACTTTAGGCTTACTCAGTAGCTTTTCCAATTGGGTTTTAATGAGCACTTGCCTGTGTTCATCCAAATGTCGCCATTGTGTCAATGGCGTGACAATACGTGCTGTTGCTTGGGGGTTAATATCGTCAAGCTTGATAAGGTAGTCAGCCAGATACTCGTACCCTTCACCACTAATATTATGGAAACCCAATGTATTATAAAAGGCAAACGACCCAATTAATGCACGCACTCTATTGGGGTTTTTCATAGAGAATTGCTTATGTGAACTCACTTTTTCTAAGTGAGATATAATATCATCCCGTTGATAAGTCGCATTGAGGCCGAACCACTTATCCATGACTAGAGGATCATGTCGCCATTTTGATTCGAATGCCGACATTAAGTCATCAAAAATTTCTACATTCAAATGTTGCGCAGCTTTCAGTGCCCCGAGTGCGTCAGTCATGTTGTCTGAATTAGAGAATTGATCTTTCACCAATCCATCTAATTCTCCTGTTCTTGCTAAATAAGACAAGCTCAGATTTCGTAATCGGCGCGCACTAACATCTTGCTGTTCATATCGGTATGAATTAAACGGCATTGATTCATAAAGTGATTGCCACTCCTGTTGAAACGACGAAGACAATAAATCGAACAGTGACTCTCTTGATTGATATAGACGATCGATATCAACACTTTCTACTTGCTGACAAAGTGTTTCAAAGCTTGGTAAACGAAGCATTTCTGATACTACGTCGTCACTAGGTGAGGCAGAGGATATAAGCGTTTTTACCGTATCCATAACCGCTTTATCAACGTCTTGCCTATCCGACTTACCACTATGAATAAGCCTTGAATACAACATTTGACTGGCATCCCACCTCGCAAAAGGGTCGGTTGCTTTAGCCATCAATGTGATTAATTCATTTTCTTGGTATTGATAGTTAAGTTTAACGGGGGCTGAGAAACTTCTTAACAAAGATAAAACGGGTTTATTTGAGACATTATCGAACAGGAAAGTCTCACTTTCTTTGGTAACACTGATAATGTTCGTTTTATTCTCTGCACTCACAACATCAACTAATTCAATGTCGAGCGGTATATGTAAAGGTTGTTTCTCCGATTGATCTGCAGTTGGCAATGTTTTTTGAGAAACGGATAACGTTAGCTGCGACTTCTCTCCATCGTATTCTGATTCAATATCGAGCATTGGAGTGCCAGATTGACTATACCAGCGTTTAAACAAGGTTAGATCAATTCCACTGGCTTCTTGCATAGCGGCAACAAAGTCTTCACAAGTTGCGGCCTGCCCATCATGCCGATTTAAATAGAGAGTCAATCCAGACTTGAACGACTCTTTACCAATGATGGTTTGAATCATACGAATAACTTCAGCGCCTTTGTCATAGACGGTCACTGTGTAGAAATTATTCATTTCGATGACTTTATCTGGGCGGATAGGATGAGACATTGGCCCAGAGTCTTCTGCAAACTGATGCTCTCTAATAATGCTAACATTCTTAATTCTGTTAACTACCGGAGAGGCCATATCAGCACTAAACTCCTGATCGCGAAATACAGTTAAGCCTTCTTTAAGGCTAAGCTGAAACCAATCACGGCATGTTACTCTGTTACCAGTCCAGTTGTGGAAGTATTCATGTGCAATCACAGATTCAATATTAAAATAGTCTTCATCTGTTGCTGATTCGGCATCGGCTAAAACAAACTTGCTATTGAAAACATTTAATCCCTTATTCTCCATTGCTCCCATATTAAAGAAATCGACCGCTACTATCATGTAGACATCCAAGTCATATTCTAAATTGAATGTTTCTTCATCCCATTTCATGGCCTTTTTTAATGAACGTAGAGCGTGTCCGCCACGCAATAAATTGCCTTTATCAACATACAACTCTAACGCGACTTGTCGTCCTGTCATTGTTTCAAATGTGTCGGTCAATAAATCGAAATCACCGGCAACAAGAGCAAAAAGGTAGCTCGGCTTTTTAAAGGGGTCATGCCACTTAACCCAATGACGACCGTCAGGTAAGTCACCTTCAGCTATTTTATTACCATTAGAAAGTAGATATGGATATTGTTGCTTATCGGCTTGAATTGTTACCTCGTACTCGCTTAATACGTCAGGCCTATCCAAGTAGTAGGTGATTTTACGAAACCCTTCAGCTTCACATTGGGTGCAGAATGCGCCGTCAGACAGGTACAACCCTTCAAGTGAAAGGTTGTTTTTAGGATCAATAATTGTTGTTATTTCAAGATCAAAGTACGATATCGCAGGGTCAATCTCGATCAGCAATCTAGTGCTATCACAATTATACTGCTCAGTTGGTGTGCCGTTTAACTTAACTGACTTCAGCTCAAGATCAACACCATCAAGCTCTAGGTGCTGTTCATGATTACCATTGCGTTTGACTTTTAGGTTTGCGACGACTGTAGTGCACTTCGGCATCAAATCGAACGTTAAGTTGGTATGGCTAATTAGGAAATAAGGCGCTTTGTAATCGCTTCGGAGTTTTTCGACCGGTGTAGTATCAGGCATGATAGAGATCCACGAGAATGCTAGCCGTATAGAAGGTGTTAAGCACTCATCTATACGACCATTAATTATACAAAATAATGTATTATCTAGGTTGAAGCTGCACTTGTACTTACTGATTCTTCAGGTGTAATCCTAAGGATCTTAATGCCAATATAAGCATAAATAACAGCTAAAACAGGGTTTATCAGGTTAAAGAATGCATAGAATATATAATCGAAAGGGTTAACGAGTAAAACGCTGTGCATGTATGCTCCGCAGGTATTCCAAGGGATTAACGGCGATGTTAATGTGCCGCCATCTTCTAAGCTACGTGAAAGATTCAACTGATGCAGTCCACGTTTTTTAAATTCTTCCTTATACATTCTACCAGGCATCACAATAGCCATATATTGGTCAGCAGTAACCAAATTAGTACCAATGCAAGTGACTATCGTACGACTAACCATATCGCCAGCACTTTTTGCTCCCTTTAATATTGTACTTACCGCCGCTTTAAGTAATCCAACTTTTTCGAGTACGGCACCAAAGGCCATAGCACACATAATCAACCAAACAGTGTTCAGCATGTTTACCATACCTCCCCCGCTGAGCAGATCATTAAGCTGGTCATTGCCAGTATCAAAAGAAACGCCAGCATGTAACACTGACCAAACAACTGTTGGGCCAGCTAAAGCACCTTTAAACTCATCAGATGCAAGATTCTGAATAACCTCAGGTTGAAAGAGTACTGCCCACAGGCCACCTAAAAGAGCACCAATAGCAACAGCAGGAAATGCTGGCATTTTTCTTATAGCCAATGTTAGTAAAACAACCAAAGGCACTAAATTAATAATACTCAAGTTAAACTGTGCTGCTAATAACGTCTGAATTTCTTCTATGCGTGTGACAGAGTCTTCTTCAACCTGCCCCAATCCAATAATCAAAAAAAGAATAATAGTAATAACGAAACTAGGAATTGTAGTCCACAGCATATAGCGGATGTGCTCAAATAAATCAGTCCCAGCTACGGCTGGCGCTAAGTTGGTTGTCTCAGACAAAGGCGATATTTTGTCACCAAAGTATGAGCCTGATACCACTGCACCAGCGGCTATTGCCGGCGATAAATCCATTCCATTTGCCACGCCCATCAATGCCACACCCACAGTTGCAGCCGTAGTCCATGAGCTACCAATACTCATCGCAACAATGCCACAAATAATACAGCTAGCAGGGTAAAAGAAAGAAGGACTGAGTATTTCTAGACCATAATATATCAATGTTGGAACGGTTCCAGAAAGCAACCATGTACCAATCAACCCACCAACAGCAAGCAGAATAAGCACAGCGCCGAGCGAAATGGAGATACCATGTTTTATAGCTTCTTCTATCTCTTTCCAAGTAAAACCATTCTTGATGCCAATAATGGCTGCTACACCCATAGAAAATAATAAAGCAATTTGGTTAGGGCCGAACGAAGAGTTATCGTCAAACCATTTCACAGATAACACCAATAAGGTGACCAAAATTCCTATCGGGATTAATACGTCTAATAACGAAGGCTGTTTAATATTATTATTGGTTGAGCTCTCAGGTGACATTAATTGAGTTCCTTGTTTCTACAGCGAACGATAAAACATGATGATGATAATAATTGGGCATACAAATCGTAGATACCAAGGCCATATTTTCCAAAACAAGCTATTTTCAGCATCTTCATTACCCTGTTTAAGCTCTGCAAGAACTTTATCCCTATGCCAAACCCATCCAGTAAAGATACACAGTAGTAAGCCCAAGAGTGGCTGACTGTACTTAGTAGTCGCCGCAATGACTAAACCAAATAACGAGCTAAAATTAAAAACAATAAGCGTGCTGACTGCAAATATCCCAACACTGAGTAGCCATACAGCTTTCTTTCTATCAATCCCCTTACTTTCGGTGACATAAGCAACAGGAACTTCCAACATTGAAATTGACGATGTTAATGAGGCAACCATCATTAAGGCGAAGAAAGCAAAAGCCACTATACCTCCAACTATGAAGCCCATACTGTCAAATAAGGTTGGAAGAACAGTAAAGATTAAGCTGTCTTCTGAAATGAGCTCTCCATTCTCGCCAAAAATCTGAATGCCATTGTTCAATGCAACATACATAGCAGGGATAATAAGCAAGCCCGCTAGTATCGCGACACCGATATCAACCAACGCCACTGATGCTCCCAAAGTAGGAAGATTCTCTTCCTTACTCACATAGGAGCCATAGACGAGCATAGTACCTACACCAAGTGACATAGAGAAAAAGGCTTGTCCCATGGCATTAACAAGTAAATCAGGGTTAAAGACTGAGCTAAAATCAGGTACCCAGTATGCTCTCCAACCATCAGAGGCGCCTTCTAAGGTCGCAACATAAATAATAAGGATCACTATGATGGCGATGAGTGTCGGCATAAGCCTCTTAGACCATCGTTCTATACCGTCGCTAACGCCTCCGTTAACTATCGACGCCGTTAAGCCCATAAACAATGCACAGAATAAGAGATTTCGAAAGTGAGAGAAGCCTGTTAACCAGTTCGATATTGCCGTCAAACCAAAAAGCTCACCGATGCTCTCCAACATGTAGGCGAACATCCATCCACCCACTAGCGCATAAAATGAAAGGATAAGTGAAACGGTAATAAAACCCCATACACCTGTTGCCCGACCTAATGAGCTGCCAGTCACCTCCCCTAGAGCGTCTACCATGTTAGCTCTGGTAGCCCGCCCAATAATCAGCTCAGCCATTAAAACAGGGTAAGCCAAACAAAATGCGAGAATAATATAAACTAATACGAAAGCTGCGCCACCGTTACTGGCAACCTGTGTTGGGAACCCCCAAATGTTACCTAGACCAACAGCCGAACCAGCTGCTGCTAAAATAAAACCAATCCTTGACGAGAATTGTCCCCTAGCACTCATAAGCAAATCCAAATTATTATTGTTTTTATGACGATCTAATACCAATTAGCATAAATAACACTTCAGTTGTTCTTCTGAGTGTACCGCATATTAAAAAGGCAACACATCCCTAAGAATGTGTTGCCAGCCATTTAATTTTTCGTTTTTGTCGAAAATTAATTACACCAGACTATTTACGGTTGATTGCATACTTGCCTGTTTCAACCAAGTCAAATGTAATATTGGCCGCTTCTTCCAGAAACGGATCTATTTCATCTAACTCTTCGATGTCATCGGGTAAGTCTTCCAATTTAGCTATGGGCTCCTTACCTATACGTACTAAACGTTCGTTTGTTCTTTTTAGGCGTTTTGCATCCCGTTCATCACGCTCTTTGATACGCTCAGACTCAACAAGAGAGATAACTACGTCGTCCTTACGCTTTTGATATTCTTCAATATCATCGTAAATATAGGAAAACTCGGGATTGGTTTTAATACGTTCTTTGTGCTTTGCACCAACAAATTCAGAAACACCATCAGTGTCACCAAAAGTTGCATAGTTCGCACGCTTTATACTATCCCATGGTAAAGCTGTCTTCTCCTGACTTTCACCCCACTCCTCAGGTACGATAGCTGAAGGGAATAATAAATCAGGAACAACACCCTGATGTTGCGTACTACCACCATTAATGCGGTAGAACTTCGCAATAGTAAATTGCACACTGCCTAATGGGTTTTCGTATAAATCATATATTCGACCTAACCCTCTGTGCTGCTGAACAGTGCCCTTACCAAACGTCTGCTCACCAATAATAAGTGCACGATTATAATCCTGCATGGCAGCAGCAAAGATTTCTGATGCTGACGCACTGTAGCGATCAACTAAAACAGTTAATGGGCCAGAGTAATGTGTAACGCCATCTGTGTCGCGATTAACTGTAATACGGCTTGCGCCGTCTCTAATTTGAACAACAGGCCCTTTGTCAATAAACAGTCCAGAAAGCAACGTTGCTTCTGACAAGGATCCGCCACCGTTACCACGCAGGTCGACAATAATCCCTTGTACATTTTTGCCTTTAAGTGATTCGATTTCTTTTAAGACATCAACGTGTAAATTGTTGTAGAAAGATGGAATGGTTATAACACCAACTTGTTGATCTTTGTGTGGTCCTTCTTCTGGAACAATTACTTCGGACTTAGCTGCCCTATCTTCAAGCTTTATTTTATCTCTCACTAAACTAACGACCACTGGCTCAGCTGAGTCCGCAGCAGAACCTTTGACAACTTGCAGTCTAACGTTACTGCCTTTTGGTCCTTTAATGAGTTCAACTACTTCATCCAATCGCCAGCCAACAACATCAACAAATTCTTCGTCATCTTGAGCTACCCCAACAATTTTGTCTTCAGGCTTAATTTGATTTGACGCATCCGCAGGGCCTCCAGGAACAATGCTACGAATAACCGTAAAGTCCTCATCTACCTGCAATACCGCACCAATGCCTTCAAACGACAAATTCATTTCCATTTGGAAACGTTCCGCATTGCGAGGTGATAAATAACTGGTATGAGCTTCGATGCTTCTAGCAAAGGAGTTCATAACAGTCTGGAAGACGTCTTCACTCTTAGTTTGAGTCAGCCTTTTTATTGCTCTTTCATAGCGTTTAGTAAGAAGTTCTTTAGCTTTGTCATCTTCTTTACCGGCTAATTTTAAATTGAGAGCATCATACTTAACGCGCTGACGCCACAACTCATTGAGCTCTGCTTCGTTAGCAGGCCATGCAGCATCTTCTCGATCAAACTCAAATGCATCTCCTTTTTTCTCAAAATCAAACTCTGTTTCAAGAACACTTAATGCATAGTCATATCTTTGTAGGCGCCTTTCTAAATTAAGGCTGTAAATGTCATAAACAACTTTTAAGTCACCACGTTGCAACGCATCATCAAAATCGTCACGATACTTTTGTAACGTTTCGATATCTGAAGCCATGAATACATTTTTGCTGTTATCGAGCACTTTAATAAAACGATCAAACACTTTCTCGGATAGGTCATCATCGAGCTTAATCGGTTTATAGTGTGCACGAGTGAACAAGGCTGAAACACGTTTTGCGGCAACAGCATGTTGGGATTCCTGTTCTAGAACAGGTATTTCATTGGCTTTGTCTGTAGAATTAACTGCGTTGGTATTTAAACTTACGGCTAACACTGCCGTAATCATAGAAACTTTAAAAGCTTGTTTCATCTTACTACCTCTTAGTTCGGGCCAAACGTAATTGATGAGCTTGCACTTTAACGGACATGCCAGATTCTAGTTGAACGTGCACATCGTCCTTAGCAACTTCGGTAATGGTTGCTTGCATAATAGATTTGCCAATCTTAACCGTAACTGAAGTACCAGAGATTAAGCTCCCTTCGGTCATTTTTTCAGCTATTGGTTGCTTACGTTGAACTTTAGTTTTCGCGGGATTTGTTCTTTTTACCGCACTTTCACCATTCTTGGTTTGTTTATTTTTGTAACTTTTCTTTGCAGGATTTTTGGAAGCGTTTTGTTCTTTACGTTTTTCAGCCGCTTTTTTCTTGCTTTCTTGAAGTTGTTCAAGAGCATGATCCGCATGCTGTTTCTCTATAGCATCACCACCTTGACCATCAAGATCGACACGTAATTCACCTGTTTTTATACAATGCAAATAGCGCCAACTGTTGGTGTAATGCCTTAGCGTTGAACGTAAGAGTGTTTTACTAACTCTGGGCTCTTCACCTAGTCGCTCTGCTAAATCTTGAAATATGCCTATTTTTAGAGGCTTCGCTTCACCTTCAATACTGAAGCATTCGGGGAAGGTTTCAGCAAGAAATGCAATCACTTCTTTACTTGAACCAAATTTTTGAGGGTTTTCCATTAATTCGATAGGTATCTTTTAAACATCATTACCGACATCATCCCAAGTTGCTAATAAATGGTCAACCCAATCACACAAATCATCTTCATCTATGTCTAATAAATAAGCATCTTCGTTCCAATGCTCCCATACATGTTGGATCATTGCTTCTAAAGATTGGATAGAGATATCATCATCTGCCCTTTGATAAAGGACATGTAATATAGTATTTAATTTATCGGTGGCGAGTTCCGCATTATCTTCCCAGAACTGCATATCATCCACGGTGGCGAGTGCCACGTGGATATCAATCATATGTTTCATTTAATCAGTGTTTGTACCAAGTTTGCTATTGGTAATAGCCCTTCAACATCAGCCTGTTCAAAACGACCAACGGTTGGGCTATCAATGTCTAATACACCGACTAGCTTACCACCAACAACGATAGGAAGTACAATTTCTGAATTTGAAGCAGCATCACAAGTAATGTGCCCTTCAAACTCGTGAACATCTTTAACTAATACTGGCTTTAGTGTTTGTGCAGCAGTACCACACACCCCTTTACCTAAAGGGATTCGAATACAAGCCGGCTTACCTTGAAACGGCCCCAAAACCAATTGTTCGTCTTTAAACAGATAAAAACCAGCCCAATTAACGTCTTGCATTTGATCAAATAAAAGCGATGAAATGATAGACAAATTCGCTATCATATCGGTTTCATTATGTGTCAAAGACTTTGCAAAAGTTTCAAGCTGCGCATAGAAGGCATACTTGTTCTCGTTAATACCCACGGTCTAAATCCTAACAATTAAAATAACTAGTTGTGTAAAATTAGCGTCATTAATTTTAAAAGCAAATGATTTAAAAACTTTTCGATCCGGGATTCTGCGTTATAAGGATATTAGCGAAAAAAAATCGGTTTCTTCATGATTAACCGAAGAACCAATAACCAACGATAATTGCAGTCGCTATCCCAGCGGCATCAGCAGCAAGGCAACAAGCAATAGCATGTCGCGTATATTTAACACCTACAGCGCCAACATAAACAGCAATGATATAGAAAGTTGTTTCAGTTGAACCTTGCATAATTGAAGCGAGCCTGCCAGCAAAGGAATCAGCGCCGTAATGCTGCATTGTATCTATCATCATAGCCCTAGCGCCACTCCCGCTCAGAGGTTTCATTAATGCGTTGGGCAATACGTCAACAAAACGAGCGTCAAAACCTACCCCTGAAACAACAAAGCGAATTCCCTGAGAAAGTATTTCTAACAAACCACTCGATCTCAACATACCTATGGCAAAAAGCATCGCTATTAAATAAGGGATCAAATTTATCGCAAGCTGAAAACCTTGTTTGGCACCTTCAACAAATACTTCGTATGTTTGAACTTTATTCCTTATACCGCCTATTAAAACGACAATAATAAACAGCATCAGGAGGAAATTTGCCACTAAAGAAGACTGTTCTGCCATCAACTGTGCAGAAAGGTTGCCAAAATAAAGGACCACTCCAGCAATTAAACCAAACCCTAATGCCGCATATATCAAAATTATACGGTTAAAAAGGTTAATTCTTTGTACAAAGCTGGTCACCAGTAAACCTACAATTGTTGACGCGCTGGTGGCTAAAAGTATTGGAATAAAAACATCCGTTGGCTGCAAAGCGCCTTGCTCAGCACGATAGAGAAATATCGCAATAGGAAACAAGGTAACTGATGAAGTATTAAGTACAAGAAAGAGTATTTGGCTATTGGACAAAGTTGAAGGCGTTTTATTCAGGGATTGCATGTCTTCCATGGCTTTAATACCAAAAGGCGTTGCAGCGTTGTCTAAACCCAGAAAATTAGCTGACATATTCATGGTAATACTACCGAAGACTTTATGCCCTCTTGGAATGTCGGGCATTAGTTTCGACAACAAAGGTTCAATCAGACTGGCAACTTTATTAATAAGCCCCGCTTTTTCAGCTATTGCAAAAATTCCGAGCCAAAACGCGAACAAGCCAATTAAGCCAATTGCTATATCGACACTAAGCTTAGCCATATTGATAATAGACTGCATAACGTCTTGAAAGGCGCTAGCTTGATCCAATACAAAAGCATTCCAACAGGTCGCTAAAAAGGCACTGAAAATAAACCCTAACCAAATTCTTTGTAACAAGGTGCCTCCGAATTAACAATAAACACTCAATTAATAACATAACTTTGTCTTTGTCATAAAGGAGCGTTATTGCTGTGAATAACTAACGAATAAGTTGTTAACTAGCTGTGTATATTCATTTCAACTTGAACAGTATCTCATTGAAATATTGATATTTATTGGAATTCGACTAAATTGATTAGATATTAATCATTTTTGTTCTACAATTAAGTTCTTCACGTTGTATTAGCTGTTTGTACCCATTGTGAGTCTATATTCTCGCAATGACTTAGCGCACGGCTCTATCAATGAGCCATTCCCTTTAGTCCAGAACGAGTAGTTCTGGACTTTTTTAATCTAGTAACTCTAGGCTATCTCGATAAAGTTCAGCTTTTTCTTTGTAATGTTGTGCAGACATACGCAACATCTGTTGATGCTTTTCTGACAATTCTTTGACAACTTTACCTGGCGAACCCATAACGAGAGAGCCATCTGGTATTTCTTTATTCTCTGGAATTAACGTATTGGCACCAATAACACAATTTTTTCCGATCTTAGCGCCATTGAGTATGACTGAATTAATGCCAATTAATGTACATTCATCAATATGGCATCCGTGTAGCATCACTTTGTGCCCAACCGTCACATCTCGCTCGATGACCAAAGGTATGCCTTCGTCAACATGTAACACAGAGCCATCTTGAATATTCACGTTTTCTCCGACTGTGATTTTTGCATTATCACCTCGTAAAACCGCATTGAACCAAACACTACTGCCCTTCTTCAGGAGCACATCTCCAATCACTTGTGCTCCCGGTGCTATGTAAGCGTCAGGTGAGACATTAGGACTCTTGTTGCCAAGTTTATATTTCATTGCTTATCTCTGTTTATTTGTCTGATCAAACCTTCTTGCACAGCTGACGCAAGTAACTCACCTTTCTCGTTAAACAATTGCCCTCTCACGAGTCCTCTGGCCCCGCCCGCTACGGGGCTTTCCATACAATACAATATCCATTCATTAAAATTGAAAGGGCGATGAAACCACAATGCGTGATCAATACTGGCAACTTGAAGACTCTTGTTAACGACATTTTTTCTATGTGGTTGAATGGCCGTCATTAAAAAGTAGTAATCTGACGCATAGGCTAATAAACATTGATTTAGGCTCAAATCATCCTTAAGTGGCTCTTTTACCCTCATCCACACATATTGTGAAGCTGAGTCTTCAGCATTTTCGTTAGCATCGCATAGCTGTACGACTCGTTTTTCTAGCGGCTCATGATATTTGATTTTCTCTTGTACCGTTTGTGGCAGCTTATCGAATTTAAGCTTAAGAGTGTCCATTTGCGTGGATAACTCATCAGGATGAGGTACGTTAGGCATAGTCACATGTTGATGTGTGAACCCATCTTCTGGTATTTGAAACGAGGCTACCATCGAAAATATGATGCGGCCGTGTTGAACAGCTTTGACCCTTCGGCTAGAGAAACTCCTGCCGTCACGCAGATTCTCAACTGTATAAACAACCGGATTCTCTGCGTCTCCAGGTAGTAAAAAATAACTGTGATAGGAATGAACAACACTGTTAGTTTCTACTGTGCTCTGAGCGGCTGCCAATGCTTGTCCCATCACTTGACCACCAAATAATGCTTTAAAGCCAAGGTCCCAGCTTTGCGCTCTATAGATCCCTTTTTCAATTTTTTCCAATTGCAATAACTGGCTTAAACACATTTCACTCATGTTATTTCTCGCAGCTCCTTTATTTTAAGATAAATCATTTAAAGTACACTGTTGTATCCCGTACCAAACTTTGTTGGATTACGGGGATAAAATTTGTCAGGCAGTTTTTCAATAAGATCGAAGTCTCGTGTGTCTTTATAGGGTAACTTCATAAAGCCAGATATCCCAATGCCATCGATCAATGGAATCGTCTGAATAACTTGGTCTAACAGCGCCTTAAAGCTGGATTTTTTTGCGTGGTCGAGCAAAGTAAAATAACTATGAACTTTAAGATGGTTCCCTAAAGATTCAAATATTATACATCCGGTATGATGAATACGGTTTAGCTTTTTAATGAGTGTGATCATTTCCTCTGGTAACTCCAAAAGCTCATCAGGGTCATCACCATCTTCGAAGTAAGAATGGTTGCGGCTAGCAACATCATCAGTCGAAACTGAGCTAACATCAAATGGAATGGACATATCGTTCGAGGGTTCAAATGGTAAGTCTTCGTTTAAACGTTCTATATGCAACGTATGCCTTGCATTAAACATACAACTTTTAAACACTCCAACGCGCTTTATCGCACGAGCAAGCGTAATGACATTTTCGACAGCTGATTCAAAAGATACCCTAAGATGAAAATCATGTAGATTTAGACTGGAATCGATATAAACGCGCTTGGGTTCCCATCGAACGACCAATCCCCCAACGACTGGGTATTTGCCCAAACGACTAACAGCAGACAAAAAAGCTTTCTCTGTATCACCCATTCCTTGTAAGTAGTTCTTGTAGTATCGATCAAGTTGAGCGTCATCCAAGTATCTTGTACTGAGGTCTTCATTTTGTGACCTCAAGAATGACTTTCGAGAGCTATAGATAACGGTATCAAGACTTTTGACATTATCATGAGACCAGATAGGGATGGTTGATGAAACAGGTTCATTGGAGTATTCAGGTAACGAGATATTTTTCATATAGCGCATATTTGCTACAAAATAGTCGCCGCCTCGCCTTCGTGTTTCTGGATCATCGTCTAACATAGCGCTCAGCGTTCTGGCAAATTCAATCGGCAAGCATAAGGATTCAGGTGTAATAACATGATGACCAAAACGGCAAGACTGACCAGAAGCAAGTGCGTAAAGTGTGCCTGCAATCCCTTGTTCGTCAAATCGAGATGAAGACAATTCACCGCTTAATTGTTCTTCGCCAATGAAATAAATATCGCCTAATCTCGCATTGGTACTGTTTATGTCTCCAGACATCAAATCCATAACGTTTGTTGATATTGGCTTCCCGCAATGATCGAGCTGAGCAAAGACAGACGACCCCCAATCTATTAACCCCACTTCCTCTGAGGCTTCGTCAAACACAATATTAGACGGCTTAATATCACCATGGACAATAGGTTTTGATTGCTCTAAGTACGTATTTTCACGAAGAGCTAGCAAGATGTCGGCTAGCTGAGCAGCAATTTTGATAACTAAGCGAGCATGTAAAGGGCCCTTTTCAAGTGACACTTTTTCCAAGTCAATCCCTGGAGAACGGTCCATAACCATAATTGCTTGATTACGAATGCGTTCAAATGCAACTAAACTGGGAACATGTTTATGTTCTACTTGTTGCAACATATAGGCTTCTTCCTCAAGTCTATCTTGAATATGCTGCGGCAAAGTAATTCGTGAGAACTTAAAAACGAGTTGTTCGTTGTAAGGCGTTCTTCCGGCAAAAGCAAAACCATAAGCACCACTGCCAATCATTTCGATGTCATAGTATCCGAGCAATTCCAATTGCTCAGTACAAAGATGTAACCAGTCTTTGAGTTTTTGTGCATCTTTATGAGACAACAAATAAACAGACTGTTCTTCGGGGATATAGAAGTGCTTTAACTTAAGATCAACGGCTTTCATTATTAACTTTCTTTAACAAGCCAGCTAATACTCCAACGACCTTCACCCTCATTCGTGATGTGGCTTAATAGCTCTTCAATGGCAGGCGCTAATACCTTTTCGAGTTGCCAAGGTGGGTTAATAATACAAACCCCCGAACCATACATACCTCTTTCTGCGTTCTTTGATGTCACTTCGATCTCCAATGCAAACTGGTTTTTACATGGGACTTTTGACAAGCCATCAAGTAGTTGAGGTGCGTTGTTTTTGTTGCCTATAATCAAAGGGTACCAAATCGCAACAATCCCATGAGGCCACTTCTTACAAGCTTTGGTCACCGTATCGACAACCTTTTGATACTCATCGACTCGTTCATAAGGCGGATCAATTAACACCAAACCTCTCGCAGGGGTTGGTGGGAGCATAGCGAGCAAACCTTCAAAACCATCCCTATGATGGACACCCACATTAAGATGCTTAGCTAAATGTCGCTTTAGGTGCACTATTTCCGTATTGTGCCATTCCATCAATGTTATTTTATCCTCAGGCCGAGCTTCATCTAGGGTAATTGTTGGAGAGCCGGGGTACAGGCCATGACGGGAGTATTTATTCGTCAATTCAAGGTACTGTTTCAATAATGGAGAATTCACCTTTTTATCAATCAACTGCCCTATACCGTCTTCATGTTCACCGGTCTTTAAGGCTTCTTCACTGCTCAAATCATAGAGCCCCGCGCCAGCATGAGTGTCGATATAACTAAAAGGCTTGCTCTTTTGTTTAAGACTATTAATAAGAGCTAACTGTGTGACATGTTTTAAAAGGTCAGCATGATTTCCGGCATGAAAGCTGTGTCTGTAACTAAACAAATATCATCTCCAAAATACCAATAATCTGCTTTAATTATCTCTATTGGTATCATTGTTCACTTAGTAAGATTCAATGGATTTTAAACTCACCCTGAAAAAAAAGCCCGCCTTACATCAATAGACATAAGGCGGGCTTAGAAGTTTATACTTCATTCTTACCAAAATACATAACTTAGCAAGAATGATTTTGATGAGGTTATCGTAGCTCCGTAAGCATTTTCAACGGATTCTCAATATAAGATTTCCAGAGGTTGCTGAATCTAACCATGGTTGCTCCGTCAATAACACGATGATCTCCCGACCAGCTGATGTGCATGACATTCACAGCTTTGACGTTGTCGTTTTCGTCAAACCTTGGCAGCTTTTGCATCTTACCTAACGCTACAATAGCAACTTCTGGTTTATTGATAACGGGCGTGGCTGTTGTCCCACCGAGTGTTCCGATATTCGATATACTAACCGTTCCACCTTTAAGATCAGCTGCTGGCACCCTGCCTTCTCTACCCAGTTCAACCAATTCTTGTGCTCTCTTGGCGACATCAAATAAGCTCAATGATTGAACATTCTTGATATTGGGCACAAGTAGTCCTAATTTGGAATCAATGGCCATACCAATGTTGTGTTGCCCTAAATAAGTCAATTCAGTGCAACTCTCATTCACACGACTATTGATGACAGGAAATTGGGTCATTGCTAAAGACAGCGCTTTAATGATGAAAGGCATGAAACTGAGCTTAACACCGAGCTTTTCAAATTCAGGTTTCAGCATTTTGCGTGCAGCTATTAATGCATCCATCTCTATCTCATCACTCACAGTAAAGTGTGGGATAGTTGAAACAGCATCCTGCATCTGTCTGGCCATAGCTGCCTGCATACCACGAATTGGGGTAGTCTTGTCTTGAGCAGTCACTGCCAATACCGGTGCTTCCTGCTCTTTTTCATTAGTTTGCGTGTTACCCGATTGATTAAGGTTAAGCAAATCTTCTTTTAATACACGCCCTTTCTTACCAGAACCCGCTACGAGAGATAAATCTATATTCATTTCTCTAGCGACTCTACGAACGGCGGGGCTAGCCAGCGCCTTACCGCTAGATTTAATCGCCTTATCACTACCAGTTGCAGCAGCTTTAGGTGTCTGACTAACAGGGGTTTTAGCAGCAGAAGCTAAAGGAGTTTCTGTTGATGCAGTTGCATCAGATCGCTCAACTGAAAACAAAGGCGTATGTACTTTGGCAATATCACCTTTAGCATAATAGAGCTTAACAACTGTACCAGAATATTTAGCGGGTATTTGAACCATCGCTTTATCAGTCATTACATCAGCGACAGGTTGATCTTCGACAATAACCTGTCCTTCTTCAACAAGCCATTCAACCAATTCGCATTCAACAATCCCTTCACCAATATCTGGTAGGATAAAATCAACAGCTTCACCTGAGCTTGGCTGTGCAACCGGCGCTTGCTCGGTCACTTCATCAGTTGATTCATTAGGCGCAGCTCCGTCCACATCCATAGAAAACAATGGCTCGTGTACTTTAGCTATATCGCCTTTTTCATAATAAAGCTTGTTAACAACACCTGAATACATCGCAGGGATCTGCACTAGCGCCTTGTCGGTCATCACATCAGCAACGGCTTGATCTTCTACGATATGATCGCCTTCCTTAACCAGCCATTCGACAATCTCACACTCGATAATACCTTCACCGATATCAGGTAAAATAAAATCTTTCATCATTATTACCTCTTAGTAGTTCATTGTACGGATAATAGCTTCGTATACTTTTAGTTCGTCGGGCATGTATTCTTTTTCATGTGCCAACGGATAAGGCGTATCTAAACCACAAACACGTGCAATAGGTGACTCTAGATTCAGGAAGCATGCCTCTTGGATTGAAGCAGCAATCTCACCTGCAAATCCGCCTGTAATAGGCGCCTCATGACTGATGAGTAGGCGACCTGTTTTCGCAACAGACTCGGCCACTGTATCTCTATCCCAAGGCAAAATGCTTTGTAAGTCAACTATCTCACATGAGACACCTTCGGCTTCCGCTTTAGCCGCCGCTTTTTCTATGACTTCGACTTGAGCTCCCCAAGCAAGCAACGTGATATCTTTCCCTTCTTTGACAACATCTGCCTTACCAAGAGGTAATTCATAGTCATCTTCAGGTACTTCACCTACAGCAGCTCGATATAAGCGCTTAGGTTCCATAAACAAAACGGGGTTATCATCACGAATCGATGAAAGCAGCAGTCCTTTCGCTTGATAAGGGTTACGCGGCACTACAATTTTCATGCCAGGCACATGTGCAAAAAAAGCTTCAGGAGATTGTGAGTGATATAACCCACCTGCTATGCCACCGCCGTAGGGTGTACGTATAGTCAACGTTCCACAACTAAATTGACCGCCTGAACGATAGCGGAACTTAGCCGTTTCGTTAACGATTTGGTCGAACGCTGGAAAAATATAGTCGCCGAATTGTATTTCAGCCACTGGCACAGAACCATGAGATGCTAAACCGTTAGCAAAACCAATAATTCCTTGCTCTGTTAGTGGTGTATTAAAGCATCGTCCTCTACCGAATTTTTCTTGTAAATTACTTGTAGCACGGAACACGCCGCCAAAGTATCCAACATCTTCACCAAAAACCATGACTTTTTCGTTTTCTTCCATGGCAATCACTAGGGCACTATTAATAGCTTGTAAAAGATTCATTCTAGCCATTATTAATTCTCCCTGCAGTCGCTGGATAGGCTTCTGGGTATTTCCGGATGTGGTCTTTCAAATCGGTTAACTGTTCTTTTAAATGCCATGGTGGCGTGTCATAAACATCTTCAACAATATGTTCAATAGAGCAAACTGGCACTTGTTCACACTCTTTAAGCTGCTTGAGTACGTCCTGTCGCATTTCTTCTAGTGACACGACATCTTTCTCTTCGTCTAACCAATTTTTGCTGATTAGCCAATTTCTTAAGCGACTAATAGGGTCTTTTTGACGCCACTTCTCTTCTTCATCTTTTGAGCGATAGCCTGTTGGATCGTCCGATGTAGAGTGAGCCGCTAAACGATAGGTCATTGCTTCAATAAGCACAGGGCATTGCTCTTCAATCGCAATTTTTCGTGCTTCAGTTGTCGCTGAATAAACCGCCAAAGCGTCATTGCCATCAACACGAATTGTCTTAATACCGTAACCAATACCTCTCGAAGCGATACCGTCTCCAGCAAATTGTTCATTAGAAGGTGTAGAGATAGCGTAACCATTATTTCGACAGAAGAATATTGCTGGGCAATTTAGAACAGCCGCCATATTTAAACCGGCGTGGAAGTCACCTTCAGATGCAGCACCTTCACCAAAGTAACATATAGTGATAGCGTCTTCCCCAGCCATTTTCTGTCCGTAAGCATAACCTGCTGCTTGTGGTATTTGAGTACCTAACGGAGACGATATAGTCATGAAGTTTAACGGCTTGTCACCATAATGGATGGGCATTTGGCGGCCTTTATTAGCTTCCCTTTCATTACTGAACATTTGGTTCATAAACTGTTCGGTTGTGTAACCGCGATAAGCTAATGCGCCTTGCTCTCTATACTGAGACATGATCAAATCTTGCGGTTGCAATGCTGCGGCACTCGCAGCACTTGCAGCTTCTTCACCTGTGCTCGCTAGGTAGAAACTGATTCTCCCTTGACGTTGAGCCGAAACCATACGCTCATCCAAAACCCGAATAAATTTCATGGTTTCGTATATTTTAACCGCTGTTTCTTGGTCTAAATCGGGTAATTTGGCTTCTTCGAAGCTTGTTCCGTCAGCTTTCAACAATTGAAGCATGGGGATGTCAATAATACCATTAGCGATAATTTTCGCTGTATGAGTAATACCAACACTAGAAAGATGATCTCTGTCTTGCATGTTGCCGCCTTTAATAAGTGACTTCTCTCGCAGGCTATAGCCTTTCAATAGCGATTTAAGGAGAAGTTAAGTAACTATCAAAACTGTGCGATATGTTAGAGTAGACTATGTGGCACGTTCTTGCTTTTTGATTAATGGATTAAAGATAAATAGGATAAAGCAACTAATTTATCTTTGTAAAATAGTTATTGTATCCTAATTGTTAAAAAGATGTTCAATTCGAATTTCTATGTTAAATGAAAAGTAGGATAATTGTTTTTCTGACTAACCTGCATAGTTTCCTAAAAATAATTCAAAATTAGCTACCGTTTTCTTCGTTGGTTTTGTTACCTTAGAGCCAATCCTTTTGTGGCTGTTAGTAAAAGAGTTATTTTTTGTTCTTAAAGCGCTTTATGGCGTGTTGCATGATTATTCTAATTTCTGCAACCTTGCTATTGATATTATCCGAACCTGCAACCCTTTCTCTGAGCAAACTTCCGTTTCTAGATGAATCAGCGCTTGGCCTGCTAACCCTGATTGCACTTTATTTTGGTTACAGTCGTACATTCTTTATTGGACTGATGTTAGTTATTCCAGCAACACGTGCACTTATCGTTGATGCTTTACCTGTTTCAGAAGCTTGGCTTGACGGATCCAGTACGTCGTTAGCTATCGCAGCGTCAAGTACCTGGTTGTTATGGCAACATGACAAAGGATATCGGATTAAGAACATTGCATTGGTTCTCGCTCAAGTATTTCTCATCACCACAAGTGCTTTCACTATTCAGCTATATATATTACCGCCTATGATCAACTTACCGACTGAGTTAACTCAATTGATGGATGAGCAAAAAGTAACGCTCAGTAGCTTTGCTATTATCTCCGCTACTCTCGTACTGCTCGGTTTGATTAGAGGTTTATTTAAGCCAAATTACATTAACGTTAGCATCTTAACGATGGTATTGGGATTAGTTATATCGGCATCTTTTTCACTGTTTTCCGAAGATGGATTACTGACAGGCTTCCATACAATACTCGCTCTGTTATTAACGGGAGGTCTTTTAATTGAAAGTCGTCAAATGGCCTTTCGCGATCAACTCACCGAGATCCCCTCACGCATGGCTTTGCAACAATACATAGGGACACTCGGCTCACGTTATGTTGTCGTAATGGCTGATATCGATCATTTCAAGAAGTTTAATGACACTCATGGCCACGACATTGGTGATCAAGTATTAAGACTCGTCGCAAAGAAAATACATGATGTCAGTGGTGGCGGAAAAGCATTTCGTTATGGTGGTGAAGAGTTCACCATTGTATTCACTGATAAGGGTGTTCATCAAGTCATGCCTTTTGTCGAACAAGTACGCACGAGTATTGAGCATTACCCTCTTATTTTGAGATCAAAAAACAGGCCTAAAAAGAAACCAAACAAGGAGGCAAAAAGTACCCATAAAAAACCGTCCGTAGAGAAAAAAGTCTATGTCACGGCGAGCTTTGGTGTTGCCCAAGTCGAGCAGAAATCTCAAACTTTTGAGCACGTTATGAAACAAGCTGATAATGCACTCTATAAAGCCAAAAAAGCAGGGAGAAATTGTGTCAAAGCCGCATAAAACACTGTTAGTTATAGGTCATGTTTGGCCAGAACCAACGGCTTCTGCTGCCGGTCGACATATGCTTAGCCTGATCAAAATGTTTCAGCTAGAGCAATACAGAGTACATTTTTGGTGTGGTGCTAAAGTTAATGAAAACCCCGAAGAACTCTCCCCCTTAGGCATTGAGACAGCATTCATCGAATTAAATAGTGACTCTTTTGATAAGTCTATTGCTCAACTAATGCCGGACATTGTTATGTTCGATAGGTTTATGACCGAAGAACAGTTTGGATGGCGAGTGGCAAAAAACTGCCCGCAAGCGCTTAGATTATTAGATACAGAGGATCTACACTGTTTAAGGCATGCACGTCATGAAGCACTGAAAAAGGCAGTGGACCTTGAACAAGTTCTAATGACGTCCGAAATGAGCAAGCGTGAGATAGCGTCAATCTACCGTTCGGACGCTACCCTAGTATTATCTCGAGCAGAGATACCCTTGTTAGAAAATACGTTTAACTTACCGCGACAGTTACTGATACATAGTCCTTTTATGCTAGAGCTTGTGGAAAGGCAACACAAAAGCTTTGACGAGAGAAAACATTTTGTCAGCATTGGCAATTTTTTGCATGCACCTAATTGGGACGCAGTGTTGAGGCTGCGAGAATCCATATGGCCTTTAATTAGAAAGAAGCTACCAAAAGCTGAAATGCATGTTTATGGCGCCTATGCCGCAAACAAAGCCTATGCATTGGACAATAAGAAACTAGGGTTTCGTATTCTAGGCAGGGCAGAAGATGCTCATGAGGTGCTGGAAAATGCAAGACTGTGCCTTGCACCATTGCGTTTTGGTGCAGGCTTAAAAGGCAAATTTACCGATGCGATGCAAGTTGGGACACCAAGTATAACAACAACTATTGGTGTCGAAGGCATGGTGAGCGAATCATCAAATGTTGTCGATTGGCCAGGATATGTTGCTGAGTCAGATACTGATTTTGCTGACCTTTCAGTCGACTTATATCAAAATAAAACCCTTTGGCATGAAAAGCAAAAGCTAGGAGATGAGCTACTAAAAAGCCAATTTGATGCAGTAACGAATAGAGCTAAATTGATGACGTCAATTGATCAAATATTGAGCAACCTATCCCAATACAGGCAGGAAAACTTTTATGGCCAAATGCTTAACCATCATCATCATAAAAGCAGTGAATACATGTCTCGCTGGATTCAGTCTAAAAATGAAGTGCTCCGATTGAAAAAAGAGAACGACTAGGGTGTAGTGATCTTTGTTGCTTACTTTTGACTTATACTTATAAGCCTACACCGATACAGCAAAGATCACTACGCTCTAGTCGATGGATTGAGCAGTATTAATAAACTCATCAATATATTTTATCGCTTGGTCTTCTTCACGAATTCCCATAAAGATCTGTTTAAACAAGCCATTGATACCTATTTTGATTGGTATGAGATCTAGCTCATCAGAGTACTCTTCCACCAACCATCTAGGTAATGCACCAACACCACGGCCTGCTGCGACCATATGCAACATAATTTCTGTTGTTTCCAAAGTTCGGTGTTGTTTAACACTACAACCCACAGGAATCAGAAATTGGCTAAAGATATCTAATCGGCTTGGCTCTACCGGATAGGTAATCAAAATATCTTTGGCTAAATCTTGTGGGTTGGCATACTCTGCTCTGGCAAGGTGATGGTCGCTATTGACCACAAGAACATGCTCGTAGTCGAATACGGGTACATAACACAACCCTTGCCGAAACAAAGGATCAGGTGTGACCAACAAATCAATTTCATATCCCAATAAGGCCCCTAACCCACCAAACTGAAACTCTTGCTTAACATCAATATCAACATCTGGCCATTGGGCTAAAAACGGCTTTATCACTTTCAGTAACCACTGATAACATGGATGGCACTCCATACCGATATGTAAAGTCCCTCTCCTTCCTTTAGCAATATCAGCTATTTGGTTTTCACAATGCTCAAATTGCGGTAAAACTCTATTAGCGAGAGATAACAGCCGTTTTCCTGCCTGAGTTAAACGCAATTGTCGCCCTTCTTTTTCCCACATGGGAACACCAAGTTCTGCATCAAGCTTTTTAATCGCATGGCTCAGTGCAGATTGCGTTAAATGCATAGCCTCCGCGGCTCTGGTTAATGTGCCATATTGTTTTATAGCTTGAATAATTTGTAAGTGAGTTCTCTCTAACATGGATGAAATTTATTCATGGTTTTTGAAGAATATATCGATATTTTTAATCGATAACAATACCTAGGCTAGCACTTGAACAATGCAGTATGAGGTAACTCACGGCTACTCACTATTTGGTGGTTGGTATTTTAACCATCCCATTTAGACGACAATATTGTCTATCTACTTGCAACAACCTTAGCTCTCTACAGTTGTTCGCATGGCTAGCAATTCGCGTAACATTCATTTCACACTTTACGTACCGATTTATAACAAAGTTTTAATTTGCCTGTTCATGACCTTTTTCGAATGTTATAAATGTTCCCAATGTGTTTATGGAGGGGCTATAGCCCTTTTTAATTACAATAAAAACAAGGCGGTATTAATGTCTACGACAGAAACAAAACCCAAAGAGTTTTTTGGTCACCCAGCTGGGTTACAAACTCTTTTCTTCACTGAGATGTGGGAGCGGTTCAGTTATTACGGAATGCGCGCACTTCTAGTGCTCTTTATGACGGCAAGTATTCAAGAAGGTGGTCTTTTTATCACTGTAGCGTCGGCTGGCGCAATATACGGTCTTTACACCGGAGCTGTCTATTTCATGGGATTACCAGGGGGTTGGATTGCCGATAGGTTACTCGGCAGTCAACAAACGGTTTGGTATGGCGGCATTATCATTTTTATCGGGCATGTCATATTGGCATTGCCTAGTGATAAAACGTTTTTTGTTGGTTTAATATTTGTGGTGTTAGGTACTGGGCTGCTTAAGCCCAATATCGGCGCAATGGTTGGTCAATTGTACTCACCGGAAGATGAACGCCGAGATGCAGGTTATACACTATATTATATGGGCATTAATATAGGTTCTTTCCTTGCTTACTTGTCTATTGGTCCTATCAGAGAGGCTGGATACTGGCATGGAGCTTTTGGTTTAGCAGCTATCGGTATGCTTGTTGGTATTATTCAGTTTAAGCTAACACGTCATAAATTAGAGGGAGCAGGTGCTGAACCAACAATAAAAATGTCACCGAAAGCAACCACATTCAGTTGGCGGATAATTACGCTATTCTTAGTTGCCTTAGGCTCGGTCACACTGTTAGCACTTTTTGAAATTATTTCTTTTGACCCTGTCACTTTAGCAAAAGCAGTAACGGGTTTTATTGCTACACTATTCTTTGGATTTTATGGTTATATCTTTTTCTTAGGCAAACTAAACGCTAGTGAAAAGAAAAACCTAGGTGCACTATTCTGGGTCTGTATTGCCTCTACCTGTTTTTTTGCTGGCTTCGAGTTAGCAGGATCTTCACTTAACCTGTTTGCACAAGATTACACCAATCGAATTTTAGGCTCTTTTGAAATCCCCACTATTTGGTTCCAACTATCCAACGCGGGCTTCATCATTACACTATCTCCTTTTATTGCAGCGATTTGGATAAACTTAGCTAAGAAGATGATTACACCTACTTATGGTGTGAAAGCTGGGTTGGGTTTAGTTATTATGGCGACAGGCTTTATCGTTATGTTCTTCGCTGCACAACTTGCCGCTAGCGGATTAAAAGTGGCGCCTTACTGGTTGGTTGCTACTTATTTCTTACATACAGTCGGTGAGATATGCTTAAGTCCAACAGCATTAAGTGCAGTTAGTAAGTTATCGCCTAAACGTTTTGCAGGACAAATGATGGGGGTTTTCACATTAACTTACGCCATGGGTAACTTGGTATCAGGGCTAATAGCAGGTCAATTCGATCCAAACAATGTTCAAGAGATGCCCGCACTTTATCTACAAATAGCAATATTCGGCATTGGTGTAGGTATAGTTGTTGGAATTATCAGCTATATCACGAGAAGCTGGGAAAAAATAGAGACTAAGCAAGCTGATGCTTAGCCATTGAATTTCGAACGACTGTAAGAGCGAGGTAGTCCTCGCTCTTTTTTTATCTTGATAAAATAAAACTTTTTAATCACTGCTATCGACTTATTGAATAACTCCTGAAAACAAATAGGCCGATACCATGAAACCAATCAATAAATACGTAAAACTTATTCCCTCTATGCTAATGTTTGCTTCGATAGCGATGGCGGATAAGCACTCACAAAACCCCACTGACTACAGAATTATCGCGTTAAACGACTGTGAAGTTGTTAGCGACACTCCTATGACTCAACAGCAACTTGATGCCTACCTTCCCTTGTTAAAGGCAGAGAAGCTCATTGAGAAATTGGGCATCCCCATGCATGATATGGAAGCTAAACTCAAAGAATACACAGATAAAATTGAAGAAGTTACGGAACTAGCTGTACAAGAATCGGGTGACTCGATTCACATCAATAAAGCCTACCTATCTCAACAAAAAGAGCTAGCGGAGAAAATAGAATCTATTGTTAGTTTTCATCAAAAAGATATTGATGCCATCGAACAGCAAGGTACTTATATTGGTAAAACGGCAACTGCATTCGAGCATACCATTAAGGCTGATTTAGAAGGTATAGATTACGACAATGTACGTATCATTAAACCTAACGATAATTCCCATTACGATTATTGTGATTAAGCCACCTGTTTAAATAACCTCAATTCGATGTATGGACTCCACCACCTTACTTTAATTAAAGTGGTGTCGCCAAAACAA
>CAZXIN010000038.1:0-57030 GCA_964640795.1 uncultured Pseudoalteromonadaceae bacterium | reverse complement strand
ATTCAACATATAAGACAAGTTTTATGTAATGGCGATAAAAGAGCGGCTGATTATGTCATAGGGTGGTTAGCGCATTTAGTACAACAGCCTCATGAGAAACCGTCTGTTGCCATCGTTATGAAATCGGTTGAAGGCACGGGTAAAGGCACTTTCTTTGAGCCTATAAAACAGATCTTTGGTTCCCATTCAGTTCATGTGAATGGGGCTTACCAATTGACAGGTCGTTTTAACTCAGTTGTTGCTAATAAAATGGTGGTGTTTGGAGATGAAGTCGACCTAACTGACGTGAGGTCAGCCGACAAACTCAAGGGGTTAATTAGTGAACCTAGAGTAAGCGTGGAGAAAAAGGGGATTGATCCGATATCCATACCTAACTATGCGCGATTTATTTTTGCGAGTAACCACGAACAGGTTATTCGTGCAGGTAATCGAGAAAGGCGTTATTTAGTTCTAGAGCCTTCAGCAGAATACGCACAAGACAGTGCTTACTTTGAGCATTTATGGTCATGGATAGATAATGAAGGTGCAGCTTACTTACTCTACTTTCTACTTAGCTACGACCTAACAGGTTTTAACGCCAGAAAAGCCCCAACAACTCAAGCACTGTTAGATGAGAAACTAGCAAACCTAAGTCCTTATCAAGAGTTTATGCACTTTGAACTGAGTAATGAAAAGCCTTTCAATAATGCCAAGCGCATATTAACAAGTGACCTTACTGATATGTGTTCATATTGGTGTCAAGATAATCAATATCAATTATCAAACCCTACTGTTAGAAGTGGCTTAGGGAAGTTAATCAAGAGTCTGGGAATAACGCCAAAAGGTAAGCATGGTAGAGGTTCAATCTATGAACTTCCAGACAGTAAAGACCTACAAGCTCGCTTTGCCAAAATGTTAGGACAAAGTAGAGAAGATTTATTTTATGAGTAATACCTATGCGACCTGTCCCACCTGTTTGGGATAGGTGGTAGAGGTGGGGTAGGTGAAAGGTTAGCGCAGCACATCGTAAGGTTCTCTAATAGGACTATAGGAATACAGCACCTTTGCCATTCAAACGGCTTTTCTTCATATATGCGCTCTTTGAAAAGTCTAAAAAAATCCAGTAATCATCAAAATTTTTTGAAGTCTCATACAACGGCTTAATATGGTGAACAAATGTATAAGATTTAGCTTCCTTCCTAAGTTGAAAAAGAGGCAACTATATCTCGTATTTTTAGGTAATGTATACATAATCATAACAGCAGGCATTTACAGTTACTCATGCTTTCACTGATCTTGGGTAATTTTTGTTGCCAAGTTGTTATTGTTTTGTTATAAATTGATGGCTGTTTTTATGTTTCAAGGGGTGGTTTATTAAATTTTTAAATAGAAATGTAAGATTGGCAAAATACTTATTTTTTTTACTTTCACTTTTTATGTTAAGTGGCTGTGGAGAAGTAAGTACTGAGGTTATTTTCTCTTGTACATCGCCTAACCAAAAGTACAACGCGCAAATGGTCGTTGAAGTTTTAGGTGGTGCAACTGGAGGAAGTTCATCAAGAATTATTATCAAAAATACTGAGGGTGAAGGTGCGAGGTTTGAAGATAAGGTTTTCTTATCCGAAGCCCATGCAAATGTTGCGCTTGAGTGGAAGAGCAATGAAGAAATAACGATATATTACCAAGAGCCTATTTTGGTCAAGCATTGGCAAAATTGGTTTGATGTACAGGTAGTTGGTAAAGTTAATCTAGTAAGCTTTAGAGATGAAGCCGAAATTAAAAACCTAAATTGTAGAGACAAAAAAGGGTAAGGATAACAACATGAAGAGTTTTTGGGGTTTATTATTGATGTTGGGCGTTGCATATAATGTTTCAGCAGGTAGTCATGATTGCATGGATATTACAAATATTGATTCTGGGAATAATTACGAGCTAATTGGTGATGCAGAGCTTTGCCTCACCTTTAACAAAATGGATAGCAAAGAATATGAAAGTGTTCAAGTTTCTTTGTTATCCATGGATAATATCAATGGGTATGTAGAGATCAAAAGTGGCTCTACTAAAGAAGAGCTTTATATTCCCTCTGGTTTTCAGGAATATGCAGTAGGTAGTATAAACAAGAAAATAAAGATTAAAGCATGGAGCGATTATATTGGTGATAAGTCTGTTAACGTTATATCACAAGAAGTTCAGACAGTGTCTGGTGGTGTTGGCTTTAATCTTATTTTTGAATTTAAAAAGTTAAAGCCACTTATTGATGTATCGACTTTAAGTTCACCCTATGAGCTTCCAGAGTTTCTGAGATATCCTACGGCACCATCAAATTTTGCAGATGGCCAATCTTCGCCAGCATGTAATGAAAGTAATACTGCTCCCAAAAACCCTAATAACCATGTTTTTAACTTACACGCAAATATCAGAGAGGCTGAGAGTCATCGAGCATTATCGGCGATTAGTCGTGTTACATCAGGTATTTTATTTGGGGATAGGGTTCGTACCAATGGCGTATGGGATGTTTTAGGATACTATACCAGCACCAGAAGTCGTACTGACCCCGATAGAATAAACGCTGAGAAATTTGGAAATTTCCACTACGGCGCAGTAGGTCGAGCTTGGGGGTTTTCTTCTACTGAATTAACAAGGGCAGCAGGCTTGTATCAACTGTATTCAGGGACAGATGGTAGCGGTAATCTTATTGAATACCCTTATTTTGATGATGCACTTGATCAGGAGCAAATAGCTAGAGGAATAGCCTATTATGACGAGGTGTATAGTGAAACTTCGGATGCGGATCTAGAAGGAACAAGGGATTTGTGTAATCTACAAAATGAGCTTGGGTCAAAGTATCGAGATGCTAATGGTGGCACAAGCACTGGTGGCTCTACAGGTGGCGGTGGTTCTACAGGTGGTGATGGCTCTACTACTGGAGGTGGCGGTGCTGGTGGTGGTGGTCAGTGTGCTAGGCACTTCCTAACTGGAGTCTGTACAAGTGGTGGATGCACTATTTGGACTGAAACTGAGTTTGGCCAATGTTGAAACATCCCTTAATAGTTTCTTACTGATTTATCTTAAGACATTATCCGCCCTGTTGTAGTTATCTGATTGGAATGTAATTTGATAGCGATAACAGGGTATGTATATCTTTTGATAAGAGAAATAGCTCTCCTTAGTTTGTATTTTTGCTCTAGAAGGTGATTGAGGACAGTCGCTATAGCATGATTATCATAGAACCTATCCAAAATAACAATATCAGATAGACGCAGCTTGCGCTGTATTGCAAGCTAAGTCAGGGATAGTGGGGCGTATTCATTTTTACTATATTGATACCCGTAGAGTGCAGTGGAAATTGATATTAAAACTAATAGAATACGACCCCTTTATCTGGTACTAATTTCGTACAGAGTTCTTGTAGGCTTGAAAACATGATTTAAAGATTGAGCCATCATAGTCATTGAGATTCGATTTGTGGGCCATCTCTAAGTTGTTGTGGTTTATAGGTAAGGATGAAATTAACTCAAATAAACCTTGAATAGCTCCCTGATTCCACTCTGGCCCCATACGATAATCGAGACTTAAACCATCTGTAAAAATGTACAAACCCAATTCAGGTATTCGTTTTCCACTTGGGCTTGTTATTCCATCAAAACACAGATGAATCGGATCAGCAGTTCCTGATACAACCAAGGTGGCTATATTATCTGAGTAGGAAAATTGTACGTCACGATTTTCAAGCGTTGACCAGTAACTTGGCTCTTTTGACGATATACAGGAAGCATGATCCCTTATAAATTCATAGCCAAGAATAACGTCACTCTTAACTAAGTTATTCAATTCTATATCAGGTAGAGAACCATCATCCGTCCCAAATATCCCTAACAGTTCATCCCAGTTATCAATCATCACTCAATCAGCCTTTTTAAATTAAGCCTCAATACTTTCCGACACCTCAAGCGCATCGTCAACCTCAATGCCTAAATATCGAACTGTACTCTCAAGTTTTCGGTGTCCAAGTAGTAGCTAGCAAGCCCTTAAGTTTTTAGTCTTTTTATATATCAAAGATGGCTTTGTTCTTCTCATAGAGTGGGTCCCATATTGAGTTTTATTTAATCCTATTGATTCAATCCAGTGATCTACAATCCTGCTATATTGCCTTGTAGATATATGATTTGATGGCTTAACCCTTGATTTAAATAAGTAACCTGAGCCGCACATAAGAAAAATTAACTAATAGCCCTTGCGGTGATCAGATCTTTCGACCAAAAAAGAAAGAAGGACAATTACAAAGACAGTCATGATAAATCATTGCCTAGCAGTATTTCACTCCGATCCCTTAATCGCTTTAAGGGCCCGATGTCTAGTCATATTTCTACAGTGCAAACAGTATTGCGGCTACCGAAAGTCCAAGTGCAAGTATTAGGGGAGCTAGAGACTGAATCAACCCAGCTCTGTCCGCTCCTTTTGAACTCATTTTACCTGCTACTTTAAGTTTGTCTGTACTGTGTTTTTTCATTTAGCGACTCCCCTTTCTTGTTGACTGATACAACTCGGTGTCACAAATCGAGATGAACAAAAGCCTGCTGCTTTTGCACGGAGGGACAATGCTGATGAGTATAAACTTGCTAAATTGCATGCTTTAGGCCTAGAAATCGCCTTAAGGTTGTTAGGGTTCATATCAGTCTTACTTATTTTGTTAAGAACTGATAAGGAATTATAAGCACATAATCCACCTTGAAAAGCGAAAAACGTGAAAAGGTTTTCTAAGTAGAAATTTGAAGGGGTTTAAAAATCTACAACTTTAGGTCATTACATATTCTGAATTAATTATTTTGTCAGCAAATACTTTAATAGTTTGCCTAAATTCTATTTCACCCTTTTCCCCATTGGGAAACAAAGCTGCTGTATATACCCTGTAAGGAATATCTATATTGCTAGCAGTCGCCCAAATCAATAAGTCTAAATAGGCAATAATATTGTATTCAATAATCTTTGAACGATGAGATGGCTTTACGAAGTTGAATTTGTCGTCGACTTTAATATCTAAGTCTTGTCTCCATTTTTTTAAGCAACTCTTAAAGCTATCTATAATATCTTTGTCCTGAAACTGACCTAAATTAGCTTTAAATATCACAATACCAGTATCGGCGATCAATCTATTAAAATCTGTGTCTTCTGCACTAAGAGTATCTAGAGAGCTTATAGGTTTACCAACTGATTCCAGATAATTTTTGTTGGCAACAGACATGTAGTATTTGATGTCTTCTACACTTGTACCTGTAAAAATATTAATACCTTGTAGCATTGGAAAAGGAGTTGTCTCTTCCCTATCAGAATCTTGCATGTGGCGCATATTTATTAGGTCTGCCGCAATATCAATCATAGACGAAGGGAAGCTTGCTATCCCTTTAACTATCCATAGCCAGCCTGTGAGTATTGGCGCTACTCTAGATACCATAGAGTAATTATTTATAGAAAGGCTTTGAAGAAATTCTTTATCGTCAGCTTGCCTCAAAGTTTCAATAAATTGGTCGGCAGATTTAACGTCGGTTATATGAAGAAACTTGCTAACAATATCAATACTTGAGAGAAGATCTTGCCTAGCTCTAACTTGAGTGTACAAGGTTTTCATATCTGCTTCTTTCAAACAGTCGTAGTTATCCAGTTTGAACCAACTAGGTAAATCATGAATAGTTTTCATATGCATTATGTCCTTCGGACTCCCTAGGTGAGCCCCTAACTAGGCTTTTATAACTAACAACTTTCATCTTCTCAGAATAGCGTGTAGCCATAAAAATGACACTATAGTCAATTTGGAGTATCAGCCAAGGCATTAATACCTTGTGATGTACATCTTTGCCATTGTGTGATGACTTAGATGAAATAATGGTATAGCTGAGTGATTTCACAGCTGAGTGGAAGTTGAGTTGAGTAGCTACAAATCAGCTACAAAAGCAAAGTTTGATAATTTATGTAAGTGGTTACTATCGCTTGAAGGTCTTTAAAAATGGTGGCCCGTCCCTGACTTGAACAGGGGACCTACCGATTATGAGTCGGGTGCTCTAACCAACTGAGCTAACGGGCCATTTTGATGTTTAAATAATCAGATGATTCTAACTATTTAGGTTGTTGACGGCTTCTCATATTGAAAAGCGGTGCGCAGTATAAGCAGTTTTAATTCGCTTGTCATCACTCAAATAATCCTTAAATGACTATTTGAGCGAAAAACAACCAAAAATCTACCTTTTTATTATTATTGACCTTCTACGAGCTGCAACACATCCTAGTAATAAGAGTATGACAAGGTTTGTGCTACCACCTCCACCGCCGCCAGAATTTTGAGCTGGAGGAGGTGTGGTCGGTGCAGGTGGAGGAGGTGGTGGCGGTGGAGCAGGGGCCACAACTGTTACCACGGCACTCACGCCAACGGTTAAACCGAAGTCATCAGCAACATCGACTTGGAGCATGAGCTCACCTGCATCGTCAGGTGCTGTGAAGGATATATTCGGTTGGTCTGGGTTATCTATGGTAACGGGGTCTCCCGATATTTGGCTCCATATATAGGTTAAGTCTTGGCCTTCGGGGTCGCTCGCAGTGGCTGATAAGTTGACGATAGCGCGTGTGTTAACCTCTTGATCATCATTAACTGAGACTATTGGAGGTTGGTTACTTTCATCGTCTCTTATATCAATGGTAATTTGGGCATTTGCACCGATCATGACATTGCTAGGATTGCTAAGGTTGATAAAGAAGTTTTCCAGAGACTCTGTATCTGTGTCGTTGATTAAATCGACGGTGATTATTTGAGTTGTTGTATCACCTTCTTCAAAGGTGAGTGTGCCGCTGTTGGCCTGTATGTCTTGCCCAACAGTCGCTGTTCCAGAAACGACCTCAAAGTCAATGCTACCAACACTTTCGCTACCCCCGACGCGACTGACCATAACCTCAATGCTGTCTTGATTTTCTCTCACGGTTTGAGTGTCTTGCGTAAAAGATAATGTACCGCCATTGGGTGCGCCTGTAATATTGATCGTCGATAAGTTGGGGACGGCTAGTGCTGCGCCATTTCTTGGATTAAATAGGCGAACAAAAAAGAGCTCTGTGAACTCTTGAGTGTCAGTGTCGGCTTGGATAGGCACTGTAATAGTGCGGGGTGTTTGATCATTAACATCCCAAGTTAATGTGCCGTTAGCACCGCTGAAATCATCTTCGCTAGCGGAGCCATTGACTGTCTCGTAAGAAACTTCTACCGCTGCCGTACCTGTTTTATTAACAACAATTTCTAAACTTTCACCTTCATCCGTAGTGTAGCTAGCTTGCGAAAAGCTTAACTCGGATACTGCACTTTGAGTTGTATTGTCGCGTAATACGTAAAGCCCGGTGTTAATATCACTAACGAGAACAATGCCGCTGGGTAAATAAGGGTAAACACCCCAAGCACCATTGAAGGTAGTGTTGTCAGATGAAGGGAAAGTGTCGAAGCTCCCTACTTCTACTGGTGTGGTTGGGTCGGTTATATCGAGAACAGTTAGACCACGTTCATAGTTGGACATGTAATAACGGTTGCCCCGCACAAAACCATTGTGATCAATAGCCGCAGTGGGTCCTGTCCATGTGCCCGCTAAGGTTGGACTCGTTAAGTCATTGAGTTCGAATATACGCAAGGTGGTGTTGAGGTTTCTGTCACGTTCGTCTAGTTCGTCGTGCACAAAAACAAACTGGCGGTCTTCGCTCCACCAACCTGAATGCACATAGCTTACGTTCGGGTAGCTGGTGTTACTTAAATTGACTGCGCTGTTAGGGTTTGAGTGATCCCATAGCCTCAGTTGGTTCTCATTAAAATCGAGCATTAACAAACATGTACCTGCAACCGCATTGACACACTGTGTTGTTGCGCGTGAATCATCAATGGTAAGAGAGGACAGGTCGTGAGCATAATCGTTACGCGTTGCACCAGGTAGGGTATACGTAGCTTGTAAGTCAGTTGGGTTGTTGAGTGAGTAACTTCTGAATGAACCGCCTAACTGATTAGAGCCGCCAATATGGAGTTGTGCAGATGTATTTGGGTTTGTGATCCCTAAACTGTAGTCAACATTACTGATATAAACGTTATGCGCGCTTAGGTCTGTTGTATCTCGACTGACAACATTTATGCTGTCGGGTAATTGGTTGAGATCAATAATAACCGTACCTTCGCTGGCACTGTCAGCAGTGACATAAGCAAATGCTTGCCAAACCTGACTGGTTTCATCAAATCTCTGAAACACTTTAATGTCTCGCCACGTTGTTTGCTGGCCGGCAATACGCCCAACAATCCGAGGGTTTTCTGGATCGAGTAAGTCAACAACCACAATGCCGTTACGTAAGCCAATAATGGCGTACTCTCGTTGGCTATTAAGGTCAACATGTCCCCATATATCATTCGCACCGTTTGGGTTGCCAGGAAAATCTGCCAAAGGAATATGGCTTAATAAATCTATATTGTTACACGGGAAGATGTCTGCGCGCCCGTTGAGGCAGGTTGCTGCTGGTTGGGCGCTAGAAAGTTGTTGCAATAAGCCTTGATCTATTTGGACTTGCGAACCTTCACCTTTGGTATCTGAAACGACATTAAACCCTTGCTGATATAGAGCATCGGCGTAATCTAATGGCACACCTGTTAATGTTGTTGAATGTAAATTGGGGTTCTGTGTTTGGAAAAGATCAACAGTATCGTACCCACCGATAACCGGGACGGTCTGACTGACTAAATAGAGTAGCTCTGACGGCTCAGTAACTTCGTATGTGCCACTGGCAACCAATACTTTGTCACCTTTATTCGCTTTTTGAGTGGCGTAACTAATGGTTTTACAAGGCCTTGCTCTATTGTCACAAAGGCCTTTATCTTGACCATCTTGGGCGACAAAGCGGCTTTTGTCATGTTCCGAGTGGCTATAGACAGAACCGCTCTTTAATAAAATCATCATGCCAATACTGGCAACGGCTAACGGGATGTATTTCTTCATACTTGTTACCTTAAACCAACAGCTTATTTTTATTTTGAACAACAGCTCCGGCTTCGCTCCAAGCTACGATACATCTCTTAATTCATTTAGCCAGATGTTGTTTTAATTATGTCTTTCCCGCTTCCGTGCAATCTTAAGCTCATGAATTAGTATCAATCATAATTTGCTGACAAGCTAGGTTTAATTACGAAATAACCGGTAGTTGAGGTTTAATAGTTGTTTATTATTAATTTTTTAACCTGTATTCTTTTTTTAAACTTCTCTATATCTATCGCTATGTTTTGTCACTCTAGATGTCTTATTTCGCTTTTTCTTGTGCTGTTGCTGAGTGGATGTGAGCCATCGAGTGAGCAGTCGGGTGCCTCCAAAGCTGTTCAGAACATCACGTTTAAATTAGCCTCTAATAGTCAATTGTTAACATGTTCCGACTTACGTGAAGGATGGCTGTTACAAGGAGAGCGTTGGCAAATACAAGCACTAAAGATCTATGTTCATCAATTGGCGTTAGCTGATGGAGAGAGTAGGGAGGTTGCTAAATTGACACCGAGTGATTGGCAAACAGATCGTGTGGCGCTTTTGTCCCTTGAATCTAATTTATGCGCTGGCCTAGGGAATTCAGCAGGCGAGGATGTTAATGCTACCTTGTATTTTAACAGCGCAGTGACTGTCGATACGTCAGATACTTTGAGTTTTACCCTAGGTGTGCCATTCGAAGAAAATCACAAGAACCCATTAACTCAGCCGTCACCTTTAAATTTACCACTGATGTTTTGGTCATGGCAGTTGGGGCATAAATTCATACGATGGGATATGACACGTTCAGCATCAAATTGGTCGTTTCATCTTGGTAGCTTGGGTTGCGAATCGGCTTCTAGTGTTCGTTCTCCAAGCCAACCCTGTCAGGAGCCAAATACGGTATCGCTTGAACTGAATAAACTCGGTACTGGTGGTGATGAAATCTGGGTTCATATAGACAGAATGGTTGAGGGCATCGATTTAGAGCAAGATAGCAGTTGTACATTACATGGTGCAACTGAGGATAGCTGTGCAACGCTGATACAGAACCTGCAATACAATGAGGTATTTGAGTGGCGTTAAATTTAAGACTGGTTTTAACTCTTTTTGTTTTGAGCTCTGGGATTGTTTTGTTTGGATGCGCTGAGCCAGAAGGAGAAGACTATCGGTGGAATTTACCACCGAACTTTCCTGAACCTATTGTGCCAGCCGATAACCCTATGACTGAGGCAAAAGTGACTTTGGGGAAAGCACTTTTTTACGATCAAAACCTGTCTTTTAATCAAACAATGTCTTGCGGTACATGCCATATTCAAGAGCTTGGCTTTGCTGAGCCTGCTAGAGTAGCGGTTGGTTCAACAGGGCAGGTACACAGGCGTAATACTCAGCCACTATTAAATGTTGCCTATAACAGCAATCTTACATGGGCACATTCGGGCCTGACACAGTTAGAGCAACAAATATTGCTCCCTATGTTTGGTGAGCACCCTATTGAGTTAGGTATTACTGGACATGAGGATGATGTGCTGTCTCGATTTGAAGGTGGTGAGTATCGTGCTTTATTTGAGAAAGCTTTTCCTGATACGGCAATTAGCTTTGATATTATTGTAAAGGCATTAGCCAGCTTTGTGAGAAGTATGGTGTCGTTTCAATCCGACTTTGACCGGTATGCATATCAAAATGATGATAGCGCGCTAACCGAGTCTCAAGTCAGAGGCATGAATTTGTTCTTTTCTGAGAGGTTTGAATGTTTTCACTGCCATGGCGGGTTTAATTTTACACAATCTAGTAAACATGAACAGCAGCAACTTGATTTAAAGCCGTTTCACAATACGGGGCTGTATGACGAAGATGGAAAGGGGAGCTACCCCTTGGTTGATCAAGGATTGATTGAAGTGACCCGAGAAAGCAAAGACATGGGGCGTTTTCGGGCCCCGACTTTACGCAATATCGAGTTAACAGGCCCATATATGCATGACGGCAGCATTTCAACGCTTAGCGAGGTCATAGATTTTTATGCCGCTGGTGGACGAGGAAAGGGAATAACCAATCCGTTAAAGAATGCCTTTATTAAGGGGATTGATATGACTGAGCAAGAGCGTCAGGATCTACTGAATTTCTTATCAAGCCTGACCGATAATCGGTTTATACGGGATAAAAATTATTCGGAGTGAGTCTGCTGTTTTGCAGAGAAGAGTTAGACTTAAGTATAAAAAACACTTTTGTTGACGAAAAAACGGTGAAAAATCCTCTGTTTTAAGCAAAATAATGTGTCAAAAGCCGAGGTTTTTGTTATCTTTTATAAATTAGCTAATCAACTAAATTATATGCCATAGGTGGCCCCATGACCGAAAAGCCTTACATTGTAAGCGGACGCAATACCATTATTCATAAAGTAAGAAAGTATGATTTGCTCGTTATTAACGGCGATGATCAAGTGCCTGTTGTTGTGACTCACAAAGGCATCAAAGAATATACAGGTAAGATCCCTGATAACAAGCGCGAAGCAAAAATGATGGATATGGAAATGCTTGATGTTTCGACTGGCGACCTGTTTGGGGAAGAAAAAACGTTGTTGTTTATTCAAACCTTGAACGGTAAAGAATATAAAGTGGATTATTCTAAGTATGGGACGTCTTTATTTATTAAAGTGCATCAAGACAGCACTTTTTAAACTTTAGTAAAACTATTGTTGTGAAAAAGGCTCACTATGGTGAGCCTTTTTTGTATATGTGATACTAACGCCATTAAATCGTTGTAAAGAATCGTTCGATAAAATGACATCATAATGATTTTTACTCGACCTAAGCCAAGGTAACTGAAGGAGTATACATAGTGAAATGGCCGAACCTTAAGCATCTACATTACTTATCAGTGCTTCACCAAGAGCAACATTTTAATAGGGCGGCCAAGCTTTGCTTTGTCAGTCAGTCAACGTTAAGTACGGCTATTCAGAATCTGGAAGAGCAGTTAGGCTCTCAGCTACTGGAACGTGATCATAAGTCGTTTGTTTTTACTGCATTTGGATTGGAGGTTGTTGAACGTAGCCGTTTGATACTTAACCAAGCCGATGACCTCCTTGAATTTGCTGACAGTAATGGTAATTGGCAGGCCGGTAATTTGAAGGTTGGCATTATCCCTACCATTGCGCCTTTTTTGTTTGAAGGGTTTATCCGCACTATTAAAGAGTCGCTAAGTGATTTAAAACTGCAACTGCAAGAAGATACAACAGAGAATTTGTTGGCGCAGCTTAATCGAGGTGAATTAGATTTATTGATTTTAGCTTTGCCGATGGAAACACCTGGTTGTAAGCAATTGATTATTGGTCATGACCCATTCCATTTGGTTGTTCACAAAGATTTGGTTCCTACATTGCCTGAGCCCATGGATGTTGATGAGCTTCCAAAGGGCAGTATCTTCTTATTGCAAAAAGAGCATTGCATGACCGGACATGCGGTGAGTGCCTGTGGTCTTAAGCATCAAGCTCAAATTAATTCGCTTGCTGCGAGCAGTCTTTATACATTATCCAAATTGGTGTCGAGCAAGTTAGGTTTAACCTTCATGCCTGAGTTGGCCATAGAAGAAGGCATACTCGGTGAGAAGGACTTAGTTTCATTGCCAGCTGAAGATGATGCTTTCAGAGAGATTGGCTTAGTGTGGCGAAATGGAACCAATCGCATGCAATTGTTCTTATATATTGCTCGACTACTTGCTCCTTTAATGCCTAAACCTGTACTTGATAAATAACCTCAATTTTTATCCTACATTGAGATCAAATAGGGTGCCTTTGTGCACCTTTTCTTTTTTTTCACTTTTTTTCAAACTATTTATTAGTCCCCCTCGACTTTAAACATGAACAACAAAAAAGGGCATAGCCCTAAGAGTTGGAGCTAAAATGATTTTAATCATCTAGGCTTCAGCGTAGAAGGTGAACAAATGCTAATAAGCTCAGGATTGTTTTAACGTGTTTACAAAAAAAGACGATGCACTCATTGCGCTTGCCGTAAAAGGCGATAAAAATGCTTGGCTGAAGCTGATCAAGCGTTATGAGTCCGTCATGTACAACTACGCCCTAAGAATGACGGGTAACCCTGACGACGGCAAAGATCTTATGCAAGAAATCTTTATATCGGTATACAGAAATTTGAGTACATTTAGAAATGAAGGGAGCTTTAAATCGTGGATTTTTCGTATTGCTCATTTTCGATGTATTGAATTCTATCGTCGTAAAAAGCCGAACCAATCATTAGATGACTGCGAAGAGTTTGAGTCAAATGAGCGCGGACCTGAACAGGACTTTGTTTCTAATCAATCAAATAATCGTTTAGTCAATGCGATGCAAACACTACCTATGAATCAAAAAGCCGTTGTCGAATTGAAGTTTTTTGGTCAATTCACATTTGACGAAATAGCCGAGCAATTGGCTATTTCGAGTAATACCGCAAAAAGCAGGCTGTATAGCGCTTTGAATAGCCTGAAGATTGTGATGGAGGAAGAACATGCATAATAGAGAAGAGTGGTTATTAGCTGCGTGGCTTGAAAATCGTTTAACAGAAGATGAACGCCGCGAATTTGAGGCTCTGTGCCAAGAAGACAAGGAGTTTGGTTCTCGTGTAGAGCTTGCTAACCAAAGCATTATGCTTGCACAAGATTATGAACCATCTCCTGTACCGGAATGGAATAGAGAAGCGTCGTTTTTATCGACACCTAAAAAACATTGGTGGCAATGGCAGGGCTTACCTGTCACATCAATGGCGATGTCTGTTTTTGCTATGTGCTTAGTTGTCTTCAATGTGGAGTTTAGACTTGAAGATAGCGGCATGATGATCAGCTTTGCTGGAAAAAATGAACAACAAAAGTTAGAGCAGCTTGTAGATGCCAGAATGCAGATACTGGAACAGCGACAAGCAGAGAGTTTAGACAGCTATGTTGATCAACTACGAGAAGATCAACTGGTAGCAACTACGCAACTTACTAACTTTGTACTTAAATCGAGTCGAACTGAGCGTAGAGAAGATTTTGCTGAGTTTATCCGCTTCATTAATGAGCAACGATCGGATGACCAGCAGTTCTATGCAAGACAGTTAAACCAATTACAAGAAGACTTGTTAACACCATCTTCCAGGGAACCGTAGAGGTTTGAAGAACCTGTGTTCACTAATTATTGAGGATTATACGATGAAGAAAATTTTAACAGCGATATCAGTGGCACTGATTGCCACATTACCTGTAGCAGCTAAAACAGACTTGGGAGCTCTCGATAAAGAGCTAGAGATTATGAGTAGTATCTTACATACGGCGTTAAAACAAGATAAGAGTGAAGGGAATATACGTTATCGTTCTCTTAGTGCTCAGTACCTCGCTAGGCAAGGGGTGGTATTTAATGTCAATTCGAGTTCTCGGGGTGGGCATCGGAGTTTTGATTTTGAATTCGATTTTTCTCCTAACTTGACGGCTCCTCCTGAACCTCCAGAGCATGACGATTTTATCGATGTACATGAAATCGAAAGGCGTGTTGAGGAGGCAATGGAAGAAATCAATGAAACGGAGTGGGGCGCAGCTGTTGGGGAAGCATTGCGAGGCTCCATGCACGCACTGGACATAACGCGAGATCGTTTACGAGAGTTGCGTAGTGAAGAACGCGAGTTGTCATATGAGCAGAGGGAGCTTGAGAGAGAGAGACGAGAGTTGGAGTTTGAAAGTCGCAATACCGAAGGTGATCGAGAAAAGAAAACTCTCGATGTAAGGCGTAAGAAGCTTGAGAAAGAAGCTAAGCGCATAAAAGATAAACGCGCAGTAATAAGTGAAAGAGCTGAAAAGATAGAAAAAGAGAAGAAAGCAAAAACGGAGGCAAGAATTGCTGAATATCGTAAGAGTACCAAAGCGTTTTTAGCTAATTTTGAAGGTGAAATTGCCGATTCATTATGTCGTTATGGCGCAGGCCTTAGAGCTTTACCTGAAACTGAAAACGTGACCTTTGTCTTGCCTAAGTTTGGAGATGGAACACCCGGGGAGAAGAAAGACCGTATTTACGTGTTTAACTACAAAGATGTCCGCGCCTGTGTGGGTGAAAAAATTGACGCTAATGAGTTATTGGAGAAAGCGGAAACCTACCTTTTTTAAGCTGACTTAGTCCTATGGGGCATTTGCCCTATAGGCTGAAGAGGCCAATTTATGCTTATTCAGTTGTATCATCACCTCCCTCTAAACAAATCATAAGCTAAACATTCTTGTACAAGGCAGAACTTATTTATTAGTTAGAATGCGTTTTTGAGGTTGTCACCAAGTTGACATATTGGCACTATAGAGTGGATAAGATCAATTGACCTACGACGAATAATGATAAGGGAAAGGTATGTCTTTAAACAAAAAGCTTAAATACAGTTTATTGGCGCTGTTCATCGGTGCGACGCTCAGCGGTTGCGGCCTAGATGGTGATGACGGTGAAACAGGCCCTGCAGGTGCTCAAGGCCCTCAAGGTGAGGCGGGTGCTCCCGGTAACGATGGTGCCAACGGTCAGGATGCGTCGTTAGGTGTGAGTTTACGAATCATAGGTCGAGCAGGTTTAAATCAAGCGTCACCAGAAGGTGCTGCTGAAATTGTTCAATATAATGCCGCTAGTCAATCAATCTATGCGATTAACAGTGCAGCTGCTACCCCTACAGTTGAAATTATTGATGTCTCTGGTTTAACGTCTGCTGAACTGGCTAACCCATTAAATACAGGTAACTTAACGTCGACGCCGCTTGCTTTAGAAACCGCAGTTAATGGCAAAACACTCACCGCTGCTAATAGTATTGCTATTTCGGGTGACTTGCTTGCCGTTGCTATGGAAGCCGACGCTGTAGGTGTTCGTGGTGAAGTTCTTTTCTATAATGGTATTGATAGTGGCGCGCCTGCTTTTATTGATTCAGTAGAGGCTGGCTTTCTCCCTGATATGGTGACTTTTACACCTAATGGTGGACAAGTATTGGTTGCCAACGAAGGTGAGCCAAGTGGTGATTATTCTATCGACCCTGAAGGTTCGGTAAGTATTATCGATATCTTAGCGAGTGGCCTACCTGAGCAGAACGCTGATGAAGTCACTTTTACGGCATTTAACGGCAGCCAAGCAGAACTAGAAGCTCAAGGCCTTGTATTCCCTAATCCTGACGGAAGAACCATTAATGGTAATGCGATATCTGTATCCGTCGCGCAGGATTTGGAACCAGAATATATCACGACGAATAATGAGACTGCTTATGTTGCTCTACAAGAGAACAATGGATTAGCGGTTATCGATCTGAATGATAACAGTGTTGAAATCATGGGGTTAGGCTTTAAAGATTGGTCTGGTCTTAATTTTGATGGAACCGAAGATGGTACAGTAAGCTTTGATCAGTATCAGGATCTTGTTGGTATGTATCAACCAGACACCATTGGCCAGTTTGAATACCGAGGCGCTACTTTTATTGTCACGGCGAATGAAGGTGATTCTCGTGAATATTTCTTTGATACATTAGATGCTGATGGTGTACAAAGCGAAGCGCTATGTACAGCGGCAGGTGGACAAGACTTTGACGCTGATGATGGTTGTTTGTCATTCTCTGATGAAGCTCAAGGGCGTAACCTGACTTTTGCACCAGGTAGTAACTTAGAAACAATTGCTGGTGGCGATCCAGAGGATTCTGATTTTGCTGCAAATCCTTTAGGGCGTTTACAAGTTTCATCAGAAGTAGGCGATGACGATGGTGATGGTGTTACCGACACGTTGGTAGCATTTGGTGGTCGTTCATTCACTATTTTTGATACTAATGGTTTGGTTGTCTTTGACTCTGGTGATGACTTTGAGCGTATTACCGCATCAATTCATGGCGATGAATTTAATAACGATAATGACGTCAATGAAGGTGACTCGCGTTCTGCTAATCGCGGTCCAGAGCCAGAAGCATTAGCTGTAGGCGCCGTAGGTGACCGTACTTTTGCTTTCGTCGGTGCTGAGCGTATGAGCGGTATATTTGTCTATGACGTAACAAACCCTTTTAACGTTGAGTTTGTTGATTATGTTATTAACCGAGACACGACAGAAGGGGCAACACCTCAAGGTGATTTAGGACCAGAAGGCATGGCCTTTGTAACTGCTGAAGATAGCCCAACGAGCAATGCTCTACTAGTTGTTGGTAATGAAGTGAGTGGCACCGTTACTGTATGGGAAGTTGTTCCTAACTAAAATTACGTAACACTTGATGTAAACGGCGCTTTTCAAGCGCCGTTTTTGATCGCGTTGAGTGATACATTTTTATTTAATGTAACCGATAGTAAAGGTCGGAGGTCTAACTTAAATGTTTTGTTCATCATGACTTTCAATAATGTTCGGGATATCCTTAAGCACTTTTTTTGTTAGAGCTGTAAAAGATGGCTAAAAGTTTGAATGCTGATGTTGTGATCAGCGGTTTAGGGCTATGGACGCCCGAGTACAGTGTGAGCAATGAAGAGTTAGTTGCGTCATATAATGCTTATGCGGAGCGTTTTAATCAGCAAAATATGGAAGCAATCGAAGCTGGAGATGTTTCAGCTGTACCCTATTCGAGTGCTGAGTTTATCGAAAAGGCATCGGGTATTAAGAGTCGCTATGCCTATGTTAAAGATGGCATCTTAGATATTGATAGAATGTGCCCAAATATTCCTGAAAGAGCATCTGACGAATTGTCAGATCAAGCAGAAATGTCGGTTGCAGCTGCTAAAAATGCTTTAAAGAATGCTAATAAAGATGCCAGTGATATCGACGCTGTTATTGTGTCATGTGCCTATACACAACGTGCATACCCTGCCATTGCTATTGAAGTACAGCATGAACTTGGCATTCAAGGTTTTGGCTTTGATATGTTAGTTGCATGCTCTGCGGCAACATTTGCGATTCATCGCGCTTATGAAATGATCGCTGCGGGAACGGCTGAATCAGTGTTGGTGATCAACCCAGAGCTGACATCCCCTCAAGTTAATTATTGTGACAGAGATAGCCATTTTATTTTTGGAGACGTAGCAACGGCCGTTATTGTTGAAAAAAGCGATACCTGCAAATCATCGCACAGCTATGAAGTGCTGAGCACAAAAGCGGTGACACAATACTCATCTAATATCCGATCTAATTTTGGTCATGTGAACCGAGCAAATGATTTGGACCCTTTCGTTGATGACAGGCTGTTCCGCCAGAACGGGAGAAAAGTATTTAAAGAAGTGTGCCCAATGGCTGCTGATCATATTGAGGCACATATCGGGCAACACAATTTAACCCCACAAGACATTAATCGATGGTGGTTACACCAAGCGAATATCAACATGAATAGCCTTATTGCTCGGAAATTACTAGGGCGTGACCCGAGTATGAAAGAAGCACCTATTGTGCTTGATACCTATGCTAATACTGCGTCGGCAGGTTCAGTGATTGCCTTTTGTTTACATCATGAAGATTTGTCGAGTGGTGACTTTGGACTACTATGCTCGTTTGGTGCAGGTTACTCTATCGGCAGTGTGGTATTAAGGAAGCGTTAAACGAAACATCTTTTTTGTCTACTGTTGGCTCTAAAATGCAGAGGGGGGAAGCAGCAGTGCCCTCTGCTTTATATCATCAATAGGTCGTATAAAAACGATTTATAATAGCGCTCTCGTACTGAATTAACTATTATAAGAACTCAGGCTAACAAAAGTGCAGTAATTGGCATTGTTCTTTGTGCGTATTGTGAATTAGCTTGTTGTGAGATGTGGAATTTCATCATATTTAGTAACTTTGAGTGAGCCTTAACTATGTCGAGTATTTTAGATTCAGTTGATCAACGTACCAAATTGGTCGGTGAGAATCGTTTAGAACTATTGTTATTCAAACTTGGCTCAAGGCATACATTTGCCATTAATGTGTTCAAAGTGAAAGAAGTGATTAATATGCCAGCGTTAAATCAAATGCCTGGCTCTCACTCTCATATCTGTGGCGTTATTAATTATCGTGGTGCATCTATTCCCATTATCGACTTGCGCGGTGCGCTTCGTATGACCGGAAAAGATAACTACGAGAGCGGGAACGTTATTATTACTGAATATAATCGCTCTGTTCAGGGGTTTATGATTACCCAAGTGATGAATATTGTGAACACGTCCTGGTCAGATATACAGCCTCCGCCTTCTACCGTTGGTAAAAACAATTATTTGACGGCTATTACGCAGATTCAAATTGAAGACAAAAAGCAGCTCGTTGAGATTATCGATGTAGAAAAAGTACTCGCCGAGATTATTGATTATGATATCGAAATCTCTGAAGAAGTACTGGCAGATGAAGTCACGCCTATGCTTGATGGTCATACTATCTTGATTGTTGATGACTCCAGAACAGCCCGTGCGCAAATTAGAGATACGCTAACACAGCTTGGACTCAGTATTATAGAACAAGAGAATGGTCTCAATGCACTGAATCTTCTGAAATCGTGGGCTGATAATGGCGAGAAAGTCACCGATAAAATATTGATGATGTTTACAGATGCAGAAATGCCAGAAATGGATGGTTACAGACTAACTGCCGAAGTACGTGACGATCCGCGTATGAGTGATTTATTTATTGCATTAAACACGTCGCTTAGTGGTAACTTTAATGAAGCGATGACCGAAAAAGTTGGTTGTAATCGTTTTATCTCTAAATTCCAGCCTGATATGTTGGTAGAGGTGGTTCAGCAACGTATGCGCGAGTTAATTGATAGTCAATCGTAACGACTATATGAATGATCAGGTGAGAGTAGAGCTTGATGGGGTAAGGTGCTTGTCAGAGTTTCCTTTCGAGCGAGTTTAAAAGGAAATGACTCGTTGTTGCGCTACCTTGATTTACCCCGTTAGAACTGCAATATCACGATTAGGCTCAGCACCCTCTCACTGTCCTGAGCGCTCACTTCATTAGATAGATACGAGCGCTTTAACCTCGTATCGAATGGATTTTTCATTCCCTGAGTACAGTTTAAGGTTGATATTAAGCTCGGAGCTATCTTCATTAAGTAATAACGTCCCTGATTTTACATCTTCAAAACTTTTTATGCTGTTGAATTTGAAAAACAATATGTACTTTCTTTGAACAATATCCAAATTAGCAAAAGATGACGATGAAAGTGCGCCTGCGTCTTGTGAAACAAGCAGTAATACAGTACCTGAGCCTTCTAACTGAACTTTAGATAGGTATCGATGGGTATCAAATGACCAAGCTAGTGTTTGTATAAAGACAAACGAAATGCCCATGACAAAATTCAAGTATGAAGCCGACCTCCCAAAAGTGAGCGCTATTCCAATCATGACTGTCAGCATGAAAGTAGCGGATTTAATTAAATCATAAAGCCTGTAATTCTCAGAAAAATACCAAGCATACTCCATGTTATTTATGCCAAGCACGATAACAAAAGTAACCGGAAGTATGATTAAAAGGAGACCGAATAATTTAGGTTTCATAAGATATTTGAAGAAGCGATATCAATAACCTGTTAGCTCCATGAATCCTTTGCCTGAGTGGCTGCCATGAAACTCGATAGCGCCCTCATAATAAGCAACTAAGCCAGGGACCCATTGATCCACTTTCATTGGTTGTGTTTTGAGTTCAATGCCAAACTTCCTAACGTCAATATGCCATGCTAAGGGCAAATCTCGTCCCTCTACTGTTTGATATTGAGCAGCTTGTGCGTTGATATCGTTTGGTGTCAGTGAGTGCGATTGCCCGTTTGAGTTGATAAACGTGCCAATCCAATGATCTTGTTGAACTAAATGCCTCACACGTGCCAGCATGAGTTTACTGCCGTCGTTTAAGTGCAATGCAAACCAGTCCCAACCTGATGTGTCTGAGGGGAGCACTTGGGATGTCCATTCGTGATCAAACCAAGCGTTGCCGCTGACATTGATGGTGTCGTCATCAATGTTGAGTTGCCCTTTGATTTGAATATGCGGTTGGCTATAGTAAAACGATGCTGGGGCAGGTTCGTTTTCTTGCTCATAGAATTTCTGGCTGTAGCCATTTTTACCATGAAGAACAAGAGGTTTGTTTGCCTGTAAACTGAGCTCGGCTGTTATGTTGGAGTGAATGGAGAAATTCAGTGTCGCTGGCGTGAGTTCGTTGCCAGATGCGGCAAAAGCCCAATCATCAATAAAAGCAGTGAATGGTGAGAGTGTAATTGCCGCATTACCGACACCACCTCGAGCAAACTTTTGTTCGAACCATGACTGTTTGGGACCATGCAAACTGCTGTGCCCCATAAAGCTTTGATTGTTACTCCATGGTGTCGATTTTACGTCTGGATTTGCTGTACGAAATAAGGTCCACTGCAAACCGTAATCGTTACCCTTATCATCGGTTAAATTAGCGGTTATGTACCACCATTCGATGCCAAAGCTTGGGTGCTCTCCGTGATCCAAAGGGAAACTTACTTGATAGTTAGGACTGGTTTGTTCCAATCGCTGATCGTTTTGACTGACGCCTTTGAATAAGTTGCTGTCTGTGGGCTTTTGTTCAGTGGAGCAAGCCGCGAGTAATAGAATGGTAGAAAACAGTATGCCTCGCATTAACTTAACCACTTTAAATCCTCTAACAAAGGCTTTTTAGTTCTGAGGTAAGCCGGTATCACCATAGCGGCGACTAACAGCGCTAAACTTGCTGATGTCAGCTTAAATATACTAATACTATCTAGCAGTAAGGGGTAGCTCCAACCGAACGCCTGAACGTTGATAAAGTTGATTAGTAGCCAACTCAAAGCAATACCAAAAGGAATTGCCATTAAGCAGCTTAACAACACAATAAGGCTGTATTGAAAGAGTATCCAAACACTTAACTGTCGGTTTGCTATCCCTAAGCTTCGGATCAGGCTGTGTGTTGCGGCGCTCCCTTGATTGATCAGTAAGAAGGAAGTCACTAACGAGATAGCCGCGACAACAAGAGTCACTAGGTTTAATGAACCTGTAATGATGAATGTGCGATCAAAGGTCCGCATAGACGTAGCAAGTAATTGCTCCACACCGATGACGTTGGTGTTGCTCAATTGGTTCTGTTCTTGATACCAATCATCGAATTTATCAATATCCTCTAGAGCAACATGTAAACCATATAAGCGGCTTTTTGTTGATTCATCAAAGAAATGTTCGGGTAACAGTAACTGCCTTTCTGTATTGCCATAATCGTAATAAATGGCGACTACAGTGCGTTTGATGGTTATAGGGGTGTCAGATGAAGAGGGAGTGGTTGACAGGCTAATCTCGTCTCCCAGTGTTAGGTTAAAGTGATTGGCTGTCTGTTGGCTGATGAAAATGGTTTGGTTGTTGGCAAAGCTACTCCACGCATTATTGGCTTCAGCTTCAAACGATAACGATGCTTGGTATAACTCGTCTATTGGGTAGGAGTTTAAACGAATATCTTCGTTATTCATGACAGCAGCCTGTGTTCTGCGTGGCACAACCCTGACATTTAAACCGCTATTAGATAGCGTATTGAGAAAAGCTTTCGGTTCTTCGCTATATAAGTAGTAGTTCGCAATTAAGCGCTGATTTAGCCACTGTTCAGTGGCATTTCTAAAGCTGTCGATCATGAGGTTCATCCCGACATTAGTCGCCACAGCAATAAAAAAGGCGCAACAGGCTATTTTACTGCTTCGAGACAGGCCTACGCTGTCAGCTAAGCTCCAACTGAGCATAACGCGATGTTTAGGAACGACTTTAAACAGTGCTTTAAGCGCAATAGGTAAAATGTAAATCAAGAAACTGCAACCACTAAATAGAATAATGGCAACCACGACAAAGCTAGCAAATAACCCACTAAATAACAGAGGAATGATGTAGGCGATTGATACGAGAGCGACGGCTGCAATTAACCATACGTGGTGCCCCTGCTTAAATACAAAACCACGACTATCCCGTATTTTAGCCAACGTTTGATTAAGTTGTGACAGTGGTAGCGTCAGTGCGCATAATGTCCCGATAATATTAGCCGCAATAGTCATACTCGCGTATTGCCAATAACCTGCAACAGAGTAGGTAACATTTACCCCGTATAGATTCTGCAATGTTTGATTCACAGCTGGGGTGAGTTGTTGAGCAAGAAAAGCCCCTAACAGAGCACCTAACATCGCCATGATGATGCTAATAATGGTCCAATGTATCATTAAGCTGATAAAGAGTTGTTGTCTTGATATACCCAATTGACGGCAAATACGAAACTGATTAATACGTTTTTGCAATAGAAGGTGCAATGCATTCATCACCACAAACATACAAACGACGAACATCAAAATACCCATTGCGAGTAAATTTAAGTGAAAGCTATTGGTCAGTTGCTGTGCATCCTCACCAGTATTGAATGACGATAGTTTGAGATGCTCAGGCAGGTGGCTTTCTAGCGCCTGACGCTTCTTATCTGGTAACTCGCCAACGACCAATAGCTCTGATAAATGAGTGACTTCTAATAGTGATTGCAGTACACCGATATCAAGCACCAGTTCATTACCAAGTTGCTCGCTGTCAACGTAGTGTATTTTAGGTAACTTTTGGCCATTATCTAATTGCCACGTTGCACTGCCGAATTTACTGGCTATGTTTTGATGAACCAGTATTTTGTGTGGTGCTTGCCAAAATGGTGGAATAGAACCCGCAGTGGCTTGTGTTGTATCGGAAGCCCCACTCATATTCATAAAAGATGAGGCTGATAAGGCAAAAATATCTATGCCTACCAGTTCAACGCGTCTGACTTGTTCGTTGTCTGGACTAGCAATAACCTGAGATGTTCGTAATATGGGGAGCAAGTTGTTAAAGCCTTTTTGGCGTAAAGCCGCATAATCTGCTTTTATGATTTTTTGCTCATCATTTCGGTTTTCTATTTTGAAGAATACGCCTGACACCAATGCTTGATTAGCTGATTGATAGCTATTGCGTGCTGTTTGGTTGATTTTAAGCACGGTTGTAAAGCCGCTGCTGGCCGCTAGCATTGCCAGTAGAACGAAGAGTAATGGAAGTATGGATTGTCGGTCACTTTGCCAAGACAGTTTGTTGAGAGCTTGCCATTCAGGAGACAGCATGCAACATTCCGTTTGAAAGTCGCAAGTGTGTATTGGCTTGAGACGCGACCTCTTTGCTGTGAGTCACGATCACGAGACTTGTCTGTGTTGATTCGCATAAAGAGAATAACAACGCGGAGACTAAGGTACTGTTTTTGTCATCCAAATTACCGGTTGGTTCGTCGGCTAATAGGACCTTAGGTCGGTGAGTGAGTGCCCTTGCGATAGACACGCGTTGTTGTTCACCGCCAGATAACTCAACGGGCAATTTATGACGATGATCGACAACCCCTAGTTGTTCCAATAAATGTTCAATGTAATCTTGATCGTAGACATCATTAATACGTGCAGTGAAGCTCACGTTATCCCAGACTGACAGGCAATCAATAAGATTAAATTGCTGAAAAACCATCCCTAACTGATTTTTACGGTAGTCGTCGGCTTGCCTTTCTTTAAGAGCTCGGTTTAACGCAATACCATTGACCGTCATGTCTCCAGAGTCTGGTTTATCTAATGCTGCTAGGAGATGTAGCAAAGTGGATTTCCCAGCGCCGGACTCTCCGGTAATTGACAACGACTCACCTTTCTTAACTGAAAATGATACATCTTCGAGTATCATTTTGATGTTGGCTCCATCAATGATGGATTTTGATAAGTTTTTAACGTCGATCATGATGAATGTGTTGTTTTCTTTTTTGCCCAAAAGTAGGCCGCGATAGAGCCAGAGATAAAGCCAAACAAGTGAGATTCCCAAGAAATATAAGGGCGAGCAGGCAGTACACCGAAAATCAAACCGCCGTAGAAAAAGCCAACAAGTAGAGAAATGAATATGAGCTTCATTTGTCGACTAAAGAACCCGCCTAGAACTAAGTAGCCAAAATAACCATACAACACACCGCTAGCGCCGACGTGGTAAGCGTCTCGTCCAAATAGCCATACCAGTATGCCAGTGACAACGATCACCCAAAGTGTAATGCCAACACTACGTTTGACACCGTGTTGTAGTAGTAGATATAAGAAAATGGCAAAGGGAATGATGTTGGAGAAAAAATGCGTCAGGCTGCCATGTAAAAATGGACCAATGAATATCCCCGGTAAAGCTGACACTTCTCTAGGCAAGTTACCATATTGGTTGAAAACCCTGCCAGTCAAAAGGTTGATAATTTCGATAACGGTTAGCAGTGCTACCGCAGTCAATATGACACTTAGTTCCTGAGAAAAATTGAGTTGTTTATTTGTCAACACAGTTAAATCACACTTTTTTGTATAGAAATCAAGACTCTCACAAGCCTAGTTGTACGATCAATGAGAATCTTTCGATATTTGTAAGCGAGAATTTCAAAAATATTAAGGCGTCTGATGATGATGTGGATCAACTAAAAGGACAGACCTGATAATTGAGAATTAAGTTTCGGTATTAATGAACTATATGTTGCTTGGCCTCGACATTATAGTTGCCTGTTGTCATGGATGATTATCCATTGGTGTCAACCATTATGACTAAACAGTATCACTTTCAATTTAAGAAGGGTTAGAACATGTTGAATCAACTGCCTTGCAGTGCCTTTTGGAGGCGTTTTGTTTTTGCGCTTGTGACATTGAGCACAACGCCCTTTGTTGTTGATGCCCAAGAAAAGACGATGGCCATAGTTAATACCACCATTATTGATGGTCATGGTGGGAAGCCAATCGAAAATGGAACCATCCTTGTCAAACAAGGGAAGATAACATTAGTAGGCAAACAAATTGAAGTGCCTGCAGGTGCCCAGATCATTGATGCCAAAGGGTTAGTTGCTATACCTGGGCTTGCTGATATGCACGTCCATCTGTCATGGGGAGGGGAAGATCATGACATGTTAGGGTATCAAAGAAGGCTTGATGCATTGTTATATGCTGGTGTAACAACTGTTCTAGATACGGGTAACGTTTTGCCTTATGTTCGTCAAATAAAACAAGCTATCGATAACGGAAAAATCTTAGGTCCTAACCTTTACTATGTTGGTCCTCTCATTGACAGTTTAGACCCTGCATGGCCTGCTATATCACGCAGTATGTCTGCGGAGTCTCAAGCGCCCTACATTGCCAAATATTTGAAAGACAATGGTGCAAGTGCAATAAAAGCTTATGCAAAACTGTCTAGGCCTCAAGTTCGAGCGTTAGTTGTTGCTGGTGAAAAGTATGGGCTCCCCGTGATTGTTGACGCTTGGTTTAGAAATGGTGCAGAGCATTATGTGACGGTTGGTCTCAGAGCATTCGCTCATACACCTAGAAGGGTAACCGAAGAGACACTGAGTGTTATGAAAAAGAACAACGTTTTTATTATTACTACGAGAGCTGTCGGTGGAATAGGTAAACATGCAAGCTTAAGAGGAGCGTCTTTTTTAGAGAATGATTTAATTAGGTATGGCACACCTCCGTGGTTGTTAGATAAAGCGAAACAAGATGTTAAGCGCTTATTATCTGATGATGATGTTGCCAAAGAATCATTTAGCAAAGCGTTCCATGATCGGTTACAAAGGAACGTCAAACGTATTTTTGATGCTGGTATCCCTCTTGTTGCTGGAACGGATAATAGCGGCCTCTTTACAGGAGATGATCTTCATTTTGAACTTGAGCTACTGGTCGATGCAGGATTGACTCCACTTGAAGCGATAACCGCAGCAACTAAAAATGCCGCAGCAATGATGAATGATGAGAACAAATGGGGAACGTTAACATCGGGGAAGCGGGCTGACATTCTTTTGGTTAGTGGACGTCCAGATAAAAATATTCAGCACACCAGAAACATTGAACTCGTTATTAAGAACGGACAACTAATTAACAGGGATGAATTACGTTTTGACCAAGGCTTGGACTCTGGTATTCGAAGCATTGAATTTGGGTATTGATAGTTGGAAGTCTCTTATCGCCTCTTGTTTACGCTATGAATAAATGAACGAAAAGCCTTGCGTTTTCCAGATAAATTATTAAACTATCTATCGGTAGGTAGTTTTGCTACCTAATTCAAAGTTTATTTTAATTAACTAGGAGACCTGACATGCTGGCTTACTCAACTATTGGTGTTAACGATATGGCGAAAGCGACTGCTTTCTATGATGAGCTTTTTACCATCATAGGCGCCAAACAAGCTTTAGTCGCAAGAGATGGAGATTTTGTAGGATATAGTAATGATTCTGGCGCACTCTTCGGCCTAGCGGTTCCTTTCAACGGTGAATCTGCGAATCCAGGTAACGGTAATATGGTTGCCATTGCTTGTAGCTCACCCGAACAAATTGCAGAGTTACATGCCAAGGCTATAACACTAGGTGGGACTGATGCAGGTGAACCTGGTCCTCGTGCTGACGGTGCATTTTCATGTGGCTATGTATACGACTTGGATGGAAACAAGCTTAACTTCTTCCACATGTAGAATAATGGAGGGGTTTAGCCCCTCTTTAATACTCGGCCTGCGTTTGTTTTAAACGACCTATAACATCCGTTGTAATAGTCTTATTTTTAAGTCAATGACTGCTGACTTTGTAAGTCGACAATTTCTCTTTGAGCAAGCTTATTGTTTTTTCCAAATCACCGTAAATCTCTTTATCTTGGTTGTAGAACTCAATATTGTCGCTGAGGAAAACAATGGCATCTGTTGAGTACTTAATTAACTCGTTATCTTTGATGGTTTTAGCTTCTAACTTCTCATTAAGAAGTGTGGTGAAGCAAGATGCAATCTCTGATGCAAAAAACTTATCGTGCTCTTTGAACATGATAAAGTTGATGAAAAATTGAAAGTAGTGGTTGAAAAGTAAATCGGGCATGCACCTTAATTCATTCGCCCTCTCAATAACACTTTGTGTGAATTTATCTAGAGCGTGTTGAGCTTTTCTGTACAGTTTTGCAGCGAGTTGTTTGTTATTTAGACAAAGAAGAGGCTATGTGGTTTATTGATATAAACGAATAGGCTCTGATGCCGTATAAATAACAAACAAGCGCTGTCCAAAGGATTCGTCATAAAGGCTTCTTGCTCTTTGTTGCGCACTTTTGGCTTATATTTATAAGCCTACAAGTACGCGCCGCAATCAAAAAGCCTTTGTTTAGAACAAAATATATACAGAACAGGTCAACACGCTCTCACATTTCTTCATTAGAATTATTGAAGAAATGTTTTTTTGCATAACGTAAATCTGGATCGCAGTCTGAGTTATTAAGGCACTCCGACCAAGCGTTTTCAATCAGTCTTCGATTGTTATGGAACATATTCTTGCTTATTTTCAGTATTGATTAGAAGTTAACTCCAAAGCTTGTTTTTAAAATTGCCACTCGGTTTCTTCAAAAGCTTTTAATGCCGCTTCGAAGTCATACTCATTGATCAATGATTCAATTTCTCTCAATGGCTTCTGAAGCTCAACATCGTTAATGCTGTTGAGTAGCTCATTCAAAATATTTATTGCTTCAGTGTCATAGTCTTCTATAAGCTTTTTGAGATGCTCTAAATGACGACTCAACTCTTCTTGACTAAGCTGGTGACTGGTTGGTGCGGTTGCCGTCTCAGAATCTAAGGTACTTGCCAAGGAATTGAGAACTGGATTGAGCTTTTCTATTACCTTAGCTAGGTTCACTTGCCTATGGCTCGCAGTCATATCATCTTCACAGCTGTCTTCAAGTACTTGTGCAGCTTGTTGCAGCTCATCTGCGCCAATATTACCTGCAGTACCTTTGAGTGTGTGCGCCATTCGCTCTAGAGAAGGAAGGTTTTGCTCATGATTGAATCGGTGCTCGAAATCGCTCATACTTTGCTGGAAACGTTTCAGTAGTTTCACGTAGAGTGTTAGGTTACCTTGTGTTCGTTTTAACCCACTAGTGACATCTATGCCGACTAATTGCTCTAAATCGTATTTAGGCGCTTCGATGGGCGCTCCTTCCACTGTGTCAACAAAAGGTACTTGATTATCAGCTTGCGGGTGTATCCATTTCTTCATTGTTTCGAACATGTGAGTGATATCAAGAGGCTTACCAATATAATCATTCATGCCTGATTGCAGTGCTTTTTCTAAGTCTTTCACCATGACATTTGCTGTCATTGCAATAATAGGTAAAGTACGAAAACGAGTCTGTTCTCTAATTGCTTCAGTGGCTTGATAACCGTCCATAACGGGCATTTGGCAATCCATTAGCACACCATCGAATTGCTGATTGGATAGTTTATCAAGTGCAATTTGACCATTCTCGGCCAGAGTGACGTGTATACCATTGCTTTGCAGAAGTTCGGTAGCCAATTCTTGATTTAATAAGTTATCTTCCACTAGAAGAATACGCGCGCCTTTAAGGCCTTCTGCGATTGCCTTTTGTTCTTCGAATTCAGTGGCAATATCTTCTGTTAATTCCTGTGTTTGTCCTAACGAGTGCATAATGCTATTGAATACACTTGAAGGTGTGAGCGGCTTAATGACAATACCTTGCAATTTAATCTCGGCTGACTCAGCGGCACTGATAAGTTCATTTTTGTCATGTGCTGTAGCCATAATAATTGGAGGTTTATTGCGAATATCTGAACTGGTTTGTATTTTTTTTGTGAGGGTAACACCATCCATCTTGGGCATGAGCCAATCAATAATAGCAAGTTGATAAGGGTTTTCAGATCTATCTTCTATGCTTATTTGGGCTAAAGCGGTTTGCCCTTCTTCAGCAACATCAACTTCAAAGCCTAAAGAGTTAACAATATTGGACAAAATGATACGAGCTTGCTCGTTGTCATCAACAATTAATATTCGCAATTTTCTTAAATATTCAGGGAGTATCAGTTTGTCTTGGCTAATAGAGTGACTGATTGTGAAATTAGCTGTAAATGAAAAGCAGGAGCCTTTTTCTGGGGCACTTTCTACGCCAATTGTCCCACCCATCATTTCAGTGAGCTTTTTGGATATAGATAGTCCTAAGCCTGTTCCACCATACTGTCTGGTTGTTGAGGTATCTGCTTGACTAAAAGACTGAAAAAGCTTGCTTTGTTGTTCTGCCGTCATGCCGATGCCTGTATCAGTCATGCTAAATTTCAACTCGACTTGTTCATCTTTTTGGTTGATTAATTCTATACCTAGTACAACCTCTCCAGTTTCTGTGAATTTAACGGCATTGCCACCTAAGTTAACGAGTATTTGCCCTAATCGCATCGGGTCGCCAATGAGACCAGAGGGTACGTTGGGAGCAACATCGACAAGCAATTCCAATCCTTTTTCATTTGCTCTTAAGCTAAGTAGGTTGCTGAACTGATTGAGTACTGTTTTGAGATTGAAATCCGTTTTTTCTATATCAAGCATGCCCGCTTCAATTTTAGAAAAGTCTAATATGTCGTTGATGATTCCGAGTAAATCTTGGGCACTTTGGTTAACTTTCTCGATGTAATTCTTTTGCTTACTGTTTAGCTTGGTTTGTAAGGCTAAGTGACTCATTCCTATGATGGCATTCATAGGTGTGCGTATTTCGTGAGACATATTTGCTAAAAAGTCTGACTTCGCTCGAGTCGCATCTTCTGCTGCTTCTTTTGCTTGGCGTAATTCAATATCAGCTTGCTTGCGAGCAGTTATGTCGCGCACTGCGGCTGATATGAGTAAACCTTCGTCTGTGTGTAGCGGACTTAAACTGATCTCCACTGGGAATTCACGACCATCTTTACCTACTGCCCAGAGGTCGCGGCCAGTGCCCATTTGCCTAAAGGTCGGGGAAGAAAAAAATGATTGCATCTGTTCTGGATGCCCTTCTCTATAACGAGAAGGTAATAGGGTTTCTATTGGTTTGCCGAGCAATTCTGAGCTTGGATAACCAAACATCTGCTCTGTTTGTTTATTAATAAACAAAACTTTTCGTTCTTTATCTACCACGATAATACTGTCAGGAGCAGTTTCTAGGATAGCTCTTGTGCGTTTTCCTGTTTTCTTCTCATCAGTGATATCTAAGGCTGCGCCATAAAACCGTGAAGGAAAGCTTTCCTCGCTACCAGTGACTTTCCCTTGCCCAAGCATATGACGAACTCTTCCATTTTTGTCGATGATTCTATACTGGAGTCGACATGGTTGCTCTGTGTCTAGAGCATGGAGGATGCTCTCTAGCCAAGCCTCGCGGTCTTCTGGATGGATGAAATTAAGCAGTTCATTTACTGGTTTATCAATAAAACTATTGGGCGCTGCATCTGTGAGGTCGTATACCTGTTCACTTATGTAACGAATTTTTGGGGGCGTATTTTGTTCTATTTCAAACACAAGTCCTGGCAATGCGTCAAGCAATGCTTCGCGTGCTGCAATTTGATTGTTTGGGTCTTGTGATTGTCTCATTTTAGCCTAAATATAGGTTGTGCTCTGCTCGTTGACAGAAGGATTAGTGGCGTTAGCGACTTATCTCATACTAGTTAGTCTGCTGATTAACGTATGGTTCTAATGCAAGCTATCCCCATATTGAGCCTGTATTTTTTTCACTTGGGGCATACATTCTGTAAATTTTTTGACTAAATTAGGGTCGAAATGCACCCCGGCTTGCGAATTTAATAGATCTAAAGCTTCGTCACTTGACCAAGCCTTTTTATAAGGCCTTACACTCGTTAATGCATCGTAAACATCTGCGATGGCGACTATACGAGCGGATAGAGGAATGTCTTCTCCAGATAAACCTTTAGGATAGCCACTTCCGTCCCACTTTTCGTGATGAAATAGAGCAATCTCTTTTGCCATTTTCAGTAATGGTTGGTCGCTTTCCCCAATAATTTTAGCACCGTATTGTGCATGCTTTTTCATTTCTGCCCATTCGTCGCTGTCTAGCTTTCCTGGCTTTAATAGGACTTTATCGGGGATGCCGATTTTACCTACGTCATGCATAGGTGAAGCTTTAAATACCAAATCGACCCATTCTTCGTCAGCCCCTGTTCTTTGCGCCAAAAACAAGGTGTACCAGCTCATACGGATAACATGTGTGCCTGTTTCATTGTCTTTATGCTCTGCGGCTCTACCTAAACGGTGAATGATCTCCAATCGCGTTTCTTCCAACTCTTTGGTGCGCAGCCGGACTTGCTTCTCTAGCTCACGTTGTTGCTGATATAGGGCCAAGTGGTTTTTAACTCTAGCTTTTACAATGGGCGGGCTAATAGGCTTAGTAATATAGTCTACAGCGCCAAGCTCAAAACCCTGTTCTTCATCGGTGGAATGGCTTTTAGCTGTTACAAAAATGACCGGTATATTTCTTGTGACAGGATTGTTTTTAAGTTGGCGGCAGACTTCGTGGCCATCCATGTCGGGCATAAGAACGTCGAGTAAGATAAGATCGGGTTTGTTAGCATTGACAATTTTTAGTGCCTGCTTTCCGCTAATAGCAGCTTTGACTGAATAGTCTTCAGAGAGTATTTCCCTTAAAATATCAATGTTGTCTGGGGTATCGTCAACTATTAAAACAGTCTGTTTATCTTGAGCAGACTTTTGTGGAAAGCTTTTCATCGAGTCCATACAGTATTTCTCAACAGTTTAAATGAATGAAGACTAATAAATATTGTGGACTATATTTCGCGGTATGTGAATTAAATTTGCCTGGTCTATGCTTCCTTATACTAAAAAGTTCGTTTTAAGCCCTTGTAACACTCGCTGAGCGATCACTTCATTAGATAGATTGGTATGAATTCAACTTAGCTTTATGAAAGATTAAGCTGATAGCTAATTTGGCGTTAGAGCTTGTTTTTTCTCTAGCCAAGGATAATGTGTGGGATGTAACGCGATAAGTCTTGAGTTATAAGTGACTTGTCTTCTCTAACTGATATGCCGGCTGCTTGGTCGTCAACCAACCAAGAACCAATAAGCGTGTAGTTATCACCAAATTTGGGTAGTGATTGAAAAGCCTGATAAATGAATCCTTCTTCACCATATGGTCCGTCGGATTCTTCAACAGTATCGCCTTTTTTAATGATACTAATGTTGGCGCCTTCTCGAGAGAATATCGGCTTTCTAACCAATTCAGATTCGTTGGCTAAATGTAAATCGTCTTCGAAATAGGCAGGCAGTAGGTTAGGGTGATCAGGGAATAATTTCCACAACATCGGCAATAATGCTTTGTTGGATACAATTGACTTCCACATGGGTTCTAGCCAATTGACATTTGCGCTCTCAATGGCGTCACCAAAGTCTTCTCGTTGCATAAACTCCCATGGATAGAGCTTAAACATTGTATCGATGACCTTATCCTGAGTATCAGTAAAGTAGCCGGTTTCACTCAGGCCAATTTGTTCGATTAAGACAAAATCATTACTGATCCCTGCTTCAGCAGCACAGTCTTGGAGGTATTGCACTGTGCCGCGGTCTTCTTCGGTGTCTTCACAACAAGCAAAATGCATGCTTTGTAATTGATAATTTTGTTTAAAAAACCGGAAGCGATTGACGAGTTTTTCTTGCAGAGAGTTAAATTGATCGGATGACTTGCTGATCTGCTGAGAGTCAACCATATCCTGTAGCCAAATCCATTGCCAGAACCCTGTTTCGTATAAAGATGTTGGCGTATCAGCATTGTTCTCTAATAGTTTGGCTGGACCCTGACCGGGGTAGATCAGATCAAGCCGAGAGTATAGGCTGGGATCTTTGTGTTGCCAGGATTCGGCTATTTGTGACCAATAATATTCAGGGATCGAGAAACGCTTGAGTAATTCTTCATCATTAACCACTTGCTCAACCACTTGCAAGCACATTTGATGGAGCTCTTCGGTGGGTTGTTCGATGTCTTCTTCGATTTGCTTAAGTGAGAATTGATAATAAGCACTTTCGTCCCAGTAGGCTTCACCGTACATGGTGTGGAACATAAAACCATATTTGTCAGCAAGTTGCTGCCAACCGGGGCGGGGATCACAAGCAATTCGTAACATCAGTTTTATTGGTTCCTTATTCTCAAATGAGTCCAGCTCTGCATGTTTTTCCCGATGCGGGAGCGGTTTTAACCGCGAATAGTTCAGGCTAACGATTACTCGCGAATAAACTCGTTCCCACCGCGTTTGTCTAATTCAAACTATCTAGGCTGAGGTTAGCTTTAGCCTCCCCAACCACCTCTTCGGCTGCTACCACTGCTTCTTTTACTGCTACTCCAATTGGATTTAGCACGTACACTCGAACCAAATCCACCGCGCTTAATTGTTCGACTTGCAGCGGGTTTTGCCGCATAAGTGTTTTTACCTACTCGCATACTACGGCGACGATTGTCTCCAAAGTCGTAGCCGTCGGCACCCAGCCATCGATGGCGATATGGAGAGTAACGTGAGGAAGATGAGAACATGGGTTGTGTATAGTAGCGACGTGGTGACAGCAAATCACTGATCATGTAACCCGCCATAAATGGAATGAAAAATGAGCCTCCACTAGAACTATGTGTTCTGCACCTGTCTACACCAAAGTCGTATTCACAGTCTTGTTGTGAGTTATATCGAGGTGCCGTTCTTTCTGCTTCTTGTACGGCTTCTTCATAAGCTGTATTGCACTGTTCAACGGCATCAGGATTGTGACTAATACAATCGTTGGCGCTGGTATAAATATTAGCTTCTTGTTGCTCTTCACCGCAGGCTGTTAAACAAATTGCTGCAACCCCTAAAGCCAAAGGCTTAGGTGAAAACACTTTACGCATTTGGGATAAAGTGACCGAGGCGGAACGCTTACGCTGAGTCATATTGCGTCTCCTTAGTAAGTCATTGATGCAGCGTTTAATAAGCCAACACCGATAGAAACTGACGCCAACATAATGCCTGCTGACACTTCTTGATTGATAATACGCTCAACTATTTTGGGCATAAAAGTAAAACGTAATAATGCAAAAGCGATCAGCTGAGCAATAACGGCAACAACACCCCATATGACGAAGTCGATCAGAGATTCAGAGTTGCTGACAGCACCGGACAAGGCAATACAAAAACCGATCAAAGAACCACCAAAACCGATGGCTGCCGCTGTGTTCTTATCTTCTTTAACGAGCTTCCACTCGTCGTGCGGTGTAACAAATGAATATAGTATTTTAAATGCGAACATTAAAACGATTGATAGTCCGAAATAAATCGCGAAGTTGCCTAATCCAGCAATTGACTCTATAACTGTTTCCATAATGACTCCTTTACATAGGCTAGGGCCGACAGGCCTTATTCTTAGCCGTTTATTGTTATATCTGTTGGTTGAATATCAAAACCTGTACTAACCACTAAGCATCGGTCATGATTATTATTAACTATTTTCTCCTCAGCGGTCACCAGTAATGTTTCTGCGTCTTCACCGTTTCCTAAAATCCGTTCATATAACATCATAAACTGATCTGTTTCGCTAACGTCACCATCTTCCTCAAAGGTTTTTTCTGTGACAGCTACAGGTGGTGAGTTTTCGCCAACCGCTTCCCAAACACGTGAATATGTATTGCCTTCTAACTCGTAAGTCGGTTGTGACACTTTACTGTTCAAGCACTGTTGCCATTGGCTGTTATCACCGATCGTTAGGGTTTCGTAGAAATACCACAGCTTCACATCCGTAATATGCTGTTCGGTATCGCCGCCGTCTAAGATGACTTGCAGAAAGGCATCGTCATCAGTGTAAAAACGCAGTATCTTACCACCTGTGTCTAAATGTGCCTCGCCAACAGCTTGTATAAGATGTTGGTTAGCCGCTCCCTCGATGACCAATTCAGGCTGAATTAATCGTAGCCGCAAGGCATCTAGTTCAAAGGAACCACCAAGGTACAAGCCCATTATTTCTGGGGCTTTAGCTTTGGTTTTTTCGTCTTTGTTAGAGAACCATTTTTTAAACATCGCCACCACTCCTTAATAGCTGCCAATCAATATGATTTATTCGACTTGACGCGATATAGTAAATTTTGTTGTTGGGTTTTAATGTAAGTGACCAGTCAGGGTTAAGGTTAATCCTATGCTTTTCACCTGTATTGCATCCAATGAGTGTTGCGTTGTAGTGCTTTTTAAATCCCTCAAACAGGTTTTTCATCGAGCAATCACCAGCATCTTCAGGGACAACAATGGAATATTGAGCGGCGCCTTCAGCAAGGGTGAGTAAGTCGTAGTGCAGAATACTGGAACCTGGATCAAAAGCTGACTTTGCTAACATTTCAACAGCAACACTAGGTGTGCATTCAACATTAGGGCAGTGGCTTTGCAAGAGCTCAACCAATGATTCATCTTTAAAATAAGCCAGCAAGTGGCCTTTAGGATTGCGTTTACTGCAATACAAAGCGGTTGTCATGGTTAAGTCATCTTCAGGGTTATCCATAATGATAACTGATGCGTCGCTAACGCAGGCTCTATCCATGTCGCCATCTTTATTAAATGAACTGACTTTTACAAACTCAATTTTGTCGGGCATCGGGTTTTCTATGTCGACCCTAACGCAAAGCACAATGTCTGCTTTATCAACACTTTGCTCTCTTTCTTTTAGCAATAAATTGAGTAAATTAATGGTGCGTTCTTGGTTCCAACCTATCACCAGAACATGATTAGAAAGGTCTAATGTTTTCAACCCTAAAACCCCCTTACGCCATTGGAATGAGATGAACGCAGCAATACGGCCCACGACGAGTGCAAATATGCTCAGGCCAATCGGAATAACAAAAAGAGACGCCGCGTATTTGCCCATATTAGTTGTGGGTGACAAATCACCGTAACCGACGGTTGAACTGGTGACTATCATCCAATACATAAAGTCGGGCCAAGCTGTGATGGCATCTTCACCAGCGGCATTTAGTATTAACCAACTCAAGCTGCAATAAACAAAAAACGCCAGCAAAATAGTTTGCCAGCGTAGGTTAACGAAATTTTTAAGTAAAAATTTCTTAAGTTTATGTAGTAATAGCATCTCAGCCAGCGTTATTTACCAAGGATACGGCTAAGTTCATCGTCAGCTGACGATTGGCCACCTTTAATACCTGCAGCTGCAAGGCGCTTCTCTAAATCATCAGATGATTCGTCTGACGCCAACTCTTCGGCCGCTTCAAGCTCCGCATTGCGCATGTTTTGTTTTTCCATAATACGCTCTAAAGACTCTGTTGCTGTCTTCATTTTGCTGTTAGCGCCCATATGGCTTGAGGAAACCGCTACCTGTGCTTTCTGCACAGATTCAGTAGCCTTTACCATATCAACTTGCTGCTCTAGACGGCGCAAATTACCTTTCGCTTGGCTTATATTGGCTGCTAATTTCTTTTCAGATTGCTTGAATTGGTCTAAATATGTTTGCTCCGCTTCAAGCTCGCCTCGTTGCTCAACAACTTTTTGAGCACAATCTAATGCTAATTGCTGATCGGTGCCTGCCGCTTTGCGAGCGTGCTCTTCATACTGCTTTATTGAACTGTTTAGTGCATCAACTTTCTGTTGTGCTAGTTTGCATTTAGCCAAGATTTGAGTGCGAGCATGATCTGATTTGCGCAACTCATCTTTTGCTTCTCTGATTTCTTGTTCAAGGATACGTATCGCTTGATTGTCGACTACTGACTGTGCTGCTTCTGTTGCACCACCTTTAACCGCTGTGACTAATTTTTTCCATACCGACATAATTATATCTCCTCGATTAATTTAAATGTTCCTGATAGGCATCTAAAAATGCTTCAACGTTTTGGAACAAGGTTTCAACTTCTATCATGATGCTTGACTCTTTAGATTGAGAGCTTAGCGCACCAAAGGCTACGTAATAATCTTCATCAGCAATACTTGAGATGCCGATGGTGGTCAAAGGAAAGAGCATGTGCGTACGAAGAACTTCTTCATTAAAAGCTGCTGTGTCTTTCACTTCATTCGTGTTGAACAAAATGGATTCGACCAGAATTTGCTCACCACTGATTGCTAACCAGGCATCAAGTCCTTCTGAATTAGCAATTAACAACACGTTCTCTTGGTGAGTAACCACAAGATCTTCGTGTTGGTTTAAAAGGGTCTCAAGTTGGTTAAGATCCCAAGTCATCGTAACGCTCCTTTAGGTTGTCTGACTGTCGGTATTATAGTAGCCAGTAAAAAAACAGTTTGTCAAATAAAAATATATTCATTTGACGTTTATTTTATTTAAATGTAAATTATATGTCACATTTAAGTGGTTTAGAGTTCATCATGAATAAGCCAAACTCCAACGCCGATTGGCGCCAACTTGTACAACGACTGCTCAAAGCTGAGATGTCGCGACGCGGGGTCAAATATCAAGACCTCAGTCAACGCTTAATCAGTATCGGTGTAAATCAAAGCGCAGACAACCTCAGAAATAAAGTTAATAAGGGGATTATGGGTGCTGATTTGTTGTTACAAATTATGTATGTGCTGAATATGCGTCGTATTGAACGTGAAGATATTGTTGATATATTTCATGATATGGGCACAAGATTAGACGACGAATAGTCGAAACGACTCTTTATATAGTTGTTTTTAGTCAGCGGCATAGAACGGTGCTGCTCTTGTGACAGACTAGTGATGTTGCGCCTGAATATCGGTGACACGACATAATGGTAAGGCAATTGTTATAAAATTATCTAGTGTTGTGCAGTAACCTTGGATTAGTGGTTGGGTTTGTCAGTAAAGGAAGAGTGGATGATGAAAAGAAATGCTTTGGTTTTGTTATTAAGTGTAGTGACTTTATCTGTTCAGGCTGCATCTGTGGCTTCTCCCGACAAAAAAGTCGAGCGTATAGAGGTTTATGGTTACAAACATCTTACGTTGTATAAGAAGGAATGGGATACGAAGCGTTTTGCGTTTATGGATTTCTTCAATGAGAGAGTGGATGATCCTGATTTAAAGTTTGATTGTCGTAAGAGTCGAAATGCTGAGCGTAATACTCGGATTAAGAAGAAGGTTTGTCGCAATGCTTATGATTGGCGTATAAGGCAGGAACAATTTGGTGAAAACTTTGTTATCCGAGGCGGTGGCTTTGTTGAGTCTCAGGCGTTCGCTGAAATCGGCACGAGCGAGTTAGAAGATCGACAAAGTGATAAAATTGAGGCAATCCAAGAAATGTTGACTGAATATCCTGAATTTAATGAAATCTACACCGATCTAAAAGACGCTGAACATAAATATAAAGAAGCACATAAGCGAACATTCGGCTCGTTTAGTAATGGTGCAAAAGAAGAAGCTGTTTCGTCGAAGTAACCCCTATATATCGTATTACCCACCCAATCATTGATAAGTGAAGGGCGCTAGTTGGCGCCCTTTTTTGTAGAAGCAGATTACCGAGTTAACTGGATCGTCTAATTATGAATTTGCGTGCTAGCATGAATGAAATCAGCACAAAAGCCCAATAACTGATTGCGCCACCACCAGAGCTAGGTGTCGGATCGGGTACAGTTGGTGCTGGTGCTGGAGTCGGAGCTGGAGGAGGTGTTGCTGGGGCGGCTGTGACGCTAACCGACAGAGTTTGGGAAACGGTATCCAATCCATCACTTAAACTTGCATTAATGCTGAATGTTTGACCTATGTCGTTGGAAGTCGGCACGCCGCTGAGCTGGCTAATGTCATCGAAAATCATCCAATCAGGTAGATTTTGCAATGTAAGGGTTAGAGGCTCACCATTGGGATCTTCGAATTCAAATTGATGCATAAAGTCACTGTTTTCTTCCGCCGCTGCTGATTTATCGCTAGTGAAATACGGCCTTATTTGATCAACGTTTGGGTCCGCTAAATTCAAACGGCGAATCTGGGTATTTGTAGCAAAATACACTTGATTACCATTTTCTGATACGGCTAATCCAATCGCGCTATTGACGCTGGCTATGTCTAGGGGCCCATCATGATCGCCACCTTCAGGTGTATTGATAAGTACCTCAGGGGTTCCTTCGATATCAAACCTCATCAAGGTGTTGGTATTGGTAATCGCTGCATAGAAGACATTATTCGTAGGGTCAAATTGTAAAAATGAGTACCCCGGTGCACTGCTTGTTGTAAATAATGAGATGTCACCCGATGGTGTTATTCGAAAAATGTCGCCAGAAAAATAACTGGTAACATAAATGTCATCGTTACTGTCCAGACAAAGGCTAGATATATTGTCCAACGCATCAATTCTTGGAAGTGCAGTTTGTGTTCCATCTGGTGCAATGCGCGTAACGGTTGTATCGCGAGCGAAATGGCTCACATACAAGTTTGAATTGCTATCCCAATCTAGAGCAATAGGCTCTCTTACATTGGAAGCAAAAAGAGTTTCATTGCCCTGACTGTCAATTCGAATGATTGAATTTTCGTTGAACAATGCGATATAAATATCGCCGTTATCATCAATGCGAATGCCGGCAGGTCCTCGATTACTTCTATCCATTATATTAGAAAAAGTGCCATTAAGTTCGATAAGGAAAACTTCACCCGTATTAAAATTGGAAGCATATAACTGATTATCTTCAATCGCTACTGCATCACGAGCAGAAACATTCGCTATTGTTTCAACGAATATTTCTGCCAATGCATTGCTAGATAGTGTCGTAATTAGAATAAAAAGTAGGCTGTTTTTTTTCATTTTTTCTCTCTTTTTTCGGTCGCATACGTTCATGCAGAGTGGTTTCCATTCTTATCGCCAGACATCAATACTCGATGGAGTAAAGGTGATAGATTTACTTTGTACTATCTGGTCTTTCCAACAATGTGAATGTGATGAAACCCGATCTATTTGATGTCTAAATCACTGATAAAATGTGACAGAAAGAATTACTATATTGCTTAAAACTTGGACAAAAGAAGCCAATTGACTAGGTTTAACTGATGGCTAAGTTGTTGCAAGATGGATGACGTCACCCGAAACGGTTAAATAGGTAAGTAGATGAATCGAAAAACGTTTTTCTGGGTATGGTTAGCATGGACAGTTGTTGGTCTTTCGCATGCGTTATCGCGATACTCAGACATTGTTAAATATAAACTAGAGGCCACTTTTTCTTATGTTGAAACGATGGGGTATGTCGTAACGTATTCACAGTGGATCATTATTACACTGATATTAATTCGCTTTTTAAGATCTTTTACTTACCCCTTTTCATATTGGGCAGTGGGTGCATTGTTTTTTATTGGGCTCGTTTGTTGGCTACCATTTTATTTTACGGCTGAGTACATTGCATCAACGTTTATATCGGAGAGTGAACTGGCGAATTTAGGGGCTTATCTGGTCAATATGAGCAGCTCAGTTATTTTCTTTTACTGTGTTGTTTACAGCCTCACATTTGCGGCTTGTCTCGGTATTGTTTTAGCTGATAAAACTCAGCAAGCTAATCAATTGAACGCGTCACTTCTACAACAGAAAACAGAAGCTGATTTATTACTAACAGAACAACGAATGCAGTTAATGCAATCTCAATTGAGTCCTCATGTTTTGTTTAACTGTTTGAGCTCTATTAGTTCACTGGCGAGGGATGGTGAGCGTAAAGCCTTGATTGAAGCTGTGGCTATGGTTGGTAATTTATTACGTTTTACGATACTAAATTCGCCCACAAATAAGATAGCGTTATATGATGAGATTGGCTTCGTCAATGACTACATTGCTTTGCAGGCACTGCGGTTTGAAGATCGGTTTATCTGTGAGAGTAAAATCGATGACATTGATGAAGATATCATGTGCCCACCTTTTACCTTGCAACCACTCGTTGAAAATGTGTTTTGTCATGCCGTTGAGACGACTGAAGAGCAGGTCTTGATTTTCTTGTCGATCATGCAGTCAAACAATAAAGTACATTTTAATGTGCGTAATACTGTCCCCAAAAAAGCTAAGATAGCATCGAGCACCGGTACAGGTTTAGATAATTTACGAGGGAGACTTCGACATTTATATGCCGATGACTTTACTCTTGATATTCATGCTGATAACACGCAATTTAGCGTTGATTTGTCTATCCCGTTGAGACCAAGTCGATATGACGTTTAGCGCCTTTATCATAGATGATGAGCCTAAGGCTCGAACAAACCTGATCGATGCACTGGCTCATCATGAGGAGTGGACGAGGGTGCAGACTTTCTCTTCAGGTAAAACGCTGTTGCTCGATGTTGAGAAATCAAATCCAGACGTGGTTTTTCTTGATATCCGGATGCCTGGTGATGATGGGCTCACATTGGCCAGGAAATTACAGACGTTAGAAAATCCACCTCTGATTGTGTTTGTTACAGCATTTTCTGATTATGCTGTAACCGCGTTTGAACTGTACGCCTTAGATTATTTACTTAAACCTTTCGATGATCATCGTGTTGCCATCTGTGTCAAAAAGCTTAAGAAAGTGCTGTCGAGCCATCAGGCGATTAAAGAAACGTTGTCAGCCCAATATGCATGGGCGAACGAAAAACCGGTTGATAAAATTGTCATTAAATCGAGTACGTCACTACGTATCATTCCAATAGACCATGTTTTATGGGTTGCAGCAAATGGTAACTATGTTGATATCCATCACAAGGAGGGCAAACATATACTCAGAGGTTCGCTGAAGAATATTTATGCGAGTTTACCTAAAAGTGAGTTCATACAAGTACATAGAGGATTTGCTGTACGTAAATCATTGATACGAGAAGTAAAAACGATAAGTGAAGAAAAGTTTTCATTAAGTTTAGCCACAGGGGAGTTATTACCTGTCGGGAAGTCATATCGACAGAATCTGATTGAATCTATAACCAACAATGAATGATTTAATGGTATGAAAAAGGCGCCAATTGGCGCCCTTCTAATATCGAATCAACAGAGGATGAGAGAGTCATTCTAAACACGACTATCTAGAACTGGTCTCTCATTCAATTCATTAGAAATTCACTCTGAATTGAACACCTAACACTCGCTCAGCATCGCGTGGAACTTGATATCGGAAGCCGTCACCACTGAAAGTGGTTACAAACTGCTCGTCAAATAAATTCTTCGCAATTAACGATAGACGGTATTGGTCATCGTTAAATGAGAAGGCCAAGCTTGTTGTGAATATACCGTAATCTGGTAGGAGTGCTGGTGGATTGTCTTCTGCTGTTTGTCCTGGCCCACCCGAGAATATTTCGTCAGTATAAACGTAAGAGGCATTCCATATGATATCCATACTATTGAGATACCATACATATTCACTGGCTAATGAATATTTCAAGTCAGGAGAGAAAGGGAGATCAGCGCCTGAGCTACCATCACAGGTTTCTAAACCAACAGGGCACATGAACTCGTCTACTTCAGCATCTATGCTGGCTAACCCACCAGATAACGTCCAGTTATCTGTCGCTCTATATAGGAAATCAAACTCAAAACCTTCTGTGATGACGGAGCCCGCATTAGTTAAACGTGTGATAAACACACCATCAAGTAATTCAGGGTTATTTGCTTGGAAGCCATCTATCTCGGTACGGAATATAGCAGCATTGAACAACAGGTTCCTTGATGCATATTTGTAACCCAATTCAAAGGCGTCTGACGTCTCTGGTCCAATAGGCAAGGTATCGTTTTCTGACATATTGAAGAATACATTAAAGGCTGGGCCTTTATAACCTTGAGAGAAGCTAGCATATAAATTGCTGTTATCTGTAACATCCCATTGGGCACCTAATTTGATAGAGAAATCAGTTTCGTCTGTTTCACCATCGAAGTTTGTACCAAAGCTTCTTACACCAACACCCGTTCGTCTGAATTCATCATTGTTACGGCGATTATGTTGAAAAGACACTTCGTCTCTTGTCAGCCGAGCACCGAAGAGCAACCGGAAGTCTTCGTTGATATTATAACGTCCGTCAGCAAATACAGCATAGTTTTCAAACTCAGTTTCCATAAAGGCAGTAGCACTAACGATATCGTTAGATAAACAGCTTAAGCCTTCAGTCGCGATAAAATCCGCTACTTGCTGTTCCGACGGATCATTAATGCCAAGATCTGTTTGTAAGAAGTCAGTAATGGCAGCATTAAACTGGCCATTGTTGTTTTGGCAACTTGCTTCACGTGTAAAGCTACGCTCTGACTGTTGATTCCAATAGAATAACCCAAGCTGGTATTCAATAGGCCGTCCAATAGGTGATGCAAGGCGGAATTCTTGTGATACCTGATCCCATTCTTGAGGGCCTACATCATGCAATTGGAAAGGGACACCAAACACGGGTTCTCTAAAAGTGCCGCCAATAGAAGTAAAGTCACCTTCACGGAATTCCGTGTTTTCCCATGTTCTAAATGCTGTAATTGACGTGAATGTATAATCACCGAAGGGTTTATCTACTTGGACTGAAAATGCGGTCTGTTCGTCAACTGTGCGTGTTTCGAAGTCATGATCAACACGGCGATTATCTAAATCTATATCGGCCACTCCATTGACAACACCTTGACTGTTCGGTGCCGCTTCAGAGTTCGGATTACGTCCACTCGGCAGGAGTTCTAAGTCAGCACAGCAGTCATCATTTGACTCGAATGTTTCAAAAATAACTAAGACATCGGTCTCGTTACCTGCATCGATGTCGAGTACACCACGCAAGCCTTCTTTGTCGTAGCCATTAACATCTTCATTATTAAATACATTAAAGATGTATCCATCGAATTCCGATTTAACAACGGTTAGGCTACCCGCTACATTGTCACTGAGACCACCAGAAACTCTTCCGCGAAGGCGATATTCGTTGTCTTGAAACAGCGTTGCTTCAATCATACCTTCGAACTCGTCCGTTGGGCGTTTTGTTGTGATATTGACAACACCAGCCGATGCGTTTTTACCGAATAATGTCCCTTGAGGACCGCGCAAAACCTCGATTCTTTCAAGATCATAAAGGTCGGTAAAAGCTTGGCCAGAACGTCCAAGAACGACATTATCAACAACCGTTGATACGCTTGGCTCGGCTGCGATACTGAATGAAACTGTACCGATACCGCGGACAGTCAATGCAGAGTTACGTGTGGTATTACCCTTACGGAAGCTGACAGAAGGCACTAAAGCTTGTAAACCTTCAATGTTAGGCGCAAAAGCAGCATTAATTTGATCTTCTCTTAAAACAGAGACTGCGATAGGTACTTCATTAATGTTTTCAACTCGTTTTTGCGATGTTACAACAATTCGCTCGAAATTTTCTTCTTCGGATTCTTCTTCGACTTCTTGCGCAAAAAGGTGTGGTGATAGACAAGTGCTAGTCAGTAGCGCTAGCGCAATTGCCTTGCCTAAAGGCTTTTCTCTTAATTTCATTGTGCATTCCCCTATTTAGCTTTTTTGTTTGGCTATATCTGCTACTGCACGATGCGAGACTCTGTCAAACTGTTATTACACATGTCTTCAAGTTGTGTGAGCCCTACACTCCATGAGTGACTTATAACGGGCATGTGAAGGTTTTGTGTTTTATTGTTATTGAATTGTTAATTGTATTATTATTCAACGTTAGTAAAAAGTGGTAAATAATGCAAGCATAATCAAAGGCATAGTTGTAAGAAGTTATGCTTGTTGGTGAATGGTTATGTGATAGTACTGTTATGAGAAAGGATAAAAGTAATCGAGGGATCATGAAAAGGGAAAGGTTAGAAAACCTCGAAGAGTAGGGAGTAATACTCACCCATAATGTGAACCGATCATTATGGGTGAGTATAAAGTACGGAGGTTTATTGGCTAAGTTTTAGCTTTTTAAGCAATGTAGGGTTGGTCGTTGCTTGTACAATCAAGGTAAACAAAACGACACCAAAGCCAATAGATTGAATTGTCCACCAATAAGGAATATCAAGAGGCAAAGCTAGCACGAGTGCAATGGTTACCACCCCTCTTAAGCCTCCCCAAACCATAACCGGCGCATACTTCCAATCAATGTCGTTTCTAAAAACTACTCTGCCAATAAACACTGAGAAGTAAACCGCAAATAACCTTGAAACAAAAGCTGCGGCTATGCCCAGTAGAATAGCAATCCATTGTTCAGTGAACATTTCAAAAGTAACAACTAATCCCATCAGGAAGAAGACGATAATATTAGCGATGAAAGCGAACATCTCCCAATTGCCATGGACTTTGCCATTGTCTTTTAAAGAGAGTAAATCCTTCTTAAGGAGCAATGCTGAGGTCAGCACAGCAATAACACCAGACACGTGGAATACATGTTCAGCAATGTAGAAACTGCCATAGGCTACAGCCAAACTCGTTACCACATAATAATCCGCATTAGGCCCTATCAGTTTCAATATGCCCTTCGTCATCAGTGCAAATAATCCACCAATAACGACGCCACCGATGAGTACCTTAAGTAAGAGTAATGTGCCTGACAGTAGGTTGATTTCACTACCGCCTGTGGCCATAGCAACCAATATGCCGAAGAGAACAATAGCGGTTGCATCGTTGAACAAACTTTCTCCTTCAATAATAGTCCCCAATTTATGCGGTGCATTTGCAACTTTAAGTTGACTGACTACGGCTACTGGGTCAGTGGCAGAAATGACTAAGCCGGCAATTAATGCGGCTATCCAGGGGAACCCTGCCGGGTGGTTAATACCAAAAAACAGTATGACGGCGGAGATACCCATAGCCACGAGCACACCAAAAGTTGCAGAGAATAAAATCGTACCGATCAAGGGTTTAAATAAGTGTGTGTGTATATTTAAGGCTGCCTCAAAAACAAGGATGGGAATTAATACGAACAAAATAAGGTGTTCGAAGTTATCAAACCTGATCCCTGTATCTATACCGAAAATAGGCACGAGTGCTGATGAAACAATACCCCACAGTAAGACATTCAATGTTAAGGGGAGTTTTGTCAATCTAGTTGTTATAAAGGCCAGTATGCCATTAGCTAAAATGATGAGTAGCGTAGCAACTACCTGAAAAGTTGTCATAGCGGTTCTTGTTCCGAATGCTGTTGTTCATTGATTGAATATAACGAGACCCGTACTTTGGAAAAAAATGACAAAATTGGTGATTTAAGGCAAAAAAAACCGACCTGACGGTCGGCACGACTTTAATGGGAAAGACACAAGGAAATATCTAAAATCTGATTGTATTTTAGCCAATTGTTGTTGGCTCGCAAGGCATCATAAGTATGAAAAAGTAGATGATGTTATGTATAAAAATACCTAAAGTGGTGACTTTCAAATAGGTTTTTATCGCTTTTTTCTCAACTTCAGGTGTGTTCATTTCGGTTGGGTTAATGTTGTCTTTTGCTAAAGTCGTTAGCTAGAGCGTGTTGATCTTAGGTGGTAGTCGCTTTACCTGTAAATGGCAAGTGTTAGGTTGCCTTAAGAACCCTGAAGCTCGCACTTTTAAGTGGTTTGGGTATAATGCCGCGCGAACTTTACGAGCAAATTACGGCGCTATTCAATGAAACTTTCGGATTTTAATTTTGACTTACCCAATCATCTTATTGCGCGTTATCCGACTGAGCAAAGAACGGCAAGCCGCCTGCTGCATCTAAATGGCCAGAACGGCCATATTGAACATCGTCAATTTCCAGACATATTGAATTTGCTAAACAAGGGCGATCTACTGATCTTCAATAACACGCGCGTTATACCAGCACGTATGTTAGGCCATAAAGAAAGCGGCGGTAAGGTTGAAGTTCTCATTGAGCGTATGCTTGATGATCATAAAGTGCTTGCTCATGTTAGGGCGAGTAAATCACCGAAAGAAGGCACTCGATTGCAGTTAGAAGAATATGTTTGGGGGACTGTGCTTGGCCGTCAGGATGCTTTATTTGAAATTGAGTTTGAAGGTCCTCAAACTGTACTAGAATTGCTTGAAAAATATGGCCATATGCCATTGCCTCCTTATATTGATAGAGCCGATGAGGAAGCTGATAAAGAGCGTTATCAAACCGTGTACAATGAGAAACCCGGCGCGGTTGCTGCACCAACTGCTGGGTTGCATTTTGATGATGAGCTACTCCAAAAGCTCGCTGAAAAAGGTGTAGAGCAGGCTTTTGTGACTTTACATGTCGGTGCTGGCACCTTTCAGCCTGTGCGTGTTGAAAACATTCTTGAGCATAAAATGCACAGTGAATATGCTGAAGTACCACAAGATGTTATTGATGCCATCGCAAGAACGAAAGAAAACGGAGGCCGAGTGGTTGCCGTAGGAACTACTTCAGTTCGATCTATTGAATCGGCAGCACAGGAATCACAGTTTGAAGGTAATCATTTGAGGCCTTTCTTTGGTGATACCAATATCTTTATATATCCAGAGTATGAATTTTTAGTGATTGATGCGCTGATTACTAATTTTCATTTGCCAGAGTCGACTTTAATGATGTTGGTTAGTGCATTCGCAGGGAGTGACAATATCAAAAACGCTTATCAACAAGCCATCGAGCAAGAGTACCGTTTTTTTAGCTACGGCGATTCCATGTTTTTAGAGAAGAATTAACGGCTTCATAAAGTCATTAACTTATCCAGAATTAAGTCCTTTTGATCGCCCTGAAACTCGCATTTTCAAGTGATTTGGGTATATAATCGCGGCACTTTTTTACGCTGGCCTGTTTTCCAGTGAGTTTGAATATTGTTTAAGCTAAATTGCGTTGAACAGTATAAGGAATTTTATGCAGTATGAGTTGTTAAAAACCGACGGTAAGGCGCGCAGAGGGCGCTTGCTTTTTGACCGTGGTGTTGTTGAAACGCCAGCATTTATGCCCGTTGGGACTTACGGTACAGTCAAGGGAATGACTGCAGAAGAATTGAAAGACACCGGAGCTCATATTTGTTTGGGAAATACCTTCCATCTCATGCTGAGACCGGGCACTGAAATTGTCAAGATGCATGGCGATTTGCATGATTTTATGCACTGGGATAAGCCGATCTTGACCGACTCTGGTGGCTTTCAGGTATTTAGCTTAGGTGATTTACGCAAAATTACTGAAAAAGGTGTTACTTTCCGTTCTCCAATTAATGGTGAAAAGATCTTATTAACACCTGAAAAATCGATGGAAGTTCAGCGGGATTTAGGATCTGACATCGTGATGATTTTCGATGAATGCACACCTTATCCTGCAACCGAAACAGAAGCTCGTCAGTCTATGGAGCTGTCTTTGCGCTGGGCTAAGCGCAGTAAAGACGCTCATGGTGATAATCCATCGGCTTTATTTGGCATTATTCAAGGCGGAATGTTCGAAGGTCTTAGAGATATCTCCCTACAGGGGCTTGAAGATATTGGCTTTGACGGTTACGCCATCGGAGGGTTGTCCGTGGGTGAGCCTAAGGAAGATATGATTCGTATTTTGGATCATACGGCAGACAAAATACCAGCTGAAAAGCCTAGGTATTTGATGGGCGTTGGAAAACCAGAAGATCTTGTCGAAGCGGTAAGGCGCGGTATTGATATGTTCGATTGTGTCATGCCAACACGTAATGCGCGTAATGGACACCTTTTCGTGAATTCGGGTGTTATCAAGATTAGAAACGCCAAACATAAGACGGATACAGGTCCGTTAGACGAAAAATGTAGTTGTTACACTTGTAAAAACTACTCTCGGTCATATCTACATCATCTTGACAAGTGTAATGAGATATTGGGTGCGAGATTGAATACGATTCACAACTTACATTTCTATCAAAGCGTCATGCAAGGGCTCAGAGATGCCATTGATGCCGGTACTTTAGATGCGTTCGTCAGTGACTTTTATGCGGCTCGAGACCTGCCAGTTCCGGCTTTGTAAGCAATAGACAATCAAATAATAAATAAAGGTGAATAATGAGTTTTTTTATTTCTAATGCATATGCGCAAACAGGCGCAGGTGCGCAAGATGGTGGCTTTAGTATGCTCATCATGTTGGGTGTGTTTGGTCTGATTTTTTACTTCATGCTGTATCGTCCACAAGCTAAGCGGGTAAAAGATCATAAAAATTTGGTCACGTCCTTGAGTAAAGGGGATGAAGTGTTGACCCAAGGTGGCATGGTGGGGCGCATTACAAAAGTGGCTGAAGAAAAAGACTTTATTGAAATTGCATTAAATGACACAACAAATATTGTTGTACAAAAATCGGCTATTTCGGCGCTGTTACCTAAAGGTACAATGAAGAATATTTAATTTTCGCCGGTCTTAAATAAGCGTGCTGGCTTGGCCAATAAGCACATTGGCCAAAGCTAAAAGGAAAATACCGTGTTAAATAATACCCCCTTGTGGAAAGCGATATTGGTGATGCTCGTCATTGCTATTGGTGCGCTTTACGCCTCTCCTAATCTGTATGGTGAAGACCCTGCAGTTCAAATATCTGGCAGTGACACAGCGCTCGTTAATACAGAGCTACTAGATACTGTGAAATCTGAATTAGAGAAAGAAAATATTACGGCTAAAAGCATCGCTCTTGAAGAAGAGCAAATTCTTGTTCGGTTGAACGACGGTGATACGCAATTGAGGGCGAGAGAAATTATCGCCAGAGAGTTACGTAAGGTATCAGATGACTACTCTGTTGCTATTAATCTTGCACCTGCGACACCCGATTGGTTAGATGCTGTGGGCGGCACACCGATGAAGTTGGGTTTGGATTTGCGGGGCGGTGTTCACTTCTTGATGGAAGTCAACATGCAAGAAGCTATCAGTAAATCATTTCAGGATATGGTCGGTAATTTTAGAGTATCTCTGAGGGAAGAGAAGCTTCGTTACCGCTCAGTTAAACAGTTGGATGATGGTGTTGAAATTCGCTTTCGCGATCAGGAAACTTTGGATGCATCAGAACGTCTGTTGAAAAGTCAGAATCCTGATTTAACTTACACTGAGCGTGATGGTTTGACGCTATTTGTAAGTATGTCTGAGCAAAAGCTTTTAGAGACACGTGATTATGCGATTAAACAGAATATTACTATTATTCGTAATCGTGTTAACCAATTGGGTGTTGCAGAACCGCTTGTACAGCGTCAAGGTGCAGAGCGTATTGTAGTGCAATTGCCTGGTATTCAAGATACGGCGCTTGCGAAAGAAATTCTTAATGCGACAGCGACGCTAGAGTATCGTGAAGTTGATATCGAGCATGATCTAAGCGATGCACTTGATGGACGTGTTCCTGCCGGCTCGGAAGTATTGTATGAAGATGGCAGACCTGTCTTGTTGAAGAAGCAGGTTATTGTTGCTGGTAGTTCCATTATTGATGCCAATAGCGGGCTTGATCAATACGGTTTGCCAAAAGTTTCTATCTCTTTGGATTCCGAAGGTGGCAACAAGATGAAGCGTTTTACTAAACGTGCCGTTGGTCAACCTATGGCTGTTGTTTTCATCGAATTCAAGTCAACTGATGAGCGTGACGCCGAAGGTAAACTTATCTTTGAGAAAAAACGTGAAGTGATTAGTGTTGCAACGATCCAAGGGGTATTCAGTAATAACTTTGAGACAACGGGTTTAGATTCTCCACAAAAAGCTCAGGAGCTTGCACTATTGCTTAGAGCGGGTGCGTTGATTGCGCCTATTCAAATTGTTGAAGAAAGAACTGTCGGGCCAAGCTTGGGACAAGAAAATGTCGATTTAGGGATGCAAGCTATCATTTGGGGCTTTGGCTTAGTCTTAATTTTTATGTTGGTTTATTACCGCGCTTTCGGTGTCGTTGCAAATATTGCACTAGCAAGCAACCTGATACTGATTGTTGGTATTATGTCTTTAATTAAAGGGGCCACGCTGACTTTACCGGGTATGGCTGGCATTGTATTAACGGTTGGTATGGCCGTTGATGCGAACGTGTTGATATTTGAACGAATACGAGAAGAACTACGAGAAGGTCGATCACCTCAACAAGCCATTCATTACGGCTATGATAGTGCTTTTTCTACTATTTTAGATGCCAACATAACCACGTTGATTGCTGCCTTAATACTCTTTGCCGTAGGGACAGGACCCATTAAAGGTTTCTCGGTAACGCTTGCTATCGGTATTGTTACTTCAATGTTTACTGCGATTGTTGTTACTCGCGTTATTGTTAACAGAGTTTGGGGTGGTAAACGCCTTGACAAACTGAGCATTTAGGAGAGCCATTATGCAAATTTTGAAACTTAAGGGCACCGTTGCTTTTATGTCATTGCGCATACCTGCGCTTATTCTGTCAGCATTATTGATTGTGAGCTCGCTAGTCTCACTCGGCATCAACAAGCTTAATTGGGGGCTTGATTTTACCGGTGGAACGCTCATTGAAGTTGGTTTTGAGCAAGCGGCTAAACTGGATCAGATCCGCGAAACTATGGACGCTGCAGGCTTTGGCGACGCGGTTATTCAAAACTTTGGTACGAGTGAAGATGTGCTTATTCGTATTCCGGTGAGAGAAGATGTAAAAGCTGAAACGCTTGGCGATCAAGTGCTTGATATATTGCGTAGTGATGGTGACTCTGTTGATATGCGTCGTATAGAGTTTGTTGGCCCTAATGTTGGTGAAGAGTTAACGGAACAAGGTGGCCTTGCGATGTTAGTCGCATTGCTCTGTATACTGGCTTATGTCGCTATGCGATTCGAATGGCGCTTTGCATTAGGCTCTGTTATCGCATTAGCGCACGATGTTATTATCACTTTAGGCTTGTTTTCAGTATTAAAAATTGAGTTTGATTTAACCGTTTTAGCCGCTGTTCTAGCCGTTATTGGTTATTCACTTAACGATACGATTGTTGTTTCTGATCGTATTCGTGAAAATTTTCGTAAAATTCGAAAAGCAGAACCTGAAGAAATCATTAATGTGTCTCTGACTCAAACGTTGAACAGGACGATTATTACATCACTAACCACGATATTAGTATTATTAGCTCTATTCTTTAAGGGGGGTGAACTGATTCATGGTTTTGCAACAGCGCTATTATTTGGTGTATTTATCGGTACTTATTCATCCATATATATAGCCAGTTTAGTGGCTTTGTTGTTGGGTATCAGCAAAGAAGATTTAATGCCACCGCAAGTGGAGAAAGAAGGGGCCGATTTGGATCCCTTGCCTTAGAATGTCATTTGATTGATGCTTAAATACAAGAAAGCCAATGCAATGCATTGGCTTTTTTTTGCCATTTCAAAGAACGTTAACTTTTTGGGGAGTAGTCTATACTTTAACCTGTCAAATCGTAGTTAAGGACTATCATGTTTAATCGGTTATTTATAGAACACCCTAAGACAGTCAATGAAACCTACTTTGAACACCTTGTTCATGCGATAGGGTTTGCCGTTAAGCTGCAGATGGCTGCCATTGCTTGTTTTATTCATGCACTCGTTCCCGGATTTTGTGTCAAAACAGGGAGTCGTCTGGTCCTTGAATTACATCATAGAATGGTGGCATTTCGCGTGACGAATAGCAAAAGTAGCGCTCAAGAGGTTTTAGAGCATGAAGCGATTGAATACATGATTTGAAGGCTATTGCAGCTGTCGGTATCTGCACGATCCAGTCATTAGTATCTCTTGGAACACAGATAAGCTTATCCGCATTAAGCGCCATTTTCATCTGACACCAGCGAAAGCACAGTGGCACTTGGATTAAAGGGCACCAGTAAACAATCTGTTACTTTGTGTTCAACGAATACCTTTAATGTGTCCTTAAGTTAGTTAGACACTGCCGTTAAACTTCGTATCAGAACAATAAAAACCAGTGGTTAATGAGTTGATCACGAATAACCTAAAAAACATGAATACAAACTTTGGGAATTATCTATGAGTAAAGAATATGTAAGGAAACGCTGGCAGGTATTAATGGTTGCTTCAGCAGTTATAGTGTCTAGTAATTTGTATGCAGCAGAAGGTGACGATAAAAGTGAAGCAAAAACGATTGCACAAGTCACGAGTGATGCACAAGCATTAGAAGGGTTCTTGACTTTATATCAGGATCAAAAAGACGGATCTTTACGCTTGCTGGTTAAAAAAGAACAATTGGATACGCCTTTCCTCTATTTTGCTCATACAGAAAATGGCGCTTTAGATGCAGGAACATTTAAAGGTGCTTTTAGAGAAACTAAAGTGCTTAATTTACGCAAGCATTTTAATAAAATTGAATTTGTGACTCAGAATACAAAATACTTTTTTGATGAGAATAATGCAGTGAGTCGGTCATCTGATAGCAATATTAGTCCGTCTGTATTGGCGACAGCCAATATCATTGCTGAAAATGAGTCTGGAGACAGCTATCTGATTGATGTTGATAAGGTTTTATTGAGTGAAGCTTTACATAAGGTTTCGCCAAATGCGCGTCCGGGAGAGGATCCTAAAGCTGCCGCAAAACGATTTAAAGTAGGTGGTTTGAGTAAAGATAAAAACAAAGTGGTTAGGCTGAAAAATTATCCGCAAAACACTGATGTGGTGGTGGAGTATGTTTTTGAGAACGAAGCACCGACTGTCAGAGGTGGGCAAGAAATAACCGATCCTAGAAACGTTAGTGTGCGCATTCAGCATAGTTTTATTGCTTTACCTGAGAATGATTTCGTTCCTCGCAAAGATGATGCGCGGATTGGTTATTTTGGTCAGCAGATTACAGATCTCACATCAAAGTCTGTGACACCCTACAACGACATCATTAATCGCTGGAATCTCGTCAAAAAGAACCCAAATCAAGCAGTGTCCGAACCTGTCAAACCGATCACGTGGTGGATAGAAAATACAACGCCCGTTGAATACAGGGATACCATTCGAGATGCTGTACTGGCATGGAATATTGCTTTCGAGAAAGCAGGGTTCAGAAATGCCGTTGAAGTGAGAGTTCAGCCTGATGATGCCGGTTGGGATGCTGGTGATATACGTTATAATGTCCTCCGCTGGACATCATCTCCCAGACCTCCTTTTGGTGGTTATGGGCCGAGCTTAGCTAACCCATTAACCGGTGAGATCATCGGTGCTGACATTATGTTGGAATATTCATTCATTACTAATCGACTGTTTTATGGTGATGTTTTTCAACACGGGCTAGACGCGTTAGAAAAAAATGCCCATCAATCGGGTGCTTTTTGTAGTTTAGGTCATGAGTTACATACTAATACGTTGTTTGCCACTCAGTCATTGGCTTCAAAGGGAGCAACAGCCGAAGAAAAAGAAGAACTGACGAAGCAATCTTTGTACTTTTTGTTGTTGCATGAAGTTGGGCATACGCTTGGCTTGAATCACAACATGAAATCCAGTCAGCTCAATAGCCTTGCCGATATCCACAATAAAGACATTACGGGTGCTAAAGGCCTCATTGGATCGGTTATGGATTATCCTGCGGTGAACATCGCACCTGAAGGAATAGAGCAAGGTGACTACTATACGCAAAAGCCTGGACCTTATGACGATTGGGCAATCGAATACGGTTACTCGACTTCGCTTGATAACCCGCAAGCTGAAGAAGCCCGCCTTAATGCCATATTAGCGAGATCTACTGAACCGCAACTCGCATTTGGCAATGACGCAGATGACATGCGTTCGCCAGGGAAAGGTATTGATCCAAGAGTGATGATTGGCGACTTAACGAGTGATGCTATTGGCTATGCCGAACAGCGTTATACCCTTGTAGAGCAATCATTAGCTATCATTAAAGAAAAGTTTAGGACGCAAGGTGAATCGCACCAAGAACTCCTTAATGCTTATTTGGTCGCTAGAAACGAGTTCAATGTGGCTTCACGTGTCACCTCTCGCTATATTGGCGGTATATATATTGATCGAGGCTTTGTTGGTCAATCAGGAGCCAACCAACCTTACACACCAGTATCTTACGATAAACAGAAGCAGGCTATGCAGGTATTGAAAGATAACTTGTTCTCGCCGACTGCTTTTTCTGCCAGTGAAGATGTTTATGCTCATCTGCAACACCAGCGACGAGGCTTTGGTCATGGAACCAATAATGAAGATCCGAATTTGCATCAACAGTTACTAGATGTCCAAAAGGATATTCTTAATCATTTGCTGCACAAAAATGTGATGCGTCGTATCTCTGATAGCCGTTTATATGGCAACGAGTATTCGTTAGTTGAATTTGTTCAAGATTTGACAGATGCGATATTCAAGGAAGATGCGAAAGGGAGCGTCAACACAAGGCGTCAAAACCTTCAAATTGAATATGTGAATCGATTGGTCGCTATTTCGGGCTTGAAAGCTAAATCGAGTTACGACCATCTGTCTCAATCAGCTGCCTTGTACCAATTGCAAAAAATTCAGCAACTCGTTGCTAGCAGTAAGCGTGCAAATGATGAAACTAAAGCCCATCGAGCACACATTTCACACCTTATTGAGTCAGTGTTTTACCAACCTCGTCGTTAGGTCTAAGGCAATAATACGACAGGAATAACCTACTGTTTAACTAATACCCATCACCTAATAAGTGATGGGTGTTATGTTGCTATTACTCCCGACTCAAGTCTGATCTCAAGGTTATTGTTTTTATGGACTAAACTTCTTGTGTTAATGGTTTTAGAACAATGCCTGTCTAGTCCAGTGCATCAAAGAAGTTTCTTAGCTTTTCAGTACGTTCACTAATGAACGAACGACTTTCACACCACCTGCGACCACGTGGCCTGATTTCATATGATCATTACCGCCATTGAAGTCCGTGACTATACCACCAGACTCTTGTACTAATAATGTTCCTGCAGCCATATCCCAAGGTTTAAGGCCTGCTTCCCAGTATCCATCAAATTTACCAGCAGCCACATAAGCTAAGTCTAAAGCTGCAGAACCTGTGCGACGCATATCACCAGCTTGAGAAAATAGGGTACTGAAAGAGCTTAAAGCCTGTGGAAAGCTGTCTTTTTGCTTAAACGGGAAAGCCGTACATAAAATGGTGCCATCTAAGTTCTTTGCTTTGGTGGCTCGAATACGATAACCGTTTAATTGTGCTCCATTTCCACGTGTTGATGTGAATAAGTCGCCTCGGATCGGATCAAAAATAACGGCTTGCTCAATACGACCTTTATGCATGAGAGCAATAGAAACACAGAAATGTGGAATGCCTTTAATAAAATTAGTCGTGCCGTCTAGCGGATCAATAATCCATTTGAAGTCTTCGTCGCCTTCAACAACGCCGCCTTCTTCTCCGACAAAACTGTGGGTAGGATATGATTGCTGTATTTTGGTGATGATAGCTTGTTCTGCTTCTTTATCGATACGAGTGACGAAATCGTTGTCTCCCTTGATTTGTGTTTCAAGGCTATCTTGGCTTTCAAAGCCACGTGTAATCACTGTTCCAGCCGAACGGGCTGCACGAACTGCTATATTTAGCATAG
>CAZXIN010000037.1:0-59120 GCA_964640795.1 uncultured Pseudoalteromonadaceae bacterium | reverse complement strand
ACTTTTCCTGTCAAAAGACACAAGTAAAATATGGGGAAAACCTGTTGGATTGGAATGGTCTAGACAGACGGCAGAAAAAAGATATTGATGACACCTTATTTAGGGTCATGATCGCATGCAATGTGATCGGTTGGATTGTTTTTGTCGCTGCACTAATGGTTTTCCATTATGCGCGCCCCGAGTTTATATCCGGAGTTCAGCAATTCTGGGGCATTGAAGGGCGTGACCACTGGGAAAGCTCGTTACGAAATGTACTGACGATATTGCTTGGTGTCTGTGTTATTTTTAGCTTGATGACGCTTTTTTTAAAGCGTAAACGAGCTAGGCGTAAATTTGACAGTTTAGGTATCAACCTTATTTTGTTAACCACGATTGCCTCTATATCACTCGTAAGCATATTTCTAACCCCGTAAGAGGGCATTCTTTATTGCTGAGATGAGTTGACTCAACTCAGTAGGTGAAATGATAAAGGGAGGCATGATGTAAACCAATTTACCGAAAGGTCTAACCCATACACCCTGATCAACACAGTGTTTTTGAACACGGGCGACATTAACGGCTTGTTTGGTTTCAACAACACCGATAGCGCCAAGCACCCTTGTATCTGCAACACATTCAAGTTCTTTAAGTGGAAGTAGTTCTTGCTTTAACTGAGCTTCGATACCTGAAACTTGCTGTTGCCACGCGCCTGTATTAATGATTGATAAGCTGGCATTAGCAACAGCACAAGCGAGAGGGTTACCCATATAAGTTGGACCATGCATAAAGACTCCAGGTTCACCTTGGCATACACCTACTGCAACATCTTCAGTACAAAGTGTCGCGGCTAACGTCATATAACCACCTGTAAGGGCTTTACCCAAACACAAGATATCAGGGCTGATATCTGCATGCTCGCAAGCAAAAAGCTTTCCTGTTCGGCCAAAGCCGGTTGCTATTTCGTCACATATCAATAGCACCCCGTACTCATCGCACAATTGGCGGCAGGCTTTAAGGTATTCAGGATGATAGATGCGCATCCCTCCTGCACCCTGAACTATAGGTTCAAGTATCAAAGCTGCCAGTTCGTGATGATGTTGCTTGATCATTTCGTGAAGAGATTGAATCTCATCTTCATTCCAGTGTTGCTCAAAGCGAGTCTCGGGGGCTGGCGCAAAAAGTTGCTGTGACAAGCTATCTTGAAACAGTGAATGCATACCGTTGACAGGATCGCAGACAGACATCGCAGCAAAAGTGTCGCCATGGTAACCGTTGCGAAGTGTAATAAAGCGATGTTTGCTTTTGTTACCTTGGCAAGCCCAGTATTGAAGTGCCATCTTCATAGCTACTTCAACTGAAACTGAGCCTGAGTCGGCCAAAAAGACGCGCTCTAGCCCAGTAGGAACCATATCTAGCAAGGTCTTACACAAGTCAATAGCAGGCTGATGTGTTAGGCCACCAAACATAACATGTGACATTTTATCAATCTGTGCTTTAGCAGCATCATTGAGCAGTGGGTGGTTGTAGCCGTGGATTGTCGACCACCAAGAAGACATACCATCGATAAGCTCTTTCCCACCTTCTAACTTGATCTTTGCTCCATGCGCAGATTCGATTGGGTAGCATGGTAGTGGATGAGTTGACGATGTGTAAGGGTGCCAGATATGTTGCTGGTCAAAGTGTAAATCCATAATTGCTCAATAATTAACCTGATGTAAATTTTGTTTTTCAAATAGAGTTGACAACTCGTTTCTGCGCAATAGACTAAGCGCGCAAACTAACGATGTAAAGGACAAGCTATGTCAAATCTTACAGATATTCGCCACGATTGGACGTTGAAAGAGGTCAATGCACTTTTTGTATTGCCGTTTAATGACTTGTTATTCAAAGCGCAGAGTATTCACCGTCAACACTTTGATCCGAATGAAGTTCAAGTTAGCACGCTTCTATCGATTAAAACCGGCGCCTGTCCAGAGGATTGCAGCTACTGTCCACAAAGTGCACACTACCATACCGGCCTTGATCGCGAGCGGTTGATGGAGGTTGAAAAAGTTCTTACTAGTGCACGTGAAGCTAAAAAAGCCGGCTCTACCCGTTTTTGCATGGGTGCTGCGTGGCGTAACCCGAAAGATAGAGACATGCCATACATTATCGAAATGGTTAAAGGCGTTAAGGCCTTAGGCTTAGAATCTTGTATGACCCTAGGTATGCTTTCTGCGAATCAAGCGATGACACTGAGAGATGCTGGCCTTGATTATTACAACCATAATTTAGACACTTCGCCTGAATTCTATGGCGACATTATCACGACAAGAACCTATCAAGATCGCTTGGATACATTAGACAATGTGCGCGATTCCGGTATGAAAGTGTGCTCAGGTGGGATTGTTGGTATGGGTGAATCTGCTAATGACCGTAGTGGTTTGCTTATTCAGTTAGCGAATCTTGAAACACACCCTGAGAGTGTTCCTATCAATATGCTGGTTAAAGTTGAAGGTACGCCAATGTTTGAGCAAGAAGATTTGGAACCTTTTGAGTTCATTCGTACTATCGCTGTTGCCCGTATTATGATGCCCAAATCACATGTTCGCTTGTCCGCAGGGCGGGAAGCGATGAACGAGCAGATGCAAGCGCTTTGCTTCCTTGCGGGAGCAAACTCAATATTTTACGGCGAAAAACTACTGACAACACCCAATCCTGAAGCTAATCAAGACATGAAATTGTTTGCTAAGTTAGGCATTAATACTGAAAAGTATGAAGGCTTTTCTGATGAAGCACATGAATCAGTATTAATGGATACAGTCAGGGAACAGCAAGAATCAAAGCTATATTACGATGCAACTGTTTAGCATCTAAGCCAATGTTCTCAACCTCTTTATATTTGCTAGAAGTGCGCCATTATGGCATTTGATTTTATTGCAGATGCCTTAGCAAGCCGCAAGAAAAACAATCTTTGGCGGCAAAGGCAAAGTATTGAAGCGCAACAAAGTGGATTGCTCCAAATTGAGGGACAACATTACCTTAACTTCTCAAGCAATGACTATCTGGGCATGCGTACCGATTACGAAGTGATGCAAAGCTGGTGTGATGGTATGGTCAAGTACGGCATGGGCAGTGGTGCATCTCCTCTGGTGACGGGCTATTCAGCAGCGCATAAAGCGCTTGAAGATTATCTTGCTGAGTCTTTAGGGTATGAAGGGGTTTTACTTTTCAACTCAGGCTTTTCGGCGAACCAAGCGCTTTGCCAAGCTTTGTTGAAACAGAATACAACTTTACTCGCTGATAAACTTATCCATGCCTCATTGATTGAAGGTGCACAAAGTGCAGCAGCTCACGGCTCGACTTTTAAGCGTTACAAGCATAACGATTGTGAGCATCTCTCTGATCTTCTTAAGCGTACACAAGAAGATACCTTAGTGGCGACAGAGGGGGTATTCAGCATGGACGGTGACAAAGCGCCATTACATGAAATAGTGGCTCTTACAGAACAGCACCATGCTTGGTTAATGTTAGATGATGCCCATGGCTTTGGTGTCCTTGGTGAAAGCGGGTTAGGGAGTGTTGAAGCCTGCGGGGTAGGGCAAGAGCAAGTGCCTATTTTGATGGGGACCTTTGGAAAAGCCATTGGTACAGCTGGTGCCTTTGTTGCGGCTAGTCAGCAGGTCATTGACTATCTGGTTAATTTTTCAAAGCACACTATATACAGTACCGCCATGCCGCCAGCACAAGCTGTTGCTACTTTAACGAGTATTAAAAAGATTAGGAAAGGTGAGGTAAGGACCGAACTACAGGACAATATTGCGCACTTTAAAGGTTTGGCAAATAAGGCGGGCTTTAACATGCTAGATAGTGATACTGCGATTCAACCGATCATGCTTTCAGATGCCGCTAACGCATTAAAAGTTAGTAACGATTTGAAAAAGTTGGGCCTATGGGTGGCACCTATACGTTATCCAACTGTACCTAAGGGAAGAGAGCGATTAAGAATTACCATAAGCGCAGTCCATAGAAAGGAAGATATTACCGCTTTGGTTGATGCGCTTAGCTTAGTGTTATCTAGGAAAGTGATGCCATGAGCTCTACCACTATGTTGAAAGATCGAATTGCGCAGCAGTTTAGCCGCGCAGCTAGTGCTTACGATAAGGTTGCTGACGTTCAATACGATATTGCTCAAGAGACGTTGAAACTTGTTAATCAACCAGCAAAACGGATGCTCGATATTGGCTGTGGCACAGGACGAATAAGTCAACAGTTGCTAGGTTACTCAGAGCATGTTTTAGGTGTGGATTTATCCTCAGGCATGATTCAGTTTGCGGAAGCAACTTACCCGTCGAGCCGTTTATCTTGGCTGAATGCGGATGTTGAAAGTATGCCTCTTGACAGCAATGCCTTTGATGGCGTGTTTTCATCAATGGCTTTGCAATGGTGTAAACCACTTGATAAAGCATTAAAAGAAATTTATCGCGTATTAAAACCGCAATCAGAAGCCATTATTTCTCTGATGTGTGACGGCTCTTTTATCGAGCTTGACGCAGCATGGAAAGCGTTAGACCGGTCAAAGCATACGAATGACTTTTTAACTCATCAAGTGATAACGAACTCAGCTAAAGATGCCGGTTTTGATGTTGTTGAGAGAAAGCAGCATTTCACTACCTATCACTCCACTATTTTACAATTACTTAATTCTATAAAAGCTATCGGTGCGAATACATTGACGACAAAACAAGGCATTGAGAATAAACCTTTGAGTAAAGCGTCTCTGGTGCAACTGGAAGAAGCTTATCGGGAGTGCTATGAAGTTAACGGAAAACTTCTGTTAACGTATCAAGTGAGTTTTTTAAAAATGAAGAAACAATGAATAGCTATTTTGTGACAGGTACGGATACTGAAGTTGGTAAAAGTTTTATTACAGCAGCCATACTAGCCAAACTAGCTAAACAGAACTTTGCAACACTTGGCTTTAAGCCGATTGCTGCAGGTTGCGAAAAAACAGTAGAAGGTCTAAGAAACGAAGATGGTCTTTTGCTACAAAAAGCCAGTAGCGTTGATGTTCCATATGAACTTGTTAATCCTATTGCGTTTGAGCCGCCTGTTGCACCTCACCTTGCTGCTGAAAAGATCAATAAGACGATTGACCTTGACGTCTTGTCGAACACATTGGAACAGCTGAAAGCCAAAAATCCAGATGTGCTTTTAGTCGAAGGGGCTGGTGGATGGCGCCTACCTCTTGGGAATGGTCGGTTTCTCTCACAGTGGTGTGTTGAACATAACATGCCTGTTATCCTAGTGGTCGGCGTTAAGCTGGGTTGCTTAAATCATGCTGTTTTAACCGCTGAAGCGATAGAGCGTGATGGATTGACGATTGCAGGTTGGGTTGCCAATCATCAAGAAAATGATATGCCATTGCGTAGTGATAATATCGACAGCTTAAGATCGCTGATAAACGCACCTATGTTAGGTGAAGTTCCTAAGTTAGAAAGTTATGAGCAAGCGGATAGTTATTTAGATTTGTCTTTTATTTCTTAGGCCGTGTTTATCTTCCTATTGTTTTTAAATGTTTTTTTCAAAGCTAGATTTTAGGGATGCAATGAAGTTTAAAATCGTAAGCTTAATTTTGTCTGCGTTCACTTTGATTGGTTTAGGCCTGTTAATATTGACTGAATTTGACAGTCTTGTTAGTGCTATGGTCAGCAGTTTGCTTTATGTGATTATGCCCGCTTATGGCGCGTATGGACTTTGGTATAAGCGTCGATTGGCTATTGGTGTTTCGCTCATGCTTTTTGTTTGGCAAAGTGTGCGAAGAGTTAATCCTGATAGCGTGATACCTCATATATCACCCATCACAGTCTCAGTAGCAGTCGGAGATTTTTCAAATGGTGACGGGTACGTAATTGATTTCTTTGCTATAGGTATGGTTGCTTTGTTAGCTTGGCTACTTGGTATTAAGTCACTGATAAATAAGAAAGCAGATTGAGTAATGTTGGTGGAATATTTCAGGTTATAACGTAGGTGGTTTCATATGCCTGTTTGGCAAGAACATGGAAACGCAATACAACGAGTTGTTGATCGCGTGATATACATTAAAGTGATGGGTGGCTTTAATCGGGAAGGGGCTGAAGCAAACTCGGACAAGATAAAGCAAAAAGTCAGTGTGCATTTTGATGATGGTAAAGCATGGGCAAACTTTCATGACTTAACACACTTTGAATTAGGAACTCCTGATTTAAAGGAAGTCGCTGAGCAGCATTATGCTTGGAGTATTGAACGTGGCATGACTCATGAAGCGATACTTGCACCCGACCTGATGGCGAGGGAAATGATGCAAATGTTGCTGGAGCCATTCAGAGATACTGTTCATTTCGCTTACTTTGATTCGATGAAGGACGCGTTGCATTGGCTAGTGGCTGAGAAATTTATGCTACCTGAGAACGAACATGTCTTAAATAATCTGCAGCATATTGATTATTCAATTATTAACACTATAGCTAAATCCACTTAATTTGCGATATTCAGCAGGCATTAAGACAAGATGAATAGGTAAAGGCATAGTGATTCTGTGTTGAATCCATTCAACGAAGCCTCATTTTTTTTAAACCAGCCTATGAAACTCTGAATGTCGCAAATTAAGTGGGTTTAGTTATAAGCCTAGTGAAAAACCTTTGCGTTAGCTCATTTTCCTTGAATGATTTTAGGCTCAACGTTAATCTACTTTTTTAGATCTTGAAAGCGCCTTTATGAATATCAAAACGTACCTCGATTATTTTGATGAAATATCTGATTTACCTCGTGATGAGCAATTCACTTTACTCGATAGGGCGCATCAGTTAATTCAAGACGAAGGGGCCATTTCCAAATTTACGCTAGTGTCTTGTTTGGGACCGATAATGTCGGTCGCTGCTTTAGTTAGCGCTGGGATATTGCTGTTAGGTAAATCAATACTGATCATTATTATCAGCGTTGTTTTTGGTTTGTTGTTATCAAGGGTTGTCGTTAATGAGCTTAATACCTCCTTGCTTTCAAGAGGCTTAAAACAGGTTATTGCTGCTAACAAAGGTGGTATAGCTGAATAAGTACATTTAATTCCAATTTATAGGGAGGTGTTGCTTAACGGCTTGTTAACTGGCTATTACCAAAGTCTATCCCCATAGCTATGGCACTACCTAATGTTGGATCGTCACAAGTGACTAACTTAGTTTTATGGGCAACCTGATGCAGAGGGATACTAGTCAGCACGTTATTTATTGATACCACAGCCTCATCAAATTTATTGTCGGCGATTAATGATGCAGCGTAACATCCTATATTGGTCGCAAAAATTCTGTCTAGTGCTGTGGGTGAGCCACCTCGTTGTATATGCCCTAATTGAGTTGCTCGTATCTCCGAATCTAACTCAGCTTCTAATTGTGTTTTCAATACATTAGCGACACCACCTAATCTTGTTGGGTCTGGACTATTGCTGACTGTTTCTTGGACGATAAGATCAGAGTCAATCTGTTTTGCGCCTTCCGCAACAACCACTATGGCACATTGGCGTTCCCCCATACGTAATTTGCAGGCTTTTGCGACTTCTTTAATGTCGTAAGGAAATTCAGGTAATAGGATGACATCTGCGCCGCCTGCAATGCCCGCATGGAGAGCTATCCAGCCTGCGTATCGTCCCATGGTTTCTAAAATCATGACCCTTTTGTGAGACTGTCCTGTTGTGCGCAGGCGGTCGAGAGCTTCTGTGACAATACTTACTGCGCTATTAAAACCTAAGGTATAGTCGCTGCCATTCAGGTCATTATCAATTGTTTTAGGGATGCCCACTATTTTCATCCCTAGCTTTGACATCTCATAGGCGATAGACAATGAACCATCGCCTCCTATAACAATGACTCCATCCAATCTCAGTTGATGATAGTAATCCATGACGTCTTGTGAGAGGTCTTTACCATAGTAGTCAAATGGGCTGCCACGGTTGCTTGTGCCGAGTAGCGTACCTCCTTGAGACAAAATGCCGCTTAAATCCTGATAGCTTAGTGGTTTACTGCGTTTTTCAATGAACCCCAAAAAGCCATCTTGTATCCCGATTATTTCTGCGCCCTGATTTAAGATAAGGCTTTTTGCGACACTTCGTATAGTAGCATTTAAACCGGAACAGTCGCCCCCTCCCGTCAATATTCCTATTCGAAACGCTTTGTGTGATGTTCTTGTATTCATACATCGACGCCATTTTGGATCTGCCCTTGAATTTCAAAAGCACTGATATTAGAAAGCGTTGTATTGGCAATATTAGTCATGGCTTCATGTGTGAAGAACCCTTGATGACTGGTAATGATGACATTCGGAAAGGTGGTTAACCTCGCGAGTAAGTCATCTTGAATACCTGTTGACGAGTTGTCTTCAAAAAACAACGCTTCTTCCTCTTCATAAACATCGAGACCGAGTAAGCCTATCTTTCCCGTTTTGAGTCCTTGGATAATAGCTTTAGTATCGACCAATTTACCTCTACTGGTATTAATAATAGTCACACCGTGTCGCATTTGCGACAAAGCTTTTTCGTCAATCAAGTGGAAGGTATCTTTGGTCAATGGGCAATGCAGAGATAAGATATCAACTCGGCTAAAAAGCTCACTAAGTGTTACGTATTCGACGCCAGACTCTAAACACTGTTCATTTATCATGAGATCGTGAGCGATGACTTTAGAACCAAAGCCTTGCATAATACGGGCAAAAGCTTGGCCGATCTTACCTGTGCCAATAATGCCAACTGTTTTCCCATGTAAGTCGAATCCTATTAGATTTCTTAAAGAGAAATCTCCCTCCCTAATTCGGTTATGTGCCCTATGAATGCCTCTATTTAGGCAGAGGAGCAAGCCAGCTGTATGCTCTGCGACAGCGTAGGGCGAGTATGCTGGCACACGAACTACGGCTAAATTGAGTGCTTTAGCGGCGCTGATATCAACATGATTAAACCCGGCAGAACGCAAGGCAATAAGCTCTACCCCTTTATTTTTGAGCACTTTAAGGACTTCGGCATCTAACGTATCGTTGATGAAAGCACAAACAGCTTTATGGCCATTGATCAGTGGCGTTGATCTCAGTGATAAATGAGGGGAAAGAAAGTCCAGCTGATGATCAAATGATACATTGGCGCGATTGAAGTATTCTCGATCATAGGACTTAGTGTTAAAAAAAGCGATTTTCATCTACCAATACTCTTGTTATGCAGAAGGTGCTACAAAATTACTTGGTTTAATCGCTAATAAATCGCAATCTACAATCTCAATTAAGCTTTGCGCCGTGCTACCCAAAAAGCCTGAGCGATAGGTCGTTCCCAATACGAGAATCCCAGCATTTAATCTTTCCAATGCTTGAGGAAGGGCATTTTCCATATCACCCGATATTAAGTGCTGGTTTGCACTGTTTGGCACGTATTCAGAACAAGCTTGTGCGAATTTCTCGTTATGTTGATACCTTAGTTTGTCAAGTACGGCAGAGCTACTGCTATCAGGAATACCTGAAAATACATCCGCTGAAATACCACTTTTTTCGACGGCTTCAATAAAAATATCCCAGTAATTGGGGTCGAAGCAATGCACGGCATTTAATGTCATATTGAGTGAAGAAGATATTTTATATCCAGCATTAAGGACATTTTTATCGAGTTCACTCTTTTTACTAAGGGCATGATCTGGATCGATCGCAGCGACAATACAAGTTTCTTTTGACCAAGTTTGATTTTTGACGAGTAAGACGGGAATTGGGCAAGCTTTAAGCAAATAATAATCTGTTGGTGTGAAAAATCGTTTCGCTAACGTTGGGTGTTGATGTGTCGCTTTAATGAGTAGATCAGGCTTAAATTGGTCGACAACACTTAAAATCCCTTGATAAATAGGCGTATGCCAAATGACTTCTGTTTCAAACGTGACATTGGCATGCTGATTTTTTTCGATTAGCTTATTAAGCCTGCCTTGGTTCATTCTTAAAATCGCCGTTTTGGTTTTTTCAAGCTGATTTGGTGTCAGTAAGTTGTTAGCGACAACAGAGGGATAGTACAAACAGCTCAATAGTTGAATTGTAACCTGCTGATGTGCAGCAAAAGCTAGCGCTTTTGTTAAGGCCGGCTGTTCCTTTTTATCAGGATCTATCGCGACTAAAATCTTATTTATGGTACGCATGAGAACTCCTCAATTGGCATTTAGGGTTAATATCTCACAGTTGAGATTGGCTAATATGTATTCGGCAGTATTGCCTATGAAAGCGGCGGATAAGCCTGTTCTGCCGGCTGTACCCATGATAACGAGTTGGACGCCGAGATCTTCTGCAAAATCTGGAATAGCAACGTCAGGGCGACCTTCGACTATATGAAAAGAGGTATCTGACAATTCATGCTCATTCAGTAGCGTCAGCATTTTTTCTTGATGAGACTGTTCTGTATCAGCCCTAACACGTTCAAAATCTATATTAATGTAACCCAAGCCCATTGCTGGCTCCATGCTGGGCGTTTCGAACGTGTTGATGGTACGAAATTTTGTTTCGGTCACATTAGACAACATTTTGGCATAGTCTAATATTTGCTTGTTGAGAGCTTTATGTAATTGATCACTCGCTGAAGGGTCTATGGCAGCCAACATAGGCTTTTTATGCCAGTCGGAGTCTTTGACTAGTAGTAGTGGAGCTCGACAATGGCGTATTAAGTGCCGATCAACTGGCATGGTGAAAGGATTAATATTTGACGCATCGGCTGATATACGCTTTATCACTAAATCAGGTTGTAATTTATCGACGGCTTCCTCTATTGCTTCATGCAATTCCCTATGCCAAGTCACATGAATACTGCACTCAATATTCTTTTCTGCTAAGTCGTTAGCCAATGTATCCATATATAAATGCCGGTCTGCCATGTATTGGCGTTTTAGCTCCTTTCGGTGGCTACTAGACAATACATCGGTTAGCTCCATAACCGGTTCATAGATAGAGTTAAATAGATGGATATGTACATCTTCGGCTTCAGTGAATTTGAGTGCTCTCTCTAAAGCTGGGTGCTGGCTGTGTTTGCCACTCACAACCACTAGAATCTGTTTAGGTATTCTCATCAGTTACCTTATTGTTAGTAGGGTTAGCTACGGTTTCATTCTAATTGCCTTATTTTTTTTGCCTTTGACATAGATCAAAAACCTTTTGTCTTTCTATTTGACTTCTGCTTCTAAGATCGTGAAAGTAGTGCTGTAATAGTGAACTAAGGTATTGAAAACGATATGGAAATATTAATTCGTAAATATGTTAATGGTGAGGAACCTATCTTAAGAGAGCTGTTTTTTCAGACAATACATGACGTCAATGTAAAACATTATACCGAACAACAAGTGAATGCATGGGCGCCAAAGCATTACGATAAGGCTGAGTGGTTCAATCACGTGGAATCGACCCAGCCTTATGTTGCCGTTGTTGAGGATGACATTGCCGGCTATGCCGATGTTCAGCAGGATGGGTATATTGATCATTTTTTCTGCCACTCGCGGTATCAAGGTCAAGGTATCGGTGCCGCTCTAATGAATGAGTTGCTCAATAAAGGGAGAGAGTTAGACGTTAAGCGCTTTTATTCACAAGTTAGCATTACTGCAAAGCCATTTTTTGAGAAGTTCGGATTCAGAGTGTTAAGGTCGCAGAGCGTTTGTATTAGAGGAGTCAACTTGACAAATTATATGATGGAGAGAGGACATGGCTAGCCTCTTTTGCCTATATTTATTACCAATGCATTTGTATTCTTTCGTGGCTTACGGTTAATATAACCTTTGTTGATGTTTTGATACCGTCTAATGCGTAGCAAAACGGCGCAAATAATAATTAAATAAGCCGTATTATCCCTTGCGGTAGGAAAACAGGAACGTCTATGCAGTCAGAGCAGCTTGCAGAACAAGTCACCACACACTCGCCAATTTTTACTAATGATGCAACGGTTATGGGAATCTTGGCCATTCTTCTGGGTTTAGTTTTCTATACAGCTCACAGTAAAATCCCATTTTGGCAGAAGTTTTATGCGGTTGTTCCCTCTGTATTAGTCTGTTACTTCTTACCCTCGTTATTGAATACATTCGGTTTAATCGACGGCGACAGTTCGCAATTGTATTTTGTTGCTTCGCGTTACCTGCTTCCTGCTTGCTTGGTTCTTCTTACCATTAGTGTCGACTTAAAAGCGATTGCTAAGCTTGGCAGTAAAGCAGTGATATTGTTCTTTACAGGGACGTTAGGGATTGTGATCGGCGGACCTATTGCTTTGTTAGTTGTCGCCAGTGTTGTACCTGATCTTATCGGTGTAGATGGGCCAAATGCTGTATGGCGAGGCATGACGACAGTTGCTGGCAGTTGGATTGGAGGAGGTGCAAACCAAGCATCAATGAAGGAAATATATGGTGCTGGGGATCAGATGTTTTCTATCATGATCACGGTCGATATCATCGTTGCTAATCTCTGGATGGCTGTTTTGCTCATTATGGCTGGCAATGCCAAAACGATTGATGCTAAAACTGGCGCTGATACTTCTGCCATTGATGCGCTTAAAGCAAAAGTTAAAGCGTTTGAAGAAAAGCATGCGAGAATCCCTACATTGTCCGATACCATGGTTATCTTAGCTGTAGGACTCGGTGTAACGGGTTTTGCTCACCTTTTTGCGGATAACATAACCCCTTATTTTATTGAGCATTTCCCCAATTTAGACCGATTGAGCTTCCATAGTAAGTTCTTTTGGATGATTATTTTTGCGAGTACTGTCGGTGTTTTGTTGTCATTTACTCGAGCCAGAGAGCTGGAAGGGGTCGGCGCTTCCAAAATCGGCTCTGCTTTCTTATACATCTTGATTGCTACCATTGGTATGAAAATGGATGTGACTATGATCGCTGAGACTCCCGTCTACTTTGTGATAGGTGTTATTTGGATGGTTATCCATGCTTCATTGATGCTAATAGTCGCTAAACTGCTAAAAGCACCGTTGTTCTACATGGCTGTAGGGAGTCAAGCTAACGTTGGTGGTGCAGCATCTGCTCCCGTCGTTGCTGCGGCGTTTCACCCGTCGTTGGCTCCAGTAGGTGTCATGTTGGCTGTTCTTGGTTATACCGTAGGAACTTATATGGCATGGTTTTGCGGACAAATTTTACAAAGCATCAGTTGATGCCAAGAACCTGATTTCCGCTAATACAAGTTCATTTCTGTTGAACTTCTTAAACAATATGTTAACCTCCATCGATAGAATAGTGAAGGGTAATTTTTTATTCATTTGAATTGCCTTTTTTAGTACTAGAAGCTTTTATTGATGAGTAATATAAGAGACATGCTGATTGTTGAAGATGATCTTCTGTTGCCTTCTCTGATGAAAAGTTGCTTTGAGAGTGAAGGGTTTACTGTTCAGTATTTTTATACTGTCACTACAGAAACCATCATAGAAGCTTTGTCAAAGCTTGTTGAGCGCAGAGGAAAGTGTGTTAGTTGCGAAAAACATCATGAGCTCGTTCGTGGGTTTAAGTATGACGGACCTGATAGAACAATATATTTAAAAAATACCTTCTCTAAGAAAAAACTTCAAGACGATGAACTTCCTTATAAATTGATTAAAACTACAGATTGTCACAATCTTATACATATATAAGTATGGCTTCTAACTTCATGGTGCTAGCTTTCTTATTAATGAAACGGTTTACAGCTTTTTTCCTGATAGTTGTTTACGCAAACTCATCCCTTGCTAACGAAAAAAAAACGGCCACCCTTGAAGGCTGGAATGATTGGTATACTCATGCCATGACAGAGCGACTCAATGCCCCTAAGGTCTATCGGCAGCAAGGTTTCGATTATTTGCATTTGTTGGAAAAAGCAGGCTCTAAAGATACTCATTGGTTGTACTATTTTATAGCGCTCACTCATTCAGATATCGGTGAATATGATGAAAGTATTCATTATTTAAGTAAAGCTCTGTCCTCGATAGAACAGGAAGAGAATATCGACCAATATATCCAATTACTTATCTTATTGGGGAATAATTATGCTGATAAGTATGAGCATGTGAAAGCCTATGAGTACTATAGTTTAGCACTCCACGAAACGATTAAGTATGGGCTTGAGGATTGCGTGGAATACGAAATAAGGTCAAACATTGCTTTTGTGTTCTTGAAAGTTGCTGATTATCGTGGCGCATTAGAAGTGTTAGAGATGATACCTCTTAAAAATCGCTGCCTACATCGTCGGCAATTTATTGTTCTGACCAGTTATGTGCACCATCGATTGCAAGATGACGAGAAAGCGCTTGCTATTTTTGAGCGCTACTCGTCAGTGCTTGACTCAGATAAACGCCGCGTCATACAAATGTCAAATAAACATGTAAAGTCTACGCTATTAGTGAGTTTGGGCAGGTTGGAAGAAGCATTTCCTTTGGTTGAAGAAGTGACACAATACATGGAGGAGAACCCTGAATATTTTGTCTATTGGCAGCGGTTTTATCTCTTGGCTCGATTTTATGCTGGTAAAGGCGACAATAGAAAAGCGATTGAATATGCGTTAGACACATTGTCTGAACCTCAAAGCCTTCCTAAAGAAGCTTGGCTTAGCCTAGAAGTTGAAATCTTGCCTTTGATTATTGATCTGTATCTTGAACTAGGAGATGAACAACAAGCTAATATTTATATGCATAGGTTAAGGAAAAGTGGAGCAGCATATTATGATCGGAATAGAGCAGCTTTATTGAGTATTGCGCAAGCCAAGTTTGATCTCGCTGGACGCGATGCAAAAATTGCTTTACTCAGTGCAGAAAATCAATTGCATGAAGTGCGCGTTCATGAATCTCATATTGTCGTTATTGCTTTAGCTTTTGCTTTACTATTTTTTACGGGCCTATCATTTCGCTTTTATCATGACAGTCGCCGTAATAAAGCCATTCATCGAGTGCTCGACGTCCATTCGAGAGAAAAGCAGCGGCAGATACAAGATTTTGAAGTTAAGCTTTCAGAAAAAGATATGTTGTTGGAGGAATCTCATCATCGCTTCAAAAATAATATGCAGCTTTTGTCCAATTTACTTGAGTTACAGTATTATCAATTGAGCCCAGAAAAGACTGATCAAGTGTCTAGTATCATAGGTGATACGATAAATCGTATTGAAGTTATGTCTCTTATTCAGCATTTCTCATTTCATAAGAACGAAAAAAAGCTTCCTTTTATCAATGTTTTAGAAAAACTTTCCAATCAGTTTTCGGTTGTGAACAATAATATCATTATTAATATTTTGTGCGATGAGGTGGACTTCTCTCATGATTTGTCTAAGTCACTATTGCTTATTATTAATGAATTGATAACCAATGCCCAAAAACATGCTTTTGGGGAAGGTGGTGGGTGTATCGATGTCATAATTAAGAACGAAGCAGGGCTTAATTATGAGCTGATTGTACGGGACAGTGGAAGAGGAATACCTGATAAGTACATTGACCCTATGTATGAAGGTTCACTTGGCCTTAAGCTAGTTAAGGCTTTAATTAGTCAAATAGATGGGACTTTTCAAATACATAGTGACAGTGAAGGGACATGTTGGACTATAAAGCTTTGATGTGCTTTTTGATATTAACCTTCTTACGAATAGAATAATCGTTAGGTTTAAGTACACACATGCTCAAATAACGATATGACAATGAATGAGCTGCATGACTTTTTGAAGGGGTTAACGTGCTTTTCCAATTGTTATGTAAGTACCTCATTTATAAAGCAATGACTTTATAACACGGTCAAATCATATCTTTATGTGAACTTTATCTTCTTCTTTCAGTTGTTCCGTATCTAATACCCGATTGACTCGACAAATTGGGTGTGGACCGTTAGTTCGGATGAGTTTAGATGGCGTTATTTAGCCAACAGCTGAGCGTCGTCTCGCTGTTGGCTTATTCCTGAATGTTTATTGGTGGGTTAGGATCTTTGTAGCCCTAAAAATTGGATCAGCGGCTTGCAGTATTTTCAGCTTAAGCTGGTTATTGTAATCAGGGCGTTGTGCCAGAAATGTTCTAACTGTCTTAGCGGCGCTCTTGGTTTGATAGCTGTTCAGTGTGACTCCTGCCCATCGAGCAGGGAAGAAGATATCACCTGTTTTTTGGATTTCTTCTAGTAGCTTTAAGCTTGGCATTATGTACTTCTCAGAGTCAGTATGCCTGAGAGGGTGATGTAAGTTGCGTAGAGATGCTAAGACCCATGACTCAACTGCTCTGTTTTCCTCTTTCTTGAGTGATTGAAAGAAAGTATCACGGACTTTAGCGTCGGCGGATAAACTGGGGACGATGAAATCAAAACGACGCTTTCTATCTTGGTTATTAATTCTTTTCAGTTGTGTTTTGGTGATGAAATCTGACAGCTCTGGGAGTTTGATGGCTAATGTACTTGCCAGACCTGTAAGATCGCGTTCGGATAAGGAGTAGGAGGTTTTTTCAGGCTTTTCCCAAATTGAGTATAGGTAGTCGACACTTTTGGGGGTTAAGGCGATGTCTTGCAATGTGCTAAACAGTATCTTTTGTCGTGTTTTATTTTGATGAGCTTTGTTGATTGATTGAATTAAAGTCAGCTCTAGTAAGGGGGCCATGGCATTTCTTTGTTTTTCTGTCAAAAAAGACCAAAAAGTATTACGGGCTTGACCAAGCATGAGGTTGAGCAATAATTGACTTTTTTCATCCGCACTATGTCGGCGTACAAAGTCGATATACTCCAACGGTGAAATATCTGGATGGTTTGATAGCATTTGCTCATAGGCATTAATTAATAGAGCGCCTTTCTGTAACTCCGTTAAACCTTTCCACCGCTTCTCCATATCCTTTAAAGAAACCGGAAAGAGGCCATAGCCTTTGCCATCGATATTGACAATTAATTTTTTGGGTTTTGTTACCTCAACAGCTTGTCCTTTAAAGATAACCTCTTTAGGTGTGTCAGTTGTTTTCACGGAAGCAATACTAAAGCGCTGAGGCCAGTGCCTTTCTTGATTTTGAGGATCTTTCTGAGCTAGTAAATCTCTTCTGCCTTCACTTTGAAATAGGAACTCTGGACGTCCAGCAGTATTTACCCAAACTTTGCTCCAGGCTTGAATATCTTCTTCTGAGTATTTGTCAAAAATAGCAATCAAATCTGGCCAAGTGGCGTTCTTTCCTGCAAATGCAGCTAAATATTCACGTATCCCTTTTTGGAAAGCTTTAGTGCCTAAGAGTAATTCCAATTGCTGCATCATGATGGGTGCTTTGTTATATATGATGCCACCGTATAGCGTGCCGGCTTCATTTAAATTGGGTAGGTATTGGCGTATGGGGTTCGCGCCTTCTGTTCTGTCAACATTATAGGCTGCTGGGTAACTTCGAACTAAGAAATTGAGATCGTGATCTATGTTGGGGAAGTTAGGGTTAACAATTTTAGCTGCCATAAAGTTTGCATAAACTTCTTTTGTCCAAACATCGTTAAACCAATCCATGGTAACCATATTGCCGAACCACATATGAGCACTCTCGTGCGCGATAAGGTTAGCTCTGTTTAGTTTCTGAGTGTCCGACGGGTCTTCATCTAAAAATAATGTTGAAGCCCTGTATTGGATAGCACCGACATGCTCCATTCCACCATATTGAAATGCAGGAATTAAAGCAAAATCGAACTTCTTGAAGGGGTACTCAATGCCTGTGTATTCTTCAAGCCAGTCCAATGACGCACTGTGTAAGTCAAAAATAGCATCTAGGTTTCTAGCGACTTTTTCTTTGTCTGTTTCCCTGTGTAACATAGTCATTTGACGGCCATTTATTGTGCGTGAAACGGTATCAAACTTACCTGTTACAAAGGAGAATACGTAGCTACTAATTTTGTCTGAAGTACTGAATGTATAAGTCTGTCGATCACCTTTTTCTTTTTTGCTTTTTAGAGCTGCATTTGCCATTGCTTGCCATGAAAGAGGAGTGTGGAGTGTTAAATCGTATGTCGCTTTCAAATTAGGTTGGTCAAATACTGGGAAAGCGGTCCTCGCTCTGTCTGGGACAAACAGTGTGTACAAGAAATCTGGATTTCGATTTAAAGAACTATCGCCAGCAATAAAGTCGATTTCGACGATATTCTTCCCTCGCTTTAATGTATTGCTTGGGATCACCAGATGCTCATTAAAGTGGACAATAGGTTCGTTGTTGGCATTAACTTGTAGCTTCTTTAATTTGTCCTTCTTTTCTTTAAAGTCTAGTTGAACATCTTGTGACAGGTTGTCTAGTTGGAATGAAATCTTAGCGCTTGCGTTGATAGTGTGTGATGAATCCTTGGGGATAAAAAATTCCAGTTCATAATGTATATCGCTTATATGTTCCTTTCTATATTCTGCCAACTGCAGAGAAACACCAGACACAACTGTTAACTTTTCTTCGTTTGCGATTGCACTCGATAGCAATAACAGAGTGAGAAGTTTAATGGAGATAAAGTACTTATAAGCTTGCTGCATAGTAAAACAACTCGTTGACCAATTCAGCCATTACTATAAGCGATACAGATAAGATTTATAGTTTCATGGCTATATTGGCGCCATGAAATCGTAAATCGTATTTTTTTAACTTTTTGATATCACTTCTGATGATTGCGTATATTGTTTATTTCTATTTTTATGGTTAATTATTTCTGGTTTTTTCCTTTCCTCTCGTAATTTCAAAGTACTAATTTGTTTGTTTTTTGAACGATTCTGTGTGGCGCAATTGTCTGTTTTTTATTCCAAAAAACACCATTGTGATCAATTTGTTACTCTTTTGATTGAAAATTGGCATAAAAATGTATAATTTTTTTGACATATGGTTTTTTTTCATTTATCAATTTAAATGCGTTTCTTAAGAATCGCTGATTATAAAATTAATAAATATAAATTTAGGAAAGTGTCGATGAAATTTTCAATAATTAATAAGTTGGTAACAGCTGCTGTGACGACTATCGCGTTGACTGCGTCAGGTGCTGTGCTCGCTGATACAGGAAATGTTTTAAACGGTAAGCAACGCATCATTGTAAAATTTAAAGATGATGCAAACGATAAGCGTTCGCAAAAAGTTAAGAAGAATGCGCGAGAGCGTCGCATGTCTAATGCACTCGCTAAACGTGTAAAGTACGTAAGAGAGACTGGCTTAAAGTCTGACGTTTTCGAAGTTGAAGATGCAAGCTCTGAAGAGATGAAGGGGATGATGAATGAAATTGCCCAAATGAGCGATGTTCTTTATGCCGAAGAAGACAAATTGATGCAACATCAGTTTCAACCTAATGATCCCCGTTATTCGGATCAAAGACATTATTTTGAGCAAGGTACAAGTATCAATGTTGAGCCCGCTTGGGATAAAGCAACAGGACAAGGCGTCGTCGTTGCTGTTATTGATACCGGCTTTCGTCCTCACAGGGATTTGGCAAATAATATTTTGCCAGGGTACGACATGATCAGTGATGCCGGTATTTCAAATGATGGTGATGGTCGGGATTCAGATGCTAGAGATACAGGTGACTGGACTGTTGATAATCAATGTGAACAAGGAAGGGCTGGTCAAAACAGTAGTTGGCATGGCACCCACGTATCTGGGACTATTGCAGCCGTAACCAATAACAATCAAGACGTTGCTGGTGTTGCATACAATGCTAAAGTTGTCCCTATAAGAGCGTTAGGTATGTGTGGTGGTTTCACTTCTGATATTGCTGACGGCATTATTTGGGCTGCTGGTGGAAATGTATCTGGCGTACCTACTAACCAAAACCCAGCACAGGTCATTAACATGAGCTTGGGAGGGGGAGGTTCTTGCTCTCAAACTTATATCAATGCGATTAATTCAGCTCGTGCCAATGGCGCTACAGTTGTTGTCGCTGCAGGTAACAGTAATATAAATGCTTCGAACGCAGTTCCTGCGAATTGCCCAGGCGTTTTAACTGTTGCTGCTACTGGGCCTACAGGTTCTAAAGCAGGGTATTCAAACTTCGGTAATGTCGTTGATGTGGCTGCGCCTGGCGGTGACTTTGCGTTCGGTACGAATGGAGGTGTTTTATCGACATTAAACTCAGGTACACAAGGGCCGGGGTCAGATACGTTAGCTCGTTATCAGGGGACTTCTATGGCAACTCCGCATGTTGCCGGTATCGCTGCGCTTTTATACGAAGCGAAGCCTAATGCTACACCTGACGAGATTGAATCAGCTATAGTTAGCAGTGCACAGCCTTTCCCTGGTTCATGTAGCCAATGTGGCTCTGGTATCGCTAATGCAGATGCAGCAATTGATGCCATTCTTGGCAACAATAATGGTGGCGGTAACCCAGATCCTAACTTTACACCGATTAACTTCTCTGTCTCTGTACCGCGTATATCGAGGAATAACTTCAGACACTACACATTGGAAATGCCAGCAGGTGCAACGACCATGAATGTTAATATTAATGGCGGCACTGGAGATGCCGATCTTTATATTAGATTCGGAGCACGTCCAACAACATCGCAATGGGACTTTAGACCATTTTTGGACGGAAACAATGAGTCAGTAACTATTGATAACCCTCAAGCAGGAACTTGGCATATTAGTGTCAGAGCATTTGCTACAGCTAACGGTGTTACTTTGTCTGGTAATGTTGAATAGCTATTTTTGATGAAAGTTAATAAAAACCCCTTGGTTGCAAGGGGTTTTTTAGTTTCGGTGTTACTCAGTGCTGCTACAGAACCATTTCTGGAATGTCGCCTTCAACAATTAACTTACCGGCTGTTTTCTCGCGTATTTCTTCAACTGAAACACCTGGAGCACGTTCTTTTAAATAGAATGCATTGTTTTTGACTTCTAGCATTGCCAAATCAGTGATAATAGCTGTTATGCAATTAACGCCAGTCAATGGAAGAGAGCAAGCCTCTAGCAATTTTGACTCACCTTTCTTGTTAGCATGTGTCATGGTGACAATAATGTTTTTAGCCCCAGCGACTAAATCCATGGCACCACCCATACCTTTGACTAATTTGCCAGGGATCATCCAAGAAGCAATATTACCTTGCACGTCGACTTCAAAGGCACCTAGTACCGTGAAATCAACATGTCCACCGCGTATCATGGCAAAGCTCTCAGCCGAGCTAAAAATACTCGCACCTGTTATTGCGGTAACGGTTTCTTTACCTGCATTAATCATGTCAGCATCGACTTCATCGTCTGTTGGGTAAGGTCCCATACCCAATAAGCCATTCTCGGATTGGAGCATGACTTCAATACCTTTGGGCACATAGTTAGCAGCTAAGGTCGGTATACCAATCCCCAAGTTAACATAGTTGCCGTCTTTAAACTCTTTTGCCACTCTCATGGCGATTTGATCTCTTGTAAGTGCCATTTTCGTTTCCTATGCCTTTGAAGTGACTAAGCGTTCAATACGTTTTTCAAACGTGCCTTTAATGACCCGATTAACGTATATGCCTGGTGTATGAATCTGTGTTGGATCAAGTTCTCCTGGTTCAACAATTTCTTCAGCTTCTACAACTGTAATCTTACCTGCTGTTGCTACCATGGGGTTGAAGTTTTGCGAGGTATGCCTGTATATACAGTTACCATATTTGTCAGCTTTCCATGCGCGGACAATAGCAAACTCACCCGTGATTGATTCTTCTAGGATATAAGGACGGCCGTCAAACTCTTTAACTTCTTTACCTTCTCCTATCGGGGTGCCATATCCTGTTGCTGTATAAAAACCGGGTATGCCAGCACCGCCTGCACGCAGCTTTTCAGCCAATGTGCCTTGAGGAGTTAATTCTACATCCAATTTTCCTGACAGTAATTGTTCTTCAAATAGAGCATTCTCGCCAACATAAGATGAAATCATTTTTTTGATTTGACGATCTTCTAGCAATATACCTAAGCCAAAGCCGTCTACACCGCAGTTGTTAGAGACAACGGTAAGGTTTGTTGTTCCCATTTTTTTGATTTGGGCAATAAGTCCTTCGGGTATGCCGCACAGGCCAAAACCACCTGCGACTATAGTCATTCCATCTTGCAAGCCATCCATTGCTTGCTCGTAACTTGTGACGACCTTATTAAAACCAGCCATAATAAATTGCTTCTGTTAATTTAGATAGACGAAGTATTGACCTATGCGGTATATATGTAAAATTAAATTAATGTGTGTATTAATAAATATTTTTTATGAAAATAGCTCAGCTTAAAGCTTTTGTTCAAATCGCAGAAAGTCACACTTATGCAGAAGCGGCGGAGAATCTGCATTTGTCACAACCTGCGGTTTCAATAGCCATTAAGAATCTCGAACAAGAAGTTGGTGGTAAATTATTTAACCGAACAACACGGCAACTGGAGTTAACGCCTGAAGGTCGAGACTTTTTACCTGTAGCTCAACGACTGTTGCAAGACTGGTATCGAGCGAGCACTGACCTTAAATCTCGTTTTGTGAAAGGGGAGGGTAGTGTAACCATCGCTGCAATGCCGTCATTTGCCAGTAGTATGTTGCCTAAGATACTCAGTGATTTTAGACAGAAATACAGCAACGTCACGATCAAAATTGTCGACGAAGTGATGGATAAGGTTATTCAGCAGGTTCGTGAAAATAGAGCTGAGTTAGGATTTGTGTTCGAGCCGGAAAACTTAACGGGCTTACAGTTTACACCTATTTTTCTAGATAACTTTATTCTTGTTCTGCCTCCGCATCACCCGTTGTCAACAGTTGAAGATATCGGCTGGAACGATTTGGTTGAACATCCATTTGCTGCGATGAATTATGGTTCTACTATGCGCATATGGCTTGACAAAGAAGCCGAACAAGCGAATGTAGCGCTTGATATTGTTGCTGAAGCCAGTCAGTTCGCCACGATTGGGCAACTTGTTAAGGAGAGTGTGGGGATATCGATAGTGCCAGCACTATGTTTAGAACAGATGGAAGAACGTGGTCTCGAGTGCTTGTCCCTAGCGCATTTGGGCTTCAGCAAAGCCGTAGGTATATTGACTAAAACACGAGCAAACCTTTCGGCGCCAGCTATGTTTTTGATGGATTGGTATAATAACAAGGGCTAGAATCAAAAAACGCTCCATTAGGAGCGTTTTTAATCACAACAAGTGCTATTAATAAGTCGTTAGGACTTTAACTGTTCCGTCGACTGAGGCTGCGTCAATATAACCAACGACACCACTGCCAGAAGCTACTTTGGCTTTTATTTCTGCATCTGAAGTTAATTCTTTAGGTGGACTACCTTTACCAGAGAATAAAAGCTTAGACCAATACGCTTTTATTTGACTAGGGCTTTTCTTCAGGGCTTTTTTATCAAACTCTTCTCGAACGCTTGAGCCTTCTTTGGCGTAAACTATTTCGGCTTTTGTTCCGTCACTGAACTTTTTAAGTTTTCCAAGAAATAAACGGGAAACTTCTGCAGGTGATGCTGTGACTGCACTGTCTGCAGAAACAACAACAGCTACGTCAGCCTGTGACTGAGTATTTGCTACTAAACAAAGAGCAGCAATGAATGTTTTTATTGCATATTTCATAATTGCTCCTTAGAAAACCAAATCAACGCCAAATGTTAGCAAGTCCGCATCAAGCGCTTCATTTGCATTGTCAGAGAACGCAGTATAATCAATTTTAAACGCCGCTGATGGATGGAAGTCGTATCTTACACCAATGCTAACAGCACTCTCGTCTGCACTCAATCCACCAAGTAACGCATTGGCGCCACCTGCGATAGGAGGTGGTGCGCCGGCGATCAAGTTTTGAATAGTGCCTGGTACTTCCGTTTCTATCTCTTCATAAGTGATATTAGGTGTCCATGCGCCGATGCGATAGCCGATTGATGCATACCAAGCTGGCCTTTCTTGAAGTATTGACTCTTCGACTTCAATAAGACGCCATTCAGCATTGAATAAAAAGTCATTTTTATCGATGCTAATACCTGCGTGGATAAACGTACCTGTATCATTATCAATAGCTAGATTGTCGGCTAATAATTCAAATCCAGCGTTGCTAATATTGCCTGTGCCACCATTAACAAGATCAGAGTCTAGGCTGACATTGGCTCTAAAGTAGCCTAATCTGCCAGTAAACCAATCTCGGTTGAACTCTACTGAACCACCAATGAAGTTTTCGGCTTCGAAATCAGAGTCTTGGCCTGCGACATTGATCGTCGCTGTGCTGTTACGTCCTGCTAATACCTGCGCCGTAATGTCCCAATTTCCAGCAGGGAAATTATATAGGATGCTGGCCCCTGTTAAGTTGGAGAATGAAACATTATAAACTAGCTCTGGTGGTCTAACCCAATAGTAGGCATAACCAACATCTAGGAAATCTGAACGATTAAAAAACGGTACACGTATTCTACCTGCATTAATACGAACCTGATCTGTAAGTTGATAGCTTAAGTACCCCCACTCAAGGTCAACTTCATAATCTTCTGCGCCTCGTGCCGTTAATTGCACTGTAACGCTAAGTTTATCTTCCAAATCGGCTACTGCTTGTAAACCAACTAAGGTGTCCGGATCAGCTGAAAAGCTGTCATCGTACCCTAAAAGCTGATCACCAGAACCGGTTGTAAAACCGCCGAATAATGACGCGAAACCATTGAAGCGGATATCAGCATTAGCAGATGCTGATATCAGCAGTCCCGCTGTTACTGCTCCGCACAACTTAAGTCGTTTCATTTTTTGTCCCCTGTTTAGTGTGTAATTACTGCTTATGAATCTATCTTTAAACTTTGAATTTACTGGTAATGGACTCCAATGCATTAGCAAACGATTGAAGCTTAGTACTGACCTCTGCCAATTCTTTTGAGTGGCTACTTGTCTGTGCGGTTGTTGAGAGCATATCTGTGCCAGTTTTTGCAAGTTGTGATGACATTTGCCTTTGTGAATCTGTAGCTTCGGCAATGACGCCATTCATATCGTTTATTTTTATAACGGAAGTATAGATGTCATTTAAACTTTCTCCTGCTTTCTGAGCAAGGTTCACAGACTCCGTTGCGTAATTTGAGCCAGCTGACATAGCCGTTACCGCTGATTTCGACGCATTTTGAAGCTGTTCAATTGTTGATTGAATTTCAGATGTTGAATCGGCTGTTCTTGACGCAAGAGTACGAACCTCATCCGCAACTACGGCGAATCCGCGTCCTTGTTCTCCAGCTCGAGCAGCCTCAATTGCAGCATTGAGTGCTAATAAGTTTGTTTGTTCTGCAATGCCTTGGATGACGTCTAAAACGGCACCAACTTGATTCGAATCTTTCTCAAGTTGCATGATAACCTCTGATGTTTCTCCGACGTTATTGGCAAGCGCTTCTATTTGTTGAACTGTTTGATTAACAACCTGTTGGCCTGAGTTCACTGAGTTTTGTGCATTCTGCGCAGCTTCAGCAGCATCTGCAGCGTTAGAAGCGACATAGGAAACGCGCTCTTGCATACTGTCCGCTGAGTCTTTAGACAGTCGAGCATGATTTTCTTGGATATCTGAAATATTCCTGCCATCTTCGGATAAACTTTTGATTTCCTTCGCTGCATCAGATAGCGGCACAGCGGTATCTATCAAGCTCGACATTAAGTCTTGGAGTTTTTCCATGAATGAGTTGAACCAGTTGACCAATTCACCAATCTCATCGTCATTATTGACTGCGATACGAACGGTCAGGTCACCATTGTCTTCAGCAATATTCTTTAATGACTTTGAGACTGCTTTTAAGCTGCCTTTTATCTGGCTGATAATTGGGAAAGCAACAACAAAGAGAATAGCCGCGACACTGCCACCAATGATAATCCCAGTCCATACATTGCGTGTCGCGTTTTCGCTGGCACTGTCAAATGCGTCGTCGAATCGTTGCTGGCGGACTTGAAGGAATGTTTGTAATTGTTGTTCTATATCCGCGAAAGCGGTATTCATAGACTCTACTTTGCTAAAGTCTGCATTGCCAGTCAAAATGCCTGACGTTAAATCGTAAGCGATATCAAACCAACGATTGAACCCATTCTTAAGGTTACGTTGTTCAGATGAGAGGCTACTGTCAAATGAGACGATAGTTGATAAATCGCTCTCAAACTCTGCTGCTTTTTCCTTGGCTTCTTCAAGTGTTTCTGTCTCACCTGTTGTTGCAGCGTTCCCTAGGGATTCGTTAATACCTTTTAAATCAAAAAGTTTTTGTTGTGTGAGTTGCAATAACGGGAAGTCAGCATTTCTAACGTCGTTTAATTGAGACGCGCTAGACAATGAAGCTTGTGAAGTAACAACTAAATTAATGAGAAAACCTAATGTTCCAACTATTGGTATAAGCAGTATTCTCTTACCAATTGACCAATTATTTAAAAAACTCATTCCAACTCTCCATTAATATCTAGCAATAAAAAGCGTGGCAGTATTTGTTCGCTTATTGACTAACATATTGTTTTCTCAAAACTGTGCTCTGACAACGCTCGTTATTATAACAGTGTTATGTTTTTGTGATATTCGACAAAAGGCTAATAAATTCAAATAATTTTCAAGGTTGCGTGATCTATTCTGAACTTTGCAGGCTGCCAAGTGTTTTTTCTCCATCTTCAGCTTCATGCTTACATTTGCAGGTAGCAATATTAGGGGATCAAAATATGGCGGTTGCAATGAGTTGTCGCGAAGCTTTTAGACGTCATTTGCTGCACCTTGATAATAAAGTGATTGAAAGCTATACAGAAAAGCATAGCATACCCACAGTATATCGCCGGAAATCGGTGCTACTTTAGTGTTGTTCTCTCTCTTACCAAATGTTATGACTTAATTTTATGTTAGGGAGTGGCGATTAAATTTCCTATCGATGTCTATCATTAGTGATATCTTCTAATGCTGACAACTGTTGATCTTGTTTAATTTAATCGCATATTTGGCAATGACAGAAATAATAGCCTTTTAAGTAAACGGAATTGCCTACCATTTCTTTTTGGGAGCAAATAACTCGTCGAGCTCGTCTTTCTCTTCCTCTTGTCTCTTTTTGACGTCTTGGCTGTTTGAATTTCTTAAATTGTCTTGGATAGCCTTTAATTTGTGCTCAAGTTCAGCACGGCGCTTAGTAATGAACTCATCTTGTTGAGAAGATGAACTCATCGCAGCTATCGCTTTTTCTAAATATTGACGGGCAGAGCCAAGCATATTGGTTGACATTGCGGCATCAGCGCGCTTGGTTAATGTTTCTATATTAATTCTTAGCTGAAGTAACTCTAGCAATTTATCTTCTCGCTGAAATACGGCAGTTTCAACTTTACCCTTACTATTTTCTATGCGTAGAAACTGGCGTAGCTTTTTGACACCTTGAATATAGACAATAATTTGCTTTTCATTTTCAGGTAGTTGAAATGAATCAGCACTGGGGGGAGGTGTGTCTACATCAATTGTCTTTACTTGCTCAGCCGCGTCGCTTATTCGTTGGGCGATGTCTTTAGCTTTTGGATTAAGCTCATTCATCAGTTTAAGAGAGTTCAAAACTCTCTGATGCATGATAGACATAATTCTCTTAGATATTGGAAATTGCGATGTGGCGACAATAAGATCTTCTGTCTCGTCAATGATAAGTTTTTGCTTAGCGAGTTCATTCCGTTTTTCAGCTTCTGCTTTTTCCTTATGCTGCTGAAAGGCATTGATAAAAATGGCGCCAACTATCAATAATACAATTAAGACAATAATGACGGGAAAGTAACTCATCTTATTTTTTAATCCTCAAGCTAATGCGCTTATTAAAAATTGGTACGTATTGTTTGTTTTGACCCACACTATGTTTTAGCTTCAATACTTAGAACAAAGTTTAATAGGTTTTAAGCACTTTATAACAAATTTATAACTACAATACGTCTTAAATTTAGCACCTTGGTGTTACAAAGCCTAAAATATTGTCAAATTGTACATATATAGCTATATCTAATGAACTCAATTAAATATCAGGGAAGCTTTAATGTAAATACACTACCGCCGAGTTCTCCATTATTTTCCAAATGTATGCTACCTAAACGTGCATCAATGCTATGGGCTTTAGCTATCATGCCAGCAAAAAATAGTCCTAGCCCAGTGCGGCCTGTATTGATATCAAACCTCTGCATTGAGGTATGGCTTGCACGCAACATACTGTCTGGATAACCAGGGCCATCGTCTTGTACTTTGATGAGTAGGTAATCATCTTCAACATAGGCTTCAATAGAAATCTTATCATTGCTGTAGCGCATAGCATTAACCAGCACGTCGTTTAATAACAGGTTGATTAGATCTGCATCTAAGAACCATGCTAAGTCATCTGCGACATTAACATCGAGCTGCATATTTTTATTTTCTATATAGTTGCCATTCGTCGCAATCAGATCCTCAATAAGGTCTTCTATATAGTGTTGGTCTACATTGAGTGGTAAGCGGTCTAGTTCAACTCGATATAAAGAAAGTAATTGCATTAAGCCCGTGTTAACACGGGATGCTTCGTAATGGAGTGATGCTAGTTCCTTTGATGCCTCAGGATTTTGCTTTTCTATGTTGGTGCTTAAAGTCTCTATGGATTGTAACAATAAGCTGAGGGAATTCTTCATCTCGTGCACAGCAGACGCAAGCAAGATTGAAAAGTCTATTTTCTTTTCGGACTCTATCATCGTCATTCAACCAATTATCCATTTGCCATAGTTTACATATTGATGCGTAAATATGGGTTTCATTTTACACAGTTCCACTTAAATGTCTTTTAATCTCGTTTTTTCGGTATAAGATAATTCGTTCTATTTTGTTTAGATTAAAATGTTGTGGGGTGTATGTACTTAGCAACAATGGTGGGTATTAATATTCGCAATTTCGGTGTTTAGAAGAATAATCCCCTCTTTTTCTAAATTTTTATGGAATTAATCTTGGCTTAGGTATATATATTTTGAATATATAAAATATAAAAGCGACTCAGGCATCCTTACATTATGAAATTACAGCAACTCAGATACATCGTAGAAGTCTTAAATAATAATCTCAATGTATCTGCAACGGCCGAAAGTCTGTTTACTTCGCAGCCTGGGATCAGTAAACAGGTTCGCATGCTAGAAGATGAACTCGGTGTTCAAATTTTTGGCCGCAGTGGTAAGCACCTGACTCATGTCACGGAAGCAGGGAAAGAGGTCATACATATTTCCCAGCAGATATTGGCTAAGGTGGAGAGTATAAAAGCTGTCGCACGAGAGCATACATTGCCTGATCAAGGGAAATTAAATATCGCGACGACTCATACGCAAGCTCGTTATGCTTTGCCTGACGTAATAAAAGGGTTTATGAGTAAGTTTCCCGATGTATCGTTGCACATGCACCAAGGTACTCCGTCTCAAATTAGTGATTTGGCTGCAAAGGGAGAAGCCGATTTTGCTATTGCAACAGAAGCTCTACATTTATATAACGATTTGGTCATGCTTCCATGCTACCACTGGAACAGAAGCATTATTGTCAATAAAGACCACCCTCTGAGTAAAAAAACATCAATTACGATAGAAGATATTGCGCACTATTCGTTGGTGACTTATGTTTTTGGTTTTACAGGTCGCTCCGAACTAGATGAAGCATTCTCAAGAGCTGGATTGCAACCTAAGATTGTTTTTACAGCAACTGATGCTGATGTGATAAAAACATACGTACGTTTAGGGGTAGGTATTGGTGTTATTGCTTCTATGGCGATAGATGAATCTATAGATGACGATTTGGTCAAAATTGATGCGAGCCATTTATTCCATTACAGCACAACTAAAATTGGCTTTAGAAAGGGGACTTTCTTGCGTAGCTACATGTATGACTTTATAGAGCGCTTTGCACCACATTTGACTAAGAGTGTTGTTGAGCAAGCAATGATGCTGAAAAACAACGATGAAGTGGAGAAGATGTTTAAAGGTTTGACCTTACCTGTTAAGTAATATCAACCACTTCATTAGGTAGATTGGTATAAGACCAAATTGGTGGTTACGCTTTGAAATCTACAAAGCACATGTAACGCAGAGGCGTTAACATTCGATAATGTTAACAGCCAATCCGCCTCGCGCAGTCTCTTTATATTTAGACTTCATATCATTGCCTGTATCCCACATCGTTTTAATCACTTTGTCGAGGGATACTTTATGTTGACCTGTACCACGCATAGCTAACCTGCTGGCATTAATTGCTTTGATGGCACCCATTGCATTGCGCTCAATACAAGGGACTTGCACCAATCCACCCACAGGGTCACAAGTGAGCCCAAGGTTATGCTCCATACCTATCTCAGCGGCGTTTTCAACAGCGTCAACAGATCCACCAATAATTTCCGTTAGAGCGCCTGCAGCCATTGAACATGCTACGCCAACTTCTCCTTGGCATCCAACTTCAGCACCTGAAATAGAGGCATTCTTTTTGTACAAAATACCTATAGCAGCAGCCGTTAGTAGGTATCTGCACGCTGTATCATCATCTACTGGGCGCACGAACTTGTCGTAGTAACACAAAACGGCTGGTAATATACCAGCTGCACCATTGGTGGGTGCAGTGACTACTCTGCTGCCGGCGGCGTTCTCTTCGTTAACTGCTAATGCAAACAAATTAACCCAATCCATCGCTGACATAGGATCGTCTGTCCTTTCATTAAGCAGTCGTCGGTTAAGCCCCGGTGCTCTTCGCTGAACTTTCAAACCACCAGGGAGAATACCTTCAGTTGTAATCCCACGCTCTACACACTTTTTCATGGTTGACCAAATATCTAATAGAGCGGACCGAATTTCTGACTCAGAACGAATAGTTTTTTCATTTTCCAGCATTAACGTACTGACACTAAATCCGTTGTTCTTGCATAAATCTATCAATTCAACTGCTTTTTCAAAAGGGAAAGGAATTTCTGACTCCACTAACGCTTGCTTCTTCTGAAACTCAAAGTCACAATCTTTTACAATAAAGCCACCGCCGATTGAGTAGTAAGTTTCTTGTCTTATGACCTGATCATCGTTATAGGCGAAAAGTGTCATACCATTAGAATGAAGGGGGAGGGTTTTCCTTCGATGAAATACAATGGCATTTTCTCGCGGAAATAGAATGTCGTGGCTTTCTGATTGGATTGTTAAACGCTCATTTTTTTCGACGCCGCTCAATAGGCTGTCTATCTGCTCAACATCAATGCCTTCAGGTGTTAAGCCCATGAGTCCAAGGATGACGGCTTTTCCTGTTCCATGGCCTTTACCTGTTTGGCCAAGAGAGCCATATAACTCAGCTTTAATCGTTGTTATGTCACTCAGTTGCTGGTCTGTTATCAAGCTTTGAATAAAAGCATTAGCTGCTTTCATAGGGCCTACGGTATGAGAGCTAGATGGACCTATGCCTATGCTGAACATGTCGAAAACACTGATCATAAATTTCCTACGAGTGTTGGGTTAGGGCCTGTTGTTCTATTGCTGATAATAATCAAGCTAAAGATTGTTATGCATGACTTTCAATATAGCTTGGAAGACACGCGTTAATTTCTAAATTAGTGGTAAAGATAAACAGGTCTTAATCATTAATATAACTGTTCAATAGTAACGCCTATGGATAACGATAGGAACATTAAAACTTGTTTTTATTGAGATGTTTACAGAGCGTTTTAAGCATGGCAGCAGTGGCGCCCCAAATTGTATGTTCTTGCCAAAATATAAAGTGAACTTCGCTAACGCCACTTTTATTGCTCGAACTACTACGAGAAATAAATTCAGTGTGGTAGTTTGCTTCATCGAGTAAGAAAGGCAGTGGAACCTCAAACACTTCGTCTACTTCGTTGGGATCAGGTTGCCAAACAAAGGGAGCTGATACTAAGCCTACAAAAGGTGTCACTTCGTAATAGCTGATAGTACGGTATAAAGGCAATCGACCAAATACACTAACTTGCTGAGGAGCTAAGCCAATTTCCTCTTCACACTCTCTTAATGCAGTTTGTTGAAGGCTGTGATCTGACTCTTCGTATCGGCCTCCCGGAAAGCTTACTTGGCCTGGATGATGTTTAAGGTGGCTTGCACGTTTGGTTAACAAAACCGAGAGCGTTTCACGCTGTAATATGGGCACCAATACCGCTGCGGGTGTACCGGGTGATGTCATAGGAAAATCTTGTCCGGGTTCAATATCGGCACCTAATTGAAAAGCTTGGAGTAACTGTTCTCTATCCATTATGTGTTAAGTTGCCTGAGTATTGGGAGTATCTTGGATACCTTGTGAAGCGTTTCTTGGTATTCCATTTCTGGAATGGAGTCAAGCACAATACCGCCTCCAGCCCAACAGTGAATGATTTGGTTTTCACACAGCAGCGTACGAATACAAATGCTGGTATCAATGTCTTGTCGAATACCTATATAACCAATACTACCACAATAAATATTGCGTTTATGAGGTTCTAACTCTTCAATTATCTCCATTGCTCTTATCTTGGGAGCTCCTGTAATAGAACCACCTGGAAATGCGCCTTGCAATAATTGGGTTGGAGATATGTCTTCTCTCAGTTTACCTGTCACTCTACTGACTAAATGATGTACTGCTGGAAAACTCTCTATAGCAAACAACGAAGGAACCTCTACTGAGCCCGCAACACATCCCTTACTAATATCATTACGCAATAAGTCTACGATCATGAGGTTTTCGGCTCTATCTTTTTCCGAGCTTTGCAGCATCTGTGCTTCTGTAGCATCTTGGACTTCATCCAAGTGCCTAGGGCGTGTACCTTTTATTGGTTTGGTTTCTACTAATTTATCTTTAATGCTCAAAAATCTCTCAGGTGAAACACTTAAGATAGATGATCTCGATAAATTGATGAAAGCGGAAAAAGGGGCTTTATTTGTGTGGCGTAACTGCTGATACGCATACCATTCATTGCCAGTATATTGTGCGCTGAAACGCTGAGTCATATTAACTTGGTAACAATCACCCTTCATCAAATATTGTTTAATTCGATTTACGCTGTCTAAGTACTGTCTTTCATTGAGGTTGGCTGACCAGTCAGTATTGAGTGTAAATGATTTACTTTGCTCTGAACCCAAATAATTAGCCCAATGAATAATTTGACGAGTTTCAGGGTGTGGCAGCGTGTCGATATAAGCTAAATACCATTCACCCTTACAGTTGTCCTTTATGATACTCCAACTGTATATACCAATAGCCATATCAGGTGTTTGATAGTCATTGGTGTTTATATCTGGCAACGTTTCAAAACGTCGACCTAAGTCGTAACCAAAGAAACCTAATGCGCCACATAAAAACGGAAGTTCTCGTTTTTTTATATCATCGCTAATATCTACTTCACCTAGGATGTTTGACTGGTATTGGTCAATTAGGGCAAGTGGGTTCTCTTTGCTTATGATCGGAGATGAAGCAGCATGGCATTTTTCATCATAATAAATGATCTCAGTTTCTTGCGATTTTGTAGTGATGGAAACAATAGGTTCAGCGACGATAATATCAAAGCGTCCGTCTGTATGCTGACTATTGGAAGAATCCAGAAGCATTGACCAAGGCTTAGCGACTAGTGCAGAAAACAGGGTTGCGATATCTTTGCTGGCATCGAGATTCAGCTGAGTTATTTTTAAAGAAGCGTTAGTTGTCACAGCACCACAGTAATGTAAAAGGAAATATTAAGTGTTTAAGTTTGATCGCAATACCCATATTTACAATGGAATATTTATAAACTTATCTTGATGGTTTGGTATTATACCACTGATAAAGGCCACGGCGCATCGTCATTGTGAAGTGATATGTGCCATTAACGTTACACTATACATGAGAGAATCATGAGCACTATTCGTCAACAAGATTTTATCGATAGCATTGAAGATGCATTGCAATTCATTTCTTATTATCACCCTCTAGATTATGTCAAAGCAGTAGAGAAAGCCTACAACAAAGAACAGAGTCAGGCTGCTAAAGATGCGATGGCTCAAATTCTTATCAACTCAAGAATGTCAGCGGAAGGCCGTAGGCCGCTTTGTCAGGATACCGGCATTGTTACGTGCTTTGTTAAAGTTGGCATGGGTGTTCAGTGGGATAAAACTGATTTAACTGTTCAAGAGATGGTTGATGAAGGAACACGCCGAGCTTATCTTAATCCTGATAACCCACTGCGTGCTTCGATTGTTTCGGATCCAGCGGGCGCTAGAAAAAATACTAAAGACAATGCCCCAGCTGTTGTGCATTTGGATATGGTGCTTGGCGATAAGATTGAAGTGATGATCGCCGCTAAAGGCGGTGGTTCAGAAAACAAATCAAAAATGGTTATGTTAAACCCAAGTGACGATATCGCTGATTGGGTAGTAAAAACCTTGCCGACAATGGGAGCTGGTTGGTGCCCACCGGGTATGTTGGGTATAGGTATTGGTGGAACAGCTGAAAAAGCTGCTGTTCTAGCGAAGGAAAGTCTAATGGACCCAGTTGATATCCATGAGCTTATTGAGCGTGGCCCAGAAACAACCGAAGAAAAACTCCGTGTCGATATCTTTAATAAAGTGAATGCACTAGGTATAGGTGCACAAGGTTTAGGCGGATTGACAACGGTAGTTGATGTTAAAGTCATGTCATTGCCTACGCATGCTGCGTCTAAACCGGTTGCTATGATCCCTAACTGTGCTGCAACCCGGCATGCACATTTTACGCTGGATGGCAGTGGGCCTTCTCAACTTAAAGCGCCGAAACTTGAAGATTGGCCAGAAGTAACATGGGAAGTTGGAGAAGAAACTCGCCGTGTTGATCTCAATTCAATTACTAAAGAGGATATTCAAGACTGGAAGGTCGGCGAAACGGTTCTTTTGTCTGGCAAAATGTTGACTGGACGTGATGCTGCACATAAACGTATTCAAACTATGCTACAAAATGGAGAAGGTTTGCCAGATGGCGTTGATCTAACCAATAAGTTTATTTATTACGTTGGTCCTGTTGATGCTGTTGGCGATGAAGTTGTTGGCCCAGCAGGCCCTACAACAGCTACTCGTATGGATAAGTTTACTGATATGATGCTGGAAGAGACAGGCCTTATCGGTATGATTGGTAAAGCGGAGCGTGGCCCCTCGACGGTAGAAAGTATTGCTAAACATAAGTCTGTTTATTTAATGGCTGTGGGTGGTGCAGCTTATTTAGTGTCTAAAGCGATCAAGAATGCTCGTGTTATAGCGTTTGAAGATTTAGGTATGGAAGCCATCTATGAATTTGATGTTGAAGACATGCCTGTTACCGTTGCTGTTGACAGTACAGGGGCTAATGCTCACCAAACTGGCCCAGCGATTTGGAAGGCGAAAATAGAAGAGTTGGATGCAGCCTTAAAAGGCTAAATCTATTGCTTGAGCCGGAGGAGATGCTATATGCGTCGCCTCCGGCTTTTTTATATATATTGGAATGATACATAAGGTGTATTTATGTCTTTAGACGATCTGCTTGCGCATATGGATTTACTCTCCTTTTTTATTGGCTTGTTCGTTGGCGTGGTTGTTTTAGGTTTAACTATTTTGAGACAAGCAAAGTCACATACAAAAGCTTTAGCTCAGCATAGAGACGATTTTCTTACCCAATCAGAAGCCGTGCTATCCAATAAAGATGCTTTGCTTGAACGTATTCAAGGTGAGCTTGAAAGTGCGACAGAGAAACTTGAAGGGTTGCAACAATACCAAGTCAGTACACAAGCTGAGTTGGGTCGATTTCAGCAGCAAACCGAACAGTTGGAACAATTGCGCAGCGAGTCTTTGCAATGGCAAAACAAGTATTCGCAAGAACAACAGGAAACAGGACACTTGCGCACGCAATTGGAAGCACAAGCGGCAAGTTTCAAACAAGAGCAGTTAGCTAATAATGAAAAAATGGCTCTACTAGAGTCAGCTGAAAATCGCTTGCAACAGCAATTTGAGAATTTAGCCAATAAGATTTTCGAACAAAAAGCTGAGAAGTTTGATCACAACAGCAAAACTAAGCTGGAGTCATTGCTCACACCTTTGAAAGACAAGATTGATGGCTTTAAACAGCAAGTTTCTGATCACTATGTTAAAGAAGGGCAGGAGCGAGCGTCTCTAAAAACTGAAATCTTAGGATTAAAAGAACTTAATCAGCAAATTACTAACGATGCAGCGGCTTTAACGAGAGCATTGAAAGGAGACAATAAGCAACAAGGAAATTGGGGCGAAGTTGTTTTAGAACGCATATTGCAAGAGTCTGGCTTGCGTGAAGGACATGAATTCGAAACGCAAGTTTCTCTCAAGAATGAAGACGGAAAGAGCTATCAGCCAGATGTTGTTGTGCATTTACCTGATGACAAAGACATTGTTATCGACTCAAAAGTGTCGCTATCTGCCTATGAACGATATTTCAATGAGCAAGAAAGCGATAGCGCAAGGCAAACTTACCTTAACGAGCATGTTGCTTCGTTGCGAAACCATATTAAAGAGCTAGGTAAAAAGGACTATCATCAGCTTAAAGGGATTAAGACGCTTGACTATGTATTGATGTTTGTTCCTATTGAGCCAGCTTTTTTGTTAGCTGTTGATCAATCCCCTGAGCTTGTGAAACTGGCACTAGACAATAATGTCATGTTAGTCAGTCCAACTAATTTATTGGTCGCTCTGCGAACAGTGAATAATATTTGGCAATATGAATATCAAAATCAAAATGCGCAAAAAATAGCGACCAAAGCAGCTAAGCTTTATGAGAAATTCCATGGCTTTGTGACTGATATGGATAAAGTTGGTAAGGCTATTGATTCTGTTCAAAAGAATTATGACGGCGCGATGAATAAGTTGACGGAAGGTAACGCTAATATCGTTAAACAAGTTGAACAATTCAAGAGTATGGGCGTGCAAACTAATAAAAGTTTAGATCCTTTGTTAATTGAAAAAGCCTCAAAAGACGAATAGATTGGATTAGGCTGAAGCTTAAACTTAAACCACTAGTTGATAGGCTGCGTTTAGCAGCCATCGACTGCTATTACATGGGCGGTTTCGAAGTTCGGGGCAATATTCAAAATTCGGTGTGTGGATGATTTGAGTTAAATCGACATCATAATTTATTCTTCGTAGTCAATGATATCACCCGGTTTGCACTCCAGATATTGGCATATCTTTTCTAGGGTTGAAAATCGCACACCTTTAATTTTCCCTGTCTTAAAAACGGACAAGTTTTGCTCAGACATGCCTATATAAGCGGCGAGTTCTTTCGACTTTACATTACGTTTTGCCATCATAACGTTAAGTGTGACCGTAATTGGCATCAGTAGAACTCCTTATTTTCATCTTCTATTTTTTTGGCTTTTCGCAATAAAGTGGCTACTAAGCTAAACGCAAAACTAATAAGAAGAAGTAGACCGTGGTTCTGTATCAACTTTTGAAAGGCCTCTAAGAAAGATACTGGCAATATAAATGGCTCAATGACCCATGACATAGCGACGCCGACGACAAACAAAACGGATGCGCGTTTCAAACAGTCACTTAAAGCAATTGTAAAATAGCCGCCAGCAGTAAGAAGTTTGCCAAATTGAGCAAGTTGCCATAGGCCAACAGCAACAATCCCGTTTGGGATTAACGAAAGAAGAGCTCTCCACCAACTACTCACTTCATTGACGTATAGAGTCATAAAGCCCAGATCCATTTGGTTTACATTAAATATAGCAGCAACGACTGCTAAGCTTGGACTTACCAAAACATACAAGCCTGCCAGTATTGAGAATATCTGTAATATGCGAGCAGTCGTAGCAAAACTCATAAATCACCTATTGACTTAAAAAATTAATGTAATACATTAATTAATAACTATTAAATACGAACAATTAATACTGTAATCATAGGTGAGGCATTTTACAATGATCATTCAAGTTTATTTATGGCAGTGGTTGGATAGAGTCTTAAGATTATGCTTGTTCAGTGCATTTGGCTTATTAACCGCATGCGCATACTCTACACCAACGACTTGCTTCGTTGCTTCATCCGAAGATGTTGTTGTCGAACTTACCTTAGGACGGCAGATAGATTTAGCTTTGCAAAACGAGTTAAAACAAGGGGTTTTTAATGGTGCCGTGTTGGTAACCAAAGGTAAGGAGACTATTCTGCGCCGTGGATATGGATGCCAAGACCGAGAACAAGAGCTCCTAAACTCGCCAGATATCATTTCTGATATTGGCTCTATGGCCAAAACCTTCACAGCAACAGGCATCTTGATTCTGGAAGAGCAGGGTAAGGTTAAACTTAGTAATACGCTAAGTCGTTTTTACCCTGACACGCGAGAAGAGGTTGGGGCGATTACAATAGAACAGCTTATGCTTCATACATCCGGATTGAAGGATAATGTCAGCCTGTCTGATTTTAAGTCGATGACGCGTGCTGAGGCTGAGAAAAAAATCCTCAATCGCTCATTAAAGTTTACGCCCGGGGAACGGTATGAATACTCAAATTCAGGTTATACCTTGTTGGCTGCCATTATAGAACATGTCACAGGAGGAACCTTTCAAGACTTTGTTAAACGGGAAATTCTTGTCCCTCTTGCGCTAAAAGATACTCGGTACTATCAAGAGAAGGATATTGAAGAGGAGCGTCTTGCCAATGGCTATGGTGGCTGGGGAGCAAGGTTTATGGGGCTTCTTGATGGTTGGGGATTTGGAGATACGACGCACAGCAAAGAGCTTACATGGTCATTGATGGGTGGGGGAGGTATGGTCTCATCGGTTGACGATATGCAGCGTTGGTTTCAAGCATTATCGAGCGGCAATGAGTTACCTGAAAGTGTTACAAACAAAGTTTTCGCTAAAACCTCCACCCGAAGAACTCTAGGTCACTGGCAACCTATAGATATCAAGGGTACATCAACTCTTCAGGCTGGTGGTGCAACAATTTATGGGTACTTGGCAAAGACTTTGTATCTCCCTGAGACAGATATAACCGTGTCGCTGTTGTTTAATTCACATTCGAATGAGCATGGGGTTCGGACATATCATCATGTAAGTCACGAAGTGATATTGCCTATTATTGTTGAAGGTAACTGAAAATCAAAAAGCTTTGAAGTTCAATATTGATAACTCATTAAATGCAGCTATGCTCTAAGACTGTTAGGTAAAAAAATACCCTGAGTTTATTGGTGCTTTATACCGGTAAGCCGTTAAGAGAGCCTTATGAGAACTACTTCTCGGACAGAGGAAATGAATGAACAAAATCGCGCCAGTATTGAGTGCGGAGCGGATGTGTTGTTGGCAAGGCAGTCGATTTTAGATAAAAATCACAGTATTTTTGGCTTTGAGATGCTTTACCGTGGTTCAAACTTCGATGCAAGTGACGCCAAAAATAACTTAAAAGTGACAAGTGAGTTGTTAACGAATATTTGTACTTGCGTTATCGAAGAGAAATTTAACGCAAACCATCCAATGTTTATCAATGTTGATGAAAGGTTTATTCAGTCGCCAAGTTTTTTTCCTAGTCCAACAGATCGAATCATTCTTGAACTTTTGGAAGCGGTTCCAGCGACACCAAATGTATTATCAAAAATTAAGGAATTAACGCGTCAAGGTTTTGAGTTCGCTTTAGACGACTATATTTTTGACTCTGAAAGGACGAAGTTCTTACCTTTAGTCTCTATTGTTAAAATCGATATGCTCGCTTGCTCCTTCGAAGATGTTCAGAGCAAAGTAGATCAGCTTAAGAAGTATCCGGCTAAGTTGTTAGCCGAGAAGATTGAATCATTTGAGATGTTTGATAAATGTGTTGATCTCGGTTTTGATTTGTTTCAAGGGTATTACTTAGAAAAGCCTAAAATTATTAAAGGTACTAAAGTGCCGGTTAACAAGGAGGTGACATTAAGGCTTTTGTCTGAGCTGACACGACCTAATATTGCTATTAATGAAGTTGCTGACTTGATTGTCTGTGATCCAAGGCTTGCGATGAAGATCATATTGCTCGTTAACAGCTCGCTGTTCTCCTTTGTTAGGGAAGTTAATGATGTTCAAGAAGCGGTGATTATGCTTGGTATCGATGCAGTGAAAAGGTGGGCGATGATACTTTTACTTGTCTCGGAGTCTGAGCAGCCGATAGAAATCTTTAGGATATTATTATGTCGTGCAAAAACACTTGAGCTTTACGCTGAAGCTATGAATGAAAGTAAGCCGAGTAATTACTTTTCATTGGGGCTTTTTTCAGGCATCGATGCGGTGCTGGGTATTGGTATGGATAGTGTTGTTGGCTCACTGCCTTTAAGTCACGAACTCAAGGTAGCCTTAACAGAAAGCTCGGGTAATATGGGACAAGTGCTAACTTCCTTAAAGCAATTGGAGAAAGGGGAGCAGCTGAAGACTCTTTTTTCTTTGAAAGAATATTACTGGAAAGGCCTTCGCTGGGCTGATGATTTAATGGGATCTATTGCCTGCTGATAGCTCATCAAGTTGGGTTGGTATCAATGATATTTACTCATCGAATACCTCATTACCCATTTTTAATGTCCTTGTTGCCAGTTGTACTTCTTTCAAAAACATCAATAAAGCAAAAATCAATAGCAACATGGCGATAACGAAAAACGTTACGATGATGATATCGAAGTTAGCTTTCCAAAAATCACCAACAAACAAGCCAACAACAACGGCGCAAACAAATAGTGCCGACGCGGTACATAATCCGATGGACCAATTGATGAGTTTAATGCGTCTCCACAATGTTCTGAGCTCTTTTTCAGATACTTCTATAAGGTCAGGTTTTTGAAGAACATTAAGGCGTTTTTCCATTATGCGAGCTCTATCGACAATACGCCCAAGACGCCCAGACATGACATTTAAGAACCCCGAGATGCCGGTCAACATAAAAATAGGCGCGACAACAATCTGGATGACTTGTGCAATATCAGAAATACCAAACTCCATTGACTATTGTGCCTCTTTCTCTTCTAGATTTACGATTCGACTGCCCCACAAATCGTATTCGTCAGCGTGTGTAATCTTCACAGTAACTTTGTCACCTGGCAATAGCTCTACATCATCGTTGAGGTAAACAAGACCATCTATTTCAGGAGCATCGGCGTAGCATCGGCCAATAGCGCCTTCTTCGTCGACTTCGTCTATCAGGACTTCCATAGTCTGACCAAGACGAGCTTGCAACTTAGTCGTACTGATTTGCTGCTGTTTTTGCATAAATCGGTCAAAACGTTCTTGTTTAATTTCTTCAGATACAGGATCGGGAAGCTCATTGGCTTTAGCGCCTTCAACATCAGAATACTTAAAACAACCAACACGGTCGAGCTGTGCTTCATCCAGAAAGTCGAGCAACATTTGAAAATCTTCTTCGGTTTCACCGGGGAAACCGACGATAAAAGTAGAGCGAATCACAAGCTCTGGGCATATTTCCCGCCATTTGTTAATTCGTTCCATGGTTTTTTCAGCTGCAGCCGGTCGTTTCATCAATTTGAGTATTCTAGGGCTAGCATGCTGAAAAGGGATATCTAAATAAGGCAGCATTTTACCTTCAGCCATCAATGGAATGACTTTATCGACTGATGGGTAAGGGTAAACATAATGTAGTCTCACCCAGATGCCCATATTGGCTAGCTTTTCACACAATGCCTTCATGTCGGTCTTTATAGGCATGCCGTCCCAAAAACCGGTCCGGTACTTAACATCCACACCGTAAGCGCTGGTATCCTGTGAGATCACTAATAGTTCTTTTACACCGGCATTTTTTAATCGTTGGGCTTCGTCAAGGATATCGCCAATCGGACGACTAACCAGATCCCCTCGCATAGAAGGAATAATGCAAAAAGTGCATCTGTGATTACAGCCTTCGGATATTTTTAAATAGGCGTAATGTTTTGGCGTGAGCTTAACACCAACGTCAGGCACAAGGCTGACGAATGGGATATGTTCAGGCTTAGGAAGGTGTTCGTGCACTTGTTCAACAACAGCTTCATAGGCATGGGGGCCTGTTATGGCTAACACATTAGGGTGTACTTCACGAATCTCATCTTCTTTAATGCCCAAACAACCCGTAACGATAACTTTGCCATTCTCGGCTAGCGCTTCCCCTATAGTATCCAGAGATTCCTGAACTGCTGAGTCAATAAAACCGCACGTATTGACGATAACTAGATCTGCATCATTGTATGTTGGGACAACGTCATAGCCTTCAGTACGCAATTGAGTCAGTATGCGCTCAGAGTCGACTAAGTTTTTGGGACAACCTAAACTGACAAACCCTATCCTTGTACCGCTCGTTTTTTTAATCGGTGAATTGGCTAAAACCTTGGTTGGTGTTTCTAACGTAGTGGTTTTATTCGGTGTAACTATCTCAACAGTCATGAACGAAGCTTATATCTGAACTAATACTCTCTATTATACGCCTAACCGCATGTCAGGTCATTCTGTTGTTTGTTTATAATGCTTAAACACGTTTTTTACACTGTTGCTAGGGTGATTGCGACGTTGATGAGGGTATTTTATGGGTTATGGTAATTTAGTAACAAGGCCAATCACTTCATTAGATAGGTTGGTATACCAATGGCTCGTACCCTAGGTTCAAGAACATTTTTAGCTCTGTCAGACCTATGTCGTAATACTGTCGTGGTTGTGTCGTAAGTATTTTTGATAGTTTAACTGTCACTGTCTTAACTCATGTAATAAAGAGGTTTGCATGTCCATATCACCAGAGCGAATTAAGCAACTAAGAAATGAACAGGGTTGGTCACAAGAGCAACTCAGTGAAGTCGCTGGAATAAGCCATCGAACTATACAGCGTATAGAAAAAGATGGCACTTGTTCTCCCGAATCACATATGGCGATAGCCTCAGCATTTCATGTGTCACCAGATGAGTTGCTCACTGAGTTTAAGGAAGAAGTCGGTAAAGGTGGACTAAACATCAGTGGGATTGTTGGAATGCTTGTGTCTGTTGGATTGATTATATGGTCAATCATCCTCGCTGGGCGTGGTGCTCTATTTTTTGATGCCCCTAGTTTGTTACTCTCGGTTGGGATGGTTTTTGCCTTGTCAGTCATGAGCAGTAGCGTCAAGCAAACAGTAGACACCATCTGTCTATTGAAGTGGTTTTTTATTGAACCCAAAATGGAGAGAAACGCGCAGCAATACTTGCCGACGTTAAGAAAGCTTATCCTATACTCTTATACATCCGGGGCCGTCTTAACACTCGTTGGGTTATTGGCGACATTCAGTGACCCATACTATCAGGGAGAAAAATTCTTTTTAGCGATAGCGGTATCCTTTTTAACACTATTTTATGGTGCCATTTTGGCCGAGCTATTATTTAGGCCTTTGAAAAATAAGATCATGTCTATGCTAGTGATATAAGAGGTGATCATGCACAGGTTAATATACGCAGTGTTCGCCTCAATGATTGTATCGTCGACGTTAGCTATTGAAGGCTTAGGTGACAACAGAATTGATACTGCCATTAGTCATCCGCAAAGGTCGGCAGAAGATAGACGACGAGATAGTTATAGAAGTCCTAAAGAGGTATTGAACTTTTTTGGCATTAGCCAAAATCAAATAGTCGTCGATATCTTAGCTGGAAGTGGGTACTACTCAGAACTTTTATCACATGTTGTTGGCGATAAGGGGCGCGTGGTACTGCATAACGATGCTCATTTTTTAGCATATTACGGAGAGTCATTGGCCAATCGGCTTGGCGGTGATAATCGTTTGGCGAATATTGAGCGCATTGATATACCATTAAACAGGCTTACTCTTGAAGAAGATAGTGTTGATGCGGTATTGATTATCCTCGGTTTTCATGATTTCTACTATGAAATGGAGGGAGCAGAGAAAATAGAAGTGAAGAAAGTCTTATCTAATATTAGATTTTTTCTAAAGCCGGATGGTATTTTAGGTGTCGTGGATCACGAAGCCGTATCGGGAGCTCCCGCAAGTGTTGGCAACACGTTGCATCGGATTGACCCAGAGATAGTCATATCAGAAATGGAACTTGCTGGCTTTGAGGTGACAGGCCATTTACCTATTTTGACGAATGTGTCTGATGATAAAGCGAAGAAGATATGGGATGTAGCTGAAGGCAAAACCAGTCGCTTTGTTCTTCGTTTTGCCAATAAGAAGTGAGTATTTTATTCGGCTTCATTTTCACTTTTCTTGAAGCCGAATAGCTTGCTAGTGGACACAGGCTTGAGTATCAGTTGGTTTCACATCATATATAAATAAATGCTACTTGTACCTACCGCTAATTCCACGTAAATTTAAACGCTTGTTTCAAACGAGAACGTAATTTATTCCATATGGCGTCAAAAACAAAAGAGCAAATCCTCGATGCTGCAGAAACTTTATTTGCAGAACATGGCTTTGCAGATACTTCTATGCGCGCAATTACACAAATGGCGAAAGTAAATTTAGCTTCAATTAATTATCACTTTGGTTCCAAGAAGTTGCTTATTCAGGCAGTTTTACAGCGTTATTTGACGACATTAATGCCCAATATTGATAAGCAACTATCTGAATTACTAAACAATGAAGATTTACCTAATACAGAACAGCTAATGACAACCTTAGTCGGCCCTTTGCTAGCGTTGAATAAAGTCAGGCCTAATGGAACGGCTATTTTCGTACAGCTTTTAGGGCGAGGTTATACCGAAACTCAGGGGCATTTGCGTCGTTTCATGATGGTGAACTTTGGTGATGTACTTAATCGCTTTACTCGTGCACTTAAAGGTGTGGTGCCTGATTTATCAGACGCAGATCTGTTTTGGCGATTGCATTTTGCCATGGGAACGTTTGTATTTTCAATGGCGTCTAGTCAAGCTTTAGGTGAAATTGCAAAAGCAGATTTTCAAGAGGAGTTTGATATTAAGACGGTGATAGAAAAGCTGGTTGAATATATTTCTGCTGGTTTAGATGCAAAGCCATCATAATAACTTGTCACCTTAAAGTGTAAAAATATACTCTTTCTTGTAAAGTGAGGTAACATTACTAGGCTGTATTGACTGATATGGACTATGGTTAGTAGGTATCAAGACTAGATATATGGCTAATTCTGAATCACTTTTTTGGGGGAGTTGAATGTTCAATTTTGTAGATAGCAACAAAAGCGATAACGGTGCAATTACAGATGCATTAAATCGATCCCAAGCTGTCATTGAGTTTACGCCACAAGGCCACATTCTGACTGCAAATGATAACTTTCTTAGGGTTGTAGGTTATAGCTTAGCTGAAATAAAGGGCAAACATCACAAGATGTTTGTGGATAATAGCGAAGCTTCAAGTAAAGAATACCAATCTTTCTGGGCAAGTTTAGCTGAAGGCAATTTTCGCCAAGGTGAGTTTAAGCGAGTAACGAAACGAGGGGAAAGTGTCTGGTTGCAGGCAACCTATAATCCTATTTTAGATAAGAATGGCCATGTTGTTAAAGTGGTGAAATTCGCTTCAGATATAACAAAAGACAAATTACTTGCTGCAGATATGGAAGGTCAAATTAAGGCAATTTCTAAATCCCAAGCTGTGATTGAGTTTGATACTTCAGGTGTAATTTTATTTGCCAATGAAAACTTTTTAGGAGCAGTGGGGTATACGCTGGATGAAATCAAAGGCAAACATCATTCCATGTTTTTAACTGCGGAAGATGCGCAAACAGCTGATTACAAAGCATTCTGGCGAGATTTAGCGCAAGGTAAGTATCATCTTGGACGATACCGACGGGTCGGTAAAGGTGGGCGGGAGGTCTGGATTGAGGCTTCGTATAACCCAATATTAGATATGGAAGGTAATGTCTTTAAAGTGGTTAAATTTGCGACAGACGTTACAGCAAGTGTTGAGCAAGAGTCTCGTTTTAATCTGTTATCTCTTGTCGCTAATGAAACTGATAATTCGGTCATTATTACTGATTCAAAAGGGTTGGTGGAATACGTAAACCCTGGTTTTACTAAGTTAACGGGGTATTCACTAGAAGACATGTCGGGAAAAAAACCTGGCTCTTTGTTACAAGGTGAACGAACCGACAAAGAAACCGTTGATCGCATTCGAAATAATTTGAAGAACAACACGCCATTCTGTGACGACATTCTTAATTACGATAAAGCAGGAAATGCTTATTGGATAAGTCTTGCTATTAATCCTGTTTTCGATAGTGCTGGGAAACTTTCACGATTTATTGCGATCCAAGCCAATATTGATCTTACAAAGAGGCAATTTCTTGAAAACTCTGTCCGTTTGAATGCGATCGGAGAAAACAACTTGGTGATGGAGTTTGATTCAGTGGGAGAGCTCATTATGTCGAATGAACTGACAATGACAGCTCTAAATGCCAGTGACAACAAACATGTTTCTAAGATAGTTGGGAATTTGGAAGGGATGCTTAAAACAGAGGATTGGAGGAAAATACAACAGGGAAATTGTATTAGCGAAGAGTTGTCGGTGAAAAACAGTGGAGGCGATTTTGTTAGGCTTTCGGCATCAATTTCGCCTGTTTTAAATCATGACGGTGAGCTAGAGAAAGTACTGCTTTATGGTTTAGACGTTTCAGAAAGAAACGCTGTGATAGCCAACACCCATGGCGCAATGAGTCAAGTCATGGAGAGGATTAGTAATATCATTAAGACTATCGATAACATATCAAATCAAACAAATTTATTAGCGTTGAATGCTGCTATTGAGTCGGCTAGAGCTGGTGAGGCGGGGCGTGGTTTTGCTGTCGTTGCCGATGAAGTGCGAAATCTGGCACAAAGTACAACTGAATCAGCGAAAGAGATTGGTGCTTTGATTGATGAAACAAAAGAGCATGTTGATCAATTGTCCCATTATATGAGTGCTTCTGAAGGATCTGGTAAAGCAGTACACCCTAACTGACCAGAGGTCAATTAGGGTTAAGCTGATACTCTATTAGTTGATGTCGTTGACAAACTCGATAGCGCGGCCAATGTAATTGGCCGGGGTCAGCTGTTTGAGGTCTTCTTTAACATGATCTGATAAATCAAGGGTGTCAATGAATTCAGCCATACCTTGCTGATCGACCCGCTTGCCACGAGTTAATTCCTTTAGCTTCTCGTAAGGCTTCTCAATACCGTAGCGGCGCATCACTGTTTGAATAGGCTCGGCTAATAACTCCCAATTGGTATCTAGCTCTGCAAGCAAACTTGCTTCGTTAACTTCTAATTTGCTTATCCCTTTTAAAGTTGCTTGGTAAGCAATGACAGCATAGCCAATACCAACACCTAAATTTCTTAGTACTGTCGAGTCTGTTAAATCACGCTGCCAGCGTGAAATAGGGAGCTTTGATGATAAGTGCCCTAACATAGCGTTAGCCAACCCTAGATTGCCTTCGGAGTTTTCAAAATCAATAGGATTAACTTTATGAGGCATCGTTGAAGAACCGATTTCACCAGCGACTGTACGTTGCTTGAAGTGGCCCAAAGCAATGTATCCCCATATATCTCTATCAAAATCAATTAATATGGTATTGAAGCGAGCTAGAGCGTCGAACAACTCGGCGATGTAGTCATGTGGCTCAATTTGTGTTGTGTAGGCATTCCATGTCAACCCTAAGCTTGTTACAAAGTCATTGGAAATAGTGTGCCAATCTGAATCTGGATAAGCTGACAAATGAGCATTGTAGTTTCCGACAGCGCCGTTGATTTTCCCTAGTATTTCAACGCCTGCGATCATTTGCCTTTGTTTTTGCAACCGAACCATAACATTGGCCATCTCCTTACCCATAGTGGTTGGGGACGCTGGTTGACCATGTGTCCTTGCCATCATTGGAACAGTAGCATGCTCTTTTGCGAGCTGCTTTAATGCATTGATCAGTTTATCGCAGTAAGGCAATACAACATTTTGAATCGCATCATTTAACATCAAGCCGTGAGACAAGTTGTTTATATCTTCAGACGTACAAGCGAAATGAATAAATTCATTAATTTGATGAAGCTCTTCATTGTCTGCCACTTTCTCTTTCAGGAAATACTCAACAGCTTTGACATCATGATTAGTTGTTGCTTCGATGGCTTTAATTCTTTGTGCGTCGGCTAAACAGAATTTGTCGACAAGAGTATTGAGCAAATCATTTGCTGTTTCACTAAAAGCTGGAATTTCGGTAATGCTTTCAATTGTTGCGAGTTTTTGTAGCCAACGAACTTCAACTATCACTCTACTTTTGAGTAGTCCGTATTCACTGAATACCTCTCTCAAACTCTCTGTTTTAGATCCGTAACGTCCATCTACAGGAGAAACTGCTGTTAAAGTCGACAACGCCATTTGCTCTTTAGACGTTGTATTCGCAGTGGTGGTCATTGATTTTTCCTCAAATATGATTGATCTTTTCGAGAGCTAATTCGGTCGTGCCAAGAATCGCTTTTCGGTTTAATAAAATATGTCTTCTTTTGCCACCCGTTTGACGCCACAAAACAGCAGCTCTAACACCGGCCAGTAATGCAGTTCTGACTTTATTTTGTATATGTTCTTGTTTTAAATTCTCTGGAATGCCTGAAACTTGTATTCTTGGGCCTATTGGAGAGATAACATCGACATATACACTCGCTAAATTAGCAATCATGTTGCTTTCGAGCAGGCCGTAGTGGAGTGCTTGCCTTTGTATTTGTTCTATTCGCTGAGCAAGCTCATTAAACTTTTTCTTTTTACTGACAAGTTTGCGTTCTAATCCTAACAGATTGGCAATGTAACGCGTTATTTCAGCATCTTTTGCTTTAGATTTGTTACCTAATTGATTGGCTAAAACGCTATACCCAAGTTTGAGTTTATCAAAACTACCAAAAACCTCTTCAGGGTGTTCTGGAGAAGTCACCGTAATACTTTTGACCGACGTTTCAAAGGCGTCTTCATTAGGCTCGCCTTTTCTTGCAATCTGTTGAACTAATGCCGCCGCCTGACATACGCCGGCGAGTGCTAATGTTTTTTCAAAATCTAGCATACAACATTACCGAATGTAGTCTTGAATGATGCCACCACCTAGGCAGCACGCCTGTTGATAGAAGACCGCAGATTGCCCTGGCGTTACAGCTTTTTGAGGTTCGTCGAACATGACTTCGACATGATCCTCATCAAGTACTTTAACAGTGCAAGGTATATCATGCTGTCTATAACGGGTTTTGACGGCACAACGAAACTCTTCGTTGGGGGTGCCCCGATCTACCCAATGCAATTGCTTGGCTATTAAACCTTTGGAATAAAGCCTTGGATGTTCGGCACCCTGGCCGACAATTAAAACGTTACGAGGAACATCTTTATCAACCACGTACCAAGGTTCTTCACCGAACTCTTTTTTACCACCAATAAGTAAGCCTTTGCGCTGTCCTAAAGTGTGATACATCAGTCCTTGGTGTTCACCAATTTCTTGCCCTTCAGCGGTTTCGATAATGCCTGGTTGAGCGGGTAAAAAGCGACTTAAAAAGTCTTTAAACTTTCTTTCGCCTATAAAGCATATGCCTGTACTGTCTTTCTTATCATGAGTAACAAAACCTTGTTCTTCTGCAATTTGCCTAACGACCGGCTTTTCTAGTTCGCCAACTGGAAATAGTGTTTTAGCAAGATGTTCTTTGCCTAAGGTGTAGAGAAAGTAACTCTGATCCTTGTTGCCATCTAAACCTCTGAGTAACTGAATGTCAGTCTGTTCCAACTCACCTTCTGTTCTGCGAACATAATGCCCGGTTGCAATAAAGTCAGCATCTAAGTCTTCAGCAGCAAACTCTAGAAAGGCTTTGAACTTAATTTCCTTGTTACACATGATGTCTGGGTTTGGTGTTCTACCTGCTTTGTATTCTTCAAGAAAGTACTCGAATACATTGTCCCAGTATTCAGCTGCAAAATTGATAGTGTGAAGGTGTATATTTAGTTTGTCTGCCACTGCCTGAGCGTCAGCTAGATCTTCTGCTGCTGAGCAGTACTCAGTATCATCATCCTCTTCCCAGTTTTTCATAAACAAACCTTCAACTTGATATCCCTGTTGAAGCAATAAATAAGCTGCGACAGATGAATCAACACCGCCGGACATACCGACAATGACTTTCATATTGTTGTTTGGATTTGGATTGTTGCTGGACATTTGACCTAATTGGAGGCGGAAAATCGGAGCGGAATTCTAGCAAAAGGCGAACCTTAATACCAACTATACACGACGTCTTTCATACGACTTTGTTATTGGTTGTGTTCACTCGTATTAATCACATAGATTAAGTCGGCAAGACACGATACTCGCCATTAGGGATACCATCGATCGTCCAGTTACCAATTCGATACCTTATTAACCTAAGCGTGGGATAGCCTACGTGAGCTGTCATTCTTCTGACTTGCCTATTTTTACCTTCGGTGAGTGTAATGGATAGCCAAGTTGTCGGGATTTGCTGACGCTCTCTTATTGGGGGAGTACGAGGCCAAATCGATGGCTCACTAATAATGGAGACTTTCGCTGGTCTTGTTTTTCCATCTTTCAACTCGACTCCGAGACATAAGGATTCTATAGCGGCTGTTGTAGGAACGCCTTCAACTTGGACCCAATAGGTTTTGCTGGTTTTATTTTCTGGAGAAGCCAATTTGTGTTGAAGTTTACCGTCGTCGGTTAATACTAAAAGCCCTTCGCTGTCTCTATCTAATCTCCCTGCGGCGTATATTTGCTCAATTGGAATATAATCTTTGAGTGTTGCTCGGTTCTCTGCATCTGTAAATTGCGTTAAAACATTAAAAGGTTTATTGAAAAGAACAATTGTTGGTTTTTTGTTGCTGTGTTGTTGCCGAGAATGTTTTTTGGTTCTTTTTTGTATTTTTTGCATAACTTATCGCATTAAAAGCCGCCACAAATTTCAAATATGTAGCGAATTGCTATAGAATTCGCTCCCTAAATTTCGCCGCTTTTATTTTGACGACTCTCTGTTTAGTTGACGACTCTCTGTTCAGTCATTTTGTAGCAGAACGCTCATATTAATAGATATCGGTTATACACAGAAAGTTTATATGTCGCTTATGCGACAAATTATGGTTTCGTTTATAGGATTCTTTATGACTCAATCTAAGATCATTTACACAAAGACTGACGAGGCGCCTGCCTTAGCAACTTATTCTTTATTGCCAATTGTACAGGCATTCACGCAATTTTCATCTGTAGATGTAGAAACGCGAGATATTTCGTTAGCTGGTCGTGTGATTGCGAATTTCCCTGAATACCTTACAAGTGAACAGCAGATATCTGATGCATTAGCTGAATTAGGTGAATTAGCACAAAAGCCTGAAGCTAACATTATCAAGCTACCAAACATCAGCGCCTCTGTGCCTCAATTGCAAGCGACTATCAAAGAGCTACAAGCTAGAGGGTATGCTTTACCAGATTACCCAGAAGAGCCTCAGAATGATAAAGAAGCTGACGTTAAAGCTAAGTACGACAAAATTAAAGGTAGTGCAGTAAACCCTGTACTACGCGAAGGTAACTCTGATCGCCGCGCGCCTGCTTCTGTTAAGCAATATGCACGTACTAACCCTCACTCGATGGGGCCTTGGAGTTCAGACTCTAAATCTCATGTTGCGAGCATGAATGGTGGCGATTTCTTTGGTAGTGAAAAATCTACCACTGTTGCTGAAGATACTGACGTTCGTATTGAGTTTAAAAACGCACAAGGCGAAGCAACAGTACTTAAAGCCAGTACGCCTTTGTTGGCTGGTGAGATTATTGATGGCTCTGTCATGAGCGTGAATGCATTGCGTGACTTTCTTGAAGCTGAAATTAATGATGCGAAAGAACAAGGGGTTTTGTTTTCACTACACATGAAAGCGACAATGATGAAAGTCTCTGACCCTATTATTTTTGGTCATGCAGTTAAAGTTTATTATAAAGACGTTTTTGCTAAGCACGGTGACACCTTCGTTGAAATGGGTGTTGACGTGAATAATGGTATTGGTGATTTATACGCCAAATTAGGCCAATTATCACAAGAAAAGCAAGACGAGATTACAGCTGATATCGCAGCATGTTACGAGCAACGTCCAGAAATGGCGATGGTTAACTCGGACAAGGGAATTACGAATTTACATGTGCCTAGCGATATTATTATTGATGCCTCTATGCCAGCAGCCATTCGTTCTTCTGGTCAAATGTGGGGGCCAGATGGTCAGCTGCATGATACTAAGGCCGTTATTCCTGACCGCTGTTATGCAGGTGTTTATCAAGCAACTATTGATTTTTGTAAACAACATGGTGCATTTGATCCAACAACAATGGGAACTATCCCGAACGTTGGTTTGATGGCGCAAAAAGCTGAAGAATATGGCTCACACGACAAAACATTCGAAGTTCCAGCTAATGGTACTGTGGAAGTTATCGATGCGAGCGGTAATGTTTTACTTCAACACGATGTTGAAGAAGGTGATATCTGGAGAATGTGCCAGGTCAAAGATTTGCCTATCCAAGACTGGGTTAAATTAGCGGTTAATCGTTCTCGTTTATCTAATACCCCAGCCGTATTTTGGTTAAATGAAGCACGCGCTCATGACTCAGAGTTAATCAAAAAAGTAAATCAATACCTTGGTGAACATGATACCAATGGTTTGGATATCAGAATATTAGCGCCTGTTGAAGCAACACAGTTCTCGCTAGAGCGTATGAAGAAAGGTGAAGATACTATTTCTGTGACAGGTAACGTATTACGTGACTACCTTACAGATTTGTTTCCAATTCTAGAATTAGGCACAAGTGCAAAAATGCTGTCAATAGTGCCGCTTATGAATGGCGGTGGCTTGTTCGAAACCGGTGCTGGTGGTTCTGCTCCTAAGCACGTTCAACAATTTGAAAAAGAAGGCCACTTACGTTGGGATTCATTGGGTGAGTTTTTAGCTTTAGCTGCTTCTCTAGAGCACTTGAGCCAAACGACGGGTAATGCTAAAGCGAAGGTATTAGCTGATGCGTTAGATAAAGCCACAGGTAAATTCCTGATTGAAAACAAGTCACCTTCTAGAAAAGTGAATGAGCTTGATAATCGCGGAAGTCACTTCTACCTTGCTATGTTCTGGGCCCAGACTTTAGCAGAGCAAACGGATGATGCTGAGCTGAGTGCAACATTTACTCAATTGGCGAATGATTTGTCAGCTAATGAGCAGAAAATCGTCGATGAACTCAATGGTGCTCAAGGACCTGCTGTTGATTTGGATGGCTACTATATGTTCGATGATGAGTTGGCATCTAAAGCTATGCGTCCAAGTGCAACATTAAATGCAGCACTGGCGGCTTTAACAGCTTAAAAATTAAAATGATGAGTGGGTTTGCTTAATATAGTGAACCCGTAACTCTTCATACTTAATTAGTAGATACAAAAAAGCAGATGATTAACATCTGCTTTTTTATTGAATTGTAGTTTTTAACTACCTTTAACTTTCTGGTTCGCCTTTCATATCCGAAAAGTCTATATTTTCAGCATGTAAGCCCTTAGGGCCTTGCATAACCTCATATTTAACTTCTTGTCCTGCTTTGAGTGAGCGATATCCTTCCATCTGAATAGTGGAATAATGTGCAAAAACATCATCACCACCGTCTTCAGGAACAATAAAACCAAACCCTTTAGCGTTGTTGAACCACTTAACTTTACCAACTGCCATACTTCTACTTCCTCTTAGTCCCTTGAACTAACCTTTTATAATCCCCACAATAGTGGGAGTGTTACATTGTGCTAGTATTATTATTATTATTTTCTAACACTTAAAAAATGTAGGTTTTTTAACCACGTTCTGTCAAGTCAATTTGCCAGAAATTACAGAAAAGTCAAAAAAATTTCACATTAAGATGGCGTTATGAGTAAAGATACCCTAATTGGGACCACAAAAGAGAAGCAAATTGAGGCGGTTAAAAAGAAAGTGCAGCCGCCGCCTATGTATAAAGTAATACTCAATAATGACGATTATACGCCGATGGATTTCGTTGTAGATGTATTAAAAGTATTTTTTAGGATGGACGAACAAAAGGCATATCAGTTAATGTTAGCAGTACACTATCAGGGTAGAGCAGTGTGCGGTGTATTTACTGCAGAAATTGCAGAGACAAAAGTAATGCATGTGAACCAGTACGCAAAGAAGAATCAGCATCCGTTAATGTGTACGATGGAAATGGCTTAAGTAGTAGAGGGCATTAGAGTATGTTAAATAAAGATTTAGAACGAACGCTTAACGAGGCCTTTATATTTGCTCGTGAAAATCGCCATGAATTTATGACGGTTGAACATTTGTTACTCGCATTGTTAGATAATGCGGCCGCACAGGATGCTCTTAAAGCCTGTAGTGCAAATGTTGATTCATTAAAAACCGAGCTAATCGATTTTGTTAAAGATACCACGCCTCTTATTCTCGAAGACGAAACGAACGAGCGAGAAACCCAACCCACTCTGGGGTTTCAGCGTGTTTTGCAACGAGCAGTTTTCCATGTGCAATCTTCTGGTAAGGAAGAAGTGAGTGGTGCCAACGTATTAGTTGCTATATTCAGCGAGCAAGAATCTCAAGCAGTCTACATTCTTAAAAAAGCTGATGTGACTCGTTTAGACGTTGTTAACTATATTTCTCATGGTGTGTCGAAAAGCGAAGAAGAAACCGCGCGTAACGAAAATGATGAAGACGCTGGAGAAGCTGAAGAGAATACTAGTGCACTTGCAAAGTACTCATCCAATCTTAATCAGCAAGCAAAAGACGGTAAAATAGACCCGCTCATTGGCCGAAACGATGAACTGGAAAGAACAGTACAAATATTATGTCGTCGAAGAAAGAACAACCCTTTACTCGTTGGTGAGGCAGGTGTTGGTAAAACAGCCATTGCAGAAGGGTTAGCTTATCGTATCGTTCAGGGTGATACACCGGATGTCATCGCGTCAGCCACAGTCTATTCATTAGATCTTGGTGGTTTATTGGCCGGTACTAAATATCGAGGTGATTTTGAGAAGCGCCTCAAAGCTATATTAAAGGAGCTTGAAAAAGATCCTGATGCTATTTTATTTATTGATGAAATTCACACCATTATTGGTGCAGGAGCGGCTTCTGGTGGTGTGATGGATGCCTCAAACCTGTTGAAGCCCAAATTGTCCAGTGGAGAACTGAGGTGTATAGGTTCGACGACTTATCAAGAGTTTCAGGGGATTTTTGAGAAGGACAGAGCACTTGCTCGCCGTTTCCAAAAAGTGGATGTCGTTGAACCGAGTGTCAGTGATACCACAAAAATTTTATTAGGCCTTAAATCGCGTTACGAAGAACATCATAATATCCGATTTACCAATAAAGCTATTCGTGCTGCTGCGGAGCTTTCGTCGAAGTATATCAATGAACGCCAGTTACCTGATAAAGCAATTGATGTGATTGACGAAGCGGGCGCGAGTCAGCAGTTATTACCTGTTTCCAAACGTAAGAAAACGATTAATGTTACGGATATTGAAAATATCATTGCTAAAATAGCACGCATACCAGAGAACTCAGTATCTGCTTCTGATAAAGATGTTCTTAAGAACTTAGACAGAAACTTGAAAATGGTGGTGTTTGGGCAAGATAAGGCGATTACCTCTTTAACTGATGCCATTCGACTGTCTCGCTCCGGTCTAGGTGCAGAAGAAAAGCCGATCGGTAGTTTTATGTTTGCTGGCCCTACTGGCGTAGGGAAGACTGAAGTGACACAACAGCTGGCTAAAGTGATGGGGGTCGAGCTTATCCGTATCGATATGTCTGAATACATGGAACGTCACGCAGTGAGCCGTTTGATAGGTGCACCGCCAGGTTATGTTGGTTTTGATCAAGGCGGTATGTTGACGGATGCTGTTATTAAAAATCCACATGCTGTTGTACTGCTTGATGAGATTGAGAAGGCACACAGCGACGTGTATAACATTTTATTGCAGGTTATGGACCATGGGACCCTAACAGACAATAATGGCCGTAAAGTCGATTTTAGGAACATTGTACTGGTCATGACAACGAATGCTGGTGTTCAAGAAACTGTTCGTACATCGATTGGGTTTAAGCAGCAAGATCATAGTTTTGATGCGATGTCTGAAATCAATAAGGTGTTTACGCCTGAATTCCGAAACCGTTTGGACGGCATCATTTGGTTTAATCACTTAAATGAAGACGTTATTTTACAGGTTGTTGATAAGTTTATCGTGGAATTGCAAGCGCAATTAGATGCTAAATCTGTGTCGCTTGAGGTGACTGATAAAGCTAGAAAGTGGCTATCTGAGAAAGGTTATGACAAATCTATGGGTGCAAGGCCAATGAGCCGTGTTATTCAGGAAGACATTAAGAAAGAATTGGCGAATGAGCTTTTATTTGGTCAATTGTCTGATGGTGGTAACGTCAAGATCGACCTGAAAAAGGATAAATTGTCGTTTACTTATGAATCTTTGAAAAAGTCTAAAGCAACAGAAGTCTAACGATGCTTCTTGCGTTATACCGATATAAAAAAGCTCAACATTAAGTTGAGCTTTTTTCTGAATTGCTGAAAAGGCTTATCTTGCGCGGTAGATAATACGACCTTTGGTCAAATCATAAGGCGTCATTTCAACAGTAACTTTGTCGCCTGTTAAAATACGAATATAATTTTTGCGCATCTTTCCAGAAATATGCGCAGTCACCACGTGACCATTCTCTAATTCCACACGGAACATTGTATTTGGAAGTGTGTCTTGCACCGTTCCTTCCATTTCAATACTGTCTTCTTTCGCCATTTAGTCAGCTTAACCTCAGATAGTGTAAAAATTGCCGCGCAGATTTTGCCCAATAAGTTGTACACTGTAAAGCAAATGCGGTGTTTTTTTTCAAATAATATCAATTTATCCCTATAAAAGGGAAAATTAGCTCACTGGGAAGAGAAACCAACGATCATTAATAAAGCGTTCATTGGGCTTGAAGTTGCTTTTGTAGTTCATTTTTCGACATTCGTCGATTTGATAGCCGAGATACAAATAAGGCTTTTTTAGCTCCTTAGTTAACTCAATTTGTTGCAAAATTGCCCATGTTCCTATGGAACGGTTTTCAAATTCTGGTAAGAAAAATGTATACAAAGCTGACAAAGAGAGCTTAAGTGCATCTGTGACAGCAATACCGATCAGCCGATCTTCCAACCAAAACTCCATATAATATTGATCAAGCCAGGAGCTGGGTAAAAAGCCCTCATATTGCGGCCGAGTTGCAGGATACATACTGCCATCTTGATGCCTAATATTAATATAGGCTTCATAGATATCATAGTAGTTGTCTTTATTCTGTTGACTTAATTCGATTCTTAAATCTTTATTCTTGTTCAACAATCGTTTTTGGCTACGAGATGGACGAAATTGCTCTACAGGTAACCTTATCGATTGGCAAGCTTGACAGTTCATACAATGAGGGCGGTAGATTTGCTCTCCACTTCGACGAAAGCCCGCATGTATAAGCGATTCGTAGGTTTCGATATTGGCTGTTTGTTCAGCAAACACTAAGAGTCGTTCATTGTGTTCAGGTAAATAACTGCATTTAAATTCTTGTGTTATGCCAAACTTCATTGAGTGACACCTTCATGCTTAAAAGTGATTTGATCCGGCTTCCAACATTCAGGTGAGATGTCTTCTCTCATCAATGTGTTTATTTGTCGAGAAAAACTAGCACGAGATATTTCATAGACGCCCAGAGATTCCAAATGAGGGTTTAGCATCTGGCAGTCGATCATTTTATAACCGAAGGATGCTAGGTGTTCGTTGAGGTACCAGAATGCGATTTTGGAAGCATTAGTCGTTCTATGAAACATTGATTCTCCACAGAACACCTGACCGACACCTACACCGTATAAACCACCAGCTAACTCATCCTCTAGCCAAACTTCAATTGAATGGGCTACGTGTGCTCTATGTAATGCTTTGTAGGCTTCAATCATAGTTGACGTGATCCACGTACCGTTATCTTGTCTTGGAGAAGTTGCACATGCCTCAATGACTTCGTCAAACGCTTTATTCCGAGTCACTTTCAACTCAGTGAGTTTTCGATGATGTTTTACCAAACTCTTTGACGGTTTAAATTCACCTATCATGAGAACAGCTCTTGGATCAGGAGACCACCAAAGTATAGGGTCTCCGTGGCTATACCAAGGAAATATTCCATGAGAGTAGGCATTGAGAAGACGCTCAACTGACAAATCAGCTCCCATGGCTAATAGACCGTTGGGCTCCTGCCATGCCGTTTCCAGTGCTGGAAACGGCTCATTTTGTTCGAGGTAACGAAGTAGTGGTTGGTTATTCAAAAGTGCCAGATTCGAGTAGGTGATAATATGTTTATAAATAAAAAAGGCTCGCGAAGCGAGCCTTTGTTGTCATTTTAAGGTAATTAATATCAAAAAATTAAAGAGCGTCTAGATATTTCTCGGCGTCCAAAGCCGCCATACAACCTGTTCCGGCAGATGTTATTGCTTGACGGTATATATGATCACAGACATCTCCAGCCGCAAATACACCCGGAACACTTGTTTGAGTTGCGTTACCTTCGGTACCACTTTGTATGGTAATGTAGCCGTCTTTCATATCGACTTGGCCTTCAAAGATATCGGTATTGGGTTTGTGGCCAATAGCGATAAATAGTCCCATAACATCGATTTCTTCGGTTTGGTCTGAATCCGTATCTTTGACGCGAATATTCGTTACGCCCATTTGGTCGCCTAATACTTCATCAAGAGTGCGGTTCAAATGCAAAGTTACATTGCCATTTTCTGCCTTGTCTAATAGACGATCAGCCAAAATCTTTTCACTACGGAAGGAATCTCTACGGTGAACAACATGAACTTCTGAAGCAATATTTGACAGATACAGTGCTTCCTCAACGGCTGTATTACCGCCGCCGACAACAGCGACCTTTTGGTTCTTATAAAAGAAGCCATCACATGTTGCACAAGCTGATACACCTTTACCCATGAAGGCGGTTTCGCTTTCCATTCCAAGGTATTTAGCAGATGCACCTGTAGAAATAATTAAAGCATCGCAGGTATAGGTTGCGTTATCGCCTTTTAAGACAAAGGGGCGTTGTTTTAAGTCAGTCTCATTAATGTGGTCGATAACAATTTCTGTATCGAACTTCTCTGCATGTTCGCGCATACGAACCATCAAATCAGGCCCTGTAAGCCCTTCGGGGTCACCTGGCCAATTTTCAACATCGGTTGTCGTAGTGAGCTGACCGCCTTGTTGGATCCCCGTAATTAAAACAGGGTTAAGATTGGCACGTGCCGCATAAACCGCTGCAGCATACCCAGCAGGGCCTGAGCCTAATATTAAAAGTCGGCAATGTCTTGTTTCTGACA